>JAFRTJ010000066.1 GCA_017427185.1 Bacteroidaceae bacterium | reverse complement strand
TTATATATATAATATAAAATTTCATCTCACATTTTGAAAATCGCAAATGTTACTGTGTTACTGTGATACTGTGATACTGTGTGTATGCTACTGGACAGAACAATTGGATTTTGACTTCACCTTGCCATCGGACGCAAACTTTTATTGAAGATAAATATGCATAATTAAAAGATTTTTCATAAAACAAAGAAATAAATGGGACAAACAGCAGAAAAAACTTGCAGGAATGAAAAAAAAGTTGTAACTTTGAGACAGAAAACAGAAAAAAGAGACATATTAACATAATATCAACTAAAAAGCATTGAACCATGAAACAGTTCTACAAACTATTTGCAACTCTCCTCGTGCTCTGCATGAGCGGGTATGGTTGGGCGCAAGGCGTCTATGAAATCGGCACTCCTGAGGATTTGGCAGGATTTGCCCAGAAGGTAAATGCTGGCGAGACGGATGCAAATGCTGTCCTGACCGCTGACATCGACTTCAGCGAACAGACAGCCATGATTGGCAACGGCGAACACCCCTATGCGGGCACCTTCGACGGAAACGGTCACACGGTCACTGTCAACTACTCCGCTGAAAGCGAATATGTTGCCCTCTTCCAATACATGGGCGCAGGTACAGTAAAGAATCTGGTCGTAGCGGGTAACATCGAGACCAGTGCCAAGTATGGCGCAGGCATCGTGGGCAACCTGAACGGCGGTACCATCAGCCATTGCGTCAGCAAAGTGCGCATCCAGAGCAGCGTCACTGGCGACGGTACCCACGGAGGTATCGCAGCCATCGGACAGGGCAATGCCACCATCGAGTTCACCCTCTCTCAGGCAGGCATCTATGGCGCAGAGACCACCAATTGCGGTGGTATCGTGGGCTGGCTTAGCGGTGCCACCCGTCTGGAAAGTGTTCTCCAGGTGGTCGATGCAGAACTGGCTGACTACAACGGTTCTGCCACCTTCTGCCGCAACGGTGGCAACATGACTCAGAAGAATTGCTACTACGTCAACACGATAGGCGCTGTGGAGTCAGGCGTTAAACCTGTGACTGCCGACCAGCTGCTCAGCGGCGAGGCCGCCTATCTGCTCAATGGAACGCAGGACAGAATCGAATGGTACCAGACCATCGGCACAGACCAGCTCCCCACTCCCTTTGCCACCAGCGCACGGGTCTATGCAGTGGGTGACGCACGTTGCGACGGTACAGCTGCCTCTGGCACCTTCACCTTCAGCAACGAGAACACGACTCCCAAGCCAGACCATCAGTACAAGGACGGCTTCTGCACCGTCTGCGGTGGCATGCAGGGCGACTATGTGACTCCTGATGCTGAGGGATTCTACAATCTGGACACTCCTGGCAAACTCGAATGGTTTGCTTATCAAGTCAACAACGGCAAGACAAGTCTGAATGGTCGCTTGACTGCTCCCATAGACCTTTATACATATGTACACACGCCCATAGGAACTCCAGGGAATCCCTACAGAGGAACCTTCGACGGAGGGCTGCAGCCTATCACCAGCCTGAATGCCATGCTCTTTGGTACCATCGCAGGAGCCAACCTGACGAACATTGCCATCGAGAGCGGTAGCTTGACCATGAACACCAACTATGGTTCCCATACGGGTACGATCGCAGGTACAGCTACTGAAGCCTGCTATCTGACAAACAGCTACAGCAAGGCCAACATCTACGGCACGACCAACGATGCTGGAGGTCTGATAGGAAAGATGTGTGGCAACGTCGACCACTGCTACTATGCAGGCGAGATCGACGGCTCCAGCACTACGGGTGGAATCATCGGCAGCGGCAATGACTCATCCATTCCCGTCCTTGTCAGCAACTGCTTCGTCTACAGCGCCAAGATAACGGGTGTGCCAGATTATCTGGGTAACTTTATCGGCTATATGCAGTCCATCTGCGTCCTCCGCAACTGCTACAGCAACCCCATTGAAGGTGTGGAGCGCTTGTGTGGTTATACAGGTGGTGTAGTTCAGAATACGGAAGTGGTTTCCCTGGATGCGTTTGCCAGTGGCGAGGTTGCCTACAACGTCAACGAGAAGAGCAGCGACAATCCTGTCTTCCGCCAGACATTGGGGACAGACATCTATCCAGTCATCGATGCCTCCCACTCCATCGTATACGCCAACGGACAGCTGCGCTGCGACGGCTCAGTCGAGGAAGGCAGTGAGATCACCTTTGGCAACACCCAGACAAGCGTGCGACCTGACCACGAGTTCGTGGATGGCGTCTGCGTCAACTGCGGCGCTGTGGATCCCGACTTTGCCCAGCTGGTCAATGGATATTATGAAATCGCAACAGCTGGAGCACTCGAGTGGTTTGCCAACAAGGTCAACAATGGCGACAACAGCCTGAATGCACGACTGATAGCTCCCATCGATTTCAGCGATGTGGACCATACGCCCATTGGAAGTCCTTCCTTCAAGTACAGCGGTACCTTCGACGGACAGTTCTATCCCATCACGAACATCAACCAGATGCTCTTTGGAACTATCCAGGGAGCCACCATCACGCGTGTGAACATCGAGAGTGGACAGATTGGCGAGAACACCGCTTTCGCCAGCCATACGGGCTCTATCGCAGGCAACTGCGGCACGGCTGCAGGAAGCACCATTACCTACTGCTCCAGTAAGGCCGACCTGACTGGTGGAACTGACGTGGGTGGCATCGCAGGCAAGTACTATGGAACCATCGACCACTGCTACTTCGCAGGTACCATCGATGGCACGAGCACAGTGGGCGGCATCATCGGCAGCTCTTACGATGACGACAATGTAGCCACAGTCACCAACTGCTACGTCTATGCAGAAGTGCTGAATGGCAACGAGGAGTATCGCGGCCATTACGTAGGCTATGCTCATGGCAAAAACAGCATCACCCAGTGCTGGGGATGGAGCCCTGCCAACAAGGATGCTGGCTACAATGGAGGCACGCTGACTGTGACAACCCTCAAACAGGAAGACTTCGCGACAGGCCGTGCCTGCTATCTGATGAACGGCAACAGTTTCGTCAATCCCACATGGTTCCAGACGCTGGGCGAGGACCAAAGTCCTACCCTCGACGAGACTCATGGTCTGATCTACAAGATTTCCAGTGAGGAATATGGTTGCCAAACCGACAGCGAAAGCTTGAAGGAAATGGTTAGCTTCCTCGTCAATGAGGCTGGTGAATTCTCTACCTCTGTAATTGCCACCACATCTCTCATCGATGCGTATGCAAGTTCATTGGGCGACCTGCCTAAGGTGACTACACGTGAAGAACTTTTCGCAGCCTACCACAACGCTGAATCTCTGCGTAAGAGTATTGAGACCAGTGCAGCTGCATACGATGCCTACGACAAGGCTGTACAGAACATCATCACGGATATCCTTGAGCACGAAGGCGAGATTGCAGGTCCAGACCTGGAATTCCTGATAACGTATCTCGAGGATGAGATTGAGCCCTGCGAGGACTATCCGCAAGGAAGCTATCCCTACGTCATATTATACCACGTGCTGACAACAACAGAGGTACAGGCAGAGACAGTCTTTGCCAAGTCGCTCTATGAGACAGCTGTGGCAAACGGCTATGGGGTGGACTCTGAAATCACACGCTTGATCACCAATGCCAACCTGACAGACGGATACAACGGATGGCAGGGCAAGGTGGGCACAGGCACAGGCGGCGTACCAGAAGTCATGATAGCAGGAGAATGCTGGGACAACACCTTCGACATGTACCAGACTATCACAGGCTTGTCAGATGGCGTCTACGAACTCCAGGCCAACGCAGCCTACCGTCCCTACACCAGCATCTACAGCACGCAGTACGTGCCCATGCTCTATGCCAACGACAACAAGGTATACGTATCCAACGTATGCGAGGATATGGTGCGCGTCGAGGATGCTGTCGACCAAGTGAACTGCTACATCACGCCAGGCGGCAATAATCCAGACTATGAATACCAGGACGAGGATGGCAATGTCATTGGATATTGTATGCACGGCTACTACAGCTGCTCCTACGGCTTCAGCGCAGGTCGCCACCTCAACCGTATCCTAGCCTATGTAACTGATGGAAAACTGACCGTTGGCCTCAAGAGCCAGGGTTCAGGACTGGGCAGCGACTGGACAGGCTTCGCCAACTTCCGCCTCTTCTATCGTGGCACCATCGAAAACGCTACTGACGCCATCAATGAGACATTGGCAGGACAGGTGAGCCGCGCCAACACCATCATGGCTTACGAGTTCAGCAGCGACAGCAATGATGACATGTACAAGAAGTATCCCAACTTCTCTCAGGCACTCAAGGACGAGCTGCAGCAGACCATCATAGCCGCAGCCTCTGCTGAGGACAACGAGACGAAGTACCAGATTATCGAGAAGTTCTCGCAACTCTTCCAGGACATCTACGACACCAAGATGGCTTACGTCAAGATGATCAACGAGGCTGACCAGATCAATGCCTCTCTCTATGAGATCTTCGAGCAAGGAGGCGTCAGCAAGGAGCAACTCAGCGAAGGAACGGCAGCCTACGATGCCATCTGGGATGCATACGAGGCAGGTTCTTATTCCAAGGAGCAGGCCCTCTCGATGGAAGCCCTGAAGGAGACTTCCATCTATCAGAAAGTTCATGGAGCTGAACCAGAACTCGTGGATGGCGTATACCAGATTGAGACTCCTCAGAATCTCCTCTGGCTCGCCAATACCGTAAATGCTGGCAACGGCAGCGTCAAGGCCATCCAGACAGCGCCTCTCGACATGTCTGAGGTACTCTGGCATCCTATGGGCAACAACAGCTATCTGTTCACAGGAAGCTACGACGGCCAGTTCTACCCCATCACCAACATTCCTGCCATGTTCATTGGTATGGCCGATGGAGCAACTGTCACACGCGTAGCCATCGAAAGTGGACACATTGCCTCCAACACGGACATCGCTACCCATTGCGGCTCCATCATTGGTGCAGTAGGCACTTCTCTGCCTTGCAACATCTCCTATTGCTACAGCAAGGCTGACATGAGCGGTGGGACGGATGTAGGTGGTATCGCCGGCAAGTATTATGGCAACATCAACTACTGCTACTTCGCAGGCACTATCGACGGAACCAGCACAGTGGGTGGACTCATTGGTTCTTCCCACGACGGAACCTATGGCTTCACAGCAAAGAACTGCTTCGTCTACACCAACCTTCTTGTGGGCAACGTGACCTATCTGGGCGACCTCATCGGATACTGCCATGAAGGCAGCAAGTTCCAGGACATCTGGACCACTTCCACCATCGGCAAGGTAGGTGGATACATGGGAGGCCAGCAGGAGAACATCAACTTCGTATCAGAGGAAGAATTCTTCAGCGGAATGGTTGCCTACAGCCTCAATGAGTTGGCTCCCACAACCACTTGGTATCAGAATTTGGGCGAAGATCTGTATCCTGTGCTCAATCCTACACACAAGACTGTCATCATTTCTGCTGAAGGAACCATCGTCAACGGTGACCCAGGCACAGCCATCGAGAACATCGACATGACGAGCAGCGAACGCACCAACGTATATGACATGCAAGGACGCTTGATACGCACGAATGTTGCAGTCCGCAACAGTCTGGTCAACCTGCCCAAGGGCATCTATATCGTAGGTGGCAAGAAAGTTCAGAAGTAATCCCACAGGACAAAAACTGTATCATAAGCAATCTCGAGTCTGCCAACCAGGCTCGAGATTGCCAAAGAATAAGATAAATCTCAAGCAATTCTAACCCAAACAAACATTTATGAAAGGCAACGACAACAAACAGGACCGCACCAGACGAGAGTTCCTGAAAAGGTTGGGAACCACCTCCGCATCAGCCTTCCTGCTGGGTGGATTCGGCATGCAAGTGTATGCTGGAAACAAAATGAATTCCACCAAGCAAACGGATGGAGCGAATGGAATGACCTATCGGATAAACAGACATACTGAGGATCGCGTATCGCTGCTGGGATACGGCATGATGCGCCTCCCTCAAAAAGATGGGCACATCGATCAGGAGATGGTGAACAGAGAGGTGGACTACGCATTGGAGCATGGTGTGAACTATTTCGACACAGCACCTGTCTACATTCATGGGCAGAGTGAGGTCAGCACAGGAATCGCCCTGCACAGACATCCTCGCAACAGCTACTATGTGGCTACGAAACTGAGCGACATGCGCGACCACAGCCTGGAAGCTGGTCAGAAGATGTTCAAGACTTCGCTGGAACGCCTGCAGGTAGACTATATCGACTACTATCTGCTCCACTCTGTTGGAGGCGGAAAAGGTATGGACACCCTCAACGATCGATTCATCAACAACGGCCTGCTTGATTGGCTTTGCGAACAAAGAGACAAGGGGCTGATCCGCAACTTGGGTTTCTCCTATCATGGCGACGTGAAGGTATTTGATTGGCTGTTGGACAACAACAAGAAGTACGGATTCACCTTCGTGCAGATTGAGATGAACTACATCGACTGGCGCCACGCTGGACAAGGCGAGGGATGGAAGAAGGATGCTGACGCTGAATATCTCTATCAGAAATGCGAGCGCATGGGTGTGCAGAACGTAGTGATGGAACCTCTGCTGGGTGGCCGTCTGGCAAAAGTGCCCAGCGAGTACGAGGAGCTGATGCGTGCAGCTGACCCTGACGACACTCCAGCCAAATGGGCATTCAGATGGGTGGGCTCTCACGAGAACATACTCACGACCCTGAGCGGCATGACAACGATGGAGGTACTGCAGGAAAACGTGGAGACCTTCTCGCCACTGCAAGAGATGAGCGAAGAGGAATTTGACCTGATGGATCGCATCGCGACAGGCATGAAGGGCATTCCTGTGATTCCCTGTACCGCCTGTCAGTATTGCATGCCTTGTCCCTTTGGCGTAAACATTCCTGGCAATTTCGCAGTTTACAACAATGCTGTCAACAGCGGCTCCTTCCCCAAAAAGGGCGAGGATAGCTACAAGAAGAAGGTGAAGGCTTTACGTGACAGCTTCAAGAAGAAACTGAAGAGCGAGGAACTGGCTACGAAATGCATGGAGTGTGGCCAGTGTCTGCCTAAATGTCCACAAAGCATCCGCATCCCCAACCAGATGATGCGTATCGTGGAACTGATAGGCGAAAAGTAATTCTGAGAAACAGAAGAAGGAAGAGAAGCCTCTCCTACCCAGAAGAAACGGTAAGAGAGGCTTCTTTGTTTTTGACCTAACGGATAACCTTTCTGCCGCCTTGGATATAGATTCCACGACGTGGAGACTGAACCTTGCGTCCCTGAAGGTCGTAGAGAGGAGAATCATCGACAGAAACAGGATCAACGCTGATATTGCGGACAGCAGTGGGATGCGTGGTAAGGAGGAACTGAAGCTCACTCAACTGCACTTGATTGGCTCCTGCTGTCTCAGTGAAAGTGAGACGATACTGCGTGTATGGCTCTGCCTCAGGATTGCAGTCGTAAAACTGGGTAGCATAGCGATGGCTGAAAGCTTGATCAGTACGCTGGTCAATAACTGTCCAGGCAGAACCATCAGAAGAACCCTCGAGAGTCCATGCCTGAGGATCACGTGTTGGCTCATCCTTGGCGGCTGTGAGGGTGTACGCCTTAATGGATTGAGGCTCAGCAAAAGTGACTGTGATGGAAACTGGCTTGGTGAAGCTTGTGCGATAACGTGTCATGCGACTCATATCCACGAGTTTCTCAACACTCTCTGTAGCAGCGACTGCCTCAGCTGAAGCCTGAATGGAGACGGGACGTGGAGCGATGGTCTCATCCTCTATCATCGTAGTTGTATAAATCTCCACCTCTGCCAAGCGTGCCTGCGTTCCTTCGTTGACTACGGCTCCCACATCAAGGCGAAGATGATTGAACTGACGACTGGAAGAAACTGTATTGGTAACTCGCTGACCACGAAGTGTCATGCTAAGACTGCGGGTGCTGAGTGTGGCAACATCCCCACTTTCATCATCAATACCATAAAGAGCAACAGATTGAGGATTGAGGTCAGCATCATCGGCTGAAAGAAGGCTGTAGCCAATAATACGCGCTGAGAAAGGAAGGCGGATATCCCATGAAGGAAGGACATCTGTGGAACCCTCGCTGGTGCTGTAGGTGTAACCATCCTTGTCGAAAAGCATAGATGCATCGCCACCAATTGCATCCTTTATGATGCTGAACTGGGTGATATCAGCATGGAATTTTCCAAAATCAAGCATGCCAAAGAGTTGGAGCTGCAAATCTTCAGAGGGTTCTGCGCCCTCAGCAAATGAAGTAACCTCTAATTTATAATAGGTATAACCTGTGGTGGAGTGAACCTGACATGCGCTGGTAGGATAAATGTTTTGAGAATCGGATTGAGAATCGAGCTCCACCCAGCGGTTCCCATTGGTGGAGCCATAGAGGGTCCATGCTGTTGCATTGCCTCCCGTAATCGAGTAAGCATCAAGAAGATAGCTTCCCATACCACGATAGACATAGGTTGTTGCTCCTTCAGAAGTCATCTGCCCTCCATCATGGGTAATATCAGCTTGAGAGACACTACGTCCCATAAGTTGCCATTCAGACAAAGATAGCGTTGCGCCTGACTCGACATGGGGGAAGAGAAGACGGAAGCAGGAATGAGCCTCGTTGGAAGAGACTGTGAAGAAACGCTGTTCTCCACGTGTTGAAAAGGCTTGTTCAACACGTTCATCCAGCGTTTCCCACGTGTTGCCATCATCGGAATATTGAAGCAACCATGCAGAAGGATCATGACCCTCTGAAAGTCCAGCAAAGAGACTGTATCCACTGAGAACGATGGGTGCAGAACTCTGATACTGAATCCACGCCTCTCCCTCAGGAGCAACAGCAGAAATGGCAGTAGTGGCTCGATCATCACCTAAAGCATCGAGATTGTCAGAGGTCTGGAAAGAGGTAGTGAACTTGCCTCCATTATTGGTCAAATCTGGATAGATGCTGTAGGTGGAAGAAAACGAGAACTTATCGATGCTGAGCAAAGGAATGCGTGCTGTTCCTGCAACACAGAAGTAAATGTTATGAGTTCCATCCAGGGGAACATTGAGAGGCACAGTGACATCGATCCATTGAGAGGTTTCCTCAGGAGTGACAGTACAAAGGAGCGTCCCAGTATTGGGTGCATCTGCATAGACGTTGAGACGAGATGAGACACGCAAGTGGTTCATACGCAGATTCAAATGGGTGGCAGCACGATTGCCAAACTCCACATTGCGGTATCCAATGTTGGTGGCGTTATTAAAGGGACCTGCGACAGTCATCCCATCCTCAGTGGTAATCTGGGCTCCACAAATGAAGTTGAAGTTCTCTGATTCGATGGTGCTGTAGGCGTCATGGTGATCCTGAACACCCAAATGGGCATTATAGGCAGCCGAAAGAGCTGTGAAAGCCCCTACGCCATCGTTTCTGAAATCACCACCGTCTGAATAGTTGAAGTTCTCTGGCGTCTTATGGAGCCATCCACTCATGGAAATGCCAGCTGAATTGCGATTGTTCCATGCCTGGAACGCATTCTTTGCCAGCCATTCATAGTTCTCAGGATGATCCAGGTCTGCTGCATAACGACGGATATAGCGCATGAGGATGCCCTTGAATCCAGTAAGGTCACCCGTAGCCGTTTGACACACTTTGATAATCCCATTGCTATTGGCCAGATTGCTCTTTGTCCATGAGACAATAGCATCTGCATCCTGACGGAACATCTCATCGCCAAAGTGATCATAGAGCATAACAGCTGCTCCAAGGCATGTACCTTGATTGTAAGTGCTTGACCATGTGTTGCCTACCTTTTTATTCTTTGTGTCGTAGGAGTCATATACTTGACCTGTGAAGTTCCCATTGGAGAATGCATACAGGATAGCTCTCTCACCCATGTATGTGTTGCGAGCTTTCGTATAGTAACTCTCGAGGCCTGTAGCAATAGCCAGATAGCAAGCTGCCACACAGGCAGGACCATTGATGCAACTGTTGGTTCCTGATTTGCCTTGACACCAGATGAGTGTATTGTCTCCATAAGCATTTGCACGCTTATACATGGCATCAAAGTTGCTTTTTGCCTTAGTGCGATAATCCGTATTGCCTGTGAGCAGATAAGCACGTACGCAAGCAATACACATCCAGGCAATATCGTCGTTATAACTATTACCCGTCCAATCTGTTCCATTACGATGGCAGAAATTCCTATAGAGTTCGTCAAACATAGTGGCATATTCCTGAAGTCCAGTTGTCTCATAGGCATCCAAAACAACCTCGAACATCTCAGCATCGCCCCACCAGCCGCCTTTGCCTATGACGTGACCTGTAGATGCCTTGTGGTAATACTGAGCCATCCATCGATCCATCATTTCCTCGCGAATCTCAGCAGTTAGCTGATTGGGTGCTGCTGCCGCTTCCTCAATGTGAAACTGCACACGCGACGCATCAGCAGTAGCTGCTGTGACAAGAGTCAGTTCACTACCTTCAGACACATCAGATGCAGCAGACAGGCAGAAACGACGATTGGTGTTGATGAAAATCTGGTATGTATTCTCCACACCTTCCACAGGAACAAGTTCCCATGAGCCTCGAGTCGCAGCATTGCTTCGAGTAACCTGACCTATTTTAGCCCCATTGGATGACGATGAGATTCCACCCAGGTAGTATCCGCTATACACATTGGTAATATAGTAGCCACCTTTGTCATTCTGTTCCAAGAGCCACCGCTGTGAATTGGTATTTGTCTCTGTCCACATAACCACAGCTTTCCCAGCATCAAGGCTGGAATCTTCAGTACTCATTACACGGCTACCAATGGAGACGCGAACAACCTGACCAGATTGCAATTCTGCATCAGCAGGAATCGAGATAAGACAAAAGAGGAAGGATAAGAAACCTCCCATCACTTTCAATCGTGAAAGGCAACGTAACAGATTAGATAGAGAGTTCATTTTTTTATATTGATTTGATTAATTTTATTCATTCATTGCACCACAATGTGGACATCGCCCCAATGCATGAAGTTTGGAACCACACTTACCACAAATATAGTGAGGACGATAGCGTCGAATATAGCGCCATAGTGCCCATACGGCATATACAACAAAGAGCAGATATCCCACCCAATATAAAGTGAGAATGGAGAAAACCATATAACACAATACACAAACACCAAAAAGCGAGAGCAGATACATGATGGTATCTGAAAAACGAAGCTGACGATTGACCTCATCAAGCGAGGCAACTAGCAAGATAAGAATCAGCCAGACAGAAGAGAGAAAAAGAGCCAGAATAAAGGGTAATTCGAAGGGATTGATGGAAGGATGGTAATAGAACTGAACCCATGTCTCTGGGACAAACTTCTGGATACTGGCATAAAGGACTGCACTACCACTCACAGTAAGCGCAAGAGCAGTAGGATAACAAGTGGCAATATCGTTGAAATGGACAACATGAAAACCCTTACGACGCATCAAATGGAAAACGGTAAGGAGAATCAAGCAGATGATGAATCCTAAGAAATACCAATAATGACGCTGGCTGAAAAAAAAGATGAACTGACTGATAGGGTCTGAAGGAACTGCATTGGCTATCAGGACACTCTCATGTGTCCATCCCATCGTCAGTTGGTCACGCGCCACTTTAACCCATACACTATCAACAGAATCCTCAGGAATAATCATAATCTGAGCAACCACGAGAGGATCACCCTGATAGACAACATTGTTGCTATCGAGCATTGTACTGATAGGTTGATTATGAGTAGGTTGATCAGATTGCAAAATCAAACTGTCTCCCCACAACTCAAAATTATAATTGATGCCATAAGGCCGTCCATCTCCCTGGCGAGGATAGCTGCAAGCACTAAAAAACAATGCTGAGAGGAATATGAGAGCGACATTACGCATGGTGGACAATCATCTGACAGTTCTTGCAATCAAACTCGAGTGGAAAACGACGACCATCCTGAGAGACAAGATAAAAAGGCTCTATGAAAGGACCATGTTTACCACCATTGCGTGCACATAAACCTAATGAATAACGTAAACAATGCCGACAGAACATCAATGCGGTGCTGCTTTGAGGCGTTGAACCAGGTGTGATTTCCATAGCTGGTTCAATCGCACAAACTCCTCGAGACTGATAGAACTGTCGAGAAAGACGATTGGAAACGTTCAGGAGGAAAGAATTATCCTTTGCCTCAATCTTGTCCTCAGAAGGATGAGGAACAGATGAAGCTATTGAAGATGGAGATGGAAGCAGAAGAAGCGTTTGCCTCTTCCATTCTGCCAAAACGCTATGGGGAATAAACCACGATTGGGAAAAAAGAACATCTATGTTTCGTGCCTCATAGATGGTATCACCCAAACGGGAAAGCTGTTCACAAATTCCTTTATTCTGATCGGTTCTAGCCAACTGATGCTCATAGGGGAAAGACTCTGAAACTTGGACACCATCCTCACGAATAACACTTAAAGTAAAACCTTCCTCAGATTCCGATAATTTCCAGTCAACAAATACTTTACGAACTGAAGATGTACGTGAAAGTAAACGTTCCCATTGCTGGTCGAAATTGCGAAAGAGCGGTGTGTGGGGACTGATTTGAGGCATTTGTGCAGGATAAAGATGATTGCCTTCCACCCTGTTCACGCGAAAACCTTGAAGCCTATTTTCTGAATCATAAAAACACAATCCATCGCCATTCGAGAAAGGAATTATGCCTGACACAATAATACAATCACGTCGTACCTCCTTGACCTCTCCAACAGGTTGCCCCACACTTTTAGGACTCTGTGGCGAAGTAATGTCTGGCGTACGACCATGAAGGAAATATTCTGTGAACCCTCGATTGAAACTACGTCGAGGATCTGGCTGGAACGTATATGTCTCGTGCCCCAACGAAGAACGAACGTATTCTGGACGATGCCTCAAGACAGCATCAATCTGTTGACGATAATAGGCAGTTATATTCTTGACGTAGGAGACATCCTTGAGACGACCTTCAATCTTGAACGAACGAACACCTGCGTCCATCATTTCTTCTATAGAGCGACTACGGTTCATGTCGCGCAACGAGAGAAGATAACGATTGCGACTCATTATCTTTCCCTGAGCATCTTGAAGCGAGAAAGGCAGACGACAAAACTGAGCACATTCACCACGATTGGCACTTCGACCAAAGCAATACTGGGAAGCATAACACTGACCACTGAAAGATACGCACAAAGCTCCATGAACGAAAGCTTCGAGCTTCACATCAGGAACTGCCTGATGAATTTGTCGTATCTGATCAATGGAAAGCTCGCGAGCCAACACAATCTGTTCAAATCCTAACGAACTGAGCCACTGAACCTTCTCAGGGGTACGATTATCCATCTGAGTGCTGGCATGGAGCGCGATGGGTGGAAGATCCATTTCGAGAAGAGCCATGTCTTGAACGATAAGAGCATCCACTCCAACGCGATAAAGTTCACCTGTCATCTGACGCACCTCATCGAGTTCCGAATCATAGAAGATCGTGTTGACTGTCACATCGACACGAGAACCAAACTGATGGGCATACTCACATAGACGAGCAATGTCATCAATACTATTTCCCGCTGCTGAACGTGCACCAAAACGTGGAGCACCTATATACACAGCATCAGCACCATGGTCGATGGCCGCGATGCCGCATTCCAGATTTCTGGCAGGAGAAAGTAATTCTATTGCATTCAATGAATATCGTCAATATTGTAAGGAGTCTCCTGATAAACGTAATAGTTGAGCCAGTTGGAGAACAAGAGATTTCCATGAGCACGCCAAGAGACGAGTGGCCCCTGTTCAGGGTCATCATTCTTATAGTAATTGTATGGCTTCTGAATGGGAAGTCCCTTTGCCAAATCACGCTTATATTCCGTATCGAGTGTATTGGGGGCATACTCAGCGTGTCCTGTAACAAATATCTCACGACCACCACGCGCCATCACCATCGAAACTCCACATAAGGGACTCTCAGCAATGAGATTCAAATCAGGCACCTTCAGAATGTCCTCTCGACGAATCTCTGTATGCCTGCTATGAGGCATATAGAAGACATCGTCGAACCCTCTGAAGATGGGTAACTTAGGCGCCAGGGGAAGCTGGGGGAAGATGCCAAACATCTTCTGGGGTAACGGATATTTGGGAATACCATAATAGGAATAAAGTGCAGCCTGAGCAGCCCAACATATATATAAGGTACTGGTGACATGCGTACGAGCCCATGAGAAGATGTTGCTGATCTCGTCCCAATACGTGACATCCTTAAAATCAAGATGCTCCACAGGTGCACCCGTAATGATCATGCCATCGAATTTCTCATTGCTCATCAACTCGAAGTCACGATAGAAAGCACGCATATGCTCAACGGGAGTATTCTTGCTGGTGTGGGCCTTTACCTTCATCAAGTGAATCTCCATCTGTAGTGGAGTATTTGACAAGATGCGCATCAAGTCCGTCTCTGTCGTAATCTTGAGAGGCATCAAGTTGAGGATGACGATCCGCAAAGGACGTATGTCTTGTTTATGAGCACGTTCGTCCCCAAGGACGAAGATGTTCTCATCCTTAAGAAACTCAATGGCGGGAAGCCTGTCAGGTAGAATTAATGGCATAACAATTACCAGATAGTCACACGCTTCTCTTTAGGAATGAACATGGAATCACTTTCCGTGATACCAAACGTATCATACCAGGCATCGATATGAGGCAACTGACCATTCACGCGCCATTCTCCCAATTGATGAGGATCTGTCTTAACTCGACGCTGAATCTCTTCCTCACGAATATTCTGCCCCCACACATTAGCATAAGCCAGGAAGAAACGCTGATCTGCCGTGAAGCCGTCAATCTCTGGCAGAGGATTTGCGTTGGTAGCATTCTTGAATGCTTGGAAAGCAACCATCAGACCACCATGATCTGCCATATTCTCACCAAGCGTGAGACTGCCATTTGCATGCAGACCTGGCAAAACCTCAATGCTGTCGTGGAACTCACGCATCACTTGGATACGCTCATTGAAACGTTTGGTATCTTCCTCTGTCCACCACTGAGAGAGATTTCCATTCTTGTCATACTTAGCACCCTGATCATCGAATCCATGAGTCATTTCATGACCAATCACGACTCCAATTGCTCCATAGTTGAAAGCATCGTCGGCACTCATATCGAAGAAGGGAGGCTGCAGAATGCCAGCAGGGAAGCAAATCTCATTGGTGGTAGGATTATAGTATGCATTAACCGTCTGGGGGGTCATGTACCACTCATCACGATCAACCGGTTTGTTGAGATGTTTCTCGATCATGTCCTTAATACCCCATTCCGTACAAGCCAGCATATTGTTGAGATATCCCTTACCAATCTCCAACGTGCTATAATCACGCCACTTGTTAGGATAACCCACTTTCACATAGAATGCATCCAATTTCTCACGAGCGACCTTCTTGGTCTCATCGCTCATCCATTCCTGAACATCAATACGTTCACCCAATGCAATTTGGAGATTGGCAACCAGTTTTTCCATGCGCTCTTTGGCAGCTGGTGGAAAATACTTAGCCACATAAAGCTGACCAAGAGCCTCGCCCAAGCAGCCTTCCACACTGCTGACAGCACGTTTCCAACGAGGACGGTCTTCCTGACGGCCACTCATGGCTTTTCCCCAGAATCCAAAATTAAGAGCACGACTCTCATCATCAATATAAGAGCTTGCCATATCGATTGCATGCCAGAGATAGACGTTCTGGAGGGCATTCAGTCCTTCCTCTGCCAAGATCTTCTCTACCTCGTGAATAGCTTCAGGTTGTCCCACAACGACCTCCTTAAGGCCAGAAATTCCGAAATTGGCAAAGAACTCATCCCACTCAATGCCTGGGAAATCCTTCTTCAGGTCCTCGTATGTCATCTTGTTGTAGTTAGCTTCTGGGTCACGCAATTCAGTCATGCTGCGACTGGCTTTTGCGAGACGAGTCTCTATACGCATTACATCCTCAGCAATTCGATTGGCATCCTTCTCAGAAAAACCAGAATGCTGGCTGAGTGATTTGATATAGGAAACAAAAGCTTGACGGATAGCCTTGGTACTCTCATCATCATCCAGATAATAATCCTTTTGGCGTAAAGTCAAACCACCTTGGGAGATGGAAAGAATATTGTTCTTGGAGTCTTTCTCATCAGCACCAATATAGAAGTTGAAAAGACCATCAACTCCTTGGCGCTGCATGCGTGGCCATACCTCCTTGAACCACATCTCTGTGATATCACTGCTGTTCTGATAACCATCGCAAGCCAAGAAAGCATCCAAATCTATATGCGATGATTCATTGAGGGTAACACTGTCCATCGCACTATTGTAAAGGTCTGCTATCTTCTGCTCGATGCTGCCTGGAGCATTATCCAAACTTGCAACACTATCAATGAGCTCACGCAACTGCTTGTTGTTGTTCTCCTGCAGTACATCGAAACTTCCATAGCGGCTGTATTCAGCAGTCAAAGGGTTGGCTTTCTGCCATCCACCTGTGGCATACTGATAAAAATCAGTACCAGGCAAAACTGTGGTGTCCAAGTTTGCCAAATCAATTCCAGACTTAAGATTCTGGGGTGTCTGAGTACAAGCTGATGCCAGTGCGGCGGCTGTAATCATTGTCATAACATGTTTAAGTTTCATTTTCTAATAGATTTTTTATATTTGTTGATTCAATTCTCCAATTCAATCATTGCACTCTCCCACTCTGCCTCAGCTTCCTCCAACTGCTTCTTCAGGTTGGTATGCTTTTCGTAAAGAGACATGTCTGTGCTGCCTGCGGGAGTAGACATTTGGTTCTCCAATATTTTCAGAGCCGCATCCAACTGGCTGACTCTTTCCTCTGCTTCCTTGACCGCTTTCTCCAATTTCTTCTGCTTACGCGAGAGTGCTTTCTGCTCCTCATACGACAAGGCTGAATCTGATTTCTGAACAGGTTTGGACGAAGCAACCGCTTGTGAGGCTGAGGGGGAACCTGTACTCCCCAACTGGTTAAGACTCTCTATTTGTCGACTGCGAAGGAAATCATAGATACCACCCAAATGCTCACGTACAAGCCCACCTCCAAACTCGTAGACTTTAGTGACAAGTCCATCGAGAAAATCACGATCGTGACTAACCACAATCACAGTACCATCAAAATCACGAATGGCTGCCTTGAGAACATCCTTACTACACATGTCGAGGTGATTGGTCGGCTCATCGAGTATCAAACAATTAACGGGTTCCAACAAGAGTTTAATCATTGCCAAGCGAGTACGTTCTCCACCTGAGAGAAACTTCACCTTCTTCTCTGAAGCCTCACCACCAAACATGAATGCACCTAGAATATCACGAATCTTCAGGCGGATATCTCCCTTTGCGACGCGATCAATGGTATCAAACACAGTCAATTCGCCATCCAGCAATTGAGCCTGATTCTGAGCAAAATAACCAATCTGGACATTATGTCCCACTTTCAGCGAGCCATCGTAAAAGCCACTTCCCTTCCCGTCTGGCGAAGGATTGTTGTAGGAGTCCTCGATACACTTCACGAGCGTAGTCTTTCCCTCACCATTCTTACCTACGAAAGCGACCTTCTCGCCACGCCTGATAGTTAGATTCACCTTATGGAACACATTGTGGTCGCCATAACTCTTGGCCACCTCATCACAAATGACAGGATAGTCGCCACTACGCTGGCTGCATGTGAACTTGAGATGAAGGGCACTGTTGTCGACCTCGTCTACCTCTATAGGAATAATCTTCTCAAGCTGCTTGATACGGCTCTGCACCTGGATTGCCTTCGTGGCCTGATAGCGGAAACGGTCAATGAAGGCTTGTATGTCAGCTATCTCTTTCTGCTGGTTCTCGTAAGCACGAAGCTGCTGTTCGCGTCGCTCTGCCCGCAGATTGACATATTCGTCATACTTGACCTTATAGTCATAGATGCGGCCACATGAAATCTCCAGCGTGCGATTGGTGACATTGTTGATGAAGGCTCGGTCATGACTCACCAGGACAACGGCATTGGCTCGTGTGCTAAGAAATTGTTCCAGCCACTGGATACTGTCTATGTCGAGATGATTGGTAGGCTCGTCAAGCAAAAGCACATCAGGATGCTGCAGAAGAAGCTTTGCCAGCTCAATACGCATTCTCCAGCCTCCACTGAACTCGCTGGTGGGACGGTCGAAATCCTCGCGCAGAAAACCCAATCCCTGCAAGGTGCGTTCCAATTCGCCCTGATAATTGAGTCCGCCCATCATCTGGAAGCGCTCGTTCTCATGGGTAAATCTTTCCACCAGCTGCATGTAGTCATCGCTTTCGTAATCAGTACGCTCTGCCAGCTGTTGGTTCATTCGTTTCAACCTGGCATCCATCTCATGAATATGCTGGAAAGCCAACTCGGTCTCCTGACGTACTGTCTTGCCATCACTAAGCTCCATGACCTGTGGGAGATAGGCAATGGTCGTATCGCGAGGTATGGCTACACTTCCTGAGGTAGGTTTCTGCAGTCCTGCAATAATCTTGAGCATGGTACTCTTGCCTGCACCATTTTTCCCTACCAAAGCTATGCGGTCACGATCATTGATTACGTAACTCACATCACTGAAAAGCGGTCGAACACTAAACTCGACTGACAAGTTGTCTATACTGATCACTTACTCTCTCTCAATCTGTTAGAAAGATGGTTACATCACGTGCTGCCTGAGCGCCATATACCAGCGACTGCTCGATGTCTGCCGTCTTTGAGGGGCCGCTGATAAAGGTTCCAAACCCATATTCGTTGAATTGTATCCGTTCGTAGGCTTCATGCATATTGCTGACAATATTCTGGCGTGAGACAAGGATGACCAGACACTCTGAGATAAAGCAGATGGCCTTCTCCTTCATGGTCTGAGGAATCCACACACAGCCGTTCTCAGCACACGCCACCTCACCCTTGATGACCCCCACATCCGTCTTTTCCAATTCCTGAGCCTCAGCTACCGAATCAGGGTTCAAGCTGGCCTCTATGCCAGGAATGTTGGACGCTATGATTTTGGCATCAGGGTATGCCTCGCGGATTTTCTGATTGATATCATCGCCTGCTTTGATCTCCATCAGCTTGGCACCTGCCGTTGTGGTGGTTGTCTCAATGAAAGCATCGACAGGATTATCGTAAGTCCGTTTCCTGAAACTCAAATCAGGCATGTCGTACGTCTCGCGCACATTCTTGCGCAGATTCTTCAATATATATTCTTTTGTATCCATGAGCTTCGTCAAGATTTGCGGATTAGACATTCTCTGATTTCAGTTGCTTCTTCCATATCTCGTGGAAAGACTTTTTGGCAAAAACAGGCATCGTATGACCGTATGCCCATCCGTTCAATCTAATGTCTGTCAGGCACTTTGGCATCACATTTACGAGGGGAGCGAACTTCAGGGAGGTGACGTAAAGGCTGGGATGCTCGAAAAGGATCTTCATTCCCTTGGACATAGCCTTCTTTATAGCATCTGAATGATGCATGCCATCAAGGTTCTGACGCCATCGATAAATCTGACTGCTCAAATCGACCTTCACTGGGCAAACATTATCACACGAACAGCAGAGCGAGCAGGCCGAAAGATTATGATAATGCTCGTCTGGATTCTTCAGCATACCCAGATTGATGCCGATAGGACCTGGGATGAAATAAGTATAGCTGTAGCCACCAGAACGACGATACACAGGACAGGTGTTCATGCAGGCACCACAACGCATACATTTCAACGTCTGCCAATGTTCTTCATTGCCCAGGATGCTGCTGCGTCCATTGTCTACCAGAATGATGTGCATCTCACCCCCAGGACGAGGGCCACGGAAATGCGACGTGTAGACGGTGGTGGCTTGACCTGTTCCATGACGCGCCAGCAAGCGTTGGAACACTCCCATTGCCTCGTAGTTGGGTATCAACTTCTCGATGCCCATCGAGACGATGTGAAGTTTGGGCACAGAGGTGCTCATGTCCGCATTCCCTTCGTTGGTGCAAACCACGATGTCGCCCGTCTCTGCAATGCCGAAATTGGCACCCGTCATGCCACACTCAGCGGTCATGAAGTTGTCGCGCAGATGATAGCGTGCAGCACGTGTCAGGAAGGTCGGATCGCTGCTTTGCGTGTAGTCCTCCCCTTCTGGCAGAATCCCTTCTGCCGCATGCGCTCCATGCTCAGCGATGATACCTTTCTGACGGAAGCACTCAGCCACTTGCTCGCGTGTGATGTGGATGGCTGGCATGACGATATGGCTGGGAGCCAATTCCATCAGCTGAAGGATGCGTTCTCCCAAATCCGTCTCCACGACATCTATGCCATTGCCTATCAAATGATCGTTGAGGTGACATTCCTCCGTCAGCATGGATTTGCTTTTCACCACCTTTCTCACTTCGTGCTGGCGAAGGATGCTCCATACGATCTGATTGTATTCTTCCGCATCCTTTGCCCAATGTACGATGGCACCGTTGCGTGTCGCATTCTGCTCAAACTGCTCCAGATAGTCAGCCAGATGGGTGACGGTATGCTTCTTGATGTTGCTGGCAGCCTCACGAAGGTTTTCCCATTCGTCCAGCTCATAGGCCAGCGCATCACGTTTGCTGCGTACGCTCCAGAAGGTCTGGTCGTGGCGGGTTACCCTCTCGCTGTTCTGAATGAACTTCTCTGCTGCAATGGAATGTTTCGTGCTCATAGTCCTGACGCAAGTATTTCTGCTACATGAATGAATTTGATGGGAAGGTTCTGTTTCTTTGCGATACCCTGCATGTGCATCAGGCAGGAGGAATCAGGACCTGTAATGTACTCAGCTCCAGTAGCCATGTGACGTTTCAACTTATCTGTGCCCATACGGGTAGAGACGGCAGGCTCCTCGATACTGAACATACCGCCGAATCCACAGCATTCGTCCACACGCTCTGGCTCGAGGATGGTGATTCCTTCCACAAGGCTGAGCAAATCGCGGATCTTGCTGAAACGGGGCACGTTCCGTTCACTGGGAGAGGAAAGTCCCAGCTCGCGCACTCCGTGGCAGCTGTTGTGAATGCTCACTTTATGAGAGAACTTGCTGAGCAGATGGTCCACCTTGAGGACATCATGGAGGAACTCCACCAAATCCAGTGTCTTCTTGGCTGCTACGCAATCGTGCTTCAGGATTTCAGGATGGAACAGCCTGACATACGCAGCACAACTGGCTGAGGGAGCCACCACATAGTCGAACCCAGAGAACAGGTCATCATACTTCTCTGCCAGGTTGCCCGACATATTCTCGAACCCAGCATTGCCCATCGGCTGACCGCAGCATGTCTGGCTCTCAGGGTAATCGACCTCCAAGCCCAAACTGCGCAGCAACTTATAGGTTGCCACCCCGACCTCAGGGTAAAGGGCATCCACATAACAAGGAACAAATAAGCCTATCTTCATCTTTCTCTCATATTGCAAGAAAATTTCGCAGATGATTACACGACACTAAGCCGCACAAACTCACCTGCGAAATTCTTATTCGCAACAAAACCTTATTTATCTATACTCTTCAAATCCCTTTTTATCTTGCTTGGAAATAGGTGACGTGGGTAGAGAGATACTCTTCCACACCATGCTTGCCGTCAGCACCACCGATACCGCTCTTCTTCACACCTGCGTGGAAGCCTTGGATTGCCTCGAAGTGGAAGCGGTTGACATAGGTCTCGCCAAACTCCAACTCAGCGCAGCAGCGTGCAGCGATGTTCAGATTGTTGGTGAAGACACTGGAAGCCAAACCATACTCGCAGTCGTTGGCCCAACCCAATACCTGGTCGATGTTGTCGAACTCGATGATGGGCAGCACGGGGCCAAACGTCTCCTCGTGGATGATGTCCATATCCTGGGTACAGTTGTCGAGCAGGGTAGCTGCATAGAAGTAACCTTTCTCTCCTACACGATGGCCGCCACACAGCACCTTGGCACCCTGTTTGATGGCATTGGCAACCTTAGCCTCTACGCTTTCCAGGGCACGCTGCTCTACCAAGGGACCCATATCCACTTCGCCGCTGAAGGGATCGCCCACCTTCACAGCCTCGAACTTCTTGAGCAGGAGCTCCGTCAGCTGCTTCTTCACATCCTTATGGATATAGAGACGCTCCGCGTTGTTGCAAATCTGGCCATTGTTGCCAATACGGCTGTCGAGGATAGCCTGAGCAGCCAGCTCCAGGTCAGCATCTGGGAACACGATGACAGGAGCCTTGCCTCCCAACTCCAAAGACACCTTCGTGATATTGGTGGCAGCAGCCTTCATGATGCTCTCGCCAGCACCCACGGAACCCGTCACGCTGACGCAGTCAATCTTGGGACTTCTGGCCATCGCGTCGCCTACGACACTACCCTTACCAGTCACCACATTGAACAGACCTGCGGGAAGACCCGTCTCATCCACCACCTTGCAGAACTCAGTACAGTTCTCAGGAGTCAGCTGGCTGGGCTTCAGCACGATGGAGCAACCTGCAATCAGGGCAGCACCAGCCTTGCGGGCAATCAGGAAGAAGGGGAAGTTCCAGGGCAGGATGCCAGCAACCACGCCAATGGGTTTCTTGCTCAGATAGATGGTCTCCCCACGGTTGTCGCTCTGGATGATCTCACCCTCGATATGACGGGCAAAGGTAGCCATGTAGTCAAAGTATGCAATCGTGGCACCCACCTCGATGGAAGCCCAGTTGCGAGTCTTTCCCTGCTCGCGCATGATAATCTCCACGAAATCATTCTCACGGGCACGGATGCCGTTAGCCATCTTCTTCAGATACTCGGCACGCTCACAGGCAGGAGTCTTTGCCCATTCCTTCTGAGCAGCCTTCGCAGCATCCAAAGCCGCATTCACGTCTTCCACTGTACCATCGGGCTGACGGCTGATAACTTCCTCTGTAGAGGGATTCAACACATTGATCCATTTGCCGGAACTACTCTCAACGAACTTGCCGTTGATGTACATTTTCAAGTCTTTCATGATTTACTTCTGCTTATTAAACATTATTAAATAACACATATTTGCGGTAAATTTACGACTTTTTTTTCAGCCCGACAAATATTGAACACAGATTTTGCATTTTTTTTTGGAATCCGCCCCCTTTCGCTCACCCTTTTTACCTTTTCAATTTTTCACCTTTTCACCTTTTCACCTTTTCAATTTTTTACCTTTCCCCTTTTGACTTCGTCGAGACTGCTCACGCTCGGCATAGTTCAAACAAGTTTGACTCTGCTCTCGTTTAATCGCAGCCTTCACCTTTTCACCTTTTCAACTTTTCACCTTTTCAATTTTTCACCTTTATAACTTTTCACCTTTTCAATTTTTAATGGTTATCCACACTCCCTCTCCTCTCTCCTTCGCCTCCACAATCTTCTGCTTCAGGCGATTGAGCCAAAGGGTTGAGTTCTGCAGTTGCCCCACCAGTTTGTTCTCGCCCACCAGGATGCAGCCCGCCGTGTCTCTGGGCGTATTGCCAGCGTGGATGCGGATGCCGCTGAACTGGGGGACATTGAGCAGCAAGGGCAGCCACTTCTTGAACTTTGGTGAGTAGGTAATCACTAAAGGGTAACGCCCCTCAGGGATGGCGAAGGGTTTCTGTGTTATCCCACCTCTACTTTTCGTCTTCACCTCCCGTACTGGAGGTTCCAACGTATCGCAGAAATAATCGGCCTCACCCAAACCTTCCCCAACACCCCTCTCTTGAGGGGGCGACTGGGGTCTTTAGAGCAGCCACTAAATGTGGCTGTGGCACCACAAAGGGGAGCGAATCCCCATTCGCGACGGAGGTAGGGCTGGGGAGGGGGCTGGCATATAGCTTGCCAATCGTGTACCCTTTCTTCTTTGCTATTCGTTTCAGGATCAGTTCCATTTGTTTTTGGATATTGCTTCGTTATATCAACTTAAAATCATAAAAACGACAAAACGACAAAACGACAAAACGACATTTTAGGAGTCCTTTTCATTCATCTCAGCTTGTTTCTCCTGCAACTCCTCGTGTTCCTTTGTGCCCACCTTGTAGTACTTCTTTTGGAATTTCTCGATGAGGCGGTTTTTCTTCCACAAGTAAACCACATGTCTCTCGCTGGTAGTCTGTCCTGCTCTTGCAAGGGCACTTCTGACGTCCTGAATGGTGAACACATTCTCCATTTCGTCGAAGATGTTTGTGTACTTTCCGGAGTTTTCTCCGTTTCCCAATTCTATGGGCTTACTCATCTGCTCTCCGAAGAGGAAAATTTGCTCATTCATCGTCTGTTCAGCCACCCAGTAGGCAAAGTCCCCCACGGCCTGCATGGTCTTCCTGCCGAACTTGCACCCCCAGAGCCAGAAGGCTATCATGCCGGCTCGGAAACCGATAACGGAAGCCCTGCGGCGGAACACATCTCTTGCCTTGCTGTTCTCTTTTATGCAGAGGATACGCTGCTCTTCCAGCCACTGCTCCAACCGTTCGTTGAGGAACTTCATGTTCAGGAATCGCTCAGGCATCACATCAAACCGTACGCAGGGTGAGCCATCTTCGCTGACGGTTTCCGTCAGGTTCATGCTCTCCGCTTTTGCCTGATTCCTCAGCTCCTCGATCCTGGCCCGTGCCCGTTTGCTCAGGTCGGCGACGACAGGCATCTCCTCGCCCAGCTTTTCTATCAGGCGGACGAAGGTCACGCGGCTTGCCAGACCGTTGTGAACGTGCTGCCCGAAATAGAAGGGGACACGGTCGGGAGTGCAGGCTGCCAGCAGGTTGCAGTAAGCATCCGCATGACCTCTCACCGCGTTGCTTCCAGCTCGATCCTGCCCCCACCGTCCGTTGTCGAAAGCCTTGCGGAAGAATTCCGACAGGGTGGCCCATGTTGAGTAGCGGCTCTTCGTCAGCGAGTCAATCTCGTCCGAGCAGATGATGAAGTGCAGGCCTCGGTTGAATTTCAGTCTGTTCAGGATCTCTGCCGTCGTGATGTCTCCATCCTTGTAGAGCATGGGGACTTTAGGCCTTAGCGGAACCTCTTTCGCTCCGCCTCCCCTTTGCTTCATCGCGTCGTCCCAGTCCTGTTCCAGCTGCTCCATGCGCGCGTCCTGCTCGATGAGATGGCTCAGCAAGTCTGTCGAGAGTTTCCTCACGAATCCCTTCCCCGAGGCGGGACCACCGATGATGCAGCATTGCAGGCTGGGGCTGTGAATCTGATTGTCGAGATAGCGGGCCCTCAGTCGCGTCAGCATGGTCCCCCACAGAGGCAGCAGCGCCATCAGATAGGCCTTCTTCAGCCGTTTCGGGGCAGCGTCCACGTATTCCTTGATGCCTGGAGGCAGCAGGGCAGGCAGGTCGGGATCTGTCTCCTGCTCCTCCTCCCATTCCTCGTCCTCATCCTCGTAGCTGAACTGATCGCCTATGGGTGTGTTCGACTGCGTCTCCTGCTCCAGTTCCTTCAGCACTTTCCAGAGGCTGTAGGGGACAGCTGTGCTCCGATGGGCAGCCACAAACTTCAGGGCGCTGTCCACGATGCCTTCCACCTCTTTCTCCGAGAGTCCCAACCGGGGGACTATCGTCAGCAGCGTCTCGCGGTTGAATTCCGCGATGTAAGCCAGTTGGGTACAGAGTCGGAACAGGCTGTTGTTCCGTTCTCCTTCGAGGGGATTGTGCCCCACGACGTCGTGGAACCACCGTTCGATGATTTTCTTGTAGGGAATCTCGCCGAACTTCATTTCTCCCTCGTAGGGCATCACTTGAGTCTCAGCCACGACGGCTGCTTCTTCCGTTCTCGCTTCCTGCAGGGGATCGTTGGCCCCACTCGCAGGTATTGCCTTAATCTTTTTCATCCCTGATATTCTCCTTTCCTGCCTCTTCCGAAGCATTTTCTTCCATGCCAAACAAAGTCTCCTCGTCCAGATAGTAGAAATCGTTCTCCACGCTCAGATACATCATCCGCGCCATGTCGCAGCATTTTTCGTCGTAGGGGGTCTCCAGCGCCTGGGCCAGCCACCGCTGGTTCTGGGCAATCGTCTGGAACTCAGGTTGGCACAGGGCCACCACATGGAGCCCGTCGCCAGAGGGTGAGCGGTGAACGCAGACGATATCCAGCTCATCGGCGCGACGCACAAATTCCTTCGCCAGCTCTTCCACAGCATCAGGCTCCTGCCGATAGAGATGGGGTGCTCCGCAAACAATAGCGCCAGGCACATGGTCGATATCCAGAGCAAACAGGCCGTTGAGATGAGCGTTCCCGTCAGTCCGCTTGTTGCCCTCGTAGTCTCCAGCCTGCCAGCAGACGGCGGGCAGCTCCTTTTTCTTGATGGGGTATCCATTCCGTATCTGATAAATGATGTTTGCCATTCTCTTGCCCTGAATCGCGTTTCTGAGCCATCCGCGCGTGAGGGGCATGGTGTCCCCCCACGTGTCGTTCGTGCAAGCTATCCGTATCATAGTGATTTAAGTGCTTGGTACACGTCGCGCATGATCTTCGTCAGCACGCCCCATGTGTTCGTGTCTTGCCACTCGAAAGTGACTGTCATCACGTAACTCCCGTCGGGGCATTGCATCACTCTCACCCGGCTGTCCTGATAGACTTTTTTGTTTCTTGCCGTTCTCTTTCTCGGAGGGTAAGCGATGAAGCGGGCCATCTTGGCCTCCTCCACGAGGAAAAGTTTGCCACTGTGGAAGCAATTGTCAGCCAAGTCGGCAACACTTTCCACCATAAGTTTGAAATTAAAGAATTGTGATTTCATTTTTTTTGATTCGTTTAATGTGTTGTTGATAAAATCTGATTCTCCCGATCATCCATTCCGGCAGCGCTCCCCGTTGGGTTCTGTCAGCATTGAATCTGATGAAGGCGAGGATGGAGAGCAGGAAATCCTCTTGGTCCATCCTGTCCGCGATGGTGTTCGCCTCCTTCCGTATCATCGTCCACAGCCGAGGGTGTTCCTTCAGGGCTTCTTTCACCTGTCCGAACAGACTGATCTCTCTCATAGCGCCTCCCAACTCTTGATGAAGACCTCGCAGACGGTGAAGTATTCTCCGTTCTGCTTCTGCCTCGTCGTGTTGCGGAACCTTACATCCACTCGGATCTGGTCCCTTTCTCCGAGGCCCGACATCTGGAATCTCTCCAGGTCTTCTGTCCATATCCGGTGTGTGATGGAGTTGAACATTCCGTCCTCCTCGGGGATGACCAGAACCACATCCTGGTACTTCCAGGGCAGACCCGTGTTCCGTCCTGTCCCTGATTTCAGCTCACCGATGTGAGTGATTGTTGCTGTTGTTGTCATACATTATTTATTTAAGTTTGCCCGAGGTTTGGAGCCGGCCGGACCTCCTTGCCTCTTTGGGCCGCTGTGATTGTTATTTTTGAATCACGATGCAAAGGTAGGCTTTATGTGGGGGAACAGAAAGGAAAACAAACGAAAGCTCCCGACCATTTCCTGCATCGGAAACAGTCGGGAGTATCTTTGTAATCTGCTGAGAATCAGCTAAGTGTGTTTATGTCGGATTTTGTCGGAAGAATATTTCTATCTCGTCTATCTCAGCGCTCAATTCCTCTTTCGGTTTGGATAATTCTTCCATCTTTTTTCCTTTGTTGAGGAAGCAGTAGGGAGCCCTGCGCTCTATCTCTGCCTTCCTGAGCGAACCACGATGGATGGGTGTCTGGAACGACCGTTCCAGCACGAGCCGCAGTTGCTGTATCGTCTTCAGCCAGTTGATGGGTTTCAGCTTCACGGGGGCAATACTCGTCACCCCCATCAGATAGAGGAAATCGTCTGCCGGAGTCTGTTTGTCGATGAATTCCTTTTCAACGAGAAACTGATAGAGCCTCATCGTCCATTCCTTCGTCAGGTGGGGCGGCATCTGTATGGGCTGCTCCTTCCCCACGTTGAACGTGTTGTTCTGCTCCAGCACCACCTGCCCGATGCCTCCCATCCCCACGCGGGCCAGTATGTCGTTCATGAAGTCTCGTTTTGTCTTCTCGTCCATTGTATGTCAGTTTTTTGTGGTTAGCGGTTACTCCTTCAGCTCCAGCCCCAGCCTTGCCTTCTCGCTCTCTATGCCCCAATTGTTCTGCTCCAGCACCACCTGATTGATTGCTTTCCTGTTGGCAGCCTTTTCCAGCATCTCTTTCGATTCCCTTTGCTGCCGGGCAATCACGTCCAGTTGCTTGACTGTCTTTCCTCGGAATTCGCTGGCATGGCGTTCCAGTCTGAGAATGTGTTCCTGCAGCGCTCCTTCATGCTGGTCATCGATTCTGCGCATCAGATAAGCTACTTCGTGCTCAAGCTGCGGGTCCCCCATCTCTATGGTGATCTCCACTATTTTTTCCGCCGGGATGCTGTCGTCGCAGCTCGTCCCGTAGGTGGGCAGTTCTTTCTGCGTGTAGTCGGTCTCGGTTATATGGTGCCCCTGAAGCTCCTCCCTTTGTTCCGATTTCCCTATCTCGCGGAAGAGTTCGGGCCAAAGCTCGCATTTCTCTAATTTCCTGCAAATCACATCCTTCAGCTCCGTGGGGGTCTGTGCGTGCTCCAAGTCTTGCGTCATCTCGATGTACAGCAGGGAAGCCAGCACACATACGTTTTCCTCTCTGAGTATCTGCTCCGCCGCCAAGTCTGGTCGGGGCGAGGTGTGGATTTCCTGCGTCAGCCCCATGGCGTGCAGCCAGGTTTCATAGGGGGAAGGCAAAGCGTATTTCTCGTGCATGTATTCCAGGCCGCCAAGCATCGAGCAGAACAGCTGGTCCTTCAGGCACAGGTTCATCAGCGTGCGTTCTTTCTTATTCATAGACCAGCTTTATTTTGTTCAGGAAATCTGTTATGCCTTCAAACTTGGAGTTGAACAGTTCCTGCTTGTCCAGATCCACGAGAAGCACGTCCGAAAGCTCTTCTATCACGGGGCATTCCACCCCGATTTTTCTTCTCTGGCTGCCCTTGGGTTTTATCAGGATGGGGCGTCCGCTGGCAGCACAAGCCTTGATGGCGTTTATCATGAAGGCGTCTTCCTTGGAGACGCTGACGCTCTCGCCGCTTTGCCCCTTCAGCTCCAGCGTGGGCTCGCTGTTGGTCCGCCTTGCCAGGTCGGCAAAGTATTCGCCTACCATATCGGTCAGCTGAGGCAGATTGGGGTAGGGAAAGGGGAAAGTGACGGATTCTATTCCGTTCAGCTTCATCGAGACGTCCACCACCTCCCAGAATTGAGCGTAATGATACTTTCCCCTGATGTCGACCGAGAGCCGATGCTGGGCGAGCTTTTTTCTGAACGTTTCCTGGATGATGTTGGCCAGCTTATCCGTCTTCTTGAACGATGTCTCCTTTTTCTCGATGGCAATCACCTGACGGTCTTTGCGGTTGTCGATGATGACCAGGCTCGAGGGATGATTGTCCATCGTTTTGGTCTCGAAATTCTCCTCCCACTTCACTTTCTTGTTGTTGGCGATTCGCAGCACGCTGATGCCCTGCTGGTGGACGTAGGTGCGTTGGGAGTAGTTGTCGTCTCTGAAGGTGAACTTAGCCTTTTCTGGGCCCTCTCCGTTTGCGAATTCCCCCAGGATTTCCTCCAGGATATCCTGCTTTCGGTCCAGCGAATCCTTGACGTCTATCTGCTCGTACTCTTCGAAGGGTATCTCCAACTGCTTCTCCATGATTGGAGTAAACATGAAGCTATAGATTTTAAATTTTTTCACGGTGAAAAATTATGGGTGTAGTTTTTCTTAAACATCAAACAAAAACGATACCATTATGTCTCTGCATAATGGGTGGTGACAGGTTGTCAGTCTTTCTGACTTTTATCCTGCCTTCAGCTTGTCTATTTCTTTGAACAACTCTTCTATCTTCGCCACAATGCGGTGCTGCTCTGCGAGAGGGGGAAGAGGGAAAGGGAATGCTATTATCTTTTCTCTCGAAATATTGGGTTGTGCACCTCCTTCTCCCATTTCGATGAATGTTTTTTTGCTTGCCATAAGATAATACAACAGATACTTATTGTATATCTCGTAAGGAGTGCAGGCACAACATGCTTGATTTGTTGTTAATTCAATACCAGCAATTGCCACTTTACCTATTGTTGCTCCATACATAGCAATGAGAACATCCCCAACATTACACATACGCAATGAACATTTTTCCAAGGCCTTTGGAGTCACCTTTATTTCGGAATCGTAAACAAAGGCATTATTTAATTCTCCTGTTCTAAGCCAAGGTATGGTTCCATTATCGTAATATTCAGGATTACCCTTAGCAGGTGTAGCTCCTGCTCCCCAATCACCAATCCAACCTAATCTGCACCACTCCCAACTATCAGGAATCTCAAATGGTATTTCGTCCTCGGAGATTGGAGTTTCTTCGAGGTCTTTCTTTTTGAGTTTACCTTCCTTGACGAGTCGCTTCTTTTCCTCACGGATACGGTTCAGCAAGGTGCTTGCTGGCTCGTCGTTAGGGTTTTGTGGCACTAACTTTCCTGTTATGGCTTCTTGGAGGACACTCTTCTTAAGTTTCTCCGGCAGTTCCTCATTAAGTTTGTTGAGTGCATCTTGTGCCTTTCCATATTCCTCCACCTTTGGAAGCAACTCTTCTATTTTCGCAACAATGCGTTTCTGCTCAGCAAGAGGGGGAAGAGGCATGAGAAAATCTGCCAATAATGACTGATTTAAATTATTCATTGTTCCACCTACACTCTGAGATAACAAATAACCTTGACAATATGATGATGTATATAACCTAACAAAATAAGGCAAGAAAACTCCATCAAAAATATGCATAAAAAAAGCTCCTGTACCAGCAAGCCAACCTTCTTCATTTTGGGAGACTATGGCAATCTTACTTAAATCGCCTCTTCGTGCTAATACAATGTCATTTGTTTGTAAAACATAAGTGCTCAATTCACCGTATTTTGATTTAGAAACCATCTTAATACCATCCCTACAGATTTCTCCATTTATAATATTTGTGGGATTAATCAATGGAAATCCATTTGTTTCCACATAATCTTCTTTATGAACCATGGTACCAAAAGGACCTGTAGAAAACCTTGAGCATAGTTTTGACAATCTCACCCACTCCCAACTATCTGGTATCTCAAACGGCTTTTCATCCTCGGAGATAGGTGTTTCTTCGAGGTCTTTCTTTTTGAGCTTGCCTTCCTTTACGAGTCGCTTCTTTTCTGCACGGATGCGATTCAGCAATACGCTTGCTGGCTCGTCGTTGGGGTCTTGAGGTACAAGGCGCCCCTCTATGGCTTCTTGCAGTATGGAGTTGCGTAACTGTTGTGCGTTCATAGGGCTTTTTTCAACTTTTCTATTTCTTCTTTCTGTTCCTGGTATGCCTTGAGGGCGCGCTGCTTCAAATCTTCGTATTTGGCTTTCCACTCAGCCGCCTCCGCTTGCGCCTGCGCTAACTGCTGCTGCAAGGCGGGGACTGCCTGCTCCAATTCAGCAAGGCGCTTGTCCTGCTGCTGGCGATAGCCTGTGCGAGCAGCGTGCATGCGTTCCTTGATGCCTCCTTCGGTGACAAAAGTGCGCTCCAGGCTCTCCATGTATTTGTTCATCATCGTGTCCACCTGGAAACAAAGCGTCAACCCTATATTCGCCATCTCCTCAGCCGACCATTTCTCAAAGTACGGCTCATAGTCGCTGAGCACGTTGTGACTCTTGGTAAAGTCCTGCATAGGCTGAAAGCGCTCGTCGTCGGGCGTCCACTGGTGCAACTGACGTGATTTCAGAAAGTCTTCGTAGTCCTGCCGCAACTCCCCAATACTCGACCTGGCAACATTGAGCAGCTGGAGTTCCATCTGCGTAGATGTCTTGCCGTCCTCAGTACCCTCCACGATGTTCTGCTTGCCAGCACGAGCGGCCTGCACCATTTGGTCAACCGTGCGGTCGCCCCATTTTGGCAGAAAGCGCTCGCAGAAGACGTAGGTCATCTGGTAGAGCACCTGTGTCTTCTGGTAGAACCAGAGGTCCTGCCATTTCGGCACCTGCCGGAAGATGCTCTTGAAGGGTTTATCGCTATCTTTTGCCATGAGTTCTTTCTTTTAGGTTTCACTTCTTTCTGCGGTTGCTATAGTTTTCTATAGTTGCTATAGTTGCTATAGGTCTATTCCTAATAGCTGCTGTATCTCTGAAAGCGTCTGGTCTATCTTAGCATCAAGAGCAGCACGTTTCTCGTGATATTGCTTCAGGAGCTCTTCGGGGCGCAGCACTTCTTCTTCGTCCTTGGGGAACTTGCATTGGTCGAGGTTGTACTGCAGGTCAACAAGCTCCTGTGCCGTGAAGCAGCGAGACTTCCCACCATCCTCTAATACCTGTCGGTTCTGCCACCACTCGTTCACCACATCGAAATGACTATTCAGGATGGGGCGTGTTTTAGAAAAATGCTTGTAGCCCTCAGGCATATCCAGGCGGTAGAACCATGTTTCACGCGTCTTATACCCCTTTGGGGCACCTTCTGCCCGTTCGTTGTCGAAGAACAGGATATTGGTGGCAATGCTCGTATAGGGTGAGAACACACTACCAGGCAGACGGATAATGGTGTGCAAATTAAACTCTGTCAGAAGCCTTTTCTTAATGGCTAACTTTGCACCATCCGTTCCGAACAGAAAACCATCAGGCACCACCACACCTGCACGGCCTCCTCTGTTCAATCGTTGCATGATCAGCACCATAAAGAGGTCGGCAGTTTCCGATGAACGATACTCTGCCTTGAAGTTCATCTTCGTGGCAGAGTCAGTAGCACCTCCGTATGGGGGATTCATCGCAATGGTGTCCAGCTTGCCTTCCTCCTGGTACTCGCTCATGTTCTTGCCGAGGGAGTCCATGTGGAAAAACTCTGGGTCTTTGATGCCGTGAAGCATGATATTCGTGACACCCAACAGATAGGGGAAAGGCTTCCATTCCTGACCCATTACTGACTGTTGGAAAAGCTCTTCATCTTTAGCAGTCTTTTTTTGTTTTTCCAAATACTTCAATGTGGAGATGATAAAGCCGCCAGTACCTGCTGCCAAGTCACCCATCAATTCGCCCAACTTGGGATCAAGATGCTCGACGGTGAAATCCGTTAAGGGGCGTGGGGTATAGAACTCACCTGCATTGCCCGCTGCCTGAAGGTCTTTCAGCAGCGTCTCGTACATATCGCCAAACTGGTGGCTCTCTGCTGAGTCAAGCAGGTCGACGGCGTCTATCTCGTCAATCATCTGGCGCAGCAACACACCGTTCTTCATATACTGGTTCACCTCTTGGAACACATCCCGCACAACGGCCTGATGTCGGGCTGTCTCTCGCGTCACTTTGATGCCTTTGATTTCTCCATCAAGACTATCCTCACCTTTTAGAACTCGGAACAACTTTTCGTTGATGAAGTCCAACAGGAGCTGTCCTGTCAGGAAGTCACTCTTCAATTTGCCTTCCTTATCTTTTGATGGCGCCCAGTTGCGCCAGCGGAGTGGTTCGGGGATAATGCTCTTGAAGGTTTCACCCTTATCTTCAGCATCCAGCTCCCAATCCTCTTCTGCTGCATCATATACTTTCAGGAAGAACATCCATACCATTTGCTCAATACGCTGTGCATCGCCATTGATACCAGCATCCTTGCGCATGATGTCCTGTAGTCGTTTTACTAAGTTTCCTACTGCCATTTCAGTCTGTACTCTTCAATAATAATTCCAATAACGCTTTGGCCTCTCCATGACCTTGTTCAGCGGCTTTTTTGCACCATTCTATAGCCTTAGCAAAGTCCTTAGTTACGCCTATACCAGTTAGGTAAGAACGGCAAAGGTTACACTGTGCTTCAGCAACTCCTTGTTCAGCGGCTTTCCTTATCCATTTTATACTTTCGGCATGGTTCACAGGCACACCATACCCATGGTCATAACACTTACCAAGGCTGTATTGTGCATCAGCGTTTCCTTTATTTGCGGCTTTTCTGAACCAACTCACTGCCTGGACATAGTTCTTTTTTATATAGTAGTAATCACCAAGGCGGAATTGTGCATCAGCGATTCCTTTATTTGCGGCTTTTCTATACCATTCAATAGCTTGCGGAATGTCCTCAGTTACGCCAAGACCATAAAAGTAACAATGGCCAAGATTATTTTGTGCATCAGCATTCCCCAAATTAGCGGCTTTTCTGAACCATTTCACAGCCTCCTCAAAGTTCTCATCTACGAGCTCACCATTAAAGAAAATAACGCCAACTTGATTCTGTGCTTCGGCATCTCCTTGATCAGCTAATTCGATTAATTCTACGATGTCACAAAGTTTCTTTACATTCTCTTTGGCAGGCCAATAACCTTGTTCGACAGCTTTCGAGTAATATTTGTATGCCTGAACAATATCTTGGGATACGCCGATACCCTTTTCATAAAATTCGGCAAGTTTGAGTGATGCATCCCGGTTCCCATTTTCTGAAGATTTTATATGCCAATTAACTGCCTGTGCAGTGTCTTTTGGAACGACTATACCTTTTAAATAAAAATCGCCTAGATAGTATTGTGCATTAGCGGTTCCTTGATTTGCGGCTTTTCTGTACCAGAATTCAGCCTTCGCTTCATCCTTAGGAACCCCATTACCTGTCATGTAATAATAGCCAAGATTTTCCTGTGCTTCGGCATTTCCTTGTTCGGCGGCTTTTCTGCACCAGAAAACACACTGCGCCATGTCCTTAGGAATCCCCTCTCCCATTCTGTAACACTCGCTAAGATAAAACTGTGCTTCGGCATTTCCTTGTTCAGCGTGTAACTTGTATTCGTTCGCTATCTGCTCAAATAACTGAAGAGTTAATTCCCGACTCTCGACACCTAACCGCAAAGCATTAAGCAAATACTCCCTTGACTGTTGCCTGTTCTTTGGCACGCCTAAACCACAATGATAGAAAAAGCCCAGTTTGTAGAATGCATGTCCAAATCCTTGTTCAGCGGCTTTCCTATACCATTCAATAGCTTGCGGAATATCTTTGTTTACGCCCCGACCGTTTTCATAACATAAGCCAAGGTTATATTGAGCAAATTCATATCCTTGTTCAGCGGCTTTCCTATACAAGTTGAATGCCTGTGCAAGGTCTTTTGAAACGCCATCACCGTTTTCAAAGCGAATGGCAAGTTCATTTTGCGCTTTGGCATCTCCTTGATTAGCTTTTTCGATTAATTGTTGAATGTCGCTCGTTTGCGCAACTGCCGTGACAGCAAATATCAAATGAAATAGGACAAATAAACAATAATTTTTTTTCATGGAGTTAATTTTATTAGTTATCCAACACTATATAATTCGTTCTCTAAATCTCTTACTGCCTCATTGTATTCTTCAGGACTCTTGAAGATGCCCTTCATGATACGAGGACGCTTGGCTATCTGTGCAAAGGGGTTGAGCGAGAGAATCTGCGGGTTCTCGATGTTCGTCACACCCACCTCGCCATATTTCTCCATCAGGCCTTCAATCACCTTTCGGGCACTACCCTCGTATTTGGCCAGATAATTGCGCTTCTTGACACCCTCTATGCGCTCTTTTCTCGTCAGCGGTTTCTGGTCAAAAGCCACATGGCAGATGATGTCGAAGTAGTCGCAATCCTGCAGGGAGGGGTTCTCCTCGCGCACGGCATCTAGCAGAACGTTGTTTTCTGCCAACTCGTCGATGATAGCCTGTTTTTTGTTTGCGTGCGCCCAGGCACCACGGAATGCGTCCAGCGTGGGGAAATGCTTCTTGATGGCCTTGCGGGTGAAGTCGGTGAGACGCTCAGTAAATAGCGTCTTGCCGTCCTCGCCCAGGAACTGCACTACCTCGTGTACTATCTTGATATCGTGCCCTTCGACGAAATGTTTCTTGTGAGGTTCGTGTTTATCGTCGTCGTCGGGCTTATCAGGCTTATCTGGTTTTTCGCCTGAGTCACCAGAGTCGCCACCGCGTTCACCATAATCTATAGGCTCCACAGGGTCGTCGAAGCCGTCAAACCAGCGAGTGGCTTGGCGGAAGTCCAGAATCTCGAAGTTCATCTTATCTTTCTTCTCGAAGATTCGGGTGCCGCGGCCTATCATCTGCTTGAAGGTAGAGGGGTTGCTCACCTCCTTGTCGATTACAATCAATCCGCAGGTCTTGCAATCCACACCCGTTGTCAGCAGGTCGCTGGTAGTAGCGATAACGGGGCAAGACTCATAGGGGTCGATAAAGTTGTCGAGCAATGCCTTGCCCACTCGGTCATCACTGGTGATGCGCACTATATAATTGGGGTAGCGTTTCACCATATCCAGATTCATCGCTATCAGCAATTCTCGCATAATGGCTGCCTCCTCCTGATCAGGACAGAAGACGATGGTCTTGGTCATGCGTCCCACCACCTTCATCATCTGTGTGATGCGGTGGGCCACCACCTTCTGCCGCTCTGTGATATGTATCTCACGACCAAAACTGTTGCGGGTGTATATGCTCTCTTCCAGTTCCTTGCCGAAGAGATCCTGCTCGCCTTCCTCAGCCACATAGCCTTCCATGTCGACGCTGATAAACGACTTCGTGACGCGATAGGGAGCCAGGTAGCCGTCGGCGATGCCCTGGCGTAGCGAGTAGGTGAAGACGGGCAACCCGAAATATTCGATGTTATCGGCACCCTCCACACTCTTAGGGGTGGCGGTGAGACCTATCTGGGTGGATTCATTGAAATAGGTCAGAATACGATGCCACTGCTTGTCCTCGTCGATGCTGCTGCGGTGGCACTCGTCCACTACTATCAGGTCGAAGAAATCACGCGCATAGCTCTCGTAGGGCTGCTTCTCGCCAGGTTGCATTTCCTTTTCATTCTTCACCCACTGACCATAGAGGCTCATGTAGATTTCAAATCCACCTTCGGCACTCTTGCCTTGCACCTTCGACATCACCTTGCGGAAAGGTTTGAAATCCTGCCGCATGGTTTGGTCTATCAGAATATTGCGGTCAGCCAGGTAGAGGATGCGTTTCATGAGTCCTGAGGCATGCAGACGGTGAATAATCTGGAAGGCGGTGTAAGTCTTGCCAGTACCAGTTGCCATCACCAACAGGATGCGATTCCTGCCGCAAGCCACAGCTTCTATCACCTTATTGATGGCAATACGTTGATAGTAGCGTGGTGGGTAACTGTCGCTATCGCTATAGTAGGGAATATCCAGAAGGTGGGCTCCCTCGTCGGTAAGGTTCTTGTTTTCGTACATCCATTGGCGGTGACGTTCACGCAGCGCTAAAGGAGTTGGAAATTCATCCATTCCGAAGGTCTGCTCAGCACCTGTATTCATGTCGTGCTCCACGAACTTCTCGCCATTGCTGGCATAAGCAAAGGGCAAATCCAAGTCGTGGGCATAGTCAATGGCCTGCTGGATGCCGTCGGCAGGGGCATGTTTCCTATCCTTTGCCTCGACGACGGCAATGGGGTAGTTATCTTCCGTAAATAGCAGGTAATCGACTCGCTTACCCCGTTTGCGGTGTTTCAGCGAGCCTTGCACAACAATCTGACCTGGAGTATAGGGAAACTCCAGCCGCATGTGGTACTTGTCCCACCCTTTATCTTCCAGTGCCGGCTGGATATAGCGGGACTTGATATCTTCCTCACTCAGATGAATGTCGGCAAATGTTGCGCTTTTTACTGGCATATCATTCTGCAGTTTTTTTATTCTTTCGCCTACAAAGTTAGCAAGAAAAAATGAATCCCACACATTCACCTCCGATTATTTTTTCGGAAGGAGAATCCCATCCACCCTCTTTCCCCCAAAATGTCGTTTTGTCGTTTTGTCGTTTTGTCGTTTTCAGTGTGTGAGGGTTCTCCTTAACGCATTAATATATTAACGCGTTTTATATATATATAATAAGACCCAGAAAAAAACGCTGGGGCGCAAAAATGACAAAACGA
>JAFRTJ010000065.1 GCA_017427185.1 Bacteroidaceae bacterium | reverse complement strand
TATATAATATATAAAATAAAGGTAAAATTTCCCTTTTTTTAAGGTATCTTCTATTGATTTTGAATTTTGCAAATGAAACGGTGACACGGTCTTAAGATACTATGACATTCTGTCCGTTTGAACGATGAAGTATCTGTAAACATTTTTCGCATACAAACATTTAACATCTTGACAATGTGGAAGATAAGGCTTGTGTGGAATGACGTTTTTCAGAAGAATCTTACCTCCGTGATCACCTGGGCTCCTACGCGTTCATTGATGCGCTTGGCCAAAGTTGTGCGTTCCATGTTGAGGTTTTGTCTCAATGCGGGACTCTTGATTTTCACGTTCAGGATACCGTTCTTCACGAACACGTCGCCTGTGTATTTTTGTATGGTGGGCCCTGCAACCTCCTCCCATGATCGCATGGCACGATATTCGTTGAGAGGTGTCTCCAGTCCTTCCGCGCGGAGGAACTGACGAATGAGGTTGCCTATTTCTTCTGCATTCTTGCGTATCATTCGCTTATCATCCCTCCATGGACGTGGAAAAGTTTGTAGTCTTGGTTCGTGTGTTTCAGTATTTGGTCCAGGTGGTCGCGATTGGTGTCCGTGATGAAGATTTGTCCAAAATCGTCTCCGCTTACCAGCCTGACGATTTGCTCCACGCGCTCTGCGTCGAGTTTGTCGAAGATGTCGTCGAGTAGCAGCAGAGGAGTCGTTTGGCTCCCAGTACGTCGCAAGAAGTCGAACTGTGCCAGTTTCAGGGCAATCAGGAATGATTTGTTCTGCCCTTGCGATCCTTCGCGCTTGATGGGGTATCCGCCTATCATCATTTCCAAGTCATCCTTGTGTGTTCCGTGGAGCGAGTAGCCCACAGCACGGTCTTTCGCCCGATCGCGCCGGATGACTTCGAGCAGTGGTCCGCGCTGGCAATGGGAAACGTAGTTCAGGCTCACTTCCTCGCGCTGCATGGAGATATGCTCGTAGAATCGCTGGAAAGTGGGTATGAACTCGCGTATGTATCTTTCCCTTTTCTTAAAGATATGCTCTCCCTCACAGGCCATTTCTTCCTCCATGAGGGAAAGCAGTTCCGGGTCAGGCTCTTCCTCCTGCTTCAGGAGTGCGTTCCGTTGCTGGAGGACTTTGTTGTAGCGTGTCAGGCTGTCGAGGTAGGGCAGGTCGTACTGGGATATGACGATGTCCATGAATCGTCTTCTCTCTTCACTTCCGCCAGCAATGAGCATTTGGTCGGAGGGGGAGACGAACACGAGGGGAATCAGTCCGATGTGCTCAGCCAGTCTGCGGTAGGGTTTCTTTCCTCTGCGCATCACTTTCTTCTGGCCGCGTTTCAGTCCGCAATGTATTTCTTCCTGACTGCCATCCTCACGTTCGTAGATGCCCTGCAGGGACATCATGTCTTCGCCGTGCATGATGGTCGTGCTGTCGAGGTTTGTCGTGCTACTCTTGCAGAGGGACAGGAAATAGACTGCATCCAGCAGATTCGTCTTGCCTTCTCCGTTGAGTCCAATGAAACAATTCACGCTTCTCGAGAGGTCAATTTCGGCCAGCGCAATGTTTTTATAATTCAGTATTGAGAGATGTTTAAGTATCATTTTCATGCAAATTTACGCATTTTCTTCCGAATTCGCTGACGAAATCCAAAATATTCTCCAATAAATTTTAACTTGTGGGATAAATTGTCTAAATTTGCGTCGCTTTAATCGCAAACAAAATTTAACAACAAAATAAAAATGGCAAAAAAACACAAGCAAAACGAGGTTACTGAGATAGATGAAACCATCCAGGCCTCTAAATCTTTTTTCGAGAAAAACAAGAAAGTGATCCTCTATGGCGGTGGTGCCATCCTGGCCATCATCATCGCTTGTCTGCTGATTCATCAGTTCTATATCGTTCCTCGCAACCAGAAGGCTCAAGAGGCACTCTTCAAGGCTGAGCAGATCTTCCAGGCTGGCACTTACGAGAAGGCCCTGAACGGCGATGACGAAAACGGTGGTTTCCTGGCTGTGATAGATAAGTTTGGCAGCACCAAGGCTGGCAATCTGGCTCGTCTGTATGCTGGTATCTGCTATTACAAGGACGGCAAGTACCAGGAGGCAACTGAAATGCTTCAGAGTTTCGATGACTGTGGCGACGAGATGGTTAGCCCTGCTGTTATTGGCATGCTTGGCAACATCTATGCTGAACTTGGCGATAACGAAAAGGCTGTCAGCACACTGCTGAAGGCTGCCAAGGAGGCTGACAACAATACCCTGAGTCCTGTCTATCTGCTTCAGGCTGGCCAGATTTACGAGTCTCTCCAGCAGAACGACAAGGCCCTCGACTGCTACAACCAGATCAAGGATAAGTATCAGCAGAGCCAGGCTTACACGGAGGTGGACAAATATATCGAGCGTCTGAGCAAATAATCGGATGGCATCCAGTCTTCATAACCTTTCTGACTACGACATCAACTCCGTTCCTTCCGCTGAAGACATGCGGTTTGGAATCGTGGTCAGCGAATGGAACAACAACATTACAAGCGCCCTTCTTCAGGGCGCTTATGATACCCTCCTGCGTCACGGCGCCAAGGAAGAGAACATACGTGTCATGACAGTTCCTGGCAGTTTCGAATTGGTGTATGGAAGCAGCCAGATGGTGAAGAGCGGCAAGGTGGATGCCGTGATTGCCATCGGATGTGTCATTCGTGGCGATACGCCCCATTTCGACTACATATGCCAGGGTGCCACCTATGGCCTTTCCAAACTGAATCTCCAGAGTGACGTCCCTGTCATCTATGGTCTTCTCACCTGCAACAATCACGATCAGGCAGAAGCCCGTTGTGGGGGTATCTTAGGCAACAAGGGCGATGAATGTGCCATCGCAGCCATAAAGATGGTCAGCTATCGCAGGAACCTGTAAGACACAAATTCCTGCTCATTTCTCTATTTTGACAGAACAATTATTGGGGGGACAGATCTTTCCTGCCTCCCTTGTTTTTTCTGTTGCGTTTTCCCTTGTGTTCTCCGTTTGGCTTGCGATGGTTTCCTTCGCCCTTCTTACCGTTTTTCCTGCGATTCCTGCTCCCTTTGCCTTTCTTGTCACCCTTCCCTGAATAGATGGGGCCTTCGCCCAATTCCTCTGGAATCGGACATTTCGTGATTTCTTTTTCCAGGAAACGCTCGATATCCTTGAAGAAAGGTTGGTCCTTCTCGTTCACGAGTGTGATGGCCTCGCCACCTCGACCTGCGCGTGCTGTACGTCCTATGCGGTGAACGTAGTCTTCCTCGTCGCGAGGCACGTCGTAGTTGACCACCAGCTGAATGTCGTCGATATCAATGCCACGCGCCACGATGTCTGTAGCCACCAGGATGTCTATCTTGCCTGAGCGGAACTCATACATCACCTCGTCGCGCTCGCTCTGCAGCAGATCGCTGTGCATAGCCTTGGCATTGTATCCAGCACGCTTTACGGCGATGGCAAGTTCTTTTGTCTTCTGCTTGGAGCCAGTGAAGATGATCACGCGTTCCGGCTTTTCCGACTTGAACAGATTCTTGATGATGCCCAACTTTTGTGTCTCGTAGCAGATGTATGCCATTTGATGGATTCCGTCTGCAGGCTTGCTGACAGCAAGCTTCACCTCCACAGGATTGCGCAGGATCGTGTTGGCTAGTTCCTGAATCTTCTGGGGCATGGTGGCGCTGAACATGATGGTCTGGCGGTCTTTGGGCAATGCTTTCTCAATCTGCAGGATATCATCGATGAAACCCATGTCCAGCATACGGTCGGCCTCGTCGAGGATGAAGAACGAAACTTTACTCAGGTCGACATTGCCCAAGCTGAGATGGCTTATCAGACGGCCAGGCGTGGCGATGATGATGTCTGCTCCCTCTTGCATGGCTCGCTTCTCTTGTTCGTAGCGGATTCCATCGTTGCCGCCATAGACAGCCAGGTTGCTCACGTCCAGATAGTAGGAGAAACCTTGCAGCGCCTGGTCGATTTGCTGGGCCAGTTCTCGTGTGGGAGCCATAACGATGCAATTGATGGCATCATGGGGATAGCCTCCATCCTGCAGTTTGCTGAGCACAGGAAGCAGGTAGGCTGCCGTCTTGCCTGTTCCTGTCTGAGCTACTCCAACGATGTCTCTTCCTGCCAGAATGGGAGGAATGGCATGTTCCTGGATGGGGGTCGTGTCTGTGAAATTCATATCATCCAATGCGTCGAGCACCAGATCGTTCAGGTCTAAATCATAAAAGTCCATATTTCTTTGTTGCTTCTCAGACATTCAGTTGTGAATGTCGAGAATACTTCCTTGTTATTTTCTTTTTATACCTTATTTTATTTGTATTCTTCTCGCCCTGGCTTCATTATCTGGGTGCCTTCTTGTAGAGATACCACGCAATGAAGAAGAAGAGAATGTTGGGCAACCATGCAGCCAACCAGGGATAGAGTCCAGAGTTGATGCTGAAGGTCGCGCTGATGCTTTGCAGCAGGATATAGGCTGCACTCAGCGCAATGCCCACACCCAGCGAGATACCCATACCGCCTTTCCTCTTGCGCGAGGATAACGACATGCCTATGCTTGCCAGGATGAAAGCTGCGAAGGGTGAGGCGAAGCGTTTGTGGTATTCCACTTCGAAGGCCTTCAGGTTGCCGCTGCCACGAATGCGCTGTTTCTCGATATACTCGTGCAGTTCGCGGTTCGTCATGGTTTCCTGCTGGTTTCTGGTGAAGAGGAAATCCTGAGGCTCCATCATGATGATACTGTCCAGCTTGGAGTAGTGGTCAATCTTCTCCCTCATGCCATGCATGTCGCGGATGGTCACGTTCTGCAGCTGCCAGTGATAGCGTACGTCGCTCAGCGTATCGTAAACAACGGAAGTGGCAGTCAGGTGAGACACCAGCTTCTTGTGTTCAAACTTGTCGAGACTGAAGTGATGACCTGTCTTTGTGATGCCATCGAAGTGTTCCAGGAATGCTATCACGCCAGTATCCACTTGCATCTGCACGTTGTCTGCATACGTGGGATTCTTCTTCAGCCGCTTGTACTGGTTCTCGAAGGCCAAGCGTTTGATGCTGCCTCGTGGGATGACTTCTGAACCCAGATAGAAACTCATGGCTGCTATGAGCGCTGCACTAATCATGTAGGGCCGCATAAGCCTTCCAAAACTCATTCCTGTACTGATCATGGCGATGATTTCGCTGTTGTCTGCCAGCTTGCTCGTAAAGAAGATTACGCTCAGGAAGACAAACAGGGCGCTGAAGAGATTGCAGTAGTAGGGGATGAAGTTCAGATAATACTGGAAGATGATGGCATTCCAGGGAGCATGGTTTGTGGTGAACTTGTCCACATTCTCGTTGTAGTCAAACACGACAGCCACTGTGATGATCAGAATCAGACTGAAGAAGTACGTACCCAAGAACTTGGCAATCAGGTAGCGGTCTATCCGTTTCAGGAAAGGAATCTTCATTTCTCTCGTGTTGACTATCTATTTTTTCTCTTACAGTCTTTGGCTCACGCGCTTCACCATCTGGCTTTTCCACGTTGGGAAGTCGCCTGCCAGGATGTGTTTACGAGCCTCTCTCACCAGCCACAGATAGAAGGCTAGGTTGTGGATGGAGGCAATCTCCAGGGCTAACAGTTCTTGAGCCTTGAAGAGATGATGCAGATAGGCTCTCGAGTAGAATGTGTCGACCTCTGCAGTACCATTGGGGTCAATGGGTGAGAAGTCATCTTCCCACTTCTTGTTGCGCATGTTCATGATTCCCTCGCTCGTGAAGAGCATGGCGTTGCGTCCGTTGCGCGTGGGCATCACACAGTCAAACATATCCACTCCCAGTTCGATGGATTCCAGCAGATTCACAGGGGTACCTACTCCCATCAGATAGCGGGGGCGGCTCTTGGGCAATATCCCATTCACCAGTTCTATCATTTCATACATCACTTCGGCTGGTTCGCCCACAGCTAACCCGCCAATGGCGTTCCCATCTGCATCCTTGCTTGCCACAAATTCCGCACTTTCAGTTCGCAGGTCTCTGTAGGTGCAACCCTGCACGATAGGGAAGAGGCTCTGATGATGACCGTAGAGAGGTTCCGTCTCATTGAATCGCTTCAGGCAGCGGTCCAGCCATCGATGTGTCAATCCAAGGCTCTTCTTCGCATAGTTGTAGTCACTGGTGCCAGGAGGACACTCGTCCAGGGCCATCATGATGTCTGCACCTATGCTGCGCTCGATGTCCATCACCTTCTCTGGCGTGAAGATGTGCTTGCTGCCATCAATGTGGCTTTGGAAGGTGCAACCCTCTTCAGTCAGCTTGCGGATACCTGTCAGGGAAAACACCTGAAAGCCTCCGCTGTCTGTCAGGATAGGGCCGTCCCAGCCGTTGAACTTGTGGAGTCCTCCTGCCTTCTCCAGAATGTCCGTTCCTGGTCGCAGATACAGGTGGTACGTGTTGCCAAGGATGATTTGGGCTCCTACTTCTTGATGAAGGTCACGCACCGTCAGGCCTTTCACGCTTCCAACTGTTCCTACGGGCATGAAGATGGGTGTCTCTATCTGCCCGTGGTCAGTGGTGATCAGCCCAGCTCGTGCTGAAGTCTTCTCGTCAGTTTTTATCAGGTCGAATCTCATCTAGTTCTCTTCCTCGTTTTTCTTGCCGTTGCTGTCCAGCTGGAACTCTATGGCGTCCTGCACCTTCTCGTCCAGCAAAGCAAAGTTCCACACGTCAATCACTGTGTCCACATAATGGAACGTCACCCCATGCAGGTACATGTCTGGAATCTCTTCAATGTCTTTCTTGTTCTGGTTGCAAAGGATGATGTCTGTGATGCCTGCACGCTTTGCTGCCAATATCTTCTCCTTGATGCCTCCTACAGGCAGCACCTTGCCTCGCAACGTGATTTCTCCTGTCATGGCAAGGTTCTTGCGCACCTTTCGTTGTGTCAGGGCGCTGGCGATGCTTGTGGCCATCGTGATGCCTGCGCTGGGACCATCCTTGGGAACTGCCCCTTCTGGTACATGGATGTGGATGTTGTAGTTCTCGAAGATACGCATGTCGATGTTCAGGTTGTCAGCATGTGCCTTGATGTACTCCAGCGCCAGCATGGCACTTTCTTTCATCACGTCGCCCAGGTTGCCCGTCAGCGTCAGCTTTCCTCCCTTGCCCTTGCTCAGGCTTGTTTCTATGAAGAGGATTTCTCCGCCCACACTGGTCCAGGCCAGTCCTGTCACGACTCCAGCGGTATCATTGCCCTGGTATTTGTCTCGATTGAATAGCGGTTTGCCCAGCATCTGCTCCACGGCCTCAGGAGGCAAGGTACTTGCTTCCAGTTTCTCGTCTCGAGCCATCGAGAGAGCCAGCTTGCGGAATATCTTGTTGATTTGTTTCTCCAGCCCTCTCACTCCGCTCTCGCGGGTGTAGTGTTCTATCACGTACTCCAGCGCGGCCTTGCTCAGCTTCAGGTCTTTCTGGTCGGCCATTCCGTTCTTCTCTTTTTCTTTGGGGACGAGATGACGTTTGGCTATCTCTATCTTTTCCTCAGTAATGTAGCCGCCTACTTCGATGAGTTCCATGCGGTCCAGCAGGGGACGTGGAATCGTGTTGATGTCATTGGCGGTAGCAATAAACATGACGCGGCTCAGATCGTAATCGATGTCCAGATAGTTGTCGTGGAAGGCATTGTTCTGTTCAGGGTCCAGCACCTCCAGCATGGCTGACGAAGGATCGCCGTTGTGGGTGTTCTGCGTAATCTTGTCTATCTCGTCCAGGATGAAGACTGGATTGCTGCTGCCAGCCTTTATCAGGCTCTTGATGATGCGACCAGGCATAGCACCTATGTAGGTCCTGCGATGTCCGCGAATCTCACTCTCGTCATGCACGCCACCTAAGCTTATGCGCACGTATTGGCGCTTCAGGGCTGACGCTATGCTTTTGCCCAGACTCGTCTTTCCCACTCCTGGAGGGCCGTAGAGGCAAATGATGGGGCTCTTCTGGTCACCACGCAGTTTCAGGACAGCCAAGTGTTCCAGGATACGCTCCTTCACCTTCTCCATCCCATAATGGTCGCGATTGAGGACTCGCTCTGCCGTCTTCATGTTCAGCCTGTCCTTCGTGCAGTGGTCCCAAGGAAGTTGCAGGATGGTTTGCACGTAATTGAGCTGTATGTTGTAGTCAGGGCTTTGGGCATTGATCCTGTTCAGTCGATTCAGCTCTTTCTCGAAGGTGTTGGCCATCTCTTTACTCCACTCCTTGTCATAGGCTGCGAGTCGCATCTTGGCGATGTCGTCCATCTTGTTCGTGTTCTCATCGCCATTGCCCAGCTCTGACTGCAGGTTTCGTATCTCCTGACTAATGTAGTAATCGCGCTGCTGTTTGTCCAGGTCCATGCGGGTCTTGTGCTCGATGTTGCGTTTCAGATTCGCCAGGTTCAGCAGGGCTTTCAGTCGTCTCAGCAGATTGATGGCTCGTTCCTCCTCTGAGTCCATCTCCAGAATGTCCATCTTGCTCATGATGTCGATGGGAAGATTCTGCAGGATGAAGTTGACCAGGAAGGGACGGAACTTGATTCTATCTATGAACTGAGCCATCTCATCTGGTAAGACGTCTATTATGTCTGTCAGTTGATGGAAATGCTGACATATCATGTCCACGATAGTCTCGTATTCCAATTCATTCTCCTTTACGACAGGAGTCACAGGGGAGTTCACTACATCGGCTTCCAGATGCATTTTCCCCACATCTCCCACAACTCTCACTCTCTTGATTCTCACACGGTTGAAACCTTGCAGCAAGATGTTGTAGTTGCCGTCGGACACTTTCATCAGGTGAACCACACTTGCGATGGTGGCTATCTCATACAGTTCGTTTTGCTGAGGAATTTCCGTCGAGCTGGATTTCTGGGTAGCTACCACCAGCAGGGTGCCGTTTTTCTCAGCATCCTTCACGATGTTGCGGCTGATGCTGCGACCTATGTTTACAGGGATTACATTGCCAGGAGCCAAAACATTGTCCCGCAGGGCCAGCAGAGGTATGCTGTTCCCCTGGATGTCCTTGTTGATTAATTCCTCTACATTATTGTCTATTTGAGCTACAAAGGATACGTTGTTGCTTTTGTTACTTGAAAACATTTTCTCTTCTACTTTCTATAACGGGCGCAAAGGTATTAAAAAAACTTGAGACTACGCCCGTTTTCTTTCTTAAATTATGTATATTCCCAACCCTTTTTGTGGCATTGTTTGGGTTGACTCATTTCCTTTACCTCATCTTCCCTTCTCATTTCCCTTTTTTTCTGGCTTCCCAATGCGACAGAAAAGGCAACACGTTGTCTTGCCAGATTCAACGTGTTGTGTTTGCGATTTCAACGTGTTGTCTTTGCAGTTTCAACGTGTTGTGTTTTCCGAAGGAACGAATTACTTGCCAGCCAGCTTCTTGAGATTCTTGAATATGCGAGTGTAGAGCTGGTCGCTACCAGTGGCCAGCATCTCAGGATGGAACTGCACACCAGCGGCAGGATATTTGTCACTCTCGATGGCTTCAATCACGTTATCCCTCGTCCTTGCACTTACTCGAAAGCCTGGAGCCAGCTTTAGAACTGCCTGATGGTGCGAGCTGTTTACCCCCAAGACTGGCGTTTGCATCACGTCGTACAAGCGTGAATCGCGATCTATGACGATGGTGTGGACGGGTTCTCTCATCTTATCTCCCTTCCAATGTCCCACGTTATTGGGTACTTCTGAAGGCAAATCCTGGTAGAGCGAACCGCCAAAGGCGACATTCAGCACCTGCTCGCCCCTGCAGATTCCAAAGATGGGAATTCTGTGCTTGATGGCTTCCTGGATAAGCTTCATCTCGAAGGTATCGCGACGTCCATTCACCGCACCCAGGTTGGGCGAAGGTTCTGCCCCATAGTAGGAAGGGTTGACATCCTCGCCACCAATAAGGAGAAGTATGTCAATTTTTTTTAGCAACTCACCAGCATACTCATTGTCTGGTATCACGAGAGGTATATTTCCTCCACGCGCAACTGCTTCCACATAGGAACGTCCTGCCACAGCACTTCTGCCAGTACACGTTTCCGCAATCCCCACAACCGTTTTGTGCGAACAGGAGGGGAGCAGAAGGGCAAGGAGAAACAGGAAGGGAATTGTCCTTCCTCTCATAAAGGAAGACTTAGCGATGTTCTCAATTTTTGGTATCATAACTTATGCTGGGTTCTTTCTTTTGAATTGTCTCATTTCAACTTCAGGGCCAAAGTGACAATCTCATGAGGCTTCAGGCTTACATCAACACTTTGTCCCTTGAAGGCTGGCTTTTCCACTCCATTCATGGGATACTCGAGCAGGCTGACACGCCTTGCACCAGCAACATTTTTTGGAAGTGTCAGGCGTACAGGGGTATCATGTCCTGTCATCTCGCACAAGCGGACAATGAGTTCATTGCTGTCCTCTGCCTTCTTGATGGTGGAAAGCAGGATGTTGGGCTTGTCAATAGAGATAAGCTGCTGTTCAGCAGGCAGATTGGAACCTTTCTTCTCGAGCGAGGTGGAGAGAGGTTCTGCGGCATAGATGGGCAGGTTGTAATCAAGGCCTGCCAGCATGACGCCATTCGTCCAGTCGCCACTATGAGGCATGATGGAGTATTGGATGTTGAACTTTCCAAGGTTAGGGAATTCGTCTGGGTTGCCAGCAGAACGAAGCAAGGTCAGTCGCAGCTCGCCCTGGTCATAGCAATGGCCGTATTTGGAGCGGTTCATGAGTGCGAAGCCAACCTTTCCGTTGTTGACATCAACCCACTTTTGTGCTGGAACCTCTTGACCTTCAGCACGTTCCGCAGTACTGGGGTCTTCCCTGTTCTGCAGCCAATCAGGAGTAGGCTGACCAGCCAGCATTCCATCGTGAGGACGCTCCACGACGTTGTATGCCACATCATTCCAGAAGGTGGAGTTGGGAACATCGATGGGGAATACGGCTCGCAGCATGGGCGAATCCTTCTCACCTGTTCCATATTCGAGCCAGCGGGTTTCCACTTCGTAGTCGATGCGTGGCAGGGAGCGATAGATGTATGTGTAGACCTTGAACTGTGAGTTCCCCCAAGTGAAGTTGGTCTCGATGCGGGCTCGAATTGGGCCATTCTTGACACTCGCACGACCCGTTGTGGTGGTGAGGTCGCCTCGACTGGTGGTCTGATTGATGGTCCAGGACTTCATCTGTCCATTCTTTGTCTCTGTGTACATACGCAGGGTGTTGAGCTGCTTGCCAGGCGTCACGAATTCCTTCCCGTTTGATTTGTCTATCAGCGAGATAATGTTGCCCGTTTGGGGATCAATCTTTATGCGATAGAAATCTGTGTCGAACGTGTTGTCAACAAAGGGAATGTCCTCGTCGAGGATTCCTTTTTGAGAGGGGTCCACATAGAATGTCTTGTAACCGCCTGCTGGGATGTCGTCGCACACGAATTCTATTCTCCAGCGCCATCCTGGCGGAAAGCGTTTGCCCCATACAATCTGAGCGGCATAGGTTTTACCCTCAGTGTCGCGAACGTAGACCGTGTTGGGCAGGTTGTCGCGATGTATCACGTTGCCTGATTCGTAGTAATTGCTCCAGCGGTTGAAGTCTGTGGTCAGAGGTAAGTCATAGGAGAAGACCTCTGCCTCGACCAATGCTTTCCGCTGATAGGGCAGGAAATTGAATGCGACAATGGGTTGACCTATCCCTTTAAGAAAAGGAATGTTGTCCACGTAGGTGCGGAAGGCATTATCGCGATCATTGCTGGCTGTATGAAGCAGATCGTTGTATCGACCTACACTCTCGCGGTTGGACTCATAGATGGCAGAACCTGGCAGGATATCGTGGAACTGGTTGAAAGTCACCCCTTCCCATAGCGTCTGCAGTTTTTCAGCAGGATACTTCCTGCCTTGCAACCAGTTGAGTGACTGCAAGTATTCATTCTCGTAGAGCGCATTCTCGCATCTGCGGTTAAACTCCTTTATCTCAGCCACATTGCTGTAACATCCCTCGAAGACGAACCCCATCTCTCCCACATGGGTAGGTCTATCAGTCGCTTCCTTCTCAGCCATCTTGAAGAACGCCTCAGCTGTGGTAAACTTTACACTGGGGAAATCAGTTCGAGCGTCCAACTCATGGGCTTTCTCGATATTCTGCCTCGTGGGACCTCCACCATGATCACCCTCGCCTGTAGGACAGAAAGAGCGATGGCCATCCACTGGGAACCCTTTAAGTCGATCGCGCAATCCCTCGTGGACATCGCCATTGTAGTTTCCTGTACTGAAAGCCAACACGCGAGAACCATCGGCTCCTTCCCACCAGAAAGTGCCTGTATGGGGAGCTGTGCGCATCAGTCCAAAATAGTTCATGCCACATTGACGCAACATCTGTGGCAACTGGGACTGATGGCCGAAATCGTCTGGCAGCCAACCCACTCGAGCCATACGTCCAAAGCGTGACTGGAAATAGCGTTGACCCAGGAGGAAGGAACGCGTGAGGGCTTCGCCAGAAGGCATCATCTGGTCACTCTCAACCCACATGCCGCCTACAGGTTCAAAGCGGCCTTCCTTGACATATTTCTTTACCTCATTGAAAAGAATTGGATCCTGCTCCTCGACAAACTTGTAGACAGCCGCCTCGCTTTGCAGAAGGCAATAGTCAGGGTACTCCTTCATGAAAGCAACTGCCTGGCGGAGATTATCGTGAGCCATCTTTTGAGTCTCAGAAAGTGTCCACAACCAATTCATATCCATGTGGGAATGTCCTACCAGATGGAGCGTGTCCCTTGCCACATCAGCATTCTTCTGCACAGATTGTGCTACTAGAGGCGTGCACAGGATTGCGGCAATCGTAAAGGTGAAAATTTTCTTATTCATGAGCTTACCTATTTTATATGTGTATGATAAGAACATTATATCCTATAGCGAGCAATAATATCCCAACTTGTAGAACTGCAGCACCTTGAAGCTGGGCCAAGGTGACAACAGCGACAGCTTGACAGGAACATACAGCAGATAGAAAGCAAAAGTCATCAGGCCTGTAAGATGACGTTGCTTCAGCTTGTCGTAATAGTCAATGAGCGTCGATGAGCCACGAAGCTTTTCCTCGAGCAACTTTAGAGTGCGTAGCCCTTCTTCTGTCTTGCGGAGGAACGTGAGATTTCTCTCGATATCACCATTCATCAGCTGGTTGTCAACGTGTCGAATCCGTATTCCATCTTTTTCCAAATCCTTGCCCCACAGGGTATCCTCATAGCCATAATGACGGATGCGCTGGTCGAATTGATGAGAAACGGCTACCTCGCGAGGAAGCAGGACGTTGAAGGTGCGGAAGCTCTGATAGGGGTGACGATTTCGATTCTCAGCCGTGAACTTAGGCTCGCAATGCTTCTCGTACATGTATCGAAGACTCTGACGACGGCTGGGCAAAGTGTCAGGATGAAGGATGCCACCACAGATCACGTCATCTGTGGGCAGGCAACGAAGATAGTTGGCAATGAAATCAGGACGCGTGACTACAGCGTCGCTATCAAGGAAAAGCAGGTAGTCTCCTGTACTGTAAGAAACCAAACGGTTGCGAATGAAGGAACGACCCTGGTTGTGGGGAAACTCAAAGAGTTGCATGTTAGGCATGTCCATCAGCTGCTGGTTAGCCTTAATGGTCACTGGATCAGTAGAGCCATCATCCATCACAAGTATCTCGTATTCAATGCCTGACTGCTTGCATTGCGCAGCCAAATCCTTAACCAGTTGCGAGCAGTCCTGGTTGTATGTTGGAATCAGAATTGACAGTTTCATATATGCAAAGATATTAAAAAGTTTCTTAATCGTTGTGCCATGAGAGAGTTTTTTTGTACTTTTGCAAAAGATTATCGCTTCTGTAGAAAATAATGAGTGCACCTCTGGCAGAAAGGATGCGTCCGACTTCCTTGGATGATTACATAGGCCAACAGCATTTGGTTGGTCCTGGGGCTGTCATACGCCGTATGATTGAATCTGGCCGCATCAGCAGTTTCATCCTCTGGGGACCTCCAGGAGTAGGGAAGACCACTTTGGCTACCATCATCGCCAATCAATTGCAGACTCCCTTCTACACACTAAGTGCTGTGACAAGTGGAGTGAAGGATGTGCGTGATGTGATCGAGAAGGCTAGAAACAGTCGTTTCTTCAATTCTGCCAGTCCCATTCTTTTCATCGATGAGATCCATCGTTTCAGCAAATCCCAGCAAGACAGTCTCCTGGGAGCTGTGGAACAAGGTATCGTTACGCTGATAGGAGCAACTACAGAGAACCCAAGTTTCGAAGTGATACGTCCTTTGCTTTCGCGTTGCCAAGTCTACGTGTTGAAACCGCTCGAGAAAGACGACCTGATGGCGTTGGCCCATCGTGTGATGGAGAAGGATCCCATATTGAGCCAAAAGAAATATGACTTACAGGAGACGCAGGCCCTGCTTCGCTATAGCGGAGGCGATGCACGCAAACTGCTGAACATCATGGAACTGATCTATGAGGCAGAAGCAAACGAGGAGACCATCGTCATCAACGATAGAATCGTAGCAGAGCGGCTCCAACAGAATCCGCAAGCCTACGACAAAGATGGCGAAATGCACTACGACATCATCTCTGCCTTCATCAAGAGCATTCGTGGAAGCGACCCTGACGCAGCCATCTATTGGCTGGCAAGAATGATAGAGGGTGGAGAAGACCCTGCCTTCATAGCACGCAGGCTTGTCATCAGTGCCAGCGAAGACATCGGACTGGCTAATCCCAATGCCCTCTTGCTGGCGAATGCTGCCTTTGATGCTGTCATGAAGATAGGGTGGCCAGAGGGGAGAATCCCTTTGGCAGAAGCCACTGTCTATCTGGCAACGAGTCCCAAGAGCAATTCCGCCTACATGGCTATCAACGAGGCTATACAAGTAGTGGGACAAACAGGGAATCAACCTGTTCCCCTTCACCTGAGGAATGCTCCTACAAAACTGATGGAACAGCTTGGATATGCCAGTGGGTACAAGTATGCTCACGACTACGAGGGACACTTCGTGAAGCAGCAATTCCTGCCTGATGAACTTCAGAGCCAGCGTTTCTGGCATGCCCAACCCAACCAATCGGAAGATCGACTGCACGAACGCATGGTAAGGCTATGGGGAGAACGATACGAGAAATAACAGACAAAACATTTTTATAATCTTTATAAACAATAGTGAGATGGTAAAGAAAATAATGCTTCTGGGATCAGGAGAACTTGGAAAAGAGTTTGTGATTGCCTGTAAGAGATTAGGGCAGTACGTGGTGGCTTGCGACAAATATGATGGTGCTCCAGCCATGCAAGTAGCTGATGAGCGTCGGGTTTTCAACATGCTGGACGGCGATGCGCTGATGGCAGCTGTCAATGATGTGAAACCAGACATCATCGTGCCTGAGATCGAGGCCATCCGCACAGAGAAGCTCTACGAGTGCGAAAAGGCTGGCATCCAGGTTGTGCCCAGTGCGAGAGCCGTGAACTTCACGATGAATCGTAAGGCAATCCGTGAGCTGGCTCACACAGAGCTTGGACTGAAGACTGCCAATTACCTGTATGCCAACACCTATGAAGAGCTGACAGACGCAGCCTCGAAGATTGGTTTCCCCTGTATCATAAAGCCATTGATGAGCAGCAGTGGACATGGCCAGAGCAAGGTGAATTGTGCTGAAGAATTGCCCACCGCATGGGAATGTGCCTGTGGAGGTGCACGTGGCGACCTGAAAGAAGTCATCGTGGAGCAGTTCATTCCTTTCGACTACGAAATCACGCTTCTGACAGTCACTCAGAAGAATGGCCCAACTCTGTTCTGTCGCCCCATTGGTCACGTTCAGATTGGTGGCGATTATCGTGAAAGCTATCAGCCTCGCATCATGAAACCTGAGCATCTGCAGCAGGCTCAAGAGATGGCAGCTAAGGTGACTGGTGCCTTGACTGGTGCTGGCATTTGGGGAGTTGAATTCTTTGTCAGCGAGAAGGAAGGCGTCATCTTCAGCGAGTTGAGTCCTCGTCCACATGATACTGGTATGGTGACAATGGCAGGAACCCAGAATTTGACTGAGTTCGAACTTCATTGTCGTGCCGTACTGGGATTGCCCATTCCACACATTACCTTGGAGCGTCAGGGAGCATCTGCAGTCATCCTTTCAGAGATTGAAAAGAAATGTCCTGACTACCTGAATATGGAAAAGGTTTGTGAGGCAGAGAACACCTATCTTAGAATCTTTGGAAAGCCTGAGGCACACGTTGAGCGCCGCATGGGCGTGGTAGTCTGCTGGGATACGCTGGATGCCGATCAAACGCAGCTGAGAAATAAGTGTAAAGAATTGGCAGGAAAGGTAAGGGTTATTTAAGACGCTTGCGAAACTCAACCTGCAAAGTTTCAAGTTCCTCATCAGTCATGGTGGGGAACTTTTCTTTTAGGAGTATCCTGAATGTCTCCTCAGCTTTCTGCATCGCCCGCTGCTCGCCTGCCTTCAGTCCGCTGCGATATGGAGTGCTTGGAAGCAGTGCCCTGTTGAAATTGCCGTCGCTCATCGTCTTCCGTCCATTGAATCAATTTTACGCACAAAGGTAAGCATTTTTTTGCAAATCTGCTCATTATGTAATAAATTTGCAGCATGAAAAAGAGATTTCTGCTGTTTCTAGTGCTCCTTCCCATGCTTATCCAAGCTCATGGATTGCGTCCCCTTGTATGGGTTCTGGATGCAGGGCATGGAGGAAGGGACAATGGATGTGAGGGCATAAAAAGCCTGGAGAAGGACATCAACCTGGAAATTACTAAGGAGTTGGCCAAGTTGCTGAAGAGCAGCAAGCCAGGCATTCGTCTCATACTGACCAGGGAAAAGGACGAGTTCCTCTCACTGGAGCAACGCTGCAACATTGCCAACCAGGCTAATGCCGACCTTTTTGTCAGCATCCATGTGAACTACGCTATCGGCAAACCTCTGCTCAAAGGAACGGAAACCTACTACGCCAGTCTGCATGGAATGACAGATGCTGTATTGCTGAGTTCGCACACCAAAAATGCTGACAAAAGCGAGCTTCTTGCCTGGCTGATGCAGAAGAGTTATAAAGATGCAGGTCGTGAAACCAGTCGAGGTGTGAAACCAGAGCGGCTCTACGTGCTCACGCATACCATGATGCCTGCTGTTTTGACAGAGATTGGTTTCATGAGCAATCTGGAAGAGGAAGTGTACATGAACACCAAGAAAGGACGCAAGGAGATAGCCCAATGCATCTGCAATGCTCTGATAGACTATTACACGACCACACAGGCCAAGACACACAAGAAGACACTGAAGAACCTGCGCAACACCAACGGCACCTTCAGTGGTCTCAAGACTGAGAAAAAGAAAAACGAACCCAAACAAGCAGAGAAGCAGGAAGAGAAGCCCGTGGAAGAGCCTGTGAAAGAAAACTTGCAAGATGCCCCTCCTGTTGAATCTGTCGAGCCAACTCCTGCTCAGGAACAGCCAGCAGTTGAGGATCAAGTGAATCCGGATATGGCAGTACAATCCCCACCAGCGGAGCCACAAACAGCACCTGCTGAGGAAAAGGTGGAAAGTATAGATGAAGAGCCTCCCACACCATCCATCCCAGTATTCAGCATTCAACTTTTCGCCACATCCAAGGAACTGAAGGCAACGGACGCGCAGCTGCAAGGTTTAGGCCCTGTCACATACGTGAAGGCAGACAACATGTTCAAATGCCTCTATGGTGGAACCACGGATTATCAGCAAGCCAGAAAGACTTTGACAGAGGTGCGAGAGAAATTCCCTGACGCATTTATCGTGGCATATTTGGGCGATAAGAGCATCACGACAGCAGAAGCCTTGGAGATGCAGCGCTGATCCAACCTAAAAGTTTTTTTCGATTTTCCTTTAGTTGAACTGGATTGATTTACTTAATCAATTTGACAAGAACTACTGGCACCGTATCAGCGTACCACCGTACCAGCGTACCATTTGTATTTTTCAAAATAAAGTGAGATGAAAATTTTATATTATATATATTATAATTAATTATAATATATATAATATAAAGCTGATTTCACTTGTTTGTTTCTCATAATGAATTTTGCAAATGATACGGTGGTACGGTGGTACGCATTGTCTTTTCCTGAATAAGGTTGACTCTTTTTAGGCCTTGTTTTTTAACACTTGTCTACCCGTACTGAATTGGTTGACTGTCTCGTCTGAGTACAGTTGACTACTTTCACTGGAGAGGTTGACTCTTTTCCTAAGAACGTAGACTTCATACGGATATTGTTTACTCTTCATCTGTTTTTGTTTAC
>JAFRTJ010000064.1 GCA_017427185.1 Bacteroidaceae bacterium | reverse complement strand
ATGGGTCAACGAATTGCTTCGACAGATGCTCGTGGAGGAAAGATTGTCTTGCATGATTTAGAGCCTGGAATATATGTGGTAAATGGTAAGAAGATTCTTGTAAAGTAAACCTGAGGGCGTTGATACCCATCAGTAAAACAAATGAAAGTTTCTTCATAAGTGTGAAAAAATGATTTTCTGTGCAAAGGTAGTGTTTTTTATGGCAGAAGTGAATGAGTTTGTCTGTTTTTTTGTAACTTTGTGGAATAATAAATAATAAATAATATCATATCTATTCTATGAAAAAGATTGGAATTTTATTGCTGTGCACTCTTCTGCCTCTTCTTCCTTTAGGCGCAAAGAAGAAAGTTCATGGTCCTGAAATCCCTATTTTGGCTTGGTATAGTATTCCAGGCGGCAAGTTTGCTACTGAGGAGCATTATCAGGAATTGAAAGATTGTGGGTTCACTTATTCTTTTGCTCACATCTACAAGTATGAGGATGCCATTCAGGCATTGGATCTTTGTGCCAAAGTGGGGCTGAAATCCATCTTTATGTGTCCTGAATTGGAGAAACAGCCTGAAGAAATTGTGCGTAAGGTGATGCGTCATCCTGGTTTGGGAGGATATTTCCTGCGCGATGAACCAGGCAATGATGCTATGGATGATATAGGCGAATGGGCTCGTCGTATCCAGAAAGTGGACTCGAAGCATCCATGCTACCTCAATCTGTTGCCTGTACACGGATTACCTGAAGGAACCTACGAGGATCATCTGCGTATTTTTGACGAGAAAGTCCCTCTGCCTCAACTCTCTTATGATCATTATCCAGTGAATGTCAACGAAAAGGGTGAGGTATATCTCAATCCCTTATTCTATCAGAATTTAGAGATGGTTTCTGCAGAAGGGAAACGGGTTGGCAAACCTTTTTGGGCCTTCGCCTTGTCTACAGCTCATGGTCCTTATCCCATTCCCACCATTGATCACTTGCGTTTGCAGATGTACAGTAATCTGGCGTATGGAGCCCAACTTCTTCAGTATTTCACTTATTGGAATCCAGGGACAGAGATTTGGAATTTCCATCAAGCTCCTGTTACACAAGAGGGTCTTCGTAGTACCGTTTACGATTTGGTTCGTGAGTTCAATCAGGAGATTCAGCGCCGTGCCTTCGTTTGGAAGGGTTGCCAGATGGAATCGGTTTATCATTTAGGAGAGAACATTCCCCAAGGGACGATCCGTCTGACTACACTTCCTCAGCATTTCCACCAGTTGAATGTAGAGAAAGGCACCATCCTGGTTTCTACTTTGGAGAATGGTGGCAAACACTATGTGCAGATTGTCAATACCAGTCCTGCCCATCCTGCCCAATTCCAATTGCTTACAGATGACAGCGTAAGTCTTATTCGTCGTGATGCGACCACACAGCCTGCCAACCTTTACGAGTCGCTTCACATTCTGGCTCCTGGTGACACAGAGATTTATACCTATTAAACCTTTTTGACATGTACACATATATGAAATCCAGATTCTTCCTTTCTCTTCTTCTCTTCGTGGGGTTCTCTCAGATGAGAGCCCAGCAGGTTTGTAGTGATTATTGGTCGGCTACAGATGGCTTGGGACGTGCGCTTCAGCGCTACGATGGAGCCAAACAGGACAAGACCGTAATCATGTTTTATTGGACTTGGCACAATTTTCCTGACACTCCAGGTTCAGAGGTAAAAAATATCAGTCAAATCCTGCGTCAGTATCCTGAAGCCATGCGTGATGCAAAACATCCTGCTTGGGTAAAAAATCGTTCGCGCAACGATTTCTATTGGGAAGAGCCCCTTTTTGGATACTACATGACTACTGACACGTGGGTTTTGCGCAAACATGCTGAACTGTTGGCAGATGCTGGTGTGGATGCTATCTTTACTGATTGCACCAATGGTAGCCAGACTTGGGACGAATCAACAGACTCGTTGCTCTATACCTGGAAACAAGCCAAGCTGGATGGCGTGAAGGTGCCTAAAATAGGTTTTTTTCTACCTTTTAGGATGAATTAAAATAGTGCATACTTAACTTGCCCTATTGGCCTATGATTGAGAAGATTGAAATACTGCAACATGGTGAAGGCAGCAACCTTGACAGCCATTCTTGTAAAGAGGCCAGAAGGTTTCTTTGCATAGTTGCGTATCATCATGAATTGTCCATCAAACTGCGAGAAGACAGTTTCGATCCTCTTTCTGAAGCGTTTGTAGGCCCACGTCGATGGCGTCCAATTCTTCTGGTTCAGCTTGTACGGGACATCAAGAGTAATGTTGGCAGTCTCAAACAGGTCCAACTGCACGGGAGCACTCAGGTAGCCCTTGTCTCCGAGAATCGTACAGTCGTGGTACTCCCGCTGCACATCCTTCAGATACTGCAGGTCATGCACATTGGCTGCTGTCATATCATAGGAGTGTATGACTCCAGTGACACCACACAAGGCATGAAGCTTGTAGCCGTAGTACATGTTCTGCGATGCGCAGTAGCCCCAGGCCGGTGCATGCTCTATGTCATCCCTTCCCATCTGGCACCTGCTGGCACGGGCATTCTGGCAGACCTTTACAGGCTTGGAGTCGATACTGAAGACATCCTCGCCTCCGTCGATAGCCTTAGCAATGGTTTGACGGATGCTTTCTCCAAGCAGCATCGTCTTCTTGCGACGCCGGTTGTACTGCCGGCGGGTAATCAGGTTTGGAATGGCTCCAGGACACTCGGAGTTCAACCTCTTGAAGAGGTAGTTCTCACTGTCAATACTCAATGCCTCCGCTGTAATGGAAAGAGCCACCACCTCCAGGTCGGAGAAGGTGGGCACGAAACCACAACGAGGTACATTCCCTTTCTCATCTACTTGATTTCCTGCAAATTTCTTGCAGATCTCAAGGATTTTCTGAAATTTGTGACGAAGTTGTGCATATCTACGATAATAGTGTTTAGTTGTTTTGACGCTACTAAGCGTACTAAAAATCAATGAAATGTGCAACTATTTAAGTATATTTATTTACAAATTTAATTCAACCAAAAGGTATTATTAAAAAATTATTTGAAAGGAAAATTATTATGAAAACAGTAAAGGACAAATATTTGGTTGTAGGTGCTGACTTTGCAGGATATCCTCTCAAAGAGGCAGTTTGTGCACATCTGCGTGAAAAGGGCTGGAAGATTACCGATCTTGGTGTAACTGCCGATAGCGATCCGGATAAAGATACAGACCTTATGTTTCACAGGATAGGACTTCGCGTAGGTGCGGAAATCGCAGAAGGTAATTTTGAGAGAGCTCTTGTATTCTGCGGAACCGGCATGGGAATACATATAGCCGCAAGTAAATGTCCGCATGTTCATGCGGGAGTTGTCGAAAGTGTTCCTGCTGCCCTTCGTGCTATTACTGGCAACGGTGTAAATGTGCTTGCTATGGGTGCTTTTTATGTTGCTCCCGCAATGGGCTGCGATATTGCCGATGCATATCTCGGTGCTGAACTCGGCAGTGGATATGAGTGGTGGAAGAATTTCTATGAGTTCCACAAACTTGCCATTGACGAACTTGAAGCGTTTGATTATCAAGAATACAAAAACAATAATTTTAAAGTGAATAAACTCGGTGATTATCCGCTTAAACTTGAAACCAAACCAGAGGATTAAAATGGAGGTGGATTTGGAGACTACCCCAATGATAATGATTTTTGTTGCAATGGTATCATCACGGCAGATCGTCATGTAACACCCAAGTTGTGGCAAGTCAAGAAGGTATATCAATACGTTGATTTCCAGTTGACTAAGGATAATAAAATTCGTTTATGCAATCGCTATTGCTTTACTAATCTCAATGAATTCAAACTCTCTTACGCGCTGTTGCGTGATGGTGTCATCATTGCCAGCGGAATGGATCTCATACCCAATGTGCAACCTGGCGATAGCATATTCTTGCCTTTTTGGCGATTAGCGGTAAGGAATGGAGTGTGACTTTTGATCGCAAGTCAGGTATCATCACGAGTCTTGTCTACTCTGGTCTGGAGATGATTGACAAGAAACGAGGTTTCCTGTTTAGCAGATACCGTTCTATCAGCAATGACCGTTTGGGAAGAGTCGATGCTGAGATTAAGACAGGTGATGTAGATTGGCGTTATTCATCGAATCGTGATACAGTCATCGTATGCGTTGATCAGCAAATTACCTCTCCACGATGCAGTAAAGTGGCTATGCAGACCAGTTATCGCATAACTTCGGGTGGACGCATCGAGGTGGAGGCCAGTTTCGACAATGCTCAAAGAGATAATTCTTCTAATGGTAGGCAATCTTTGCGCCAATATCCTCGTCTTGGTCTTCAAGCCAGTTTGTCATTTGATCTCGAGAATGTGGACGTTGAAGCGTGGACTACCTTTAATCAGGAAAGCCGGATAATAGAGAATTAGATTTACCGATTTTGTCGAAACAACGAAACGCAAATATCTGATTCTTCACTTTTTAACTTTTATAATGATTTACGGATTTTCAAATGTTCTTGCACAAGTCGAAAAAAGTCCCAAACTTTGCACTCACAAAACATCGCAAGAAAAGTAAAACGATGACATTTGCCATGAATATGAAACCCTGCACTATCTTACTGCTTCTTCTCTTCGCCTCATCCCTTTCGGCGAGCACTCCTGAGTTCGAGAAAGCTTTCGACAAGAGGAGCAAAACGTTAGACATCTCTTTGTATATAAGTCAGTACGGCACTCCGACCGACTGCTCTCCTGCCGTGCAGAAAGCTTTGGAAGACTGCAGGACAGAAAAGGTGCGACGATTGTATTTCCCTCGGAAAACCTATCGATTCAGAGGCGACAAACTGCAGAAGTTCATGACCTATATCTCCAACAACGGAGACTTTGAGCGATGCTTTGCTTTCGACCTGACAGGCATGGAGAACCTGGAGATAGACGGAGGAGGAAGTCTCTTCCTTTTCAAAGGCTTTGTATGCCCATTCTATGTAAAAGATGCAAAGAACATCTGCTTGCGTAACTTCCAGATAGACTACGAACGTACTTTCCATAGCGAAGGTCATATCGTAGGATTGTCCAACGAGTACATCGACTTGCAGTTCAGCGAGGAATATCCCTATGAGATAGCTCCCGACGGACGTCTTCGAATGATAGACGACGAGGGTGTTGAATACCCTTGGTTTTACTTACTCGAATTCAATCCCCAGCGCATGGAGACAGAATGGAAGGTGAATGACCAGTGGATAGGAAGCAGCATGAAGGCTGAGGATTTGGGTAATCGTTCCGTCAGACTCTACCACGCGAATCTTAAGGGACGTGTGGGAAATGTCATGAATCTTGGAATGGCCCGCCGCGAAGTTCCTTGCATTACGGTAAGCGACAGCCGCCGCTTTGCCCTCCACAACGTGACCATCTACCATGCGGGAGGAATGGGTGTCATTGCCCAGCGCAGCAGGGATTTGTTGTTAGACAGCCTTGTCGTGAAGCCAGCACCAGGAAAAGACCGGGTGGTGAGTGCAGCAGCCGATGCCACCCATTTCGTGAACTGCAGCGGCTATATCCACATGTACAATTGCAGATTCTCCAACCAAACTGATGATGCGACCAACATTCATGGGGTGTACTATCGGATAACAGAGGTGCAGAGACCTCAGAAAGTGAAGGTAGAGCTCGCCAATGATGCGCAATATGGTTTCGACTATCTGAAGAAAGGCATGAAGATAGAGTTCGTGGACCAGAAAAGTCTTGTGACTTATGCATATGCCAAGGTGAAGGACGTGCAGAAAATCGACAAGAAGAACTACCTCGTAGAGCTTGCCTCGAAACTTCCTGACAGCGTGGAGGTTCATCACGCCATAGCGGGATGCAGCGAATACCCGAAAGTTCACATTCGAGGATGCTATTTCGGACAAAACCGTGCCCGCGGACTTTTGTTGGGTTCACGCGCCAGAATGCTCATCGAAGACAACACTTTCCACACAGGAGGCCCTGCCCTACTCATGGAAGGGGATGCCCGTTACTGGTTCGAGCAGGCAGGAGTACGAGATGTAATCGTTCGCCATAACCTTTTCGACAACTGCTACTATGGCCATTGGGGAAGAGGCATCATAAGCGTGGGGACAGGGCTGGATACCGACAAATATCCCGTTTGCCGCTACAACAAAAATCTGAAAGTAATAGGGAACACGTTCCGTCTCATCCAAAAACCAATCATGAGTCTGTACTGCCTCGATGGACTTCTTTTCCGTGACAACAAGATAGAGTTGTCCCAAGACTATTCCAACAACATCGACGTTTCCCATCCGGAACAGCTTTTCGAGATTCAGCATTGCGACCATATAGATATCCAAAACATAGATTTGACAAAAGACAAATGAAACGACTGGCTATTTTACTGATGGCGGTCATGGCGCTAACCATGACGCAAGCTTTCGCGAAGAAGGTAAAGGTGGCATGCGTGGGGAACAGCATCACCTACGGAGCCTTCATCGATAACCGCGAGAAGTATCATTATCCCGCCCAACTGCAAGGTTATCTGGGCGAGGATTTCGAGGTGAGGAACTTTGGTTTGAACGGTGCCACGCTTCTCCAAAAGGGTGACTATCCCTACATGAAAAGCCAGCAATACCAGCAATCGCTGGACTTCCAGCCAGACATCGTGCTCATCAAGCTGGGAACCAATGACACGAAACCCTGGAACTGGGAGCACAAGGCTGAT
>JAFRTJ010000063.1 GCA_017427185.1 Bacteroidaceae bacterium | reverse complement strand
GACGTCGCTCGAGATTGCCGAGCTGACTGGCAAGATGCACAAGGACGTGATGAAAGCCATCCGAAACATGGAGCCAGCATGGGAGAAAGTACAAGGGCGCAAATTTGCTCTCTTGCAAAGAACCTACGATTTGCCCAATGGCGGAACGAAGACGGTGCCCTGCTACCAGCTGACCAAGACGGAGTGCCTGTACATCGCCACGAAGTTCAACGACGAGGCACGCGCCAAGCTGGTGCTCCGCTGGGAGGAACTGGAGCGGGCTGAGCTAAGAAGGAAGATGGCGGAGATGAAATGCCTGCCAGAGCCGAAGGAGATCCTGCGACTGGCCGACCAGATCATCGGCGAGGGGCTGAGGATGGTGAACGCAGCAGCCGAGGATACGCTGACCGCCACGCAGGTGGCAAAGACGTTCAACATGCGCGTCTATGACTTCAACCAGGTGGTTCGCGACCTGGGCATCCAGTACCGTCGCAACGGCCGCTGGAACATCCGCGAGGACCTGCAGGACCGCGACCTGGTGCGTCTGCGCACCTACGTGAGCTACTCGCTGAAGGGAGAGAAAAAGGTACGCACGTACATGACGTGGACGCTGCAGGGACTGCGCTATCTGAATGCCAAACTGGGTTATCCCAATTTCTAAGGAGAGGAGGACTACGGTATGAGTGTACACATGATATACTACAGAGGTGGGACGAAAGTGATGCGCCCCATCCGTTCGAGAGAGGAATACCTTTCGCTGCGCGGCACGACGCGGCAGAGGGCTATACTGAAGGCCGTGCGCAACGGCGATAAGCGCCAGAAGGGACATCTCCTGCAGATGAACTACTCGTGTCTGCCCAACAAGGACGGAAGCCTGAAGGGAAGCACCCGAATGAGCTCGAGCGTGGGAATGGACATCGACTTCAAGGTTCCCGAAGACCTCACGCCTGAGGAACAGGAGAGCTGGCTGCGGGAGCAGATGGCCCGGGTGCGCGAGGTGGTGCTGGGCAAGCGGGACGAGCTGGGGTTGCTGATGCTGGAGCGTTCTGCCACGAAGGGTTACCATCTGGTGTTCCGCCGGCGCAGGGAGCTCTCGCAGGAGGAGAACCTCCGCTGGGCAAGCCAGCTGCTGGGAGTGGAGTACGACAAGGGTGCGAAGGACATCACCCGCGTGTTCTTCACGACAACTGCCGACGAGGGAGAACTGCTCTTCCTGGACGACGAGGTGTTTGAGGAAGGGGGATTTCAGAAAACTCCGAGTACTCCGAGTAGTCCGAGTAGTCCGAGTAATCCGAGTAATCCGAGTAGTCCGAGTACTCCGAGTAGTCCGAGTACTCCGAGTAATCCGAATACTCCGAGTAATCCGAGTACTCCGAGTAATCCGAATAATCCGAGCAGTCCGAAGACTCCGAGTACTCCGAATAATCCGAGTACTCCGAGTAATCCGAGTAATCCGAGTAATCCGAGTAATCCGAATAATCCGAGTAGTCCGAGTAATCCGAGCAGTCCGAGTACTCCGAGTAATCCGAGTACTCCGAGTAATCCGAGTAGTCCGAGTACTCCGAGTAATCCGATGCCATCTGAGCCTCTGGAATACAAGGGGATTCCTTTCAGCGAGATTATCGGGAAGTACTGGGAGCTCTACAACGACGGGAAGGAGCCTGTGGAGGGCGACCGCAATGTGCTGACCTTCGAGCTGGCTATGACCCTGCGCAGCATCTGCGGATACTCGCTGGAGAGGATGCTCAGGGTGATTCCCAACTACTGGGGCGGACAGGAGGGCGAGGAAGAAAAGCGCAGGACCATCGAGAGTGCCCTGAAGGAGCCACGCAAGGGGATGCCCTACCGGACAAAGCATGTGCTGGATGCCCTGAAATCCACCGCGGGAGTGAAGGCCTGCGGTGGCACGCTGACCACGCCGCCTCCCATGCCCAAAAAGCTTCCGCCACTCATCCAGCTGCTCACGCGCAACGTCCCAGCGCCCTACAAGCCTGCTGTGGCTTCGGCCGTGTTCCCTGCCCTGGGAGCACACCTGCACGGAGTGAAGTTCCGATACTGGGACAACGTGGACCACGAGGCGACCTTCATGAACGTGCTCATCGGGCGGCAGAGCATCGGCAAGGGGACCATCAAGAAACCCATCGAGTTCATCATGGAGGACATACGGCAGCGCGACATCCCCAACCGCCAGCGCGAGGCGGAGTGGAAGCAGAAGAACCCAGGCGCCCGACAGAAGAAGGACCCCAGACCCACGGACATCTGCATACAGATGCTCATCGACAACCTGACGGACGCCGTCTTCAACCAGCGCATCGTGGATGCCAACAACAACGGGGAGCGCTACATCTACACCATCGTGGACGAGGTGGAGGCCCTGAGGAAGGTGACCTCGCGCGGTCAGGTGGATGAGGTGGGACTGCTCATACGCAAGGCTTTCGACAACTCGATGGCTGGACAGGAACGCGTGGGAGCTGACTCCGTGTCGGGCATCGCTCCGCTGCGCTGGAACTTCAACGCCAGCACGACTCCTCCCAACGCACGCAAGTTCTTCTACAGGATGGTGAACAACGGCACGGTGAGCCGTCTGGACATCTCGACCATCATCTGCCCTGAGGACGACGACACGGCGCCTATCCTGGGCATCTACGACCACACCTTTGCCCAGGAGCTGAAACCCTACATCGACCGGCTGGAGGCTGCCAACGGGCTGATAGAGTGCCTGCAGGCCAAGAAACTGGCTCTCGCGATGAAGAAGGAGAACTACGAGGCGGCTCGGCTCTATGACTCGCAGGCCTACCGCGTGTTCAGCTACCGCGCCAATGTGATTGCCTGGCTGAAGGGGATGGTGCTCTATGTGGCACAAGGATACAGGTGGGACAAGACGATTGCCGACTTCGTGCACTGGTCGCAGCAGTACAATCTCTGGTGCAAGATGCTCTATTTCGGCCAGCAGCTGGAGAAGGAGCTGAACGAGGAGCTGGAGATACAGATGCAGTCGGGACCTCAGAACCTGCTGGAGCTGCTGCCCGACGGGTTCACACGCGAGCAGTACCGCCAGATGCGTCAGAACCAGGGGAAGATAGGCGACGGAGCTTCCACCCTGCGTGCTTGGGTGAGCCGCGGCTACATTGTCTACGATGAGGTTGTCGGGCGCTACATGAAGACGAAGGAATACCAGCAGAGATCCGGAGGGAAGGGATGACGGAGAGAGAGGAGGGGGGGGAGCGTTGCAGCGCTACAGTGCTACAGTTCTGAAGTAAGCTTTGCACACGGCCCACCCCCCACAAAAAGAAATCCCCAAGTTTTTGGCTTGGGGATTTTCTTATCTGTATTCTGGATTCAACCTTATTCCTCGGGGAAGGGGAGATACCAGTTCTTCTCGTTCAAGAGGATGTTGTAGAGGCTCATGTCCATCTCGCCATTACGCTTGGCAACGTGCTTTGCGAAATAGCTGGGGTCGTTGCGGCGATGAGCTACACGAGTCAAATCGAAGAAACGTGTACCCTCGAATGCCAGCTCCAGACCCATCTCGTCGATGATGAGGTCCTCGACAGCTTCCTTAACGAAGTCGTCGTAGTCACCGCTGTAGATATCCTTCTTGGTCAGGCTGATTCCATGGTTCTCCTTAACCTTCTTGGCTACCTGATCCACATAGTTGTAGCTGCTGTTGCGCTCGTCGTAAGCGATGCGGCCGCAACCACGGCTGTGGATACCGCATGTCAGATAGTTCTCGCCCTGGCTTGTGCCGCTGGGATAAGAGGTCATGTGGATGGTACGGGCATAGGTGTCGGGCTTGTAGATGATGGGAACAGAGGTGATGTTGGTCTTCATCTGAGCTGAAGTGTAATCCATGTAGGGAGGCAGGTTGGAAACCTCGCGCTTGTCCAGATAGTAGCAAACTGCGGTTGCTGTCTCGTCGGGATAGTTGTAGGTTGAAGCTGCTTCGATGAATACCTTGTTCTCCTTGAAGTCCTCCTCGGTCATCTTCTCTTCGGCAACCAGCTTCTGCAGAGCGGCAACGAATGCCTCGCGACCCGTGGCGCGGACTGTATCCTGGATGGTCTCCTCGTCCTTGGTGTACTCGTAAGGATAGCAGAAGATGGTGTCCTTGATAGCATAGTCGGTCTCTGGATCGGGATACCAGTTGTCGTTGTTGCAAAGACCATTCTTCAGGATAGCGAATGCGTAGCTGGGGAAACCTGCACGGTTGAGAGCCTCGGCATAGCGCAGCCATACGGTGGCCTTGCGGTAGATCATAGGATAGCAGGTGGTGAAGCTGCCACCGGGGTTCTGCTTGGTGACGAATCGGCCGTAGCGGGTCTCGTCGCCATTGATCTGAATGTACTGGGGAACCCAGGACTGACGTGCGTCGCCTACGTCTGGAAGAACGATCAGCTCGGAGGTGGGGTCGGTGCTGGTGCCAATGTAGCATTCGTACTTCTGAGAATCGCAGAGAGCCTCGTAGCCTGCACTGGCGATGAGCTCACGATCCATGTTGCGGCTCAGCCAGATGGATGCAGTCGTGGTAACGTCGTCGTCCTCGTTGTCGGTATCGTTTGCGGTAGCATAGGTTGACACGCTGATGGTGGCATCGAAGCCGAACAGCTGGTTGATGCCGGTCAGCACGGTACCCCACAGCTTGTTGGTACTGCTGGGGATGCAGGTGATGGCCTCCTCGGTGTTTCTTACGCGACCCGTCTCTGTGTAGGGGTTACCCGAGCGGGTGTAGTCAGGCTCATCCTCACCTTCCAGCACATCGCCTATGCTGTAGTAATTTACACGCAGAGGTCCGCAATAGGGGGTGATGGAGTTGGTCTCTGGTGGCAGATAAGTGATGTAGTCATAGTAGCACTGTGCTGCCTTTGCGCAAGAAGCGGGGTCGCCCTTGGCAAGATAGAGGTCGCCCAATACCAGATAGGTGGGGAACATGCACTTGGTGCTGTGGCATACGGTACGTGTTCTACCATAGTTCTCGTATTGAGGATAACCGTAGATCTTCTCTACCCTGCACATTGCCTCCAGGCGCTCGCCCAGCTTGTCAACCAGATTTTCGGTAGTGACAGTCGGATGGTTGGGATCGTTCATGAATGCATTGATATCGTCGGTGGTAAGCATAGGCTCCAGATAGAAGGGAACCTTGCCGTAGACCTGTACCAACTGCAGATAGGTCCATGCACGAATGGCTTCCACCTGTGCGTACTCCTTCAGCATGTAGGGCTGGAGGGTACCTGTGGTGCGGATGGTGTCGCAGCGTGCGATGTAGCTGTTGCAACTGTTGATGATGTGGTAATAGTCGCTTGCCTTGAGATAGCGGCAGCTACCATCTTTGATTTTCTCAGCATAACCGTTCTGTCCGAAGTTCAGGATAGCGTTGATGGTATCGCTGACGAAGCTTGTGCCGCCGACCAGATCCGCACGGCACTCACCCAGGATGACGTAGCGCTCGGCCACATTCTGCAGTGACTTCAGGATTCCCCAGTAGGAGTAGAGGGTATCCTGGGCCACGGTGTAGGAATGGCGCTCGCTGTCGGGTGACAGCATATCCTCGCATGAAGTGGTCATCATGCCGAGACCCATGCTGAAGATAAGCAGACTGATAATGGATTTTCTTTTCATATCCGTGTATATCTTTATGTTTTTTTACAAGTTGATAGAAACACCTATGTTGAAGCTGCGGCCGTAGGGCAGCAAACCATTGTCGATTCCCTGGTAGAGAGGACTGTTCTTGCTGCTCATTTCAGGATCTGTGCCCAAGTACTTGGTCAGGGTGACAAGGTTGTTGGCCTCGCCCCAGAACTTCAAGCCCTGCAACCAGTCGTTGCGGTAGGGAACAGTGTAGGTCAAGCGTACGTTCTTCAGCTTCAGGTAGCTGCCGTCCTCGATCCAGCGGTCAGACATGCGCTCGTTGTTGCGCCAGTCGTCGCTGTTGGTGTAGCATGCCTTTGGCATATCGGTCTTCTGGCCATCGTAGGTCCAGCGACGCAATACGGCTGTGGTCTGGTTGTAGGTGGTGTTGGCACCCTCGAGGATACTGCGCTGATAGTTGTAGATGTCGTTGCCCAGCGAGTATTTGAAGTTGACGTCCAGACGGAGGTCTTTCCAGGTGAGAGCCGTGAAGATGTTGCCATAGATGTCGGGGTTGGGATTGCCGATGACTACCTTGTCGGAATCGTCAATCACGCCGTCGCCATTCTGGTCTACGAAGTGAACGTCGCCACTCTGGAAGTTGCGGTAGGGATCCTCAGCCAGTCCGGTGGGATACTTCAGGTAACCCAGAGCACCAGCCTTGCTGGCTTCTGCCTCGTTGGCGAAGATGCCCTTTGTCTGCCATCCGTAGAAACTGCCTACTGCATAACCGACAGCGGTCAGCACGTTGTCCTTTCCGTAGATGCTGGATGTGTAGCCGTTGAGAGTGGTGTAGGGACTTGCACTCTGGGTACCGTCAGCATTGATGGTGTAGAACTTGATGGTGTTGTCGATGGTCTGAGGCAGCTTGGTGAGCTTGTTGTTGTAGTGACCCAGGCTTGCACCGAGTTCCCAGTGCCAGTTCTTCTTGTTGATGAGAGCTGCGTTTGCGTGGAACTCGAAACCTTTGTTCTTCAACTGGCCTTCGTTGGTCCAGTAGTTGGTCATACCGGAGATGTAGCTCAGATCCTTCACGGTCAGCAGATTGTCTGTCTTGTGCCAGAAGAGGTCGACACCGGCATAGAGGCGGTTGTTGAGGAAGTTACCCTCGAGAGCGATGTTGTACTTGGTAGTGGTCTCCCACTGGATGGTACTGTTCTCGATGTTCTTCAGATACAGACCTACGGTGTTCTCTGTTACCTGCTGGCTTTCCCAATAGGTACGGGCTGCATAGTAGTCGAGGTCATCGTTACCGCTCTGGTCAACACCGGCGGTCAGCTTCAGATAGTCGATACCCTTGAGCTTGAACCAGTTCTCGCTGCTGATCAACCAACCGAGTTGCAGAGAGGGGAATACGCCCCAGCTTACGCCACCCAGTTGGAAACCATCCTTGGTGTCGTCGCCGAAACGGCTGCCTGCCTGGCTGCTGACGGTGAAGTCTGCGAAGTAGCGGTTCTTGTAGTTGTAGTTGGCATCTACGTAGTATGCCATGTCGATCCAGTTGTCGTTGGTACCGCCGTAGTTGATGTACTGCATATCCTTGCTCAGGTTGGGCAGCTTATCGTTCTCGTTGTTGTAACCTCTCATGTAGTTGAAGCTGTATGAGTAGTTGTTGTAACGCCAGCCACCGTATGCCTTGATGGTGTGGGCACCATAGTTGTTGCCCCAACCGATCTGCAGGTCATTGTTCATGGTGGTCTCCTTAGCGAACTGGGTCTTCAGTACAGAAGTGATGCTTCCGAGGTCGGTCAGATAGTACGGGGTGGTACCATTGATGGGGAGGAAGTACTTCTCGTTGTTACGGGTCATGGTGAAGTTGAAGCGGTCGCTGATGTACAGATTCTTGTTGATCTGGTACTTGGGACTCACGTTTAGGTGAATCTGAGTCAGCTGAGCATAGTTCTTGTTGCTTCCCTTGCCATTCTCGAGAATCCAGTAGGGATTGCGCTGAGCCTCGTTGATACCCAAGTCGCTGGAGAAGCAGAAGGGATTCTGAACCCAGTTGTAGGTGGATGCGGCATACTTACCGGCATACTCCTTGGAGAGAGCCAGACGGTCTGGTGAGAGGGGAGCTGTGGAGAACTCGTCGTAATAGTAAGAGTAGGGGCTGATGAAGGGAGCCTGGATAAGACCCAGCACATTGGTGGAACCAACGTTCTGCATGTCGTAGTTCTCGCTCCATCCGGTGTCGAGGATATTGTAGCTTGTCTGGTTGTAGGCAATATCCAAACCTGTAGTCACCTTGCTGAACACCTTGATGTCGGTGTTGAAGCGCAGGTTCAAGCGGTTCATGTCGGTTCCGACACCTGTGCTCTCGCTCTTGGTGTAACCCAGTGACAGGGCATACATACCGATGTCATCACCACCCTCTACGTTGATCTTGTAGTTCTGGGTGAATGCATTGTCGTACATGTCCTTCTGCCAGTCGGTGTTGTTGTTGTACACGTTGCGGTAATAGTTGCCGGGACTCTTGTCGAGGAAACGATAGCTGCTCAGAGAGCTGACGTTCATGTTCTTGATGGTACTAACCATATCATTGAGATAGAGGGTGTACTGGTCGCCGTTCATGACATCCAGCTTCTTGGGGGTCAGTTCGACACCACCGAAGATGCGGACACCGATCTTGGTAGCCATGCTCTTGCCACGCTTGGTGTTGATGATGATCACACCGTTGCCACCCTTTGCGCCATAGAGTGCGGTACCGTTCTTGAGAACCTGTACGCTCTCGATGGTCTCGGGATCCAATGCAGTCAGCAGGTCATTGTAGAAACCCTCGTGCAGAGTAGTGCGGTCATACTGTGGGTCAATCATGTTGCCGTCCAGGATGATCAGAGGCTGGGCGTTGGCGTTGATTGAGTTCACACCACGGATGGTCATGTAAGCACCCATACCGGGAATGCCGCTGCGGCTGATGGTATGGATATCACCTGAGAGCAGGTTCTGGATATCGGTCTCGATACCTACACTTGAGCTCTCGTTAATCGTAGCCGTACGGGTAGAGGTGATGGTCGTTCCGTCCTGATAGTAAGGGCTGAAATGAGTCGTCATCAACTTACCGTCTGCCTTGCCTTCCTTTACAGCGATCTGCAAGGGATTGTAGCCTTCAGCGTAAACGTAGAGAACGTCTGAGAAGGTGGGGATATCCAGGGTGTAGGTACCATCCTCCTCGGTCAGAGTGGAATAAGCCTCCAGGCTGAGGGCTTGTACACGAACACCACCCATAGGCTCGCCAGTGGCATCGTCGATGATGACGCCCTTGACGGTCTTCATCTCATATTGCTTTTCCGTTTTCTTCTTCGGAATGCGGCGTACGGCAACTTCTTCTTCGTAGTCTTCTTCTTCCACGTCTTGAGCCACCGCATTGGTGATGCTAAAGCCGGAAAGCACCATGAAGCACAGACCTGTACAGAAGGTCTTGCGCATGAATATATTGCTGATTCTAGTTTTCATTGTCTGCTGTGTCATTAGGGTCGATTTCTATGGTTGACTGGTTCTCCTTGCTCCTCAGGATGATACGGTCGATACACAAGGTACGTGTATATTTACCGGAACGGATTTCCGAAGACGTGGGAGCACCCTGGATGATCAGAGTGGGATAGCTGTGACGCAGGTTCTTGTAAGAGTAGGGGAAGGTGAAATCGGGGATACACAGCAATGTATCAACGTTTACACCATCGTAGGTTACCGTTACACGGTTGGAAGTTGCGTCGCGGGCAACACCATTGTTGTAGCTGATCTGCAGGTTGATCTTGTTGGCCAAGGTGTCTGTGATCAGGGTGTCACCACCAGCGATCTGGATGTAATAGTAGGGTACCATGACCAGATAGAGGTCGTAGGTTCCACTCATAACTTCTGCATCGGGCACGTAAGCCTCGTTGAAGTTACCCCTCAGCTTGACTTCACCCTTGGGGTTCGTACCGGTTCCCTGAGGACCCATTACGTAGAAGTCGTTGCGGCTGACCTTACCATGCTGTGCTACAACATCTGCGTAGGCTGCGTTGCTGAAGGTCTGTCTTCTGGCAGTACCTGTGTAGTTGTTGGCGTAGTTGTAGAATACGCTACCTGTCATCTCAACCTCTACGTCGGGTTTGTAGAAGTGGCTGGGGAAGTTCCAGTGCTCGATCTCGTATCCGTAGCCATTACTCATCTCAAACACCTTTCCGTTGAAGAGAGTTGTCTGGTCCCACAGGTCGGTTGCGCGGAGGGTGTCTCCGTACGTGTTGAGCAGGTATTCTGCCTCGGCACCCTTGGTCTCTATGAAATATTCCATGGTCCAGGGAGTACCTGTCTTCTGGCCGCCGATCTTGGGCTGCTTGTGGATGTTGAACACCAGGGGTGAGATCAAATCCATCTCGAGGCTCATCTTCTGCAGAGAGTCGGGATCGCCTTCCTCGGTCTGGTTGGGCGAGTTGTTGTTACCCTTCTGCTTGTCGGAATAGATGGGAGAGTAAATGTAGTACTGCGACAACTTCTCCTTTGCCTCTGCCCAAGCGGCATCGGTGGGAAGGAGCATGATGAACATGGAGTCCTCTGCTTCCAGATTTGCGCCGAAGCCTTCGTCTGCCATCATCCAGAGATCGGAATTGTTGGGGGGCAGATAAGACCTGGAGCGGAACAGCTGGTTAGAGGTGTAGTAAACGCTGTCGACATACGTGGGGTTACCGTTCTCGTCGGGCAAGCCTTCGATAGAAGAGCCTGGAACGAAGTAGGTGGTATCCTTGCTCAGGATGTAGTCGCGGAAGACGGGCAGCGTGCCGGCAAACTTGATGTACTCGTAGAAGTTCCAGTCGAAGGGTGTCGTGCCGCCAGTAATCGTATGCAATGTACCGTTCGTTGCCTTGATGTTGGCAAGATGAATGGGACGTCCCTGAAGAGTTCTGGCCTTGCGGTCGAAGATCAGGTTCTTGCTGTTGATCATCTTCAGTGTGTCAATACTGTCGCCACTGAGCACGTGACGCCAGAGAGCAATGTGGTTGCCCAGCAATTGCTGCTGTACGTTATAGCCGTCTGTCTCACATCTCTCGAGCCATGTGTTATACTCGGCATCGGTGAAGCAGTCGTTCTCGGGTGCCCATACGGTGGTGACCCGATTGCTCTTCAGAATGTCTGCGAAAGTATAAGTTGCTATGGGGTGAGTCTCATCCCTGTAGTACTTGGCCCTCTGAGCAATGGTAGCAAAACGGCTCAAATTGGGATTGCTTTGGATTTGCTCCCACAAAGTCTGGGTTGCTATCTCACTCTCCTCATTAACGGTTCCGTAGTGAGAATCCCAGGTGTCAGAGCAACTGGGGATTGCCATGATGACAGCTCCCAGTGCGAATGCTCCGATATACTTGTTTATTTTATGTTTAGCCATTGTTTTTGTATTTTATTTATCTAATCTTTTTCTTTCCTATTGGGAACCTGCTTCCGGTTGTTGGGACCTGGCAGACTCCCCAGGTAAATTTACAGACTAGTTATCATACTTAGATTTATTCCAAACAGGGTTCTGTTGAATCTCACCATTGCTGGCCTTAACCTCCATGTAGTAGATGGGGCAGTAGAGACCGTAACGGTTCTTCATACGATTCTTCAGGGTTGTGTAGAGGCTGCTGTAGGTGTTCTTCAGGTAGGTGTCTACCATCAGTGTCACACCTGCGAAACCGCTACCAATGGGCTGCTCTTCGGTCCACTCGCGCTCGTCGACGGTACCATTCATACCACCTGCCTTGCGCTCTGCGAAACGAACCAGGTCGAACCAGCGCTGACCTTCGCCCAACAACTCAATCTGACGCTCGTTCATTACCAGCTTCACGTAGTCGGAACCCATGCTGACTGCATTGCCGACGGTGTTGGAAGAGGTTGAGGTCACGTCTGTGTCAGGAACGTTGCCGTTCTTCAGGTCGCAGTAGGAGCGACGGTGGATGGCATTGACGATTTGCTGGCATTTCTTGTTGTTGTCGGCACCACCCAAGCAAGCCAATGCTTCGGCCTTGATCAGCATGACGCCTGTCATACGATAGATGATCCAGTTGACGTAGTCGGAGCTGCTCACTATCTCAGCAGAGATTTGCTTCTGGCTGTCCTCGCTGATGCGGATATCAGGATACTTGTACTTCAAGCAGTAGTAGCCCTGCAGGGTAGCGCTCTCGCCTCTCATCTGGTTCTGGTAGCTTACCCAAAGGCGGCTGTCGTACTTCATGGCGTCTGCGTTACCGTTGTAGCAAGCAGAGATGGCATAATCGCTGACTGCCAGGTGGGTACCGTTGGAGTAGCCATAGAGGTGATGAACTGCGGGATTCTTGCGGTTGTCACTACCGCTGAACTGAATCTCGAAGATGCTCTCGTCGCTGTTGCCGGAATTGAAAATCCTATTCTGTGCATAGAGAGTTGCATATCCACCAGTAACCAGGTTCTGCTCCTCGAAACGGTTGCTGATCATGTCGCAGTAGGTTAGACCATAGTTCTGCTTCATGGCAATCTGGGTACCATAGTTCTGGTTGCTTTGCTCGCTCTGGTAATTCAGGGCATACAATGCCTGGTCTGCATAGTCTACAGCCAGTTGGTAGTCACCTCTTACAGAGTGTGCCACCAGTCCCGTATCTGTAGCAATGGTGTCCTCAGCAAGGCCACGGCCTTCGTGGAGAGAAGCACGCCACAGGTACATGTCTGCCAGCATTGCGTACAGGGCACTGTTGGTAATCAGACCTTTGGTGTCGTAGGGGTTGGTGAAGCGGTTGCGGGCCTGGCCCTTTACCTTCTCAACATCCAGGATGATGGAGTCGAGCACGTCCAACTGGTTCGTCAGACCGAAGGTTTCAACTTCCACATCCTTGTTGATCACCTTAGTTGTATAAGGTATATCCTTGAAGGCGCGAAGCAGATAGAAATAGTTCAGGGCGCGGAGACCGGTGATCTCGGCACGCATCTGCAACCACTCGGAAGTGGTGAACTGCTTGTCTTTCTCCAATACTTCGGCGCCATGCTGGAGTACCTTATTACAATAATTAATAGTAGTATACACACCGCTCCAGTCAAATATGGTCATGCTGGAGTCGGGCATAGCCTTCATGATCTCGTCGTAGGTGTCACGTGATCCCTGGTCGCTGTGGTCGACGGGATTCAGCACATAGGTATCTGATCTCAAATCACCCCAGACTGCGAAGTTCCTTATGGTACCGCACATGGACTTGTATGCAGCATAGCGCACACCCTCCAAGTCGTTCTTGTCTTCCCAGAAGTTCTCTTCTACTACACGATCCTGGGGGTACAGTGTCAACCAATCCTCGCAAGAGGTAGTGCCTAAGGCTATCAAGCCTAACAGGCAGGCTGATTTATATAAATTCTTTATTTTCATTGTATCCAGTTTTAGAAGCCAAGGTTAATACTACATGTGAATGACTTCGTACGAGGAGTACGGCTGTTATCCGTACAAACTGCGAATCCCTGAGGAGATACATCGGGGTCAACACCGGTGTACTTGGTCCATACCCAAAGGTTGTTCAGAGATGCGAACAGCTTCAGGTTGCGGATACCATACTTCTTCAGTTTCTTGGCATCGAAGTCGTAACTCAACTGAACGTACTGCAAACGCAGATAGTTACCATCCTCAACGTAGCGGTCGCTGGGCAGAGAGTTGTAGCTGTTGTAGCCATTCACGTTGCTCAATGCACGTGGAATAACTGTCTCGTCGCCATTCTTACGCCAACGCCATGTGGTAGCAAAACTCTGGTTGTTGTTGTTCAACATGCTCTCGTAGTTCATACGAGCCAAGTTCACAATCTTGTTACCCATACGGAAGTTGAAACCTGTGTTCAAAGAGAATTTCTCGTAGAAGAGTTGGAAACCGAAACCACCATTGCACTTGGGGTTAGAGTTGCCCAGATAAACCATATCGTAGCGGTCGATCTGACCATCGTGGTTGACATCCTCGTAGATGGCGTCACCACCCTGGAACTGATAGCGATAGCTCTCGTTGTAGCAGTAGTACATTGGCAAAGGAATACCCTTTGCGTCGGTCAGCATGTTGCCATCAGCATCGTAAGCGATGGGGCAGGTGTTGACTTCACCACGGCGGGCTGCAGCTGCAGCTGTGTTGATGGGCTCGTTGTAGTTGATGCTACCATCTGAGTTAGCGGCGTAACCTGTAGTACCAGACTCTGCATAGCCGTAAGAAGCGATGGAGGCTGTGGTGTAGCCGTTGTGGTCGTAGTCGTACCTGTAAACACCCAAGTAGCGCAGACCGTAGATGGAACCCAAGGCGTTGCCAATCTGTACACGCTGGTTGTATTTCAGGTTTTCAGGCTGATAGGTGTCGCTACCGTTCAGAGCCTCGAGAATCAGAGGATTCATCTCCTCAACCTCGTTGAAGTTCTGTGCGATGTTGCCACGCAGCTTCATGGAGAATTTGCCCACCTTGCAGATCTTAGCTGTGCTGGCGTTCAACTCCCAACCCTTGTTGCGCAGGGTACCGGCGTTAACCTTGCTCAGATAGCTGAAACCGTTGGCGCTGGGGATGCGGAGGTTGTCCATCAGCAGGTCTGTGGTCTTCTTGTTGTAAACCTCAAACTCTACGTTGAACAGGTCGTCGAACATACCCAGGTTGAAACCGAGGTTCCACTGCTTTGTCTTCTCCCAACGAATCTCTGTCAGAGAAAGGTTCTCGGGCTGTACAACAGTGTGGCCATTGTAGTAGCCGGCTGTAGCATACTTGTTGTATTGGTTGTAACCACCACCACCGGTGTTACCCGTGATACCCCATGTGGGACGGAAGGCCAACATGCTGATGACGGGTTTGCTCCACTGCATGAAGTTTTCGTCGCTGATATTCCAACGTCCACCGACAGAGGGGAAGGTTCCGTACTTGTGACCCTTACCGAAACTGGTGCTACCATCAGTACGCAGAGAAGCGTCCAATGAATACTTGCTCTTGTAAGAGTAGTGTACCTGCTCGAAGAAACTCTGGCTGCGCCATTCGTTGTTTGTGGCACTTGCTGCACGCAGCAGGGCTACTACGGTAGGATCGGTGATGCCGTCGGGTACGTTCCACAAACCTAATGATTGGTGGCTACTGGTACCACTGGTCATCTCGAATCGAGCCAAACCGCTCAGGCTGTGATCCTTGTTGGCAAATGCTGAATAGTAGCGCAAGTCATGACGAGTAGAGAACTGGAGTGACTTGTACTCGGAATTAGATACGTAGTTACGCTCGTTGCTGCCGAGGTTGGTTGCATGGTCGCCACCCCAAACCCAGGCCATGGTCTTCAGCTCGCTGGGAGCATACTCATCGCTACTGGTGTTGAAGATATCCAACTGAACATCACCTACGTAGTTCAAACGATGGTGCTCATCGTCCTTACCCAGCAACTTGTACTCTACGCTGAACTGAGGAGTCAGGTTGTATTGCTTCTCCTTGTTCCAAGCCTTCATTGCACGTGCAACAGGGTTGCCGTTGAAGAACATGTCGTTCAGGTTGTAGGAAGTCATGGTTCCATCGTTGTTCTTGGAAGAGGAACTTGAGGTACCGTAGTTGGCTGCGAGAGGCAGCATGTTGAAGTAGTCACCGGTAGGATTACCCTGTGCATCGAACTCGTAGATGCTCATGTTGGGCATTGCCTTGTAAGCACGGGCCAGGATGTCGTTACCATAATTCTTTTTATTAGTAGTGAAGGTCAAGTTGATGTTTGAACTGAACTTGATACGGTCACTTACCCAATAGTCCAAAGCGGTAGCTGTGGTGAAACGATCGAGATGCTGGCCAATGATAGAACCGGAGCTCATGTCGTAACCGGCACTGATTCGGAAGGTTGCTTTCTCACCACCACCAGACATTGTGATGTAGTACTTGTGCTCCTTACCGAACTGCTTTACAGCGTCAACCCAATCAGTGTTGTGGCTGAAGTGGTTGTAGATGTAGGGCAATTCTTGGTTGTAGTCCAACTCGGGGAGGCTGATGTGTCTCTGGTGAGGATTGAAGTAAGCTTCCTTCAACATCATGGTATAACCGTCACCATTGAGCATCTTGTAACCATCGGGCTGCCATGTGCCGCTGAACTTGTAGTTGAAGACAACGTTGGTGGGACCACGGTGACCACGGCGCAACTTGATTTCGATTACACCGTTTGAACCTCTGATACCCCACTTGGCAGCAGTTGCAGCATCCTTCAGAACGGTGATACTCTCGATGTCCTCGGGGTTCACGTTCAGCAGGGTAGAGAACTGCTCCTCGTTATCCATTGTCTCGAAGTTGATGTCCTGAGCATCTTCAGGCAATTCGAAGATGTGGTCATTAACAACGATCAGAGGCTGAGCATTACCGTTAATTGTGCTGGTACCACGCAGACGCATGGTAGTACCGGAACCCAGGTTACCAGAGTTGGGCACGATATCCAAACCTGCGATCTGTCCTTGCAGAGCCTGGTCAACGGACTCGAATGCTAAACCTTCCACATCGTCCATGCTGAACTTCTGGACAGCACCTGCATACTCGCGGGCAGGAATCTCCAGACCTGTGGTGGGAGCATTCTTCTTACCCTGTACGGTTACTTCCTTGATGGTTTTGGTGTTGTCCTGCAAGGTAACCTTGTAGACTGTCTTGCCTGACAGTTTCTGAGAGAATTTTTTATAACCGATATAAGAAATTTCCAACGTATTGTTTGGATCCTTGATATTCATGGTGAAATTACCATTCATATCCGTGATGGTCTGGCTGACAATACGGTTATTCTTATCCTTTTCTACGACGTTGGCGCCAATGATGACGTCAATATCATCCGATACGGTACCGGAGATACGCCGTTGCTGAGCGCTCACGGGGAGTGCCATAGCGGCAACAACCCAAAGCAGTAAAAGCTTAATAATCTTGTTCATGGTAGGAAATATTATTGAATAGCGTATCTCTTTAAGTATTTCTTAGCTGACGCCGTGCTTGCCCATGTGCTATCATGACGGCCATTCACCAACTCTGTGTGGTTCAGAATACCACCGATCTGGTGAATTACAGCCGAACTGGAAGCATCCAGGGTAATTCTACGGCTACTGGTTGACATAGGCTGATTGATAGGAGTATCAGAACATACAACATCACGAGCCAGAATGTTCTTCTCGCCGATGATGTTCATCATGTTACCTCCATTATCATCGCGTACACGCAAAATGGTCTCGCCACCTTCCTTGATGCGGTCAACATGTACCTTGCAGAAGAGGCCCAGTTCCTTGTCGTAACTTGAGGTTACCATTTCATTCTCTGCCAGTACACTGTTGTCGGCGAATACAGAGTTGTCGGCGAAATGGTAGCGTACAAAATTAACAAGGTACGTGATCTTTGCCTGAAGACGAATACTATCCTCGGAGTTAATCAACTCGTCAGATACGCTGTCTTTTGCACAGCTCTCATAGTCTGCCTCAATATCCTCCCAAGTAGGAAGACCGGCAGCAATAGCATTCTTGATAGCTTCGTTTGTGGGTACAAACAATGTATAGCGGTAGTTGTTGAAGAATTGCACGTCATAGTCGAGACCATACATCTTATTATATTGGTCACCTGCTACGAAAATGTCAAACTTCTTTTGTGCGGAACGCTGCTCGGAAGTGCTGAGGTTGGTCTCGTCAACCAAACCGCATGCTCTAACGATTTCATCATTGGTCTCACACAATTTGTAGAACTCGGAATAGGGGCATTCCTCTTCCCACTGCTCTTCGCCGACCTCGCTCCATCCTTCTTCTTGAGTCAGGATGCTGTAGACGCTTCGGCTGGTAGGAATAATGGGAGCATCCAGAATGTAGGTCTGTCCATTCTTCAAATTGTCGAAAGGCTTTGTCACGTTACAGATGTCTACACCTGGTTCTTCAGAGAAGATGCCTTCTCTCTCGTTCTCCAACTGGAAACCACCCTTTACGTTGATGACAGAACCATTCTCGTCACGTTCAACCTTTACTGCAGAACCATTCTTTGTCAAGAAATATACATCCTCGCCGTGGATTGGATTGGTGCCATCGTGTACGATAGTGTGGCTCTCCAACATATCCTTCAGACGGTTGGTAGTCTCACTTTGTGAGATAGATGCACCAGCACCCGTAAACGCACGGCCAATCTCACCCGTTGTGGGATTGTAGTTGATACATCTTGTTACGATGGGGAATGCTTGGTTTTTGTAAGAGAATTGGATCAAACGTTTTTGAGTACTTTTGAAAGAAGTAGGATCGTAATAATAATTCAAAGCCTGGTCACTGGGGAGGAAGAATGTGAACTCACTCTGCATAGCCTTCAGGTAAGCATAGTAGTTCAAACCCATGTAGTCTGTACCAGAATCACTACCATTATAAATAGCCCACTTCATAACCAGGTTGGTCTTACTGATATAAGCAGGTGATGTAACAGAGGTGTAGTCTGCAGGACCATAGATGTCGTCCATGATATAAACAGCTCCATTACAAGCCAGCAAGCAGGTGTCAATCTTGTCGATATCCTCAGCGTAGAACAATTGCTCCTGAGCATCGTCGCGAAGCTTGGTCATCTTGCTGGGAACAGAGCCAACGAAACTGCGGCACATGATTACGTTAATCAAACTGGTCAGAGTACTGATGGGAATCTGGTCGATGTTCTCATAAAGTTTCTCGTAGTCACCATTGTACTCAATTGTGGGGTCACCATAGGTTTCGATGAGCTGCAAACCACCACCGCTCTCGAAGTAGGTCCACATAGCCTCGTCGCTGGGTACGAACATGGTAGCCATATCCTGCTGTACGCCCAACTCGTCATAGTATCCGTTCCATCCTGGGTCGAACTTCAAGAAGATGTTGGCACCAGTATCATCACCCGTGTAGGGATTGCCGTTCGGCTGAGTCTTGTTGGCACGATGACCGAAGCTGTTGTCGGAATAGTATCTCCAGGTAAAGATAGAATCCTCAAATTCAGGATGCAGGATCTTGTAAGCTCTGGTAATAGCTGAGCAATAATAAGGAGCACAATAACGATCCAGCATGTGGCTGAAGATCTTTGTCCTACCATTGCTGCGAATTACTTCTGCCATGTTAGCTAAAGGACGCAAGGGTTTTTCTGTTACGTTTACATAACCATTCTCGCAAACACCATCCTTCTCGATCAACTTAGCGTCATAAATATGTACGTCGCTTGTTACGCGCTCGCGACCCATAAATTTTGCGAAGTCATCATCGGTTACGGTGTTCTTGGTCATGTGCTCACTGGTGAAATGCAGCATCATGGTCAAGGTAGAGTCTTTCACTACATAAATACCTTTACCACCATTCTCCTCACGGAATCTCCACCAGAAATCTTTGTCGGTGGGGTTGTAGCTGTGAGGGAGGTCAGCGGGAGCAACATAGGTAACTGTATCAGTTGCCTCTACGTCGGTGTAACGACGCATGTACTCTCCACGAACTGGCCTGTTGCTGCCACTTCCTTGGCTGCTGGCCAAATTCTCCATTACAATAGCGTTGTTGAGCATACTGGTATGAATCAAAAGTTTCTTTTGAGACACACTCAGATTCTCGTAACTTGTTGCAGTGTGCCAGGGATCTTTCTCTGGCAACTGTGCGTTGCTCTTGAAGAATGCCTCCCAAGCATCATCGTTAGCCACAAAAACTGTCTTGGAACCGGTACGGCTCAAAACGTCTGTAAGCGGACGAACGTTTTCAGGATTGACATCCTTGTCACCCAGCAATCTCAAATACGTGTTGAAATTGCCGCGCTGCTGCAGACTCTCGTATACGCTAGAATTAAGCCAACTGGGCTTTTCGTCGTCCAGTAGGTACTCGTCCTTGCAAGCATACAAAAGTCCGCAAGCTGCCAACAGGGCCACCATCTTCGTGGTCTTCCTGCTCCATTTGCTTAAACGGTTTCTCATACGCATAAATTAGAGTTTTTTGTTGATGTTATGTTAATTGTTGTTTGTTCTTGCAAATTCGCTGCTTTGTACATTTTATACTTAGCAAATTTACGTTTTTTTTATAAAACAAGTGGTATGCTTTTTTCTCAAGAATTGGGAATTTAAGGTAAATTAACAAAAAATGGTTTAAAAATGGTTGAATACTGTTCGGGAAGACAGGTTCATTTCATCAAAATGTGTTAATTACGTCCAATTTTTCCAAAAATTCATCTTCTCTTTTTTTTGTCTCTCAATTGCTCGGCCATTTCCCAATATATGGCGGCTGTATCTTCCTTTCCCAAGGCAGAAAAGGCATCTCCGGCAAGTTTGTGAGCCTGAGCATGTTCCGTGTTCAGGCTGGTGGCTCTGACGAAGTCGCTGGCTGCCTCATCATATAATCTTTTTGCCATGAATACTTTTCCGCGATTGTAAATTGCCTTAAAGGATCGAGGTGACAGCTGGACGGCTTGGTTTAAATCATGCAATGCTTCGTCCGTTTGTTTCTCTTCGAAATATGTCAGGCCGCGCCTAACTAGGGCATCCACATAGGTTGGAGAAAGTTCTATGGCTTTGGTGTAATTTGCGATGGCAGCTTTGGGAGAATGAGCTTGCGTCAGGCACTCGTTCCCCATCGTGTAATATTCAGTGGCATATTTTTGCAGTCGCTCATTCTGGGCATCCAATTGCCGTTTCATCTGCTCTTGCTGCTCACGCAAATGTTTGAAGATGTTCAGTTTCTTTCTGATCAGGCGTTTGGCAGTAGGTTTCTCAATATCATATCGGGTATGGATGGCGATGAAGAAATGTTCCAGACATGCTGCCATGTCTCCCTGATCAAATGCTTTTGCACAAGCTTGGTACTCGATGTCCGCCTTTGCTGTCATGAGAGCTCTCTGAAGATCTTGCTGATCATTGAATCGTCCTGCAAATTCTATGATTTCGGGACGGACAAAGATGTCGGATCGCGCAATCTTTTTCTTTAGTGTAATTCCTTTCAAACTGGTACAGCGACTCAGGGCTACGTAAGCTTGTCCGCCAGCAAAGGTCCCTCCTGTGAAGTCGATTGTTACATTCTGAAATGTCAAGCCTTGACTTTTGTGGATTGTAATGGCCCATGCGAGTCGGATGGGGAATTGGGTGAAGGTTCCCAATTCCTCTTCTTCGATTTTTTTCTCCTTCTCGTTGTAGGTATATCGCACATTACTCCATCGTTCCTTGTTTACGTTGACAATCTCGCCATCTTCCGTGATAACTTCTATGGATTCCTTTTCTGGATTGATATTGGAGACGGTGCCTAACGTTCCATTTACCCATCTGTGATCAGGATCGTTTTTGATGAAAATGATCTGTGCATTCTCTTTCAATTCGAGTTGGAGCAGGGTGGGGAGTGATGACTCTGGGAAATCTCCCGAGATAACACCTTTCAGCAGAATTGTGTTCCCTGGAAGTTTGTCCAGTTCGGTTTGGTTGACATAGTCCACGTTGTCCCTTCGTGTCGCTAGTACGATGTTGAGCCCTTCAACCTCTTGTCTGGGAATCTCACTATCCTCTCTGTATCGGCTATTGAGCAAGTTAAGTTCCAAGTCGGTAATTTTGTTTTGCCGGATATGATCCAAGGCTGCAATGAAGCCTGCATCCTTCTGGCGGAATACTTTCTTCAGTTCAATGCTGACCAGCTTCATCTGTTTGAACACCTGCGCCGAGAAGAAATAGGGATTGGGATAGAATTTGCTCAATATTTCTCTCTCATCAGCTTTTACAACTGGTTCCAACTGGAACACATCACCTATCAGCAACAGCTGTTTGCCTCCAAACGGTTCCCGCATATTGTGGCAATATACTCTCAGTATCCGGTCAATGAAATCAATGACATCTGCCCTTACCATTGAAATTTCATCAATAATGATGAGATCCACTTCTTGGAGCAGTTTTATCTGACTCTTCTTGTATTTCAGAAAATCTCGGATACGGCGGACTGAGAATCTTGGATCATCTAAGAGGAGTGGATGAAATGGTAACTTGAAAAAACTGTGCAGAGTGCTTCCTTCTGCATTGATTGCTGCAATTCCAGTCGGAGCCAAGACGACACTTTTCTTTTTTATTTCCGATCGGATATAACGCAAGAAAGTGCTTTTCCCTGTGCCTGCCTTTCCTGTGAGGAAGAGAGACTGGTGAGTGAACTTGATCAGCGAGAGAGCATTTTGAAACTCTGGAGATGAGATGTTGATATTTTCTTTCATTCTCCCTCCCTAGGTTCCTCTGAAGGAACATCTTCTATTGGTTGCTCTGAAATATCTGTTTCTGAATCGTCTTCAGTATCCTCGGTTGGACCAAAGATCAGCGTGTTGCTGTAAACGGAATCCTCTTCAAGTGTGTCAGGCAAGGCATAATAGCCTGAACAGTTCCACAAGGATGCATCCAGTCCTTTTGCAGGGGGAAATTTCTCATGGTATTTCTGAAATCGTTGGTCCTTCAAGACATTTTCTATAAAATTCCCAAAAATTGGTAAAGCCGTGCGGCTTCCCTGACCTAATTCGCCGGTTCGAAAATGGATGCTTCGGTACTCGCCTCCTACCCATGCACCTCCAACCAGTTTTGGAGTAACGCCTATAAACCAGGCATCGGAGTGGTTGTTGCTGGTTCCTGTCTTTCCTCCGAAATCTGTGTCGCTGAATGGCCGTATGAATCGCCATAGAGCAGCGGAGGTTCCTCCTCGACTTGTCAATCCAGCTTCCAACATGGTTTGCATCAAATATGCAGAGCGATAGGGGATTGCTTGTTTTTCTTTAATTTTAGCCTGATAGATTACTTTGCCCTTGCGGTCTTCGATGCGAGTGACCATAATTGGCATGTTGTACTTCCCGTCGTCGATTACAGTGCAGTAACTATTTGTCAACTCAAACAGACTTACATCACTGCTTCCCAAGCATATTGATTTCGTTTCTACGAGAGGGGATTCTATTCCCATCGCATAGGCAGTTTTGACTATGTTGGGAATTCCTACTTCCATTCCTATCTTCACTGCTACGCTGTTTATGCTTTGCGCAAAGGCACTTTTAAGGGGTAAAGTGGCTCCTGTAAAATATCCGTTGGCATTATGAGGAGCCCAAATGGAGATTTTTCCATTGATGGTATCCTTGTAAGCAACGAATCCATCCAAGCGTCGATCGCAAGGGGTCAACCCTTGGTTCATTGCTTCGGTATAGACGAAAAGTTTGAAGGTGGAACCTGGTTGTCTCTTTGCTAACACTTTGTCGTATTTCCATGAATTGAAGTTGATGTCGCCCACCCATGCTTTGACTTGTCGGGTGTCTGGCTCGATAGCCACAAAGCCACAATGCATGAATCGTGTCATGTATTGAATGGAGTCTATAGTGCTAAGTTCCTTTTCAATGGTTCCATCATAGGTAAACAACTCTACCGTATGGGGTAAATTCAGATAGTAATTCACAGAATCTTGATTGTCTGGGAATTTGCTTGTCAGATATTTGTATTCTTGTGTTTTCTTTGTAAGGTTTTCTATGAAATTTGGAATCTCCCTATATTGTCTGTCGCGCCATGGGGCATTGTTCCCCCAATGTTCATTAAATCGTTGTTGTAGCACCTGCATCTGTTGATTTACTGCTTCCTCAGCATATCTTTGTAAGCGTGTATCCAGAGAAGTGTAGATTTTTAGTCCATCAGCATAGAGGTCAAGTTTGTTGGCACTGTCGTATCCTTTTATCAGTTTTTCTTCACAGAGTCTGTAAATGTAGTTTACCAGTGCTTCTCGGAAATATGGCGCGATACCATCGTAGCTGCTTTCCGTTGCCTTGTTGTCCGCTTTGACGGGAATGTTTTTTATGGAATCCAGTTGTGCTTTGGATGCTTGTTTCCCATTTATGATGATATCATTATGTTGGTATACCAGGTCCAACACAGTATTGCGCCGCAGGCGGCTGTTTTCGGGATGAAGGCGGGGATTGTAGCTGTTGGTCGCTTTCAAGAGTCCTATCAAGGTGGCAGACTGCTCGTAAGTAAGTTTGTCTGGAGTTGTGCTGAAATATGTTCTGGCAGCCGTCTTGATACCGAATGAATTATTGCCGAAATCTACGGTGTTGAAATACATTGTCAGGATTTCCTCCTTGGTGAAAACTGATTCTAATTTTAATGCGACAATCCATTCTTTGATTTTCATTATGAATAGTTTCAATCCAGGAGTCCTTCCCAAAAGTCCTGTGGAGTATTGTGTTCGAACTCGGAAGAGATTTTTGGCTAATTGCTGCGTAATAGTGCTTCCGCCACGAGCCTCTCCTCGGAATATGTCCTTTGCAGCGGAAAAAAGTCCTATCACGTCAATACCGTGATGTATGTAAAAACGTTCGTCCTCAGTGTCCACCAATGTCGTGATTAGAATGGGTGAAATGTCTTGGTATGTAACAGGAGTTCTGTTTTGACTGAAATATCTGCCTAGTAGTACACTGTCTGCACTGTAGATTTCCGAAGCTTCATTAACTTCTGGATTCACGATATCATTGAAACCTGGGGACTTCCCAAACAAATTGAGGAAATTGTTATCTACAGCTAACAGGAACAGTATCGTCGCAACTATAAAGGTGACAATCCATACCAATATTCTTTTATACCAAGGCCCTCCGAATATTTTCTTGAAAAATCCCTTGGTTTTACTCCAACATGTTTTGAATATCATGAAGTGTGTTGCATGTTTTTTTTTCTGATACAAAAATAGCAAAACTTTTTTATATTACATGCTCTTGGCTACAAAATTTTCTATTTCTGTATATTCATTTGGATGGAACCAGATTATTTCCTTGTCTTTTTGAAACCATGTCATCTGTTTTTTTGCGTAGACGCGAGTGTTTTTCTTTATTCGTTCCACTGCAGTCGCCAAGTCCCATTCCCCATCCAGATAATTGAAGAGTTCTTTGTAGCCCACGGTATTCAATGAGTTTTCCATGCGGTATGGGTAGAGTCTTTTTGCTTCGTCCAACAATCCGTTTTTCATCATTTGATCTACCCGTCGGTTGATTCGATCAAATAGATCGGCTCGTTCACGCCTAAGTCCAATCTTCACGATACGGAATGGACGTTTCTTCCTGATGCTGGTTCTGAATGATGAAAAATTTTTACCTGATGAGTAATATATTTCCAATGCATGAACAACGCGTTTATGATTCTTTCTGTCTACTAATTCATAGTATTTCGGATCTACTATTTTTAGTTCTTGCAATAGAACATCCAATCCCTCATTTTCTAATCTTTTATGCATGAATTGTCTTGTTTCTGCATCTATGGTAGGAATGTCGTCGATTCCTTTACACACAGCATCAATGTACATCATACTTCCTCCAGATAAGAGTAGATTTTGGTGGGTTTCAGAAAGCTTGTTGATAAGTTGCAAGGCTTCTTGTTCGTATTGTGCTGCACTGTAGTAGTCTTGCAGTCCAAGAGTACCTACAAAGTAGTGCTTAACTCTTTCCATCTCTTTAGAAGTTGGAGGAGCTGTGCCAATTTGCAGTTCTCGGAAAAACTGTCTGCTGTCGCAATTGATGATAGGACTTGCTAGAAACTCCGCTAACTGTATGGAAAGTTCAGTTTTTCCTACTGCAGTTGGTCCTAATAACACAAACAGCGTCATCCTTACTCTCCCTCTTTCCTTGTGATGACTATTCGTTGATCTCGAATCCTTCCAAGTCTATTTCGTCTTCTTCGAAACCGTCGTCTCCATAGAAATTTTCATCTATCTCACTATTTGTTTCAGTAGGGATGACGTCTTCTTCAATTAGTGTTTGTTGGGGCGCAGTTCCATGCCTGCGAGAAACAATGGGTTCTGTTTGCGGATGACCAAAAATGTTTTCCGTTAATTCCATCATGAGAAACCTCTTGCCTTCGGCATCAAACAAATATGCTAGCCGTTGTCCTTCTTCTTCGAGGAACTCCTTAAGGGTAGTTTCTCTCATCAAGTACAAGTCCTCGTCGATCCCCGTGTCTTCATTATCCTTCAGAAGAATGTTCCGTTCTATCTTCCAGTCTTCATTGCAAATCATGAATCGCTGGTTATCTTGCTCCTCAAAATTGCATGCTTTCTGAATAAGCTTATGAAGATCGTAGAAAGTAGCGTCTGCATCAATTTTGATTTCTATTACGAAGTCTTCGACTTCTTGGCTAAATAAGGTTATCTTTTGTGTCATCTTTCACGAATAAAGCCACGTTTACTTGAACGTATGAAGTCTAAAATGTATTGTATCTCCTTGCTCATTGGAATCTCGTTTTCTACTCGCTGAAGTAGATCGTTCATTCTGCCAGTCCCTTGCATAATGATTTGATATGTCTTGTGGATGTTGTCAATGATGTTGCGGTCAAAACCTCTTCTGTGAAGTCCCACAACGTTAAGCCCACAATAAGCTGCAGGGTCACGAGCTGTCAGGCTGAATGGCAAAATGTCTTGACTGAATCGGGTTCCTCCGCCCACCATCGTGTATCCGCCCACTCGACAGAACTGGTGCATTAGGACGTTGGCACTAAGTATTGCGTTGTCATCAATAACAATCTCACCAGCCAACTTTGTCCCATTGCCGATGATGCAAGCGTTACCCACATAGGCATCGTGAGCAACGTGAACACTTTCCATCAACAGATTCCCACTTCCCACATGCGTACGTCCTTGTGCAGCAGTTCCGCGATTGATAGTTACATTTTCGCGGATTTTATTGTTGTCGCCAATTTCTGCTATGGTATCTTCGCCTTGGAATTTCAGGTCTTGAGGAATTGCACTGATAACAGCGCCAGGGAAGAAGATGTTTCCTTTTCCGATACGTGCGCCATATAGAATGGTTACACTATTCATTAGGGTGTTGTCGTCTCCGATCACTACGCCCTTGTCTATATAGCAGAAAGGACCTATTTCACAGTTCTCGCCGATGATTGCATCTGGATGGATGTGGGCTAAAGGACTTATTTTGCTCATATTTCTTTCTTTGATTATTTGTTTTTAGTCATTTGGGCAGTGAAGGTAGCCTCCGTTACGCAATTCTCACCCACAAAAGCATATCCTTTCATGCTACTGATTCCGTGACGAATAGGGGTGATCATTTCCACCTTGAAGATGAGTGTGTCACCAGGTACTACTTTCTGACGGAACTTCACGTTGTCGATTCGCAGGAAGTATGTGCTCCATCGTTCGGGCTCCTCCAACGTGTTCAAAACCAGCAAGCCTCCAGTTTGAGCCATAGCTTCTATTTGCAGGACACCAGGCATTATGGGTTCATTGGGGAAATGCCCCTGGAAAAATTCTTCGTTGCCCGTCACATTCTTTACTGCTACGATACTGTTAGCTCCTATGGAGATTACTTTGTCAACAAGTTGCATGGGATAACGATGTGGAAGCAATTCGCGGATACGATTGTTGTCCATGATAGGTTCCTTGTCAGGGTTGTAGGTGGGAGCTTGCACATCGTGTTTCCTGATTTCCTTGCGCATCATACGTGCAAACTTATTGTTAATGGTGTGTCCAGGACGGGTTGCAATGATTCTACCCTTGATGGGCCGTCCTATCAGAGCCATATCTCCAATGATATCAAGCAGTTTATGGCGTGCAGGTTCATTTTCCCACACAAGAGGTTTATGCTGGATATACCCCAGTTCGTTAGCATCGTGTTTCTCTGCGTTGGTCAGTTCGCACAGCTTGTCCAAGTTCTCCTGACTCGTCTGCTTCTCGTAGATGACAATTGCATTATCCAAATTGCCTCCTTTTATAAGGCCAGCTGTCAACAGGGGTTCTATTTCCCGAACGAATACGAAAGTTCGCGCAGATGCAATTTCTTCAGGGAAGTCCTCCATGTTATCCAAAGTCGCGAACTGGCTATTCAGTATTTTACTGTTGAAGGAAATCATGCTGGTGATGGAGAACTGCTCATCTGGGAGCAGAGTGATGCATGCGTTAGTCTTGTCATCGCGGAATTCCATCTTATGCGATATCACATAAAAGTCTTTGGGAGCATTTTGTTCCTTCAAGCCGACGCGTTGAATTTCTTTTACATATAGTGCAGCACTTCCGTCCAAAATTGGAAACTCCGGACCGTTTACTTGGATGAGCACATTATCCACGCCTAAGGCATACAGGGCAGCCATAGCATGTTCCACAGTACTGCATCGCACATCTCCTGCAGCCAGAACTGTTCCTCGTTGTGTGTCTACCACATTCTCTGCAATAGCATCTATCTTGGGCATGTCTGGGAGATCGATTCGTTGGATTTTATATCCATGATTCTCAGGTGCCGGATTGAATGTGATGGTCAGACTAAGCCCTGTGTGCAATCCCTTGCCAAAAAGCGAGAAACTTCCGTTGATTGTATTTTGTTTCAGCATATTTGAGTTATGTCGTTGCTTTTACATATATTAATGATTAGAGTTCGGTTTTAGCCTTCTCCAGTTCTATTTGTTCTTTCAGCGCTTTGATTTCCTTCTTCATTTGGTTCATTTCTGCCCACATTTCAGGAAGTTTCTTGAAAACAGCACTGGATTTCCAGAAATTGTGACCTTCGATGGCAGGAGTTCCTTGAATGGCCATCCCTTCTTTTTTCACGCTGTTGGGGATGCCTGCTTGAGCACCTGCCATCGTACGGCTTGCGATGGTGGCGTGTCCAGCAATGCCCACTTGGCCACCGAACATACACCATTCACCTACTTTTGTGCTGCCAGCAATGCCAACCTGAGCAGACATTACTGTGTGGCTGCCAATTTCATTGTTATGAGCGATCTGAACCAGATTATCAAGTTTAACACCTTTGTGCACAATAGTTGCTCCCATTACTGCACGATCGATACATGTGTTTGCCCCAATCTCGACGTCGTCTTCAATGATAGCAATACCTATTTGCGGTATTTTTTCGTATCCTTTTTCTGTAGGTTGGAACCCAAAACCGTCAGCTCCAATAACGCATCCGGCATGAAGAATACAGTTGTTGCCTACTTTGCAGTCGTGATATACGACAGCATTACTGTAAATTTCTGTGTTGTTCCCTATTGCTGCATTTTTGCCGATTGTCACATGTGGATGGAGGATACATCCGTCACCAATCTCTACCCCTTCTGCAATGGCAACAAAGGGTCCAATATAGCAATCCGTGCCTATTTTGGCAGTTGAGTCGATGAATGCAAGTTCGCTGATACCTGAGCGTTTCGGCTTCATGCTTTCGTAAAACTGCAACAATTTGGCAACTGCTTCTCTTGCATCAGGGACCTTTATCAACGTTGCTTTTATTTCTTGTTTCGGCTCAAAATTGTTGTTGACAAGAACGACACTACTTTTTGTTTCATAGATATAGTGCTCATACTTGTCGTTTGCCAGAAAACTGATGCATCCTGCATCTCCTTCCTCAATTTTCGCAAAATTGTTTACTTTTGCCTCAGGGTCACCGATGATGGTTCCACCTATCAGGCTTGCTATCATTTCTGCACTGAATTCCATTTTGTTTCTATTCCCTTTTATAAAAGTGATTCCATCTGCTTCTGTACCTCTTTTGCCTTTTCAGCGGCAACATCGGCATAGTTTTCTGTCTTGTCGGCATAGATAATAGCACGACTGCTGTTGACAAGCAGACCACAATCTTCTATCATTCCGTATTTGCAAACTTCTTCGAGACTGCCACCTTGAGCACCTATACCTGGCACGAGAAGAAATGCTTTGGGGGCAACCTTGCGGATATCCTGAAACATCTCGCCACGCGTGGCACCTACAACATACATCATGTTCTCATCATTGCCCCATTGTTGACTCCTGAGAATGACTTTCTCAAATAAACGCTCGCCATCCTTGCTTTCGGTGAGTTGGAAGTCATAGGAACCTTTGTTGCTGGTCAAGGCTAAGAGGATAACCCATTTTCCCTCGTAACCTTCCAGAAAAGGTGTTACGCTATCTTCTCCCATATAGGGAGCGACTGTCAGAGCGTCAACATCATATTCTCCAAAAAAGGTTCGTGCGTACATCTTGCTTGTATTGCCAATATCTCCACGCTTGGCGTCTGCCACGATAAATTGGTCAGGATAGTTGGCCTTGATATATTTTACAGTTTTCTCGAAGGCTATGATACCCTTCACGCCAAAAGCCTCGTAGAATGCCAAGTTCGGCTTGTATGCTACACAATAAGGGGCTGTGGAATCGATGATGGCCTTGTTGAAGGCAAATATGGGGTCTTCTTCTTTCAGCAGATGCTCAGGTATCTTCTTCAGGTCGGTATCTAAACCAACACATAGGAAGCTTTTCTTCCTTTTTATATTCTCAAATAGTTCTTTTCTTGTCATTCCTTGATTCTTGTTTGCCCTCATCATGTGATGAGATGATACTTTTACAATTCACTCTCCTTCATTCGTTCTGCATTCTCTGCCACAATGAGATGGTCGATGCAGTCCTGGATATTGCCGTCCATGAAGGATGGCAGATTATAGATGGTGTAACCGATACGATGGTCTGTGATGCGGCCTTGCGGATAGTTGTATGTGCGGATTTTTGCTGAGCGGTCACCTGTCGAGACCATCGTCTTGCGCTTCGAGGCGATGTCGTCCAAATATTTCTGATGTTCCTTGTCATAGATAAAGGTACGCAGGCGAGCCAGAGCGCGCTCCTTGTTTTTGGGCTGGTCGCGTGTCTCAGTACATTCTACCAGGATTTCTTCGTCTTGGTTAGTGAATGGATTTCTCCACACGTAACGGGCACGGACACCCGATTCCACCTTGTTGACATTCTGTCCTCCAGCACCGCTCGAGCGGAACGTGTCCCACTTGATTGCCCCTTCGTTAATTTCCACATCAAATTCTTCTGCCTCAGGCAGGACGGCGACTGTTGCGGCAGAGGTATGTACACGTCCTTGAGTTTCTGTGACAGGAACACGTTGAACACGATGAACGCCAGATTCGTATTTCAGGATACCATAGACACCATCTCCTGTTACGCTAAAGATGATTTCCTTGTAACCTCCGGCAGTCCCTTCATTGAAACTGCTGACAGCCATCTTCCAGCCTTTCATTTCGATAAACTTCGAGTACATGCGGAAGAGGTCACCTGCAAACAAAGCTGCCTCGTCGCCTCCTGTGCCTCCACGAATCTCCATGATGACATTCTTGTCGTCCTCAGGGTCGGCAGGAACGAGCATCAGCTTTATTTCTTCCTCCAGTTCAGGGATGCGTTTCTCGCTTTCAGCCAACTCCTGTCGTAGGATGTCTTTCGTCTCAGGATCATCTTCTATCGCCATCATCTCCTTTGCATCCTCGATATTTTGCAGGCAACCGATGTATTCTTTTCGGGCAGCAACAATTTTACCCAGGTCCTTATATTCCTTTGTAAGCTTGACGTATCGCTTCTGGTCGGCAATGACGGACGGGTCAGTGATGAGCGTGCTGACTTCCTCGAAGCGGCTCACGAGTCCGTCGAGTTTATCCAACAGGTGATTACTTTCTGCCATGTTTGTTCTTTTTCTTGTGTGTGAGGTAGAACTGACGCCATGCAAAGAACATGATGACGAGAAGTGCTGCTAAAAATATGTATTCCATAACTTCTTTCGTCCTTATTTCTTGATTAAATGTTTCTTCCTGCGGTTTCTTTCTCTCATTACTTCTTTCTCTTTTACGGGAGGAGGAGAGGTCTAATACTCAAACTTTCCGAATTCACTTTGAATGAGCAGACTCTTCTTTCCTTCCTCGATGCGGCCGATTACCTGAGCGTCAATGTTGAAACTCTTGCTGATCTCGATAACCTTCTCTGCATCTTCGGGTGAGAGATAAACTTCCAGACGGTGTCCCATGTTGAAGACCTTATAAGCCTCAGCATAGTCTGTTCCGCTCTCCTTGATGATGGTCTTGAAGAGAGGGGGAACGGGGAACATGTTATCTTTGATGACACGGCAGTTGTCGCCCACAAAGTGCAGCACTTTCGTCTGTGCACCACCTGTACAGTGGACCATACCGTGAATCTTGGGGCGAAGTTCATCCAACAGTTTCTTTACCACAGGAGCGTAGGTACGAGTGGGGGAGAGTACAAGTTTGCCTGCATTGATGGGAGAGCCCTCCACCTTGTCGGTCAGTTTATATGAACCGCTGTAGACAAGTTCTTCTGGCACAGCCTTGTCGTAGCTCTCAGGATATTTTTCAGCCAAGTATTTGTTGAACACATCATGACGGGCACTCGTCAGTCCGTTGCTGCCCATACCACCGTTATATTCAGTCTCATAGGTGGCCTGCCCGCAAGAAGAAAGTCCGACTATCACGTCGCCTGGGCGGATGTTGGCGTTGTCTATCACATCGCTGCGTTTCATGCGGCAGGTGACGGTACTGTCCACGATGATAGTGCGAACCAGATCGCCCACATCTGCTGTCTCGCCGCCAGTGGCATAGATGCCTATGCCCATGTCGCGCATTTGCTGCAGGAGTTCGTCTGTCCCATTGATGATGGCAGAAATCACTTCTCCTGGGATAAGCATCTTGTTTCGTCCGATGGTGCTGCTTACCAGAATGTTGTCTACGGCACCCACGCAAAGCAGGTCGTCCGTGTTCATGATAAGCGCATCCTGGGCAATGCCTTTCCATACGCTTAAGTCACCAGTCTCTTTCCAGTACATGTAGGCCAGACTGCTTTTTGTACCAGCTCCGTCGGCATGCATGATGTTGCAATATTCTGGGTCGCCCCCCAGGATGTCTGGAATGATTTTGCAGAAGGCCTGAGGGTAAATGCCTTTGTCTATGTTCTTGATGGCGTTGTGCACGTCTTCCTTTGCAGCGCTCACTCCGCGCATCATGTATCGTTGGTTGTCCATCTCGTAGATTGATATTTGGTCTGCAAAGATAATACAATATTATTGTATTCGCAAATGGGACAGGCAAAATCCAACCTTTTGTAACATTTATCAGCTAAAATGAACATTTGTTTGCAAATAAATTGTTAACTTTGAAGCGTGACTTCCTTCTTGTGATGAGCATGAAAAAGATGATTTTTGCGTTTCTTTTGCTTCTTGTTCCAGCTTTCTCACACGCTGACGGATTCCAACTGTATGCCGACCCTGCGATGCAGGATGGTGTGGCTCTCTTGGCTCCACAGCCTGTGAATGGAGTGGGGGTGAAGATTGATACTCTACGATTCGACGACAACAACAAGCACCCCGTTTGGCGGCTTTGCTCCTGGGATTTTGCCACAAAGCTTTCAGGGGAGAATCCCATTCAGACGGATTATGGCATCACGTATGCCGACGATTCTTTCCTTTTTGCTCGCGATGAGAAGGGAAACTTCACCATGCGCGTGGATGCCAGCAAGGTTTACAAGAAGCATCGCACTTCGTCGAGCCAGCCTTGGATTAACTTCCTTGTCGAGACGGATTTCGGATCTCTGCCTGTGGGGAAAGCCAACACGGTTACGTTCTCCTACAGCTTGCGTATCGTGCGTTGCCTCAATCGGATGGGAACCAGTTACGACACTTCCATTCACGCAGCTCAATGTCTAGGCTATCTGTATGTCCGCAATACAAATTCTGCTTCGTCCGATTATGGAAAAGCTTTGTGGCTGGGAATGGGATGCTTCGACAATCGTGGTTCAGGCGGTCTTCTGGCCAACGCATCCACTCATTGGGATTTGGGAACCAGTACCTATATCCATCAGTTGGCAGGTAAGGATGTCTTTGGAAAAATCAATTTCAATGACCACAAATGGCACAAGGCGAAAGTCGATGTGAAGGCGGCTATAAATGATGCGATAAAATCTTTACATGAGAATGGTTTCTTAACAGACTCTACTGTGGATGATTTCAGTATCCAAGGGATGAACTTTGGGTGGGAACTTCCAGGCACATTCGATGTTACCAGTCAGTTCCGCGACTTCTCCCTTGTGGCTGATGTGGATATCAGGGACAGGAAGGATTTGGGAAACTGAAATTTCAAGATGACAGATGATTATATGGATTGCCTGTCTCCTGTAGATTTGGATTTTCAGGCGTGTGGGGCATCGAAACCGGCATTGTGGATCAGTTACTTTAGATGTCAGAACCCGCCCGGCAGGAAGGGTAACATTGCTGGCATAGAGGCAAACTGACAGGAAAATCCAGTACGGGAATCCATATGTAAGATAGCGGAAATATTTTGACGAAATTGAACCTTCTCAACCCTCCTTCATATTCATCTTGAAAACACAACGTGTTGAAGCGGCAAACTCAACACGTTGAAATCGCGAACACAACACGTTGTCTTTGCCGTTTCAACACGTTGCGTCCACATAGCATTGTAAGGCAAATAAAAACCTGTTCAGGTTGACTTTGCCAGTAGATTGTTTGGCTATCTCGTTTCAATTTGCTATTTTTGTTTCTGAAAACCCTAAAAAGGAATTGCCAGTATGATAAAAACATTTGCTATGAGAGTTTTTTCTTCTCTGCTGATATTGGCTGTTGCCAGTACTCTCTTCAGTCAGAATCCTATCTCGCCAATGGGGGTCTACATCGCTGATCCTACAGGCCGGGTGGACAAGGACGGCCGCTTGTACGTCTATGGTTCTTTGGATAAGGTGCCTACCACTTATTGTAGTACTGATTATCATGTGCTCTCCAGTTCAAACCTGAAAGATTGGACACTATACCTCAATCGGTTCTCCTCGAAAGGAGAGAATGACGAGGTGAGCTATTCCGATGGTCCTCTCTATGCACCTGACATGATGTATAGGAATGGCACATACTATCTATATTACGACACATCGGATGGAAGTGAGGGCGTTGCTACAAGTGTTTCCCCTGCAGGTCCTTTTCGTTATGGAACGAAGATAGAAGGCATCTCAGGCATCGATCCCAATGTGTTTGTGGACGATGATGGTCAGGCCTATTATTTCTGGGGCCAGTTTTCTGCGAAAGGAGCAAAGATGAATGCTGACATGAAGACTCTTGACATGGGGAGCATCAAGGATGGTATCCTGACGGAACAGGAGCATGGATTCCATGAGGGTGGTTTCGTGTTCAAACGCAACGGCTGGTACTATTATGTCTATACGGATGTGACCCGTAGGGATGAGGCTTGCTGCATAGGATATAGCATGAGTCGCCATCCGATGGGACCTTATGAATACAAGGGTATTATCATCGACAATACGGGATGTGATCCTGGTAACTGGAACAATCATGGTTCAGTAGTGAAGTTTGGCAATCAGTGGTATGTGCTCTATCATCGTTCGACCCACAACAGCAACACGATGCGGAAGGCTTGTATTGAACCAATCCATTTCCTCAATGACGGTACGATTCCTGAGGTGGAGATGACTACCCAAGGGGCATTGAACCCTCTCTCAGCATTCGACAAACTGGATGCTGCCAGGGCTTGCTTGCTGCATGGTAATGTCCGCATCGAGTGGACGGAGGATATTCATCGAGAAGTTCTCAGTAAATGTCATGGGGGTGACCGTGTCGTCTACAAGTATTTGAATTTTGGAAACGGGACGAAGAAGATGACTTTTCGTGTCAAGTCAGAAAGTGGAGGACACATCCGTGCCATCTTGGATCATCACTTTCACGGCTCGTTTGGGGTGGTTGATGTCCCTGCTGGGCAAGATTGGACGGAACTTACTTGTGAACTGAAAGAATCTGTCTCGGGTGTACACGCACTATGGTTATGTTTTGACGAGAAAAGCGAAGCGGAGAATCTCTTTCAAGTTGATTGGATAAAGTTCGAGAATTAGTCAGGAGTGGCACCATTGGATAAAATGTCATTTCGGATTGCGTAGGGAACGCATGGCGTTGAATACGGCCAAAACTGTCACGCCTACGTCTGCAAATACAGCCATTCCCATGGTGGCGAGACCAAAAGTTGCGAGCAGGAGCACAGCAATCTTTACTCCAATGGCAAACCAGATATTTTGACGTGCGATGCGGATTGTGTGACGTGCTATACGTATGGCGGTAGCAATCTTTAGGGGATTGTCGTTCATCAGGACTACATCTGCAGCTTCGATGGCAGCATCAGACCCCAATCCTCCCATTGCGATACCTACATCCGCGCATGCCAAGGCTGGGGCATCGTTGATGCCATCTCCCACGAAAGCCAGGCTGGCGTCTTGTTTTTTCTCTTGTAAGAGTTGGTTCACATGCTGGACTTTCTCGTCGGGCAGAAGTTCTGCATAGACCTCGTCGAGATGGAGCCTTTGAGCCACATCCAGTCCCACTTCCTTACGGTCACCCGTAAGCATTACGGTCTTCCTGATGCCCAGTTCTTTCAGCTCTGCTATGGCTACGGCACTATCTTCCTTTATCTTGTCGTTGATGATGATATGACCTGCATACGTTCCATCGATGGATATGTGGATGACAGTCCCCACATCGTGGGCACAGGTGTGCCATTTGGCTCCTTCAGTATCCATCATCTTAGTGTTTCCCACGCATACGACTTTACCGTTAACCTTGGCTCTAATGCCTTGGCCAGCTATTTCTTCCACATCAGTAGTGACACAGCCGTCGGTGGCTTCATCAGGGAAAGCATCCCTCAAAGCTGCTCCAATAGGATGGGTGGTGAAATGTTCAACATGGGCAGCCAGATGCAGAAGCTGATGTTCATTCTCGATGTTGGGATGTACGGCTTCAACAGCGAATTGTCCATGGGTAAGTGTTCCTGTCTTATCGAAGACCACAGTATCCAAATGTGCCAAAGTCTCCATGTAGTTGCTTCCTTTTATCAGAATACCATTGCGGGAAGCACCACCTATTCCTCCCAAAAAAGTGAGTGGTACGGAGATGACCAGAGCGCAGGGGCAAGATACGATGAGGAACATCAAAGCCCGATAGAGCCAGGTAGGGAAGTTCTGCATGAAGGTTCCATTCAAGAAAAGAGGGGGAAGGATGGCTAATGCGATGGCGACAAAGACGACAACGGGTGTGTAGATTCGTGCAAACTTGGTGATGAAATTCTCACTTTTAGACTTGTGCTCATCAGCATCCTCTACCAGGCGGATGATTCTGGATACAGTACTCTCGCCATAACTCTTTGTGGTACGTATACGAATTAAGCCTGTCAAATTGATGCATCCGGAAATGACTTCATCGCCACACGTCAGGTCGCGTGGCATACTTTCACCTGTCAAAGCAAGAGTGTTGAGGGAGGTGGAACCTTCTGTAATAACACCATCCAAGGGGACTTTTTCGCCAGGTTTGATGATGATGGTTTCGCCTACTCGGATATCTGCCGGGTTGACTTCCATGACATTTCCATCACGTTCCACGAAAGCTGTATCTGGGCGAATGTCCATTAGATGAGAGATACTTTCCCGACTTTTTCCTTCTGCGTATTCTTCGAAGAGCTCACCCACCTGAAAGAATAGCATCACAAATACAGCCTCAGGGAACTGAGTCTCTGCTCCTGGGAGGAATCCAATGCATAGAGCACCAATGGTGGCAATTGACATAAGGAAATTCTCGTTGAAAAGGTGACCTTCAAAAGCTTCCTCAGCAGCTTCTCGCAGAACGTTGAATCCTATCACCAGATAGGGTACGAGATAGATAAATAGCAATTGCCAGGTAGGGAGGGTGAAGTACTTTTCAATCAGAACAGCAATAACCAAAAGAATGACTGTTCCCAAAATGAGCAGAATCTTTCTACTCGTTCCCTCTTCGTGCCCATGCTCGTGATGATGATGTTCGTGTGCCATAATGTATGCGTTTCTTCCTTTTCTGTTTTGCTGCTGCAAAGGTACGATAAGTTTTTTGCAACTTGGTTGCAAAAAGAAAGAGGACACTTGGAAAAGTGCCCTCTTCTATAAGATTTGTTATAAGGAATCGTTTACTTAACAGCAACCTTCTCTCCACCGATAACATAAATGCCGCGAGGCAAAGACTGAAGGGCAGAGTTGATATTGACCTGTTTCTTGATTAAAGAGCCTTGAGTGTTGTAAACGTCGACAGTTGCATCGGCTGCCTGCAACTTCTCGATGCTTGTCTCAATACCAGCAATATTGGATACATGCTTAATCTCCAGTGCAGTGGCAGTGGTAGTCTTGCTGTCCCAAGTGAAACCGCAACGAGTGGGCAGGAATGTCTTGTCGCCTTCGGTACGAACCAGAATACTCTCCAGTATGTATGCATCCTGCTGAGCAGGGATACCATAGCGGCCTTCAACCTGGAGGCTTTCCCAACTGCTTCCGAAAGTAACTTGGTTACCCTTGCCATCAGACATTGTGACATTCTTCAGGTCTGTATTGATACCTGCAGAATTGGTGCTCAGAGCCTTCAGAGTCTGAGTCTTGGGAGAGAAGATAAGGTAGGGCTTGCCTGCCTCAATGCCCTCATTGGTGCAATCCAAAAAATACATGTAGAGGGTAGATCCTTCTTGACGAACTGCAGCCAAACGTTCAATCTGAACTTCGGGAGCTGCAGACTGAAGCTGTTCACCAGAAAGGCTCATGGGCAGGCAAATGGTGTTATAACCAGCGAACAGAGTACGATTGATCTGAACGGGCTGGGTTGCTGCCTCGATGGCCTCAACGTTGAGTTTAAGACTACTGGTGTAGAAATTTCTTGTTGTTTGAGCAAATGTTTGCGTACACATGGCTGTTACAGCCATCAATGCGAGTGTAATTTTTTTCATATGCTTATTACTTTTAAAACGTAAATTTCAATGCAATATTACAAAAATATTTCTTTCGTTGCATCATCTTGATGTGACGTTTAATACTTTTTAACGGATTTCGGTGCCTTTTTCTTCCAGAAAGTCTTTTGCACTCTTTACTTGAGACTGATATTCTCCATTCTGTAGGCTCTTATGGGCAGGGGCGGGTGTGCTGCCAGACGAGGATGCTCGAGCACTGCCACGATAGTCCTTCCAACGTTGCATTATGCTTCGCACATACTCTTCAGTTTCACTACCTCGGAGATATCCATTCTTGACTACAGGATCGTTGTACCATTTGGGCTCAGCCAAATGTAGGATGTAGGGTGCGACATCATTCCACACTTTGTCGTTCCCTCCATGTTTTCGGGTTAGTGACATTGCGTCCCGTACATGATGACTCCCTCCATTATAGGCTGCCAGAATAAAACAAATACGCTCGTTGGGGTCTGGTATGTCAGAAAAGGTACTTTGGAGTTTCCTGATATATCGTGCTCCTGCGGCAATGTTCTGTTCTGGATCGAAAACCTTGTTGGCAGACAAACCAAGCTGACGTGCTGTAGCAGGCATGATTTGCATCAAGCCTTGTGCTCCTGCCCATGATACAGCTTGTGGGTCAAATCCGGATTCTTGATAGCATTGCGCAGCTAGCAATCTCCAATCCCAACCTGCCGTACTGGAATAGCGGACAAAAAGGTCATCGAATTGTGAAATGATGCCATGCATAGGGTCAGCCATCTTGGGACGTATCCTCCGGCGTATGTTGTGTTGCTTTTTTTCCTTATTAAGGATTTTGCCAGGACGCTTGGGATCCCACCATTTTTGGAGCTTCTCTGTTAGAATGGGGGAATCTTCACGTGTGACCCACATGCTGTCTGGACCCAATTGCAGCGCTATCAATTCTATTATACCATTTTGCAGCATCTCGTAAAGTGTGGCTGTGTCTGGTGCAATCTCCATATTCAGGCGTGCCCCAATATGAGAGGCGAATTCTTCGGCCATCTCAAACTGGAGGCCAAATTCTTTACCCCTCATTTCATAATAAGTGTCAGGACCGCTCAATGTGGCAGCTACCAAAAGACCTTCTGCCTGAATTTGGGGCAAATCATATATGCCAGAGGTATCTTCCTCTGCTTCACTGAACATGCTTGAAGGTGTGTGACTTTTCTCCTGCTGACATGACATCAGCATGAGAAAGCATGTTGCTATCAGACTTACGATTCCTGATGAGAGGTTACTGTGCAATGAATCCAGGTTTGATTCTGTGGATGATATAGGTACGCATGATGTCGACTGCTCTTGTGTTGTTTCCCCCAAGTGGAACAATTAGGTCCGCATAACGTTTGGTTGGTTCGATAAATTCTTCATGCATAGGTTTCAGAATCTCAAGATACCGATCTATAACCATTTGAGTGGTACGGCCACGCTCAATGGTGTCACGCTGAATTACACGGATAAGACGCTCATCTGAATCAGTATCCACAAAAATTTTCAAGTCCATCAAATCGCGAAGTTCCTTTTTCCAAAGTGCCATGATACCCTCGATGATGATTACTTCACAGGGTTCTATGTGAATGGTTTCAGGGAGACGGTTGGAAATGATGTAACTGTAGGTCGGTTGCTCGATGGCTTTCCCGTTTCGTAAATCCTGAATCTGAGAAGTCAGCAAGTCCCAATCAAACGCATCAGGATGATCGAAATTAATATGTCGACGCTCGTCCAAAGTGAGATGCGTTGTGTCGTTGTAATATGAGTCTTGCGGAATAATAGCAACCTTATCTGTCGGTAAGGTCTCAATAATTTTCTTCACTACAGTCGTTTTGCCAGAACCTGTACCTCCAGCGATTCCTATTATATACATTTTTAGGACAAATTTGATTGTTATGCAGTGCCAATTTCCTTTCTTTAGAGTTTAGTTTGGCGAGTTCTATTTAATGTTAGGTTCTTCTAGTCCTAGTCCTTTCTTCTTGTCAATAACTTTCAGAACGAGTCCTAGGAAGAAAGCAGCAACGCCTAAGCTGGCGAGCATGATGAGAGGAGCTGTGTAATTAAATTGGGTAGGGTCGGTTACGTCAGGGTTCGTCTTATCAAGCACTTTACCAATGAGCAAGGGGAAAAGCCATAGGCCGATATTCTGGATCCAGAAGATAAGGGCATAGGCCGATCCGATGACCTTGGCATCCACCAATTTAGGTACACTGGGCCATAACGAAGCAGGTACCAGGGAGAAGGAGGCGCCAAGCACCAGGATTGTGGCGTAGGCAATAATGATTCCTCCCACAGCACTTCCCTTGAAAGCAGGTAGTACGAAAGCAAAAGTGAGGTGGCAGGCGATGAGCAGCAATGAGCCGAGCACCAGCATGGATGCAGCCTTGCCATGATGATCGAGATAGCTACCCAAGATGGGGGTAATGAGCACAGCTAAAAGAGGGAATACTGCAAAGATGCTCTCTGCAGACTGACGCATGTAACCCATATAACAATAGGTAATAAGGGCTATGATAGAGATGGTCAACAGACCATATTTCATGTTGTTTCTTTTCTGGAAATTGCTGGCAAAACCAGCAGCTGCCACAACAAGCATGATGACATACTGGATAATAGTTACGCTGTCACCAGCCCAAAATGTATCTGCATTAGGAGGTGTCAGAGTGAGGTTGCACTGCAGCATGTTGACGGCATACTTTTGGAAGGGGAATATTGCTGAATAATAGAGCACGCAGAGCAAGGCCACGATCCAGAAGCCCGAGTCGGAGAGAATCTTGCCGATGTCGGAGACCTTAAAGGGATCGTCCTTCTCCTCAGCCTCACCAGTCTGGGCATCGAGTTTCTTGTCCATGAAGAAATAGACAATGGTCATGATGAGAGCGATGCACATGAGCACCACACCGAAGGCCACGGAACGGGTGACGCTGACATGGCCACCCAGACGGGCAAAGAAGGGCGAAAAGATCATGCAGGTGGCTACGCCCAGACGGGCTAGTGCCATCTCACTTCCCATGGCTAACGCCATTTCACGCCCCTTGAACCACTTCACGATTCCGCGACTCACGGTGATGCCTGCCATCTCGCAGCCACACCCGAATATCATGAAGCCGCAGGCCGCAAACTTGGCCGATGCGGGCATGCCATCAGCAAAGGGCAGGATGTCGAGCCATTCCTGTCCGAACAGCGGAGCCCAGTTGAGATGACTGTTGAACCATGTCTCGAGTCCACTGCCCATGAAGGTTTCACTGACAGCGTACCATTTGATGATGGCGCCGACGAGCATGACAATAGCTGAGAGAACGGCGGTGAAGCGGACGCCCATCTTGTCGAGGATGATGCCTGCAAAAATAAGGAAAAAGGCCCACACGTTGAGGAACACCTCGGAACCTTGCATGCGGCCAAACGAGGTAGAGTCCCAGCCGCGTGTTTCCTGCATCAAATCCTTGATAGGGGAGAGGATGTCCATGAAGATATAACTGCAAAACATGGCTAATGCCAATAGTAGTAAGGCAGTCCAGCGCATACCAGCGCTATCGCGAAGAGTTTTTTGAATAGTCATTTTTATGAATTTAATGGGGTTTATATATCTAATGGATTATTCTTTTAGCCAACGGTCGAGCCACTGGAAAAAGGTGCGCTGCCAGAGAATACCATTTTGGGGTTTCAGTACCCAATGGTTCTCGTCAGGGTAAAGCAGCAGTTCAGCAGGAATGCCTTTCATGCGGGCTGCATTGAAAGCTGACATCCCCTGGGTGGCGTTGATGCGATAGTCCTTTTCACCGTGAATGCAGAGGATGGGAGTATCCCACTTATCGACAAAACGATGAGGAGAGTTCTCATAAGTCTTGCTAGCGTTAGCCGTACGATCCTTGTTCCAATAGGCATCGTCGTACTCCCAATTGGAGAACCAGTTCTCCTCCGTCTCAGTGTACATGGCCTCAAGGTTGAACGCACCGTCGTGAGAAATGAAGCACTTGAAGCGTCCTTCATGATGACCAGCTAAATAGTATACAGAGAAGCCGCCAAAGGATGCGCCAACAGCCCCCAAATGGTTGCTGTCAACGTATGGAAGTTGTTGGCATGCATCGTCAATGGCTGTCATGTAGTCTTTCATGCACTGGCCCGTCCAGTCGCCACTGATTTCCTCAAGCCATTCCTGTCCGAAGCCTGGCAGACCACGTCGGTTGGGTGCAATGATGACATACCCTTGCGATGCCATGATGAAGAAGTTCCATCGGTAGCTCCAGAATTGGCTTACAGGACTTTGGGGACCACCTTCGCAGAAAAGAAGGGTGGGGTATTTCTTGTTTTTGTCGAAATGTGGAGGCAATATGACCCAATAGAGCATGTCCTGTCCGTCAGTTGTCTTCACCCAATGTGCCTCGCATGATGCGGGAGCCAGTTGTGATAGGATATTTTCGTTTTCGTTGGTAAGTTGAGTCATCGTTGTAGAAGTTGCATCATTGCCAGGAGTAACGGTATATAGGTCAGCGGGATGCATCATGTCATGTCGTTCCATCAAGAGCTGTTTCTCGTTGAGCATTTGCAAAGAACCAAAATCTGCTAGGCATTCAGAGAGGCGTGTCACTTCTCCTTCTATGTTTGTCCGATAGAGATTAACAGTAGCGTGCCAAACACCTATGAAATATAAAGTGCGCGAGTCTGGTGCCCAACAGAAGTCATCAACATTCGAGTCGAACGACTCTGTGACGTATGCCTTTGAGTCGGCAGTTGGTTCCTTCGACATCTGGCTCAAGTCATAAATGCACAGGCGCTGGCGGTCAGCCTCATAACCGTCGCGCTCCATCGACAACCAAGCCACGTAGCATCCGTCGGGTGAGAATTTTGGATTGAGGTCATAGCCTACGTTGTAATTCTTCAAGTTGGTATTGATGAACTGGTTCTTTAATGTCTTTGTGGGATTGCAGATATTGTCAGGACTATTTACAAACCCTCCGTCAGGCACTACGTCGAACTCGCAGCAGCTCTTGCAAAGGTTCTTTGTCTTGTTCATGTCGCCACTCTCCACATCGTACAGGAAGATGTCGCTATCGGTAGAGATGCTATAATTTATACCTGTCAGGCAGCGGCAAGTAAAGGCAATCTTCTTAGAATCGGGACTCCAAGCCAGTTGTTCGATGCCGCCAAAGGGTTCCATTGGGCATTCATAAGGGTAGCCTTCCAGAATGTCGAATTCCTCGCCACTAGCAAGGTCGAGAACAAAGGGGTGAGGGATACTTTCCACATAATGATCCCAATGGCGGTACATCAGGTCGGTAATCACACGGCCCGTGCTCTTTGGAAGGTCAGCAGGACGTTCCTGAATGATGTCGTGATAAGGCACGCTCTTGATGAGAATGACTTTCTTACCATCAGGCGAGAAGAGGAATCCATCTACAGAACCGTCGGTCTGGGTCAGCTGTTTGCGACCTTTACCGTTGGTGTCCATGCTCCATACCTCTCCGTCGGTCAGGAAGGCAATTCTTTCATTACTGATCCATGCGGGGTCACTCTCGTTTCTTGCAGTAGTGGTTAGCATTTTTTGTTCTGAGCCATCTGCATTCATCATGTAGAGTACAGTGTGACTACGATTCTCTGCTACGCTGTAGTAGGTTACCTGATAAACAACTCGTCTGCCATCAGGTGAGGCAGAATAGGTGCCAATACGTCCCATTGCCCACAAAGCTTCGGGAGTTAGTGTGTCGCTCTGTAGAGTGATTTCATTGCGTCCAATGAAGGGACCTTCTTCAGTTTTCTCAGTGCAAGAAGGAATCACTGTCAATGTAGCCATGAGTGCAGTGGTACAAAGAATTCTAGACCTTAGATTCATCTCTCTTTTTTCTTACTTATTTCTGTTTGCGACGTTGTTCTTCCATCATCTGTGCTTGTTTCTGCAAAGCTTCCAGTCGTGCCGCCATGCCAGATACTTTCTTGGGATTATTCTTATGCTGAGCCTTATATGCCTCTAGACGTTCCAGCAATTTTTTGTCGTCAGTGGAACGACGTAGGTACCACATCATTAAGATGTTTAAAAGACCGGAAAGGAAATAATAGTAGCTCAAGCCTGAGCTGTAGTTGTTGAAGACAAAGAAGAACATGATTGGCATGAAGTACATCATATACTGCATCATTTTCATCTGTTGAGCCTGCTCGCCAGAGAATTGATTCTGTTGCTGGCGCATACTTATCCAAGTGTTTACGATGTTTGTAAGGCTGAAGAGGATGCAGAAGATGCTCAGGTGGTTACCAATGAGCCATATATCCTTGCCCCATCGTATCACGTCATCGTAGGCGCTTAAATCGTCAGCCCATAGGAAGCTCTGTCCGCGCAGTTCAATTGCATTGGGCACGAAGTTGAAAAGGGCTATCCAGATAGGCGTCTGTATGAGCATAGGCAGACAACCTCCCATCGGACTCACGCCATACTGGCTGTAGATCTGCATCATCTCCTGCTGTTTCTTCATGGCATCCTCCTGCTTGGGATATTTCTTGCTGAGTTCGTCAATCTGGGGTTTCAGGACGCGCATCTTGGCACTGCTCATGAAGCTCTTCTTCGTAGTTGGATATACCAGGGCCTTCACAATAACAGTAAGGAGCAGCAGTACCAGACCCATGTGCAGGCCGAAGCCCTTGAGCCAGTCAAAGAGGTAGATGATGAACCATCTGTTTATCCAACGCACGATAGGCCATCCCAGATATACAAGGTCTTCCAGTTCGAGGTCCTTATCGGCCAGGCTCTGCTTGTCGTGGTCCTTAAGCATGTGGAAATCGTTGGGACCAAGATACATCTGCAGGTGTGTAGGCTGTGCACCAGATGGGTCAAAGAAGGTCTTCAGGTCAGCTTCGTATGTTTTCAGGAAACCGCTCTTCTTATCCTCTTCCTGCGCGCTCGAGAGTTGTGCATCCGTGAAGTCCTGTGGTGCAATGAGCACAGCACTGAAGAACTGGTTCTTGAATGCCACCCAATCCAGCGGTTGCTCAGGAGTTTTCGTGTCATTGCGTGTCTCGCTCAGGTTCTTAGTGCCTTTACCTGCACGCTTATACGTCAGACTGCTGTACCGATTCTCGAAGTCGTATCCTTTCTCCTGCTGCATGATACGGTCGGTCCAGCTTACGTTCATCGTCTTCATGCTGGGTGAGAATAACCCGCTCATGCCACCGGTTGTAATATGGATATCAACCATGTAAGTATTGGGCCTTAGTCTGTAGGAGATAGCGATATACTTGCCGGGTTGGTCCAGCATCATGGTAACGCTGCTGTCTGTCTGATTCTCAGGCCTGAAAAAGTAATCGGAGGTAACGATGTTCTCCTGCTTTCCCTCGAAGGAGAATGCCATCTGTGCATCCTTGCGGTTCATCAGAATGACGTCTCCCTCGTGGTTACGGCTCTTGTATCCTTTGATTTGTGCGCTTTGTATAGTTCCCCCCTGAGTGGAGATCGCTACTTTTACTTTGCTGTTTTGCAAAACAACATCTTGTCCTGATCCGCTTCTTTGTGAGAAGAAGAGTGCTGAGCTGTCTGTAGCCTGTTCAATCCTTTCCTTTTCAACTTGTATCTCTTCCTCTTGACTTTTTAATTCTGCTTTTCGCATTTCGACAGCAGCGATACTATCCTGCTTTGCCATTTGTTGCAGTTCCTCTTGAGAGGGGCGACTGTACCAACTGAATCCTATGATTACTAGGATAATAAGAAGAAAACCTGTTACTGTATTTTTGTCCATATTCTATTATTTGTTTTATTCTCTATGTTTTGTTAACTATATTCCTTAAATTAGGGGCTTCTGTTTTCTGTCACATTGTGAGGTTACATGATGAGGGCCATCAGCGTCTTTTTCTGTGAAGACTACGAAGAAACGTATTCTGCAATTGTGGATTTGCATTCGTTTTTTGCCATGATTATGCAGATAAAATTATATAATTCCCATATTAAAATGCAAAAATACAAAAAAACTTTATAGACTTTGTCTTTTTTGCCCTGAAAAATGTCTATCTTTGCTGAAAATTAGATAATATGAAGTTACGCCACACCTTACTGTTTGCTTTCTTTTTATGGATGTCAACATCTATGATGTCGCAAAATAAGGCTGGAGTTGTACAGAATGATATAGCACCTGTTGATACGTCTGCATTGCTGAAAAAATATAGTCGTGCTTTGGACTCTTTGGCGGTGTTGCGTGATTCTCTGGATGCTTTGAATGTGACTCCTGCTCCAGATGCGTATTTTTACCGTCTGATGGTTCCTGGGACTTTTTATACATCATCTATTCACCAGTTCTTTGCTCTTGAAGATACTGCACATATTAGCGAACGAACAAAACTATATCGAGCTGTAAACCATTCGTTGGCTCGTCTGTATACTGCAAATCCTTGGTTGGTCAGTCAAACAGAAGGTCAGATTAAAGGTCAAGGCACAATTCGTGAAGATATTACCACAACAGCCATTCAGACAAGTAATAACCTTTCAGAAAAGGTAATTGAACCAAATTTAAGTGCTGATGTGGATGAAATGGTGACGGTTATAACACGTCGCCCCAATTTTTTCAGGTTCTCTGGAAGTGCCTCCATGCAGTTCACTCAAAACTATGCAACAGACCATTGGTTTCAGGGAGTTGATAATCATATCTCTGGAACAAGTGTATTGTCGCTGAATCTCAATTATGACAATAAAAAGAAAATTATTTGGACCAACAATCTAGATGCACGTTTGGGTTTTCGTACCAATAAGAATGATAAACGTCGTGTATTCCAACCAAATACCAATGCAGTTACGTATACGACCAATGTAGGTTATTCCATTGTAAAGACACTGAGGTATACGATGCAGGTGCGCATGTCTACCTCTATTGTTCCTGCCTATGCAGCAAACTCGATGAATGTAATCACAGATGTCCTTTCCCCATTGGATGTGACCGTCGGACCAGGTATTGGCTATTCCTTCAATTGGGGGAAGAAGAAAAGATACAGTGGCGCTGTCAACTTGTCCCCTTTGGCCTATCAGTTACGTTATGTTCAGCGTGAGAGTTTAGTGCAAAGGTACAGTGTGCGTCCAGGTCATCATTCTTATCACAAGTTTGGTCCTACCGCAACCTTGCAGACTACTTGGAGGATTTGTAACCAGGTGACGTGGACTAGTAAAATATTTTGGGCTAGCAATTTGCATTATACTAATATTCAATGGGAAAACACTTTTGCTTTTTCTGTCAACAAATATATGAGTGCTAACTTGTATGTCTTCCCCAAATTCGACGATAGTAACCGAAATTACAAGAATGATCATGGAAACTATTTGATGATGAGGGAGTCTTTGAGTATTAGTATGAACTACTCTTTCTAAATTAACATTTTATCATTATGCAAATAAAAACGGCTGAATTTGTCATCAGTAGTGCCCGTGTGGATCAGTGCCCTCAATCCCCTTTTCCTGAGTATGCTTTTATTGGGAGGAGTAATGTTGGGAAATCCAGTCTGATAAACATGTTGACAAATCATTCTAAACTGGCAAAGACCAGTGCTACTCCAGGAAAGACCTTGCTCATCAATCACTTCTTGGTTAACAAGCAATGGTATTTGGTGGATCTTCCCGGCTATGGTTTTGCTCGCAGGAGTAAGACGGAAACAGAGAATTTGAGAAAGATGATTACTGGCTATATTCTTATGCGTGAGCAGATGGCGAATCTTTTTCTGCTTATTGATTCTCGTCATAAACCGCAGAAGAATGATTTGGATTTCATAGAATTCTTGGGAAATAATGAAATCCCCTTCAGCATTGTCTTCACTAAAGCAGATAAACTATCCCGCAGTTCATTGAATCTTAATGTTAAGAGATATCTGCAGGTGCTGGAGGAACAATGGGAAGTGCTTCCTCCTTATTTTATTACAAGTGCTGAGAGCAAATTGGGCAAGGAGGATATTCTTGATTACATCGAGAAAATAAATGCAACTCTGCAAAACGAATAAGGGAACGCTTCCCAGCGTCCCTTATTCAATTTCTTTTAGGTATTAGTTTTTTGTTTAAGGTAAAAAGATTGTTTTCAGGATAACGAGTGCAAATTTAAGATGTTTTATTACATGGAACAAATATTTTCCTATGTTTTATAACATATTTTGACTTTTCTTCCTTTTTGTCTACTTTTTTCCGGGTTTTATATGGAAATTTGCTATCTCTGCAATTGGTTTTTGCAGAATCTTTCCCATAATCATTCCTTCTAACCTGATAGATTCCTGCAATTCTTCTTCATAGATATGCGCGATGCTTCCCACAAAGTTCAGAGGTAAATCAAGTCGACCATATTGAGCAATATTACGAGAAAGGAAACTTCGGAAAGATGAAATCAGCAGATTGTGGATACCACTCATATTTCTGTGTTTCTCAATGAAAGGAACAAATGAAGCGAGGAATCTGTTTGGTTGAGTTCCTCTATATACCTTATCTATAATAAGAGAGGGTGTGAGTTCGTATTCCTGTAAGAATTCTTCACGTATTGAGGCTCCTAGCATTCCTTTCAAGATGTCACCCACTAAGGTTCTCCCCAATACAGCTCCACTTCCTTCGTCTCCCAGAATGAATCCAAGAGGAGATACGTTACTTACGATCTTCTCTCCATCGTAGAGGCAACTGTTGGATCCCGTCCCTAGGATGCATGCAATCCCTTGGTTGTGGCCACATAATGCTCTGGCTGCTCCAAGCAGGTCGCTATCAACAGAGATTTCCACTTGTGGAAATGTTTCTAAGAGGCATTCTTCTACAGTTTTGCAGAAGGGGGGGGTGCAGCCTGCCCCATAGAAATGTATCTCTCTTATGTTGGGAGTATGAGGGATTTGTGGTTTGAGTTCATCCTCTAATATACTCAGAATGGTACCTCGAGAATCGCGCACAGGATTGATGCCTGTGCTGTGAATCTCTTTTGTACCATTCTCTTTGGATACTAAGATCCAATCCGTTTTGGTAGAACCGCTGTCTGCAATCAGTACGCAGTCCATACTCAGATGTAAGTCTCTTATTCAGCTGGAGTTGCCTCAGGGGCAGGTGCTTCCTGCGCATCCGTAGCAGGAGCATTCTCAGTAGCTGAAGGCTGGGTCATGCCAGGCATGTTGTTGGGATTGATAGCCTTCTGCTCAGTTGCCTGTTGCATGATGACAGAACCATTGCTGCCAACCTTAGGCAAGAAAGCAACGCTGATTACACTCAGGAAGACCATTGCGATAGCCAGACCCCAAGTGAACTTCTCGATGAAGTTGGTTGTTTTAGGAGCTCCCAAAATCTGATTGTTGTTTGAATAGTCTGCTGCCAGACCTCCACCTTTTGACTCTTGGATAAGTACAATTAGGCACATTAGGACAGATACCAGGACTACTAGAATTACGATTGAAGTGTACATTTTTATAGTTTTATTTGTTCTTGTTATTAATGATAATTTTCTCCATAAATCGGATTTGGTCTGCAAAGTAACGATTTTTTTTTGGATATTTCAAGGATAATCGCTTGATAATTTCAATTGCCTGCTCAAATTTGCCTTGTTTTATGTAAATTTGAGCCAAAGTTTCAGTGAAAAATTCATTATCTGCATCATTTTCCCCCATTACTTTTGGTTTTTGCAGAGGTTCCTTGGTTTCATCCTTGAGCACAATTTTTCCCTTCTCGTTATTCAGGAATTCATCGATGAGATTTCCCCCATTCATGGTTGAATCCTCCTGAGGTGTTTGCTGCATGGTTTGCATCAGGTACCCCAGATAATCTACGGTAGGTTCTATAGGATGGTTCCTTTTGCTAGGCTTTTCTTCAGGAAGTGTTCCTAAGAAATTATCAATGAGACTTCCTGTTCTGTCTTGTCCCTCGTTTTCGCGTTCTTTATCGGCAAGAGACCTGAGGGCATTCTTTTGAGGCTGGTATTTCTTTTCTTCAAAGAGGAAAAAGAGTGTATCTCTGTTGGGAATCAGAATGGCTGTTTTTTTCAGTTCTGAGTCAAAGGATGGGTCATGCAGCTGGTATAGAGCTCTGAGCAGCAGGATACGTGCAGCATGGAAATAGGGATATTTCTCTACAAGTTCTCTCAGTTGTGCCATTGCCTGAAGATCCAGATAATCAGGTCTGCGGATGTAGTCTATCAGGTGTCTCTGCATAATTCGTTTGTTTTCCTTTACCAGTTTGCTACAGTGGCATTGAAGATTTGGTCAGTAATGTCTTTTGTCATCTGAGTTACCAATTCCTCTTGAACGCTTGTCAACTGTTGGGTGGCGTCGTAATCAGCGGTGGCGGTGAATTGCCTTTCGAAGTCTTCCGTATGCTTCTTGTTGTTCACAAAACGAACGTTCACTGTCATTTTCAATTGGACTTGACTACTGTAACCACTGCTGGAGATTCCTTTGTTGTATTGGTCGAAGCCTGTGATTTCTCCAGCAAGCTGCAGGTCTCCGTTTCTTTTTACTTGTTTAAGCTTTGTTTGTGAGGCAAATATGTCTGTCAACTTGTTCTGGAAGATGCTTTGCATGGGAGCCCAAACGTAAGCACTTCGGATGGGGAAATTGTCTATCTGGATGGTTTTGGTCTTCTCATAGTCGATGCTTGCTCCATTGAATCTATAACTGATGGAGCATGCCGTCAGGAGGATGCTGCAACAAAACATCCATCCCACGAGGAGACGCTTATGTTTAGTCTTCAATTCCATAATCCCTGATTTTTCTGTATAGGGTCCTCTCGCTGATTCCTAGTTCTTTGGCAGCCAGTTTCCTGCGGTATCGATTGCGCTCGAGAGCCTTGATAATGTTGCGCTTCTCCATGTCGAAGATGTTCAGGTTCTCGTCTTCCACTTCTTCTGCCTCTTCAGCCGTTATCTCCTCTGCCATAGGGACATGGGCATTCTTGGTGGCATCCTGAGGGATTACAACATGATATTCCTGTGCAGTTTCCACTTGTGGCCTGTCAGACATGGAATTTGAGATTGGCTGGATGGTAGTGACTGTCTTGGGCAGCTCCATTTTGGCAGCATTCAGGCGAGTCTTTAATTCCTCCACTTCTTTTCTCAGCTCTACCACAGACTGAATGAAGAACTGCAGATTGCTTTCGAAATTTGCACCTCGACGGTAATCTGACCCATAGAATCGGCTGATGCCGGTTGTCTCATCCAAATTGGGTACAACTCCATATTTTTCCAGATCTGCAGGGGTTATGGCACGATCTTGACAGAGTATGCTCATCTGCTCCACAATATTCTTGAGCTGGCGGATATTGCCTGGCCATTTGTAACTCCTCACGACCTCTTCACCCTCTGGTGTTAATCGTATGGGCTCCAGCATGTGGTATTCAGCGGCAGTATCCAGCGCGAATTTCTTGAAAATCAATACAGAGTCTCCTCCTCGTTCCCTCAAGGGAGGCATTTTGATGTTGATGGTGCACAAACGATAATAGAGGTCTTCGCGGAAACGTCCTTCTCGAATGGCGATAGGAATGTCCACATTGGTGGCCGCCACGATTCTGACATCCGTTTTCCTTGGCTCATTGCTTCCCACTCGAATGTATTCTCCTGACTCCAATACGCGAAGCAAACGCGCTTGCGTGCTCAATGGCAGTTCTCCCACCTCGTCCAGGAAAAGGGTGCCGCCATTTGCTGCGCCAAAGTATCCCTCTCGCTCTCCTATGGCACCCGTATAAGCGCCTTTCTCATGTCCGAAAAGTTCGCTATCGATGGTTCCCTCAGGGATAGATCCACAGTTGATGGCTAAGTATTTCTTGCTTCTTCTTTGGCTGTTGTCATGGATGATACGTGGAATGGCTTCCTTGCCGACACCACTCTCACCTTGGATGAGGACAGAGAGATTGGTGCTGGCAACCTGTATGGCAGTGCTTATGGCTGTATTCAGTCCTTCATCACGGCCCACGATGCCATATCGGTTTTTGATCTCCTGTAAGTCAAACTTCTTCATTGTTTCTTTTTCCTTGGCAAAACAACTGGTTTGTTTGTTGCCTTTATTCTTTATTCTACATTGAAAATGCTTTTCTTTGGATCTTCTCGTTTGTCTTGATAGAGTTTGGGTAGGGGATTCTCGTGAGATTGGTCATAAAAAGCACGGTTCCTGTGAATGTCTATCGCTGAGAAGATGGCATGGTTAAAAGAGAGGACTTCAGCCACACCCTTCCCTGCGATATCGTATTGTGAGTTTTGACTTGGGCACGTGCAGATATAGGGGAGGTTGGCGACATAGATGACGCCTTCGTCTTTCGAGACAACCTTAAATGGCGTCTTGCCTTGTTCGTCATACATTGCCAAGACAGCATCATAATAGCGATAGGCGCCCTCGCCAAAGAATTCGCCAGCATTGAAGGGGCCGTATGCATTGATCCGTTCTGTGTTGGCATCCTCCAGGGCAGGCTTTATGGCATTCTCTTCTTCCTCGTTGGGTTGGGGATTCAGAGCCAGTACGGCAATGCGTGGCTGAGTGAACTTGAAATCGCGTTTCAGGCTCATGTTCAGTTGGCGGATTCGCTCCAGTATCAGTTCCTTTGTAATCTTGCCGGCCACCTCGCTGATAGGTAGGTGGGTGGTTGCCAGAGCGATGCGCAGGTCATCGTTCAACAAGATGGTGAGAGGTGTTCCTTCTCGTCCCATCTTGGACAGGATGTATTCCGTTTGGCTGTTTGTTCCCAAGGATTTCTCTGGGTTAAGGGGATTCACCACCAATGCGTCGATTTTCCCTTTTGCCAGGTCTTCAATTCCTGCATCGAGACTCTTTTTGGCGGAAAGGATGCTCTCGGGAGTCTCTTGACCCAAATCTATTTTAACTTCCTCGTTGATGCATTCCACCAGGTTCAGTTTATCGTGCATCGCTTCGTCTGCTCTCTGGATGGTCCTGTAGTTGGTTGTCAGTTCCATCGCCTTCCTATGGTAGGCCGCTATCTTGGAATTTCCATACACGATGGGTGTGCAGAGTTCCAGCATGGTGGGATCCTCAAAGGCTTTCAGGATCACTTCATAGCCCACGCCATTTGTGTCGCCGTGTGTGATTCCTATTTTCTGTTTCTCCATTCGTATGTTTTTTTCTTGTATTTGTGTCGTTTCTTGTCGTTTCTTGTCTTTTCTCTCATCTCTTGTGAGGGGCAGGGTTAACTTCCTCGTCGATGCCAGGTGTGATTACTACCGACATGTTGTCTTGCTCCTCTGGCAGCATCAGAGTGTAGAGGGAGCCTTCCAAACGTCGCATCAGGCCTCGTTTCATCTTCTCTGGCGCATAGACGAATCCTTCCACGACGAGGACTTTGTTTGCCTCCGTATCCACGCGGCTGTGGCTCACGAAAGGTCCACCCATGCAGTCATCTTTCATGATCCAGAGGCCTCGAGTCTCCATTGCATACATGCCATGAACCACGATGGGTTTTATCATGGTGCACAAGGTGTCGGTCTGCATGTACATGCCAGGCTTTTCGCCTGGCAGATTCTTTTCCATCACGCTGTCTCGCTTGTGCAGGATGTATTCCTTGTTGAAGGTTTCTGGGCCTTCGTAGGGGTAGCTGTACATGCAGATGTTCTCCATGCCCGTTGCTGTGTTGTTGCTTGTCCACAGGAAATTCTCTCCTTTCTTGTAGCTGGCCAGTTCTTTGGGCACATGAATCCTGCAGTTGAAGATTTCCCATGCCAGATCGTATGTGCATTTCGAGTATTCCTTTTCCAGTTCCTTCACCAGACGGTTCATTTCCATTTTGGTCAGGAAATCGACGATGTCCTGACTGTGAGCCTTGCAGAAATCTTGGAAGTCTTTGTCGGAAGGACTGTTGATGGTCAGCACGATTTGATCCATGGCATACTTGTCGCGCATGAATTTCATTCGTGTCTGGGTGAACTGCTTGCCATCGATGTTCACTTGGATGATATTCCTGAAGATGTTCAGGTTGGCGCTGAAGTGTTGAGGCTCAATCTGAGAGATGTGGAACGAGCGCTCGCTTTGGGGCAATCCTGGAACGTCTGTGTCCAGAACGTTGAAGAGTGCCCTTCCTGTGGGTGCCTCCCAAGTCTTTGTGTCCATCACCACCAGTACCTCATAAGGTCGACCGCTGGCGATGGGGAATATCATTCCCTTCTTGCAGCCGGATAGGATCATTGTTGCAAGGATGATTAGGATAGGGATTGTCTTTTTCATACCAATGCTGTATTTTGTTTCTTCTTTTCTGCTGTGTTGAGCATTCCGCATGCGGCAAAGATGTCTTCGCCTCGACTGGCTCGAATGGTCGTCGTTACCCCATGGTGGGTCAGATAGTCGCGCAGCCAGGTCATTTTGCTTTCAGAAGTCCCGTGATAGGGAGTGTCTGGAATCTGGTGAAAACGTATCAGGTTCACTCTGCATTCCATGGGAGCAAGCAGCCTGACCAGTTCTTTGGCATGGGCTTCCGTGTCATTCAGCCCTTCGAAGACAATGTACTCGAAGCTCAGCCTTCGTTGGTGGGACCAGTCTTGCTGCTTGAGCAAGGGGATGAATTCCCGCAGGCTGTAGCCATTCTCAGCAGGCATCATTTCCAACCGTTGCTCAGGGAAGGGATTGTGGAGGCTGATGGCAAGGTGGCAGGGGCTTTCTTCCAGGAAGCGCGACAGGTTCTTCCTTATGCCTACTGTGGAGACGGTTATCCGCTTGGGGCTCCACGCCAGCCCGTAGTCCGCCATGAGCAGCTGGGCGGCTCTCATGACAGCGTCCAGGTTGTCGAGAGGTTCGCCCTGACCCATGAAGACCACGTTCGTCAGGCTGTCCCGCTCTGGCAGCGAGTAGATCTGGTTCAGGATGTCTGTGGCAGTCAGATTCCCTTGGAATCCCTGCCGTCCTGTCATGCAGAAGTGGCATCCCATGCGGCATCCCACCTGGCAGCTCACGCAAAGAGTCCCCCTGTCGCCATCAGGGATGTAGACCGATTCCACCCGCTGGCCGTCCAGGGTGGGGAACAGGTATTTCACTGTGCCGTCCTTGCTGCGTTGTGCCAGCGAGTGGGGCATCTTCCCCAGCGTGAATTGTTCCTGCAGCTTGGAGAGGCTCTTCTTCGAGATGTTGGTCATTTCTTCCATGCTGTCCGCCTGGTGCCTGTAGATCCAGTCTGCCAGTTGGGAACCAGTGAAGGCAGGCAAGCCGACTTCTGTGGCTGCCTTCCTCAATTCATCCAATGTCATGCCCAACAAAGGGGTCTTGTTTCCTTCCAGCATGGTGACCTGCTTTACTTTTAACGTACAAAGATACATTATTTAATATGATTTTCCCTTCTGCGGATGGACTACTTGAATCTGATTTAAGGTTTATTCACATTCTTTGTGTTCTTTATCTGCAAGACTTGCATTATCTTTGTGGCACATTTCAATTAAAACTATTTCTTATGCGACTAAAAAACATCTTATCTGCCACCGCTCTGATGCTTTGCATGAATGTCGTGGCCGTGGCTCAAAGTCTTAGCCCAACCACCAAGTGGCATTGGGACAAGGGAACTATCGTACTGGACACTCCCAAGCGTCCTGCTGGTCAGCAGAGTGTGCTGGGCCTGACAGCCCCCAAGCTGCCTACTGTTCGTGTCGGCTTCGTGGGTTTGGGAATGCGTGGCCCTGGTGCAGTCAATCGTTTTGCCCACATTCCTGGTGTGCAAGTGGTTGCTCTTTGTGATTACGAGGCGGAACGTGCTGAAGCTTGTCAAAAATATTTGCGTGACCAGGGGCTTGCCCCGGCAGCCATCTACAGTGGTGAGAAAGGCTACGTCGAACTCTGCCAGCGATCTGACATCGACCTCGTGTATGTCGCCACGGATTGGGACCATCATTTCCCTGTTGCAAAGTGTGCCCTCGAGAATGGCAAGCATACGGCCATCGAGGTTCCATCTGCCATGAACCTGGAGCAATGCTGGGAACTGATTGACCTCTCTGAGAAGACTCGCAAGCATTGCATGATTCTCGAGAACTGCTGCTATGATTATTACGAGATGAACGCCCTGAACATGGCTCAGAATGGAGTCTTTGGCGAGGTCATCCGTGCGGAAGGCGCTTACATCCACAACCTGTCGGACTTCTGGGAAGCATACTGGAAGAATCCTGATGGGACGGATCCTGAGAAGTTGGGATGGCGCATGAAGTACAATGCGGAAAATCGTGGCGACGTGTATGCCACGCATGGATTGGGCCCTGTTGCCCAGTGTATGAACATCCATCGTGGCGACCGTTTCACCACACTGGTTGCGATGGATACCAAGAGCTTCATTGGTGCTGACTACATGAAGAAAAAGACAGGCAAAGAATGTAAAAATTTCCGCAATGGTGACCAGACGACTACTCTCATGCGTACTGCCCAGGGAAAAGTAGTCGAGATTCAGCACAACGTCATGACTCCCCAGCCCTACAACCGCTTGTTCAAACTGACGGGTACGAAAGGCTATGCAACCAAGTATCCAGAGCCTCGCATCGCATTGGACAAGGCTCAGCTTTCTGCCAGCGGAGTGAAACCTCAGTTGGACAATCTGACGACTCATTCCTTCCTTCCTCAATCTGAGTACGACGCTTTGGTCAAAAAGTTTTATCACCCCATTCTTGCCAAATACGGCGAGTTAGGCCGTGAGATGGGACATGGAGGTATGGACTTCATCATGGACAGCCGCCTTGTTTACTGTCTCCAGAATGGCTTGCCACTCGATATGGATGTTTACGATCTGGCAGAATGGTGCTCGCTTGCTGAGCTGGGAGCTCTCAGTATGGACAACAATTGTGCAAGCGTTGCTTTCCCTGATTTCACTCGTGGATATTGGGACAAGCAGCAAGGCTATCGCCACGCTTATGCCAGCCCTGCAGATGAGGCTGAAGCTGAGGCAGCAGCCAAAGCCAGCACAGAGGCTCAGAAGGCTCTTGTCGTCAAGAAGAAACTCTGGGAGAAATACGACAAGGAGAAGGCAAAGGCAGCCAAGAAGGCAGCCAAGAAATAAGTGGCTTCTGTAGGGCGAGCCTTATAGTTTGCCCTCTTCTCTTTTAATGTGGAAAATGCAGAAAGGCCGTTCACGAGAGCGGCCTTTCCTGTGTCAGTTTGCTTTCCTCTCAGACCTGTTTGAGAAAGTCTTCCAGACGCCACTGGTCGAAGGGAAAAAGACAACGTGTTGAGTTGGCGGTTTCAACACGTTGTCTTTGCCATTTCAACACGTTGTCTTTCTGGTTTCGACGTGTCGCTTGTTTCCTACAGTTCTCCTATGTTGTAATTGGGCTCATAATGAGTGGGCTGCTCGATGCTTGTGGGATGATAGTATCCATTGTGGGAGTTCTTCTGGCTGTTCCATCCGTAGAAGCAGACGAAGACTGTGACAACGAGGGCGAAGAGCCAGCTGATGATGTAGGAAACGATTTGAGTGCTGGAGAGTGGCCTGTCGCCGCTGCGGATGGCGCGAACGATGAAGTAGACAGGGACGTAAATGGCGTATACTGCAAATAGCAGGCCTACCCAGATGAACCATTCGTGACCAGCAAAAATACTGGCTAAGTTGGAAAAGAATTCGCCTAGGCTTGTAGACGTGAACCCAAAGAAGCCAGGGAGGTTTCCTATCAATCCTAAGCTCATTCCCAAGACTGCCACGAAGGCGAAGATGATGAAAAACAGAAGGGCAATCAGGGGCAGGAGCAGGAAGGCGAGAATGCATCCAAAGATGATTCGCAGGCAGCCGCTGTGGCTTGCTGTGCTGGGATTGTATGTTCCCTTTTCTTGCTGCTCACTCTCGCTGATGACTTGCGCGTTGAGCGTGTCAGGATTCACTTTCTCGCCCTTCATGCGCAATCGATCCTCTGGGGTTTGGGCCAGAGGGACCACAATCCACAGAATCAGGTAAATGGGGAGCATGAGCAGGCGCGAGAAGAGAGCCAGCAGGATGAACGCCAGACGTATCCAGATGGGATCGCAGATGCCCAGGTAATTGGCGATTCCTGAGCAGACGCCTCCCAGCAATTTGTCGTTGGGGTCGCGATAGAGATGGCGACCAGCGAAGTGATTGGCGGCTTTGTGGAACGCGTTGTTGGCGCTGCGGCCTGCCTCGTGGGCAAAGTTCTGAAAGGCTTCCCCTGCGGATTGGCCTGAGTTGCTTCTCTGCCCACTACCAGCACCCTGCTCTTCGCTGGCAAAAGATTGGCTCTGCTGGTCAGGTTGCTCGTTGCCATTGTTCGTGTCGATCTCTGAAGGATTACCTATTTTGCCGATAATCTCCTTGATGATGTCTATGCTGACAGCTTCGATACCCTTCTCCTTGTATTCCCACAGGAGCTCAGCCACACGGTGCTCGATGTCGTCAGCTATCTCGTCGCCATTGAGCTGGCGACTGAAATAGTTCTTCATGCTCTGCAGATAGTTGTCGAGCAACTGATATGCATCCTCGTCGATGTTGTAGAGGGTACCAAAGAGATTGATGGTGATATTCTTTTTCATTGTATTTCTAATCTTTTTGTTTGAAGGATGGTTACTGTTTTAGCTATCTCGTTCCAGCTGTTGTCCAATTGTCTCAGAGCTTCCTCGCCATCAGTTGTGAGGGCGTAATATTTGCGTGGAGGTCCTTGGGTGCTCTCTTGCCATTCGTACTTGAGAAGATTGTCGTTCTTGAGACGAGTGAGAAGCGGATAGAGGGTTCCCTCGACGACAATCATCTCTGCGGCTTTCAGCTTGGAGATGATGTCGTTGGCATAGCAGGCACGCTTGTTGAGCAACAGCAGGATGCAATACTCGAGCATGCCCTTTCGCATTTGTGATTTGGTGTTTTCTACATTCATAGCTTTCTCGTTTTATCGATTTGCTGCTGCAAATGTATGCAAAACTATGGTACTTTGTATCACATAGTACCCATGTTTAACACAGTTTAACCAAAAGGGAGCGTCTCGAGGAGTGAAGTTGCCTGAAAAGTGGCTTCTTGGCTAGGGTCTGAAGTATTTTTTTCTTCCTTTGATATAGATGCCTGAAGCAGAGTGGGGAATCCTGATGCCTTGCAGGTTATAGCGGGCCTCTTCGTCGAGGTTGGGATCCGTCTGGGCATTGCGAATCAGGGTAATCAATTCCTCTCTGAAATCGAGTGGCTGCAGGTAGGTGTTCCATTTTCCCCAGGAATCGAGGCCGTAAGCATAGGCCACGAACTGGGGCTTGCTCAGTTGCATGTGTCCCATCTCATCGCCTGAAAGTCCTAGGTTGTGGAGTCCTTTCTGGGTGGGTCCGCTGAGTTTTCCCAGATGTGTGAAGTTCTTGCCATTGCGAGAAATCCATACGTTGATGTAAGCCGAAGTTGACATTCTCGATGAGGTATGCATCGCCACGAAACACTGGATGTCATCAATGTATTTGATGTCGCAATGGTCAGAAGCGGAATAATTGGATTTGCTGATTACTGTGCCCACATATTTCAGGGATGCTGGCCAGTTCTCATCGTCGGCTGGGGCAGTAGCGAGGCGGGTGGTGACGATGCCGTTTTCCCAGGTGTAATAGAGGTACAGGACATTGTCGACAATCACCATGCTGGGTTCTCCACATCCCCATTTCTCGTGGTTGTCAGTATAAGTGACAATGGGTTGAGGGTTCCTTCCACCCCATCCTGAACCATTCCATTTCTCCCACGGCCCTGTGGGAGAGGTGCTTCGAGCCATGTAGAGATGATTGTCCACTCCTGCCTGGTTCTCTGTGCTGGTGTATCCTAAGTAGTAATAGCCACCAAAGCGGATTACCCCTGGGTCGCAGGCCGATAGCTCATCGCGTGAGCCTTGCGTAGGCAACAGGGCAATTCTCTCAGTGGACCACGTCTTGCCGCCATCATTGCTGTGCTGATAAGTGGGGCAGTCCCAGTATATGCTGCTTCCAGGCTCTTGAGTAATCATATAGAAGGAGCCGTTTATCTGGTTGCCGTTCTCGTATGCAATCGTGGATACCCCATTTGCTTTCTCTGAATAGTGCCATACGCCTGCCGTGGAACTGGGGTTTGAGAGTACCCACAGGTATCGTCCGGCGGGGAAACGGATAGAGGTGTCAGTCTCTGCCTCATTGCTATAGAAGCCGTCGATCCACATGTTGTCCGTCATCTTGATATTTTTCGTGTAAAGAGGGGTGGAACGGATGGTTCGTGTATAGGTGCGTTCCCATGCGTAAACGGAAATGGTTACCGTCTCATTGCTGCTGTTCCAAGTGGGGCAACATATGCTGACACGATAGAAATCCTCGTTGGCTGTGAAGACTTGCCCCACCGTGTTGTAATCCCCTATTCTAACAGGTGATTGGGTGCCTCGATAGTATCTCTTGCCATACGTTCCTCCGCTGGCAGCAAACCATCCATCGATTTCTCCGTCCTCATAATACATGAAGGAAGGGCCATAGCGATAGGTTCCTGCCGTATAAATGTCCCAACCCTTTTGGGTTGTACAAATATCATCTGGTGAGTTGAAAACTTGTGCTTGGGAATGGCAGCATACCATAAAAGCCAGTATCAGATAGGTCTTTTTCATCTTCATAAAACGTTGTTTCGCTCCCAAAGTTACGTCTTTTTTGTCTGTTTTTGTGTGTGATTGGATGGGAAAGTCATAAAAAAAGTGTAAATTTGAGGCAAAATAGACGAAAAAGATGAGATATGGAACCGTGATTTGGGACCTTGATGGCACTTTGCTGGACACGTTGCAGGACTTGTCGGATGCCGTGAATCATGCGTTGAGGACGTGTGGAATGCCTGAGCGTCGACTCGATGAAGTGCGTCAGTTCGTGGGTAACGGGGTAGGCATGCTGATGAGGCGTGCTGTCCCTTCAGGTGTTGCGAACCCGCGTTTCGAGGAATGTTTCGCAGCATTCCGTGCCTATTATCTGCACCATTCCCAGGATCACACCCATCTTTATCCAGGTATTCAGGAAACTCTCCAGGCGCTTCATCAGATGGGAGTACGCATGGCTGTGGTGAGCAACAAACTGCAGGCAGGGGTGGACCAACTCTACCATACCTGGTTCGAAGATGTGATCGAGGTGGCCATTGGTGAACGTCCTGAACTGAAGCGTAAGCCAGCCCCTGATATGGTAAGCCAGGCCTTGAAGGAATTGGGCGTTCGTGCTGATGAGGCTGTCTATGTGGGGGATTCTGAAGTCGATGTCCAGACGGCCCGCAACTCAGGTCTTCCCTGCATCAGCGTCCTCTGGGGCTTTCGCGACCGTTGTGTGCTGGAGCAGGCAGGTGCCACATGTTTCATTGATCAGCCAAAAGATATCATACATATAATTCAAGATACATGAAAAAGTCAGTTCTTTTATCTGCCCTGATAGCGATAAGTTTGGGGGCTGGGGCTCAAGTGGTCAATGCTGTGCCAGACAGCGGTGAGTTGCGCAGGCCTTTTGGGGAGTGGGACAGGAAAATGTTTGAGCGCCCCACGAAGAGTTACTATCCAGAGACGTGGTTCCATTTCTTGAATGGGAGTGTGGGCAGCAAAGGCATCACGGCTGACTTGAAAGCAATTGCTGAGGCTGGTTTTGCTGGCGTCCAGTTCTTTCATGGTCAGCAAGGCAATCCTGCTGACTGGCCTGGCACGGAAGAACATATCGAGTGCCTGAGTCCCAAGTGGGAATCGCTGGTGAGACAGACAGCTGAGGAAGCCAACCGACTGGGGCTTCGATTCACCATCCAGACATGCCCAGGATGGGCCATGAGCGGAGGTCCCTGGATCAAACCTGAGCAGGCCATGCGGAACCTGACGTATACGCGTACGGATGTAGAAGGTGGAAAGCAAGTCAAAGTGAATCTTCCTGTCAAGGAGATGCAGGACTGGCGTGACTATCAGGATCTGATGGTCCTCGTTTTCCCTACACCAGAAGGCGACACAGGAACTTTCCTGCGCACAGAAAAGGTGACTGCCAGCGACCACCAGAAGGAGTGGGAGCTATGTCTCAATGGTAATTTGCAGAGGAGCTTCCAGTTGAAACCCACCACGAAAGGTCATCCTTACACCATCGACATCACTTTGCCTGAGGAAACTGTCGTGAGGAGCCTGGAGTTCAATCCCATCGACAGGTTCAACCACGAGTTTGGTGTGGATCCTGCCATTCACGTCAAGATGGAGGCGCTGACAGCAGATGGGGCGAGGAAACTTCTGGAAACAGACATGCCTATGGCCAATTGGCAGGACACTGACTATCCAATGACCTTCGCGCTGGACGAGTGTAAGGCTCGACGTTTCCGTCTGGAGATCACCAATGAGCATGACATGAACGTCTCTTCGCTGAGGCTTTATTCTGCAGCCCGCAAGAACAATTGGGAGGGAGAGGCTGGCTGGACCTCGCGCAGCATTGATCGTGAGGCAGAGCATCCCAAGCAAAGCAAGGCAGCCTTCGTGCAACGTGTTGACATTCGCGACTTGACACGTCAACTTTCTCCAGACAACACGTTGATTTGGGACGCTCCTGCAGGCAAGTGGACCATCCTGAGAATAGGTCATGTCAATACGGGCCAACGTAACGGTCCTGCCCCTGCAGAGGCCACAGGATGGGAAGTGAATAAGTTTGACACAGAGTATGTCGACTTCCAGTTCAACAGTTACGTGGGTCGCCTGAATGAAGGTCCGCTGAAGGGATTGCTCCACAACATGCTGATGGACAGTTGGGAATGCAGGTCTCAGACATGGACTCGCCGAATGCCAGAGGAGTTTCAGCGCGTCAGCGGATATGAGCTGAAGACGTGGATTCCAGCTTTGTTTGGTTATGTCATCGATGACCATGAGCGCACCAGCGAGTTCCTATGCGACTGGCGCATGACTCAGAATGACCTTTTCGTGAACAACTTCTATGGCCGCATGGCAGAAAATGCCCGTCGTGCCGGTCTGACTGCTTCTTACGAGACGGCTGCTGGTGACATCTTCCCCGCCGACTGCATGGAGTATTACAAGAATGCTGATGTCCCCATGTGCGAGTTTTGGCAGCCCTTCCATCATTGCCTGGCGAACCACAACTTTAAGCCTATTTATCCTACTGCCTCGGCTGCCCATCTCTATGGAAAGCCTCGCGTGTCGGCTGAATCTTTCACCAGTTTCGTCCTCACTTGGGATGAGCATCTCTCTATGTTGCGTGAGGTTGCCAACCAGAATCTGGTGGAGGGCGTTTCCCATCTGATATTCCATACCTATACCCACAACCCTGACCCTGACAAATATTGTCCAGGCACGACCTTTGGCGGTGGTATAGGAACTCCTTTCTTGAGGAAACAGACTTGGTGGCGTCACATGCCAACCTTCACGACTTATCTGGCCCGCTGCACCTATCTGCTTGAGCGAGGATTGCCAGTGAGCAGTGTCCTTTGGTTCCTGGGCGATGAGATTCAGCAGAAACCAGATCAACTTCAGCCTTTCCCATCAGGTTATCGCTTCGACTATTGCAATACAGACGCCTTGCTGACACGCGTGAAAGTGCGTGATGGCAAGTGGGTTACTCCAGATGGCATCCAGTATGATGTTATGTACCTGAAGAACTGTGAGCGTATGCTTCCTGAGACGGTCGAGCGCCTCCTTGCTTTGGTTCGCGAGGGTGGTGTTCTTGTTGGCGATGCGCCTCTGAATCCTGCCACGTTGGCTGACAACGAGGGCCAGCAGCGACGTTTCCATGCTGCCGTTTCCGCTTTGTGGGGAGGGCATACGGGCGAAGGGAAAGTCATCTCAGGCAAACGTTTGGAAGAGGCTCTCGCGGAGCTTGGTGTGGCTCCTGATGTGGAAGTGACAGGAGCGCGATGGCTTCATCGCAAGACAGGCGGAGCTGATTGGTATTTCATCTGCCCTGAAGAGGAAAAGGATTTTCATGGCGAACTTTCTTTCCGCTGTACAGGTCGTGTGGAAGTGTGGAATCCCATCCTTGGAACGGCGGAACCTGTTGCCTCCAAGGAAGAGAATGGTCGTACACGCCTTTCTCTCGACTTGGAGCGTGGCGAGTGTCTGTTTGTTGTCTTCAATCACGATGGAAAGAAGCAGAAGGTTCACGATTGGATCGTTCAGGAAGAACGTGAACTTACGGAACCTTGGAAGCTGACATTCCCTATGGGGTGGGGTATTGAGAGACCAGTCGAAACGAAAACTCTCAAGCCTTGGAAGGACCTCGACCTCTCAGAGGAAGGACGTGCTTTCAGCGGCACTGCAACCTATGAGACCAATCTTCATGTAGAGAAGAAGATTCGCCGTGCCCGCTATATGCTTTCTTTGGGCAATGTGGAAGAGATAGCTGTGGTTCACGTCAATGGCCAGGAGATAGCAACCCTGTGGGCTCAGCCTTTTGAGTGCGACATCACTGACGCGTTGCAGAAGGGCGACAATCAAATCGTCATCGAGGTCACCAGCACTTGGTTCAACCGTCTGTCTTACGATGCGCGTCAGCCAGAGACTGACCGCAAGACGTGGGTTCTGGCAGGTCCCAATGGCAATTCACCCTTGCGTGACAGTGGCCTTTGGGGTCCCGTCCGTTTGGTGGTCGAGAAATGATTTTAGGCGGAAGATGTGTCAATCTGACATAAATTGAAAAATGATGATATGATGAAGAGAATTCTGAAAATAGTGATGCTGATAATGCTTGCGGCTCCCCTCATGGCTATTGCGAATCCAATCAACCTGTCCTTTAACCGCGGCGGAATCAATCAGATGAGCTACAGTTACGATTCCAATACAGGTACCTATAAGTTTACCACCTCTGGCGTTGACCCTTACGTCTATCTTTCTGCCTTGACCCGTTCGTTGGCTGATGACGAGTTCATGCTTTCCTTCGAGTACCTGAGTCCGACAGGGATCAATGACTTCCGCATCTATTTTGGGAACAACTATGCAGAGTCGCGCGCGCGCAGTTTTGGTGCTCTCGAGGCTACCTCTGTATGGAAAGAACATCAGGTCAATCTCTATTCCTCCAAGGTGGATTTCGGTTGGGGTAAATCAGGTCAGAACATGCGTTTTGATTTGGGTACCCAAAGCGGCAAGACCATCTCTATCCGCAATGTGATCATTTCTACGGGTACGGATGAGGACCGTGCGGCATACCTGCGCAAGCAGAACCTCAATCTGCACTTGGCAGAATACTTGGAAAAGAGTTATCCCTGCAGTGTCGACAATGTTGACGTGTCAAGCTCTACCATCACCATTCAAGGGACGGTGCCCGCAGGGGGACAGTACAAGCTGGTGGAGATCACTCCTTATGGCGATGTGACGGAGGACACAGAATTCGAATGGTCAGAAGACATTTCCGATGAGCATTTCTCTATTCAAGTCCTGCGTAACGCCTCTCGACGTGGTTTCCGCTATGACCGCCTGCTCTCAAAGTGGGCCATTGTGGATGCCAGCGGGGAGACACCCGTTCTGGCCTCTCATGCGCACTATGCTGATGAAGTGAAGGCTAAGGCAAGCCCACGCGAGATGCCGCTCAAAGGCAAGAAGGGGTTGGGAGGTTTCTTCATGAACGCATTCCTGAGCGATCTGGACGACTTGGGCATACAAAGCGTCACCATCAACGTGGTCTGCAATCAGATCATCAGCACAACGCCAGGGCAGTTTGGCAATGCGGAGGAATATAAATTTGGCGGTAAGACCTATTATATAAATATGAGCAGCATCGCCAATTACGACAACACGTTCAAGGAGTGTTACAAACGTGGAATAGTCACCAGTGCCATCCTGCTCTTCACTCCCACCAGTCCTGACACCTGGACCACCAAGGCACTTTGCCATCCAGAATACAGCGCAGGCTACTACACGATGCCCAACATGACTACTCCAGAGGGCGTCAATACCTATGCTGCCATCATCAACTACCTGGCAAACCGCTACAAGAGCGCCACTTATGGACGCATCAATCACTGGATTATGCACAACGAGGTGGATATGGGTTCTGAGTGGACAAACATGGGCGCCCAACCTGTTAACATCTATCTCGACACCTATGTCAAGAGCATGCGTCTCGTCTATAACATCGTCCGCCAATATGACCAGAATGCTGCCGTATTGGGCTCCTACACCCACAGTTGGACTCAGAACAGCGATGGAGCAGGCTACAACAGTAAGAACATGCTCGAGATTACTCGCAAGTATTCAGTGTGTGAAGGCGATTTCTGGTGGGGTGTTGCCTATCATCCCTATCCTCAGGACCTGACAAAACCCTGCTTCTGGAAAGACGATACCAGCAGCACCTATGCCATGTCGAGTCCTTACTGCACGTTCAAGAACCTCGAGGTTGTCAATGCATGGGTTCTGACTCCTGCGAACCTCTATCGTGGGGAGACCAAGCGCATCCTCTTCCTGAGCGAGAACGGAACCAATTCGCCTGACTATTCCGCCACTCAGCTTACCAATCAGGCTGCAGGTGCCTGTTGGGCGTGGAAGAAAGTAAAGCGACTCACGGGCATTGATGGCATGCAATGGCATAACTGGTTCGACAACCGCCAAGAGTTTGGACTTCGAATTGGTCTTCGTCGTTTTGGCGATGATGAATCAGAGCCACATGGCCGCAAGCCTGTCTGGTTTGTTTGGCAAGCAGCCGATACGGATCAGGAGGATGCAGTTTTCGCCCCTTACCTGCGTACTATCGGAGTCGCTTCCTGGAACCGTATCTTTCATGGCTCGCTCACTCCTGTCGAGGATGTTCCTTTGGACGAGACTGCGGATGGACCAGTTCGTTTCTTCACGCTGGATGGAACGCTAGTGGGTTCCACTCGAGAGGGCCTTCGACCAGGCGTCTATATTGCACGCCAGGGAGGTCGTAGCCGCAAAGTGCTGGTTCGATAATCATCAGTTTTTGTTGAGATTTTGCACATAATGGGTTATTTTTGTGCATTTTCATGATAGAAATTTGCACAATTCATTCGTATTTGTTACCTTTGCCCCCGTTTTGAATAAGATGTTATCTCAATTTATAATAAAGATGAAAAAGAGAATTACTTTTGCAGCTGCCTTTTCTTTCGTGGCAGCAAGTGTTTTTGCTGGCGGTCTTTTGACCAACACTAATCAGAACGCAGCCTTCGTGCGCAACTTTGCTCAGGAAGGCAAGATTGACTTGACAAGCATATACACCAACCCTGCTGGCGGCGCTTTCCTCACAGAGGGATGGCACCTGAGCCTCAACAGCCAGACGGCTTTCCAGCAGCGTAACATCGAAACCACCTTCCCTCTCTTCCAGTACAATACTGAGAATCGCGACCAGAAGCATCGCTTCGAGGGTGAGGCAATTGCTCCCGTTGTTCCCTCCTTCACCCTTTCTTTCAATAAGGAAAAGTGGAGCCTTTCAGCTCACTTCGCTGTCACAGGTGGCGGCGGCAAGTGCGAGTTCGACAAGGGATTGGGTTCCTTCGAGGCAGCCTATTCAGGAGTGATCATGCAGAAGATGCAGACACCTGGAGTCCTGCAGGCCCTTCTGACACAAGGTCTCATCGCACAGGGCATTCCAGCTGCTCAGGCAGAACCGATGGCGGCAACAGGTCAGTTCAGGGGCTATTCCATCAACAGCTTCATGAAGGGTCGCTCCTACTACTTCGGTCTGCAGTTGGGCGGAACTTACAAGTTCCTCGACAATCTCTCAGGTTTCCTTGGCCTTCGTGGCGTCTATGCAAGCTGTAATTACAATGGTGCTGTCAATCCTTCCATCAGCTACAGCCTTCCCGCTGCTCAGATTGAGAACGGCATAGCAGCCCTCAACAATTATGGCATCGAGTTGAACTGCGACCAGACTGGTTTTGGCGTTGCTCCCATCGTTGGCATGGACTGGAAGATTAATGAGCATTGGAACGTGTCTGCGAAGTATGAGGCACCCACTAAGATAAACCTCAAGAACAAGAGTGAGATCGACATCGCTAGCGACGAGGTGAAAGCCCAGGCTGCAGGTATTCTTGGACAGTTTGAGGACGGAGCAAAAGTACGTGAGGACGTTCCTGCCCTCTTGGCTTTTGGCGTAGAGTATTCCCCCATTGAAAAGGTACGTATCGATGCAGCTTACCACCAGTTCTTCGACAAGGCTTCCAAGAAGTATGCCGACAAGCAGAAGCTCATCGACCACAACACTCACGAGTTCATCTTGGGTGCTGAATATGACATCTGCAAGCTCATGACCGTTTCTGCCTCTTGGGAGACTACTCGCTACGGCCTTGGTGATGCCTTCATGAACGACCTCTCGTTCAACCTGTCGAACAACATGATAGGTGGTGGTCTGCGCATCAATGCCACCAATCGCCTCAGCATCGACCTCGGCTACATGTGTACCTTCTATAATGATCGTGAGGTTACCACCCCCACTGCCGTTGGTCCCAAGACTGACCTTTACAGTCGAAAGAACCACACCTTCGGCATTGGTTTCAATCTGGACCTCTAAGTCATTCCCCCTCTTAATCGAGGGCTTACAACATAGGAGAAGAGGATGTGCGCAGTGACATATCCTCTTCTTTTTCTTTTATCAACACGTTAATGTCCTAGGAAGAATAGGCAGGAACCATACAAAGCGTAACAGCGTAACAACGTAACATTTCCGATTTTCAAAATATAGGGAGATAAAATTTTATATTATATATATAATAAAATTTTATTATATATATAATATAAATAAATAATACATGTATCGCTGTCATAATGAATTTTGCAAATGTTACGCTGTTACGCTTCCCAACACACCGAGTGCAGGGTGTCTTTTCCTGAATAAGGTTGACTCTTTTTAGGCCTTGTTTTTTAACACTTGTCTACCCGTACTGAATTGGTTGACTGTCTCGTCTGAGTACAGTTGACTACTTTCACTGGAGAGGTTGACTCTTTTCCTAAGAACGTAG
>JAFRTJ010000062.1 GCA_017427185.1 Bacteroidaceae bacterium | reverse complement strand
TTGTTTCTTTTATTCATCAAGCAAAAATGTAGGTTAATTTATACAATTATTGTATATCAAAATCATTTTATAAATCAACGTGTTAGGTAAGATTCTCCAACCTTTATTCACCACCTAAATTGACGCAGAACCGTTCATGTGGTTCAACGGCTGGCACCAATCGAGGAAGTCAAAGGTCGAGGGTCAAGGAGGCGACGATGAATGTCTCATTCGCTCAATGTCATGCGACACGTTGAAAGGCCAAGTTCAACGTGTTGAAACAGCAAAGTCAACACGTTGAAACTGTCATATCAACGTGTTGTCTTTTCTCTCGTGAAACGTTGGGGGCGCCTAACGTGGATATGAATGGGAGGATAGGGGAGAGATGGGTGTGTTATTTCTTCTTCCCTTCCAGCGTGTCCTGAATCTTCTGGCTGATTGTTTCCGTTACCTGATCGGAGCTGCCGCAGTAAACATAATTGCATGCGCCTACGGAGATGGTCGTTCCCTGCAGCGTCATGGTGCTGAAGAGGAAGTAGTTGTGATACTCAGCCAGACCTGCCACTGTGTTGCCAATCAGCTTGTCGCCAATGTTGCCCTTGAAGATCTTTCCCTTCATGCCAAGCACATTCTCACGCAGGGCGTCGCCCCAGACTTCGCCCAACTTGTCGCGGTGGTCTTTCTCCTGAGGATTCGTTACATACATGCCATATCCGATGGCCACCAGAATCACCAATAAAAAAAGTTTCTTCATAGTTTCTTGATTTGATTTTAAACATCTGACTCAAGTGTCAGTCTGCAAATATACGGTTTTGAAGATAGAAATGCAAATTTATAGGGGAAAAAAGCCTTTTGGATGAATCTTGTGGAGTCGGAAACCGGTTTGGCAGAGGAAAAAAGTGAGTATTCGATTAAATTATTGCATTCCGAGGAGGAGGAAGTGAAATAATTTGGTAAATTTGTGGAGGATAAAGCACAGAAAGATTATCAAAATGCCATAATAAACTCAATCAAACTGAATCAATATGAGTACATTGAAACTGAACAGAAGAACTTTCCTGCAGACTTCTGCATCTGCAGCTGCCCTGTTGGTAGTGAATCCTCTGCGTGCGATGGAAGCACCCAAGATTTCGCTGACTGAGACGAGTATCAACAGGAAGAACATGTCGAACCTGCGTGGCGTGCAGATAGGAACGATTACCTACAGCTATCGCGACCAAAGCAATCGTGCAGGTGATCTGCTGCTCTATGCTCTGGCTGGTGGGGTAGGTTCTGTGGAACTGATGGCTGACGGAGCGGAAACATTTGCTGGGAACCCTGGTACTTTGGACTTGAACTCAGCTGCCGTGAAGAGAACGCTGGAGAAATTCCGCCAGTTGGGTAAGCTGTTCCGTCAGCAGGGAGTGGATATCCATATCCTGAAATATTCTCCCCATCCAGGAATGAGCAGGGAGCAGCTGGAATATGTCTACAGCGCTTGCGCTGCTATCGGAGCAGCAGGTCTTACTACTGAAATGGACGTGAATGGCGGTAAAGTGGTGGGGCCCATTGCGGAGAAATACGGCAAGTACGTGATTTTCCACAATCATGGTCAGCCCAGCGAGGCAAATTTCCCTGGATTCGATGCCTATCTGCGCGACAGCAAGGCTGCGATGCTGAACTTTGATGCTGGTCATTACTTTGGATTCACAGGCAATAATCCCTGCGATGTGATCCGCGAATACCACGATCGCATCTTCTCGATTCACATGAAGGACAAGACAGGGCCTAAGCATGCTCGTCCTAACCAGAACATGCCTTGGGGGCAGGGCGAAACGCCGATTGCGGAAATGCTGCAGCTGCTGGCTGAGAACGGGAAGAAGCAGGATTGGCCCAAGCATGTGGACATCGAGCTGGAATATCCTGTTCCTGAAGGTTCGACGCCTGTGGAAGAGGTTGCGAAGTGCATGGAATATTGCCGCAACGTGCTGAAATAATTGCAGGGGAAAACGAGTGAAAATTGCTTGAAATAAATTAAAGGGAAGGTTCAACGACAAAGAACTTTCCCTTTAATTTTCAATAAGTTGCTTTTCTTCTTACTTTAATCCCATCGCCTTGATCATGGGCTCGTCAGGATCGTTTATCTTCAGGATGCCAAACCCTTCCAGACTCTCTCGATAGCACCACAGGGCGCGAGCGATGCCCATTTCGTCGAAGACCTGTTCCATATCACGATGCCAACGCAGGCGATCTGCCTCAGGTGCATTCTTCATGCATCCGTATTCACCGCAGTAGACTTGTACTCCGTATCGGCGTGCCACATTCAGCACCTCCTGGAACTCGCGTTTCAGTCGAGCTGCATCATAGTTGGAACGTGTATTCCATTGCAGGGATTCCTTGAGATTCGCAGGACAGGAGGCCTCGAACTCGTCCTTGTTGACTGTGATTCCAGGATAGTGTACTGGTCCCTTATAATCTTTCTGAGAAGTCCAGGATGCCTTGTAATGGGTGAGGAGGAAGGGCAGGTAATAGTGGAAACTGATAAGGATATTCTTGTCTCCCTCAGGAATCTTCAGGTCCTTAACTGTATCATAGCTCTGCCAACGATTAGAGCCAATTACGATAACACGTTCCGGTTCCCTGTCCCGCACTTCCAGATAACATGTATATGCAATCAAATTCCAATCCTCAGGATCATCTGCAACTGGCTCGTTCATCAGCTCGTAGGCGACCATACTGGTCGGATATTTGTGCAGCTCAGCACTCAGTTTTCTCCAGCACTCGTAGAATGCCTCTTGGGCAGGAGCTCTGAAAAAAAGAGGTTTGTATTCGGCATTGAAATTATGCGAGCGGAGAATATGCAGATCAACAATCACGCGAAGGTTTTCTTGCAGACATTGCCCGATGGCACGGTGGAGTAGGGCGAATGCCTCAGGTTCCTTGTTGCCAGCTTCGTCGAACATCTGCTCCTCATCGATTGGGATGCGGATATGATCGAATCCTAAGGAAGCAATGTACTTTACGTCTTTTTCCGTGAAAAATGCATCGCGTCTCGCTCCTCGTTCAGAACTTTGGGATAGCCAATGCGCAATATTCACGCCACGTTTCAAGGTGAAACTCTCCTTGGCTTGGAGGCTGTTGCCGATTCCTGAAATCAAAAGTCCGGAAAGCAACAGGAAGTGAATCAGACGTTTCATTTGTTAAAGCCTTTTGCGGTTAAGAACTCCCAAATACGATCGAGATACGTGTAACTGCCTGTTCCAGGTGATGCTGTGTGCTGGAAGCAGTGGTTGCGTGTAGCCAGTGTGTGCAATTCGCTTTGGATGCCCATACTGCGCATCTTCTCCCAAGTCTTTACGGAATTCATGGCTGCCCATCCGTCAGAATCTCCGTGCACGAAAAGCATGGGAGCTGTCTTCAGGTCGAAGGAGAACTCAGGAACGAGTACGTCACGGTCTTCGTTGCCTCCCTCTGAATTAGGATCCATCGCTCCATCTGTCAATGCATACGCCGGATAGATGCCGACTCCCCATTGCACATTGCAAGGCAACTTGTCGATATCATCGATGGGCAGATAGGATTGATGCATGGAACTGGTGACGCCCATTAGTGTAAGATGTCCGCCTGCAGAACTTCCCATGATGCCAATTCGGTTGGGATCAAGCCCACGGGATGCTGCCTCGCTTCGCACGATACGGATGGCACGCTGCAGATCCTGCCAAGCTGTCGTGTGTTTTGCTAAACCGCTTTCTGGAGAGGGACGGGGAGTACGATAGCGCATCGTTACTACCGTCATGCCCAATTCGTTGAGATAACGGCGGGCAGGAGCTACTTCGAAACTGTTGGGATCATTCCCCATATAGCTTCCGCCAGAGTAGATTATCTGTATGGCTTTGGTTTTCAGAACTTTGGGGAGATGCCACTCAATGTAGGGTTTGCATTGACCTTCCTGTGGATTAGGCATCTTGCCTTCAGGCCATACGTCTTCTTCAATCCTTTCTGCACGTGCATCATCATTGGGATATCGTTGCATATTGTCCTCCTCAGGAGCGAGTTTCCCTAAATATCCCATCTGACGAAGGAATTCCACACCTCGCTCGAATCCGTAAGCTCCATGAGGCTTATCAGGATAGAGATGCAGTTCAGCAGGAATCTTCATGCGGCGCAACTGCCTGTAGACCAAGGTTGATGCACAGGGAGAATAAACGTCAGCACCACCATGATGAAGACTCATGGGACAAGTTTTCTCGTCGAACTTGAAGACGTTGCTGAGTTTCACGTCGATTCCGTATCCTTGACGTATGGAAGGAGTGCCTGATTCACCATCCGTAGTTGCGTATGCAGGAGAGTTTACGATGGCCCAATTGATGTGGCAAGGAATTGTGTCCAGCTTATCGACAGGCTCGTATGCAGGTGTTTGGGAACTGGTAGCAAGTAGAAGTGCCAGATGTGACCCTGCGGATTGTGATACCACACCGATTTTCTCAGGATCGAATCCACGTTTCTTTGCTTCGCTTCGAACCATTCGAACGGCACGTTGTCCGTCTTCCCAAGCAGTCTGATAAATAGGTAAACCAACAGGACGTGGTGTTCGATAGACAAAGTTGACACATTGTACACCTTCTTTGGTAAGTGTCTCATGCCACAACTTAATCAGTCCTACGTCGCAACAATTGTAGTAACCGCCACCACTGATTAGGATCATACAGCTACCATTGAAGTTTTCTGGTTTCTCGAACCATTCCAAATAAGCCACGCGATGATCGTCTGCCTTGAAGTTTGGCTGACCTGCCTCGTCGGTCATTGCAGCTATCTGTTGCTCCTGACGATGTGGCATTTTCCCTTTGGGCCAAATGTTTTCCCGTTCCCATGCAAACGTGCATAGGGCATACATTGCGAGAACAAATACGATAAATCTTTTCATTGTATTCCAGTATTTAGATTGTTATTTTTCATATTTATGCACAAATATACGGATTTTTCTTTAATGCTCGTTCTTTTTTCCACTTTTACTTGCGCTATCATGTATTTTGTCATCTCATTGAGGTAAGATAATCATCTTATGACGTTTCATTATAAACATAATTCTCATTATGATTTCCATTTGTAGAATCATTTCTTATAAATATCATTCATTTTCTTGCAGATGAAGGAATTCTTCGTAACTTTGCCACATGATGAACAGAATATCATTTCTTTTTAGTCTATTGATCCTATCCTTGACAATGAATGCCCAAAGCCGAATCATTAGTGTGCTGGAAATTTATGATACGGAAACCAACGAAAGAATGACGATTCGCGAGTTTCCTTATCTTATCGAGGCTCCTAATTGGTCTCCTGATGGCAAGTGGCTCATCTATAATCATGCAGGACGTCTGTATCGTATTGATTCTGAAGGAAAAAATGATCCTATAGAGATTAACACAGGATTTGCCACTCAATGCAACAACGATCATGTGATATCTTCTGATGGTAAAGTTTTGGGAATCAGTCATGCTGAAGGCGACTGGAAAACGAGTCGGGTTTACGTGCTTCCATTCGAAGGTGGACAGCCGCGTGAAGTAACTCCTCTCTGTCCCAGCTTCCTGCATGGGATGAGTCCTGACGGAAAGGAAGTGGCATATTGTGCTTTCCGTGGAGATGCTAAGGCGATTTATGTAAAGGATGTGAATGGTGGCGAGGAACGCTGCTTGACTACCGCTGCAGGTCTGAATGATGGTCCTGAGTATTCACCTGATGGCAAATATATTTGGTTCAATTCTGTTCGCACAGGTCTCATGCAAGTATGGAGGATGCGACGAGATGGTTCCAGGCAGAAACAGATGACTCACGACGAGGCCCTTAATTCGTGGTTCCCCCACGTATCGCCTGATGGCCGCCAAGTGGTATACATAGCTTACCACAAAGGTGACTTGAAGCCTGATGAGCATTTGCCCAACAAGAATGTGGTGTTGCGTTTGATGAGTAGCAAAGGAAAGCATCCTCGCACCATCGTAGAGCTTTTTGGAGGTCAAGGCACCATCAATGTGAATTCCTGGGCACCAGATAGTAAACGTTTTGCTTTCGTTAGTTATAGATTATCCGACAAATAAAAAGATACCCAATCATGCGTAAATTACTGACTCTGGCAACATTGTTTGCCATTCTTTCTCTTCATGCCCGTAACCCCATTATTCCTCGTGTTTCCATCTTCGCTGACCACATCGTGACGATCGCTCAACAGGAAAACATCTCGTTCCGCGAAGCCGCTCAACGAGTCAAAGCGTTAGGATATACAGGAGTTGACGTTTGGGTTACCATCAATCCCAAAGAAATGCAAGTGCTCGATGAATTGGGATTCGAGCATGCATCAGCTATTGTGGGCATTGATTACGCAAAGGGTAATCAGGCTGAATGGGAGAATCGAACATTAACCTTCATGAAGCAGCACAGCTTCCCACGTGTACTGGTGGTGCCAGGATTGCTTCCCAAGGAAGGATCTGAGCAGTTGCTCGAGGGTGTCCTTCATGGAATGGATCTCTTCTCACGCAAAGGTTATTCATCAGGACTCGAAGTGATGATTGAGGACTACGATAATCCTCGTTCTCCTTGTTATAATACAGAAGCTCTCGATGGCATGTTTAAGGCTGCCAAACGTTTAAAACATACTTTCGATACAGGCAATTATCTCTATTGTGGTGAGGATGTCCTCCAGGCCTTGAAACACTTCCGCAAGCGCATCGCGCACGTTCATCTGAAGGATCGTGTGGCTTTATATGATGGGAAATCACCTGCTTTTGGGACAGGTTTGGTTCCAATGAAAGACGTTATCTCACAGCTTGTTATGCATGGGTACAAGGGGTGGTTCTGTGTGGAGCATTTTGGTTCTCCCCACATGCTTCAGGATGCAGAAACATCCATTCGAAACGTTCTTAGCGTTTACGACTCCTTAAATACAGGAAAGTAATTCTGCAGGGAGTTCAGGCATTGCGCCATTCTGGGTGCAGACGTAAGCACTTACTTCGACAGCCAGCTTGTGAGCCTTCTCGATGGGTTGACCTGTCAAGAGGGCTGCAGTAAAGGCTCCTGTAAAGGAATCTCCAGCGCCAACGCTGTCAGCAACCCTCACTTTAGGTGTCTTCTGAAAACTCATCTTGCCAGGCACGAACACATAGCTTCCGTTTGTGCCACAGGTCAGCACCAGGATTTTCAGGTCATACTTCCCCAGCAGCAACCAGCATTGATTCTCTACTTCCAATTCTGGATATCCAAACATCTTGCTTAGGATAACCAACTCTTCGTCATTGATTTTCAGCATGTCTGCCTTCTTCAGGTTCTCTGTGATGAGTTCCTCGCTATAGAAGTTCTGGCGCAAATTGATGTCATATATCTTCAGGCAATCCTCTGGCGTTGAATCCAGGAAACGCTGGATGGTGTCGTGCGTGGTCTTGTTTCGTTGAGCAAGAGTGCCGTAACAGACTGCTTTGCAGTTATGTGCTACGTTCTCTATCTCAGCAGTAAAAGGGATGTTGTCCCAAGCAACACCTGTCTTGATGTCGTAGCTTGGCACACCGTTTGAATCCAATTGCACGTCTACTGTGCCCGTAGGGAATGGAACGCGAGGCATGATGTAGTTCAGTCCTTTCATGTCAAACTCTTTCAGAGTCTTCTCGCCCAGTTCATCCTCACCTAACGCGCTGACGGCAAGAGCGTTGTATCCAAATTGTCCTGCATGGTAAGCAAAGTTTGCTGGGGCTCCGCCCAGTTTGGCACCTTCTGGCAACACGTCCCACAATGCCTCTCCAAGACCTACGATGTATTCTTCCATGTTTTTTGTTGGTTTTCAGTTTTACTTTTGGCAGATGTCTTGTAATCTCTTGGCAAAGATATATAAAAAAAGTGTTTCGCTCAGCATGCTGTATACCTTATTCATATAAAAAGAAGGCTGAAAGCACAGTTTTTTTTCCATATTTGATTGAAATGTCATCGAAAAACACTATCTTTACACAAATAAATGAGGTATCACAAGAAAGAATATGAAACTAAAAAAAATCCTACTTATGGCAGGTTTTGTTACCAACGCCCTTTTTACGCTGGCAGCCAACGATAATCCGCTCTTAGAGCCCAGTCCCCTACCCTTTGGTGCTCCTGACTTCACGCGTATACGCACAGAGCACTATCTGCCTGCCTTGAAAGCAGGTATTGAGCAGGCACGGATGGAGGTGCAGAAGATTGTGGAGAACGAAGCTGTTCCCACTTTCCAGAATACCATTCTCGCATTCGAATCCAGCGGATTGCTCCTTGATCGCGTTTCCAATGTCTTCTTCTGTCTGACAAGTGCAGACAAGACTGACGAGATTGCAGCCATCCAGAAGGAAATCACTCCCTTGCTGACAGCCTACGAGAATGAAATCTCGTTCAATGAAAAACTTTTCGAGCGCGTGAAGTATGTCTATGACCACGAGTTCACTTCTCTGCAGGGCGAGGATAAGAAACTTTTGGAAGAGACATACAAGGAATTCGTGCGATCTGGCGCTCTCCTGCCCAAGGAGAAAAAGGTTCGTATCGAGGAAATCAACAAGCGAATTTCTGAACTGCAGATCAGCTGGGGCACCCTGCTTCCTGATGCTACCAACAATGCTGTTGTATGGGTGGACAATGTGAAAGAGTTGAAAGGCCTGAGTGAAGCAGACATCGCACAATGCAAGAAGGATGCTGAGACTAGAGGCGCCCAGTCCCCCTATTGCATCGTTATCGTGAACACCACGCAGCAAGCTATTCTGACCAACCTCGAGAATCGTGACCTTCGCCGTCGTGTCTTCGAGGCAAGCGTTCATCGAGCAGATGGGACACGTGGTTTCAACACGTTCCCCATCGTGGCAGAAATCGCCAAACTGCGGGCCGAAAAGGCTGAACTGATGGGCTATCCCAATTACGCCAACTATTCCCTCGAGAAGACGATGGCGAAGAACAGCGACAACGTATATGCCTTCTTGCGTCAGCTGATCAAGGAGTACAGGCCCAAGGCGGATGCTGAAACGAAAGCCATCGAGGCGTACGCACAAAAGAAGCAGGGCAAGAAGTTCCGCCTGCAGCCCTATGATCGTTTCTATTACTCAGCCAAGATGAAAAAGGAGCAGTTCAACTTCTCAGAGGATGAGGTGAAATCATATTTCGACATCGACAGCGTGCAACGCAACGGTCTCTTCTATGCCGCAAATCTGGTGTATGGACTTACTTTCAAGCAGCTGACCGACATTCCTACGTATCACCCTGACATGAAGGTCTTCGAGGTCTCTGATCGTGATGGTTTCCCCCTCGCCCTCTTTTATTGTGACTACTTCCGTCGCCCCACCAAGCGGGGAGGCGCATGGATGAGCAGTTTTGCCAAGCAGAGCAGCTTCCGCCATCAGCTGCCCATCATCTACAACGTCTGCAATTATGCCAAAGCTCCTGAGGGGCAACCCACCCTACTCACATGGGACGAGGTATGCACGATGTTCCATGAGTTTGGACACGCCCTCCACGGAATGCTGTCCAATTGTAAGTACAACAAGCTCAGCGGAACTGCTGTACCACGCGATTTCGTCGAGATGCCCTCCCAGTTCAACGAGTCGTTTGCCTCCATTCCTCAGGTGTTCGATCACTTCGCCCTGCATACAGAGACAGGTCAACCCATGCCGGCCGACCTGAAGAAAAAGATGCTGGAGTCCATCAATTTCCATTCCGCATACTCGTTGGGCGAGAACCTCGCTGCCACCTGTCTCGATATGGCTTGGCACATGATGCCTTCCCAGCAGGTTCCCTCAGCAGAGGAGGCTGCCCAGTTTGAGGCGAAAGCGCTGAATGAGATAGGTTTGCTCGATGACCAGATTCCCCCTCGCTACTCCACTTCATACTTCAATCACGTCTGGGGAGGAGGTTATGCGGCAGGTTATTACAGCTACTTGTGGACGGAAGTACTGGCCGACAACGTGGCTGAAGCATTTGCCCGCAAGGGAGCTCTCAAGCAGCAAACGGGCATCGAATTCAGGAACAGGATTCTGGGTAGAGGCAACACCATCGACTTGATGCAGGGATTCAGCGGATTCACTGGTTTGCAGACTCCTGATGCAAGTGCTCTGCTGAAAGCACGCGGCTTGTAGAAACAGTCGTAAAGATTCTTTACAGAATCCAGCCTCTCGAGTGATTCAGGGAGGCACAACGTGTTGAAAGGGAAAAGACAACGTGTTGAAACAACAGACTCAACACGTTGAAACCGCCAACTCAACGCGTTGAAATCCGAGTTTCAACACGTTGTCTTTTGGAAGCGAATAGGTGGTTAGCTATCAACTGAATCTAATCGCCTGATTACCAATGCAGTAGATTCCATTCAATCTTCTGGAGGATGTGCCTGTGATGACATAATTATCCCCAGCACGCAGGCGGAAATATGACCGTTCTTAATTCTTTACAAAATGAACTGCCTGACCAAATTCTTGGCAGGCAGTCATGAGAATCTCGAGCGAACTTTACTTCTGTTTTCCTTAGTAGAACAGCACTTCCTGCCCTTGGAACAAGAAGTTTCCTGCCACCATGTACTCTCGTGCCGTAGGCGAGAACTCGTCTTGGAAGGTGATGTGTTCGTGTCCTGCCAGAAGCGCCTTCAGCAAGGGTTCTTTCTTCAGATAGGCAATGAAATCGCGGGTCACAGAATCTGTCTTCTGGGTCTTGTAGTCCCCATTGGGATTGGGAACCACAGCGTTGGTGAAACGATTGTTTCCACCCCAGAACTTGCATGTGACGCGCCAGGTGTTTTCTGTGTGGAAAGGAACGTGCATGCAGAGTACCATAGGCAGTCCTCTCTTGACTTCCGTCTTGAAGGCATCCACCTGATCTTGAGTCACATAGCCATAAACATCGTCCAGCGTGATGAAGTTCACCCCATTCACCACTTGTGACTGGAATTGGATGTCGAAGGGATAAGCCTGCTGGACAAGTGAGCGTGTGTTGTCCTTATAGGCTTCCGTGCGATCCTCCTTGGGGTTGCTCAGCCACATGTCTGTGCTGAATTCGTGGTTGCCTACGGCACCTATGAGTTCGCGTCCGAAGTACTTCTTCACCAGGTCAAAGTTTGCTTCGCTCTGCCAGTCGATTATATCGCCTGTATGCAACACGTAATCAACGTTTTGCTTCGCCCATGCGAGTGAATCCCTCAACGCCTCCTCCTGCCTGCCTCCAAAGGTCTTGCTGCGGACTTCCTTCAGTTTCTGCTTCTTCTCGTTCTCGTGTGGATAGGCCGCTGTCAGGTGAGTGTCAGAGATATGGAGGAGCGAGAAAGGAGTCTCCAATCCGATGTTAATGGCCACATAATTCATTCCCAGCCGCTCGAATCCTCCTCTTTGGGGAAACAGCGCGGGGTTGTCTTCAGCCCAACTGGGCAATTGGGAGGTGGCCATCAGGGCTCCCATGCCGGTCAGCCGGCGGAAAAAGTCTCTTCTGCTTGACATTTCTATGATTCGTTTTAGTTTTTATGGTAAAGATTCAAATTTCTCATCGATTATCGCTCTTCATGGAGAGGGAAATGCGCTCACGCTGGAGGTCTACGCTCAGAACACGCACCATAACATGCTGATGAAGGGAAACCACCTGATTGGGATCCTTGACGTAGCGGTCGCTGAGCTGTGAGACGTGAACGAGGCCCTTGATGTGGACGCCAATGTCTATGAATGCTCCAAAATTGGTGACGTTTGTGACAATGCCAGGCAACACTTGACCTGCGTGGAGGTCCGTAATTTCGTGGACGGTAGGATCGAATGCAAACTGCTGGAGAGGACCTCTTGGATCGCGTCCAGGTTTGTCTAATTCGGCCATGATGTCCTGCAAGGTGGGCAATCCCACTTGAGAGCTGACATATTGCTTGATGTCTATCTTTTCGCGTGTGGACTTGTCCTTCATCAGGGTCTCAACACTACAACCCTGGTCGTGGGCCATCTTCTCGACGAGGGCATAACGCTCTGGGTGGACGGCACTATTGTCGAGCGGCTCCGCTCCTCCCTGAATCCGCAGGAATCCTGCACTCTGCTCGAAAGCCTTTGCACCCATACGTGGGACCTTCATCAACTCGCGGCGTGTGCGGAAGGGACCGTTTTGGGTGCGATAATTGATGATGTTGTCAGCCAGTGCGGGACCCAATCCACTCACGTAGGTTAGCAGATAGCGGCTGGCTGTATTGACATTGACTCCCACTCGATTGACGCAGGAAATGACGGTTTGGTCGAGGCTTTTCTTGAGAGCCGTTTGGTTGACATCCTTCTGATATTGCCCCACCCCAATGCTGCTGGGGTCTATCTTGACCAGCTCAGCCAGGGGATCCATGAGCCGACGACCAATGCTGACCGCTCCACGAACGGTAACATCCTCGTCTGGGAATTCCTGTCGAGCTATCTCGCTGGCGCTGTAGATGCTGGCTCCATCCTCGCTGACAGAATATACCTCGATGTCCTCAGGGAGGTCGAGATGGCGCACGAAATCCTCTGTCTCACGTCCAGCTGTACCATTTCCGATGGAGATGGCTTGAATGCGATACTTTTCAACAAGGTTGCTGATGGTTCGAAGGGCTTGGATTCGCTCGTTGCGAGGCGGATGAGGATAGATGACGTCATGATGCAGGAGATTTCCCTCGCTATCAAGGCATACAACCTTGCAGCCCGTGCGGAACCCTGGATCGATGCCCATCACACGTTTCTGTCCAAGAGGGCTCGCCATAAGAAGCTGTTCAAGATTGCGCACGAAGATGCGGATGGCTTCTTCGTCGGCACGTTGCTTGCTGGAGGCTCCAAACTCATTGCTGATAGAGGGCTCGAGCAGACGCTTATAGCCATCCTTGACAGCCTCGTAGACGAGACGGGAGCATTCGCCATTCCCATGAACAAATTGGCGGGCAATGCGCTCCACAGCAGGTTCATCATCGACGGAAATCGTGACGCGCAGGATACCCTCAGATTCTCCTCGCCGCATAGCCAGCAGTCGATGGCTGCTACAGCGCGCGAGAGGCTCGCTCCAATCAAAGTAGTCGCGGAAATTCTGACCTTCCACATCCTTCCCCTTGACAAGTCGACTGGTGATCTGAGCATGCATGCTGAAGGTGGTACGTAATGTCTGGCGGGCCCGCTCATTCTCGCTGACTCGTTCAGCGATGATGTCCTGAGCTCCTTGTATTACTTGTTCCACCGTCTCTATTCCCTTTTCAGGATTGAGGTACCGCTGGGCAATCTTTTCCAAGGGAACCTCTTTCTGCGACTGGATGATGTTTGCCATAGGTTCAAGTCCTGCCTCTCGAGCTATCTGGGCACGTGTGCGTCGTTTCTGCTTGTAAGGAAGATATAGGTCCTCGAGCTGGTTCGAATCCCAACAGTCATTGATTCTTTGCTTCAGTTCATCTGTAAGTTTACCTTGATTATCAATGTTTTGAAGGATGAATTCCTTGCGTTTCTTCAATTCGGTGAATTCATCGAGAAGGTTGCTGACAGTAGCAACTTCCACCTCCGTCATCCCATTGGTAGCTTCCTTGCGATAGCGACTGATGAATGGGATGGTGGCACCATCCTGAAGGAGTTCAATCACGTTGTGGATGTATCGTTCATTGAGACCTGTCTGTTGTGCAATAAGGGATTCAATCTGGACCATGATTCAAATGAGATTACATTTCATGAAAGATTTCTGAACACAGGGTTCTATTGCACTACACGCTTGCGACCGTTGATAATATAGATGCCTTTGGGAAGATTACCCGTATCAGTAGCTCCTCTCAAAAGACATTTTCCATCCAGCGTATAAACGTCGAACGTCTGGGGCTTCATGTCCTGCGAGATTTCCACCACATGCGACTCGTCCTCTTTCGTGGTGAGAGAGATGGCACATCGCCGCATGTTCTCCATCAGGCTCGCACCACTCGTGTTGGCTCCCATGCTGGCAGTCTTGCTGGTATCCCATTTCTCGCCCCAATAATATGAAGAGTACATTTGGGGATAGGCATCCTTGTCGAGATTCTTCCATAACGTGTTGCATTGGGTAATCAGGAAAGAGAGAATGGTGCGACGGCCTGCTGTAGGAATCGTTTCATCGAGCACATAATTGACCAGATAAGGGATGAGCACAGCCTTGAATATGCTTTGATCCATGCTGGTGCCCTCGTGGCGAAGGATGCCATTGTTCACGCATCGTCCACTTGTGACGGCATAGTTGAGCACATTCGTGCACATGGTCCGATACTTGACATCACCTGTTATGTGATAAAGTTGACGACAAGCCTCGCCAAATGTCCCTTGCGTGTAGCTCAAGGGTGGTTCCTCCACACGTCCGTCTCCCTTTGCAATTTTCTTGACTACATAATTATATAGGCCTTCTGCATACGTGAGATACTTCTCTGTTCCGTAATGATTGTAGAGCTTGGCAGCAACCAGGCAGGCAGGAGAATTGGTGCAGGCATTCGGCCCAGCCCCTTGATCCCAATTCCAGGGAAGCATGATACCATCCTCCGTTTCCTTTCCTCGAGTGATGATATAACGGTCGAACACAGTCTTGGCTGTAGTGATGTAGGTGCTGGTTTCTGTAGCTTCTCCCATGTGGATTAGTGTCAGGCAAATCCAGCACATATCGTCAGTATAGGGATTAAGGAATCCTGTGCCGTCGGACGAGGAGGAATAGTAGTTGTTGGCATGATTTTGAACCCAGCGCCGCATGTATAGCTTATAGCGGCTGGCAAGCGTGGGATTGCTCTCCAAATTGTTCTCGTAGCCATAAATGAGCACATCCATCGCATGCGCCTGCTGCCAATATATATAGGTGGAACTCTTCTCCACGTCGTGGGGAGTGGAATAGAATGTACCCTTGTTCGTGTTGAGGAAATTGGTAATCAGCACGTGAGTCACACTATCTGCCCATCCCTGATAATCCTGCTTTATGTAACGGGACAGAATGGCATTGTAGGCCATCATGTTAGATACACATAAGATGGAAATGATTGCTGTCAGAAATCTACGGTTCATCATGTCGTTGTAATGCTTTTTATCTTTTTATTAGCCACAAATGTACTTATTTCCATTTAAAACAGCAAATTTTGGCCTCGAGAATTGAAAACTTTGAAATAAATATTGTAAATTTGAACAAAAATATTTGTCTCGTGAAAAAACTATTGCTTTCTATCTTCCTATTAACAGAGATGAATCTTCTGTTGGCCCAGACAAAGGAAACAGACCTGATGCCTCGCGAAAAAACAACCTTCCAGAGCGCAGCAGGATGGAAACCCTCGATTGACATACGGGCTGACGTAGTAATGGTGTATGGTTCAGGAGGAGGGAATGCCCATTTCCTCGACCGCGTGAAAAGTTGGCGGCAACGTGGCTATACAACTCACTTCATGACAGGTATTGCGTGGGGTGAATACCAAGACTATTTCACGGGTCAATGGGATGGGAAATGGCATCTCGACGAAGGACAGAAAGACATGAAGGGGGACACCATCTGGCATGGCCACATGGTACCTTATATTGTGCCCAGCGACAACTTTATCCGTTACTTTTGCGAGAAAGAAATCAAACCTGTCATCGATGCAGGCATTGATGCTATTTTCTTGGAAGAGCCTGAGTTCTGGGCTCGTGCAGGATATAGCGAGGCATTCAAGCGCGAATGGCAGAAATACTATGGATTCGAATGGCGTCCTCAGCACGAATCGGCTGAAAACACGTATTTGTCCAACAAACTGAAATACCATCTTTATTATCAGGCATTGGAGAAAGCTTTCACCTATGCAAAGGAATACGGACGGGAGAAAGGCATGAACGTGCGCTGCTATGTGCCCACCCATAGCCTGTTGAGCTATAGCGAGTGGTCCATCGTAAGTCCTGAAGCATCCTTAGCCTCCTTGCCATGTGTGGATGGATATATTGCTCAAGTATGGACAGGTACCGCTCGAGAATGGAACTACTATGATGGAAGGCGTCGTGAGCGTGTCTTCGAATCAGCCTATCTGGAATATGGATGTATGGAAAGCATGACTGCTCCCACAGGAAGGAAGATGTTCTTCCTGACAGACCCTGTCGAGGATCGTGCAAGAGATTGGGATGATTACAAACGCAACTATCAGGCTACCTTTACTGCACAGCTGATGTATCCTCAGGTAAACAACTATGAGGTGATGCCGTGGCCTGCCAGAATATACGAAGGATTATACAATGTGGGAGCAAACTCGACTGAGAAATCACACATTCCTACCTTCTATTCTACTCAGATGCAAGTGATGATCAATACGCTTAATGATATGCCTCTGAGTGACAACAAAGTGAGTGGCAGTCAAGGAATCAACGTGTTGATGGCCAATTCCCTGATGTTCCAACGTTCTTCAACCCAAGTAGAGGGCTACGAGGACCCTCAACTCTCCAATTTCTTCGGCGAGGCACTTCCTTTGCTGAAACGTGGTGTCCCCATTGGAATCACCCATCTGGAGAATGTAGGTTATCCAGAAACCTTGCGAGGAGTGAAAGTCCTACTGATGTCGTACAGCAACCTCAAACCTATGGATCCAGAGGCTCATCAGCATCTTGCCGATTGGGTGAAACGTGGCGGAGTCATTGTCTACAGCGGTCGCGACGATGATCCCTATCAGAATGTCTACGAGTGGTGGAATCAAGGAAACAATCACTTCACTGCTCCCTCGCAACATTTTTTCGCCCTCATGGGAATGCCTGAGAATCCCTCCAGCGGAGAATTCAAATATGGAAAGGGTCGCGTTTTTGTCAGACGCCAGAATCCTAAGGAATACATCATGGAAGAGGGAGGGGCTGAACAATTCGTGGAAACCGTCATACGCGCCTATGCGGCTGCAGGCAAAAAGATGGAAGAAAAGAACAGTCTGCTATTGCAACGTGGTCCCTACGTGATAGTTGCCGCATTGGACGAGAATGAGAATCAGAATCCATTTGTCCTTAAAGGCAGTTACATCGATCTCTTCGATCCCCAATTGCCCATCAAGACACATGTTGAAGTGAAGCCAGGCGAACAAGCATTCCTTTATGACCTGAAATCAACACGTCGTGACAGGCATCCTCACGTGTTGGCTTCCGCCTCTCGACAGGTTGAAGAAATCCATCAAGGGCGTACCTTTAGTTTTGTCAGCAAAAGCCCCCTGAACACTCAAAACATTATGCGAGTTCTCTTACCAGCAGAACCCAAATCCATCATGACGAAGTGCGAAGGCAACATCATAGAACATTCGAGCCAGTGGGACGCTCAATCCCATACACTTGCTCTCGGATTTGCCAACAGTCCTGAAGGTGTGAACGTCGTGATAGAATGGTAAACGAGATCATATAGCGCCATAGTTGCATATGAAAGGAAACCAGATGAAGTCTTTTTATACAAAGAAAGAGGAAATCCTCAACGCATCATCCCACGGATTCGGCATAATCATGGGAATGGTAGTCGGCGTCATCTGGATCGTTCTCTGCATCCGCCATCAAAACAGTTGGGCAACGTTTGGCATATCACTTTATCTATTTGGCATGCTGGGTAGCTATATCGCCAGCACTCTTTATCACGCATGGCCTGCAGGCAAACCAGCCAAGGAAAAACTGCGCCGATGGGATCATGCAGCCATATACTGGCACATAGCCGGCAGTTATTCTCCACTTACCCTGATAGCCATGTGGAACGAAGGGCTGTGGGGTGTATGCCTCTTTGTTTTCATCTGGACGGCTGCTCTTATAGGAACTTTCATGAGTTTCCGACATTTGCAGGAACACAGCAATATGGAGACAATATGTTTCGTGCTGATGGGACTTAGTGTGCTGGTTGCCTTCAAGCCCCTTGTGACTAACGTCAGCATGATTGCTACAAGCTGGATTATTGCTGAAGGTGTTTGCTACATTACAGGCGCTCTCTTTTACACGATGCATAATCATCGATATATGCACACCCTCTTCCATTTCTTTGTTCTGGCGGGCAGCGTGTGCCACATCATAGCCGTATGGGACGTGCTGACAGGATTATGGTAACGGGTTATGGATAGATATTCCAGGAGATACATTCATTATGTTTAGAAAATTATGTCAAACATATCTATAAAAAGCAGAAACAACATGAAACGTATTCTATTATCAATCTTTGCGTTCGTAGTGAGTGTAAGCCTCACTTTTGCTCAACAAGCCATATTTGAACGCCATGAGATCGTGTCTCCAAAGTTCAATGCTGACGGGACAGTAACCTTCACTTTGCGTGCTCCTGAGGCAAAGAAAGTAACGATTCTGGCTGATTTCCTCACTCGACCAACTGAAGAACTACAGCAGAAAGATGGTGTCTGGACGTATACCAGTGATGTGCTTGCTCCTGAGCTGTACAGTTACCGTTTTTATGTGGATGGCGCTGAAACGCTTGATCCCAGCAATCTGAATCGTAGCCGCGATGTTCGCTCTTTTATGAGCACTTTCATCATCAGCAAGGAAGAAGGTGATTGCGGCTATCTTTATGGCAATCACAACGTGGCGCATGGCGATGTGGCACAGGTATGGTATGACTCTCCTACTTTGGGTATGAAGCGAAGGATGTCAATCTATACTCCTGCAGGATATGACAAAGGCAAGAAATATCCTGTAATGTATCTGTTGCATGGTGCTGGTGGAGACGAGGAAGCATGGCTTACTTTAGGCCGCACGGCTCAAATCATGGATAATCTGATTGCATTGGGAAAAGCAGAGCCTATGATTGTTGTCATGCCCAACGGAAATGCTTCGGATGATGCTTCCCCTTATGCTACAGGCCTCACTCAGAAGGATCGCCCCAAGGCATCTTATCAGGAAAGCTTTCCTGACATCATGGACTACGTAAACAAACACTACGAAGTATAGGGTTTGATGAAAGAAAATATAACAAAGGATTTATAATAAAAGCAACGAAATTCTATTGTATTAAAGCACTTTAGCACATTTTGCGATAATTATTAAACTTTGCTAACTTCCGCTATTGTGATGCACTTTTTGTTGCATATTTGTTACGCCATTCAAATTTTTGTTGTATCTTTGCACCGAGTTTTGAACGTTATGTGTAACTTTTAATAATGTCGCAATGGCAAGACCTAAGAAATCATTGAAGGTAAAAGAACCCATCCGCATTCGAGAACGCAAATTAGCGGATGGCAACATCAGCCTGTACCTTGACATCTATGTGAAGGGTACTCGCAAGTATGAATCGCTTGGGCTGTATCTCATCCCAGAGAGTCTGCCCAATGCCAAAGCCGCCAATGCGAGGACACGAAGCATTGCCGAGAAGATAAAGTCTGACCGCATTATCGCCCTGCAAGACCGTGGCATCAAGCAGTGGGACAAGATAAAGCGTTCTAATATGTCGCTCGTCGAATGGCTTACCCAATACGAGCAGGACAGCACGGGCTTCAAGCCCTCAACCTTGAAAGGTCGCCAGGACATGCGCAAGAAGGTGGAAATGTATCTGGAGCAAGAAGGGCTGTCCTATATCGGCATGAACGAGATTGATCAGGACTTTTGCCGCGGCTTTCTCCGTTTTCTTGAAACGGCTAAGAACAGCGTAGCCAAGAAACAGAAAGACCGTACTATCAGCAAAGGATGCGCCCACCACCATCAGGCGGTGCTGAACGGGGCCTTAAACAAGGCTGTACGTGAAGGCATCTTGCAGCAGAACCCCATGAAGATGCTCGACAAAAGAGAAAAGTTCCAGCCGTCACCAGAGGAGCGTGAGTTTCTGACCATCGAGGAACTGCGTAACCTGATGGACGTTCCATGTGCCAATGAGCAGGTGAAGAAAGCGTTCATCTTCTCCTGTTTCTGCGGCTTGCGTCTCAGCGATGTGCGCACACTGACATGGAACAAGATACACAAGATGCCGGACGGGAAAACGCTCTACGTTCATGTCTTTATGCAGAAGACCCAGAAGCCTTTGAATGTGCCACTATCAGGCGAAGCCCTCAAAGTCCTTGAAGAAAAGAAGAATCCCGATGAACCCATCTTCAAGTTGCCAACAAGTGATGCCACCATCAACTACCATATTAAGAAGTGGGTGAAGAATGGTCATATTGACAAGGCAATCTCATTCCATTGCAGCCGCCACACCTTCGCTACAATGATGCTCACCCTTGGAGCCGACCTCTATACGACAAGTAAGTTGCTTGGCCATGCCAATGTGACCACGACCCAGATATACAGTAAAATCATAGACAAGAAGAAGACGGAGGCTGTCAGCCTCGTTGACGAACTATTCACCCAACAATCAAAAGAGGCACATGGAGAAGAGTCAGAAGATTGAGTTACGGCACAGGACATTGCCAAGTGGCAACCAGTCACTATATCTGGAGTTCTACGAGAAGGGCGGCAAGCGGCGGTACGAGTCGCTGAACCTGTATCTCATTCCCGAAAAGGACGAGAATGACAGGCGAGTCAATGAGAACACGCTCAAACATGCCCTCAAACTGAAGTCCGAGCGTGTTCTGGGCATCGAGCATCCGCAGGAAACGGGAGAAAAGATACTTCCGTCAAAGGCGTTCGCCGATTTCATGGACGAGTACCAGGTATATCTTAGGGACATCAAACGGGCATCCGATTCATACCAGAAGATGAACCATTCCACCATCAACATCGTCAAGTCATACCTTACAAACATCAGGAGGCCACGGATATTGCTCTCCAAAGTCGATAAACGCTTTTACCTGAACCTTCTCGCTTACGTCAGGGACACGTACAAAAACACCAAGTCGCCCGACAACCCCAAGGAATTGTCCGGCAATACCAAGCTTGTTTTCCAGACAACCCTCAATACGATGCTCAACTATGCCGTCAAGAAAGGACTCCTTCTGCGGAATCCCTTCTATGAGATAGAAGTACGCGAGAAATTCGGGAAAGTACCGAGTGACAGGACGTTTCTCACCATCGAGGAGGTGAACAGCATGGCCAAGGCCCCAACTGGCAGTCCTGGCACCAAACAGACTTTCATGTTCTGCTGTTTCACTGGACTGCGACACGGCGACATGGCGGCACTCCGCTGGAAGGACATCCGCAAGACCGACGAAGGCGAGGTGATATTTGTGCCGTCGATGCAGAAGACGAAGCATCCCGTCATCGTTCCGCTGGGGAAACAGGCAAAGTCGTGGATGCCAGAGAGACCGAAGGATGCAAACGACCAACTGGTGTTTCCCAACGTCCCGTCATTGGGTGCATCCAACAGGGCTTTGAAGACCATGGCGAAACGTGCTGGAATCAACAAGCTCGTCACTTTCCACACCAGCCGCCACACCTTTGCCACAATGACCCTGACAGCCGGGACAGACATCTACACGACGAGCAAACTTCTTGGGCATACCAGCGTCCACACCACGGAGATTTATGCCGACGTGGTGATGGAGAAGAAAGCAGATGCCGTAAACCTGACTAACGGACTGTTCGGATAGGACATCCATTGAGAATTCGGCATATTCCAACAATAAACCTTTGAGGATTTCGGCATTGAACTTATAGATGTTATTTTGGGGTAAAATGCAACGGAATTGTAAATCTCGTTAGGAAAAAGGCATAAAAATATATAAAAGTCGCTGGAAAAATGACATCAACCATTGCGAATGTCGTTAGAAAAACGTATCTTTGCGCACAAAATTTGATATATTATGCTTAAAAGAAAAATATCTGAGACGCTAAAGAAGTGGAAGGAGCAACCGAACCATTTCCCACTTGTCATCATGGGCGTTCGTCAATGCGGAAAGACCTATATCTCCCAATTATTCGCAGAGGAAAACTACAAGCATGTGGTATATATCAATTTCATCAAGCAAAAAAGACGGAAAGAAGCCTTCTATGACTCAAAGGATGTGGATAGCATTATCCTTAATCTTTCTGCCCAGATGAGGACTGCCAAGTTTGTTCCGGGAGAGACGTGCATTATCCTTGATGAAATCCAAGACTGCCCTGAAGCGCGTACTAGCCTGAAGTTCTTCAAGGAAGATGGTCGTTATGACATCATCGCTACAGGGTCGTTGCTTGGTGTGCAAGGCTATGGTAAGGAGGAAAAGAAGCAGCGTACAAGAAAACCCATCAAACAAGAAAGGGGAAGCAATTCCGTCCCTGTAGGCTATGAGCAAATAGTGGAGATGTATCCACTCGACTTTGAAGAGTTTCTGTGGGCGAACAACATGAATGAAGAAATCATCAATGTGTTGAAGCGTTGCCTGGAAGAGGAAAAACCCGTACCAAGTGGCATACATGTTGCGATGAAAACTCTCCTGTATCGATATGTCGCTGTGGGAGGGATGCCTGCTGCA
>JAFRTJ010000061.1 GCA_017427185.1 Bacteroidaceae bacterium | reverse complement strand
TGGGGATGCGGGGATTCAAGTGGGAACAGGAGTCTGGTTCTACGACTTCAATGTCGATTTCACCTTCCGTCATGGGTTCGTCAATATGATTTCTGGCAAAGACGGCTTGTCCAACAACTTTGTCCTTCGTGTAGGCTATGCTTTTCATCGTCGTCCCAAGAACCTTCCTCCAGGCATGGGCCGATCATCTCGTTGGTATTACTAAAAGGGTAATGCCTGCAATCCTTCTCTTTCTGTCCCACTTCCTTCCATAGCTGTCGGATGTAAAGATTTCTGAATTCTAGCCGTATTGTGTCCCTTGGTTCCTGCAATCTCCTTCGTCTTGCTTCCGGATCTCGTTCGATTGCTTCTTGTTGCGTGGAATCGCAGCGACCTTAATTTCCTGACAATCATCTGTTTGTCCGTTGTTTCAATAGTTTTCTCTCCCTGCGCTCAGGGCGGAGTGTCCGATCGAGTTCCTCAACGTGTTGACTCTGGACTTTCAACCAGTTGGTCTCCTCTTTCTAACACGATGCAAAGGTACGTTTAAGCGAGCACGATACAATAAAACTCGTTTTAATTGTATGGTCGAGCGGAAGTACCTTCGCGACTGCAAAGGTACGAAGAATAGGTGGATGAATGTCTGTTGTTGCCAGAAATTGTAGTAAATTGTCAATGTTGTTGGAAACAGGACGAAAATGTAAGGAAAAATCTTTTGTAGTTCATGGTTTTTTTTGTGCCTTTTGGAAGATTTGATAGTGGGAAGGAAACATGAAAGGTTTTACAACTGTGTGCACGGCACGCGTGAGTACGAGAACCTATGACCATAATTGACAATTGACAATTAGGTGGGTGTAAGGACATCTAGTGACCTACAGAGAATTAGGAGAATCAAAATCAAAAAAAAGAGGAAAGCTATGAAAAAGGAGACGTGGAAATTCATCTTGCAGACGTTGGCGGCTATCATCAGCGCGATTCTGACGAGCTTGGGGGTGAGCAGCTGCTTGAGTTGATTAGCGGTTAGAGGTTATGGGTTAGAGGTTAGTGGGAATAATCGGAATAATCGGAGAACTCGGAAGAATCGGAATCCCCACTAACCGCTAACCGCTCACCGTTAACCCAATTGTCAATTATCGGGGGAAAATAGTGGGGGTTAAGTGAGCGGAAAGTGAAATATTTGGATGTTTGTTTCTTAGAATGTCACAAAATTGCTATATTTGCATTATGAAAAGAACATTTATTACCACGGCCATCCTCCTGATGGGAATGATGGCAGCATCCCAGAATGCGACCGTTGTAAAGACGGGCGGAGAAAAGATTGAGTACAACCGCATGCTGTTTGGGCAGTTCATCGAGCATTTCGACAATCAGATTTACGGAGGCATCTTCTGCCCTGGCAACCCACTCTCTGACGAGAACGGCTTTCGAACCGATGTGATAGAGGCCATGAAGGAGCTGAAGGTTCCACTGGTGCGTTGGCCAGGAGGATGCTTCGCTTCGACCTACCACTGGCGCAAAGGCGTGGGGCCGAACCGCAAGCCTGTGTTTGACAAGACATGGGGTGTGGAGGAACCCAACACATTCGGCACGGATGAATTCGTGAAATGGTGCCGCAATATAGGATGCGAGCCGTACATCGTCACCAATGCGGGGACAGGCAGCATCGAGGGGATGAGCGATTGGGTGGAATACTGCAACCTCAACGTTGGGGAGAATGGCCTGCAACGCATCGCCAACGGCTATCAGGAGCCTCACAATGTCCGTTACTGGTGCATTGGCAACGAGAACCTGGCTCCCTGGGAGATGCAGTACAAGACTCCGCAAGAATGGGCTCCACTGGTCCGCGAGGCGTCGAAGATGATGCTGGTCGTGGACAAAGACCTGAAGCTGGGTGCCTCTTCCCTGACGACACGCGAAGCGATGCTGCCGATGCTCAAGGAGGCAGGCCGCTATCTCGACTTCATGGCATTCCATTGCGGTTGGGACGGAACGGGAAAGTCGTTCAAGGAAATCATGATGATGACCGATTTGCCAGAGAACCACATCAGCAGCACCATCGGAATCCTGGAGGAGGCTGGATATGGCGGCGGCAAGATAAAGCTGTCCATCGACGAGTGGCAACTGCGAGGATGGATTCATCCAGGAATCGGCGACCCGCGGAAGGGATTCGACTTTGAGGCCAGACGGCAGAACGACATTGCCTCCACCTACACGCTCTCTGATGCGGTCTATGCCGCCTGTTTCCTGAACGCTTGCCTCCGCCATTCCAACATAGTGGACATTGCGTGCTTCTCCACAATCGTAAACACCAGAGGGGCCCTCTTCGTATTTCCTGAAGGGCTGGTGAAACGCGTGATATACTACGCCCTATGGATGTACTCCAATCACCTGTTGCCATACGTGGTGCCAACGGAAGAAAGCGTCGAGAAGATGACTGACGGGAAGAAGGAGATAGGCATTCTGGACATCATTCTCACATCCGACAAAGAGGGAAAACGATTTGTCTATGCCATTGCCAACAAAGACCCTGAAAAGGAACAGCCCGTCGCGCTGGATTTCAAGGGAATAGGGAAAAATGTGCCCAAGAAGGTCAATGCTATGATTCTCTCTGGCAACTCTCCTGATGACTATAATGACATTGAGCAAGAGAGGGTAAAGCCTTACGAAAAGTCCCTGCCCGTAAAGAACGGAATGGTAGCCATCCCTGCTCATTCCGTGACCTTTATCTCCATCGACTGATGGACCGCCCTGGCGTTTAGCATTTTGAAGTAGTTAAGTAGTTAAGCCGATAGTTTTTGCGATTGGCGTCATTGTCCTCGTCATCGTTGAATTTGGCTTTCTGCTCGCTTATTCGTACCTTTGACCTTCTGTCTTAGTTACTCTCGCTCGGAAAAGCACAAATAAATTTGGCTTTTCGCTCGCTTATTCGTAACTTTGCACCTGAATCGACGAACAAGTACTTATACATTATGGTTATTGGATATACAGCTGGTGTTTTCGATCTGTTTCACATCGGACACCTCACCTTACTGAAAAATGCGAAGGGACTCTGCGACAAACTTATCGTGGGAGTTACGGTCGACGAGCTGGTTCTCTACAAGGGCAAACATGCGATGATTCCTTTCTCTGACCGCATCGAGATCATACGCAACATCAAGTGCGTGGATGCCGCTGTGCCTCAATATGATATGGACAAACTGAGCATGTGCAAGAAACTGGGAGCAACCATCCTGTTCGTGGGAGACGACTGGTATGGGACGGAGAAGTGGAAGGAGTACGAGAAGGAGTTCCAGGAGGCTGGCATCCGCATCGTCTATTTCCCTTATACGCATGGCGTATCGTCCACGAAAATCAATGAGGCTCTCCACATCGTGCGTGACAAGGATTAGTATCCGCAGAGAATCGACACCCCATTCTTCTAACCTATTCACATTCTATTCGTTATGGCTTACTACGACAAGGATTTCTGCCTGAGTTCCTACATTGCTTTCCGCTACATTTGGCGCGAAGGAACTGATTTCTACCCTGGTTTCGCTCACCACAACTACGAGGCGATTCCTGAGGATGAGCGCATTCCTGTGCATACATCAGAGGACATTGACCGCATGATTCAGTTTCAGGTGGACGAACTCTACAAGCTATATGACAATATCGGCATCCTGCTCTCTGGAGGTATGGATAGCGGCAACCTGGCTGCCTATCTTCGCCCTGGAAGCCACGCATACACGTTCGTCTCAGACACAGGCGTCTTCGATGCCGACTTGGAGCGTGCCAAGAAATATTGCGCCAAGTTTGGCCTGCAGCACCATCTCGTCAATATCACCCTCGAGGACTACCGTCATTTCACTCCCATCGTGATGGCTTCGAAGGGGGCTCCTGTACATTCCATCGAGCCTCAGATCTACAAGGCTGCCATCCAGGCAAAGAAGGATGGAGTGGAGATGATGCTGGTGGGCGAGAGTGCCGACCTCATCTTTGGAGGAATGGATAAACTCATCACGCCCGAATGGACCTACGAAGGCTTCACTCACCGCTATACGTTCCTCGAGCCCTCGCTGGTTCTCTCCCGCCCCGTTCCAAAGGCTCAGGAAGCGCTCTACGAGCAATACCGCATGGGAGAGAATGGCATCGACTACATGCGCTTCATGGACGAAGTGTTCTCGATAGAGAGCTCAGGCTCCTACCTGAACGCCTTCCATGCAGCTGGCCTGCCCTATTACGACCCCTACGTCCGCCTCATCATGGCTGACCCCCTGGACATGCAGCGCGTGCGCAACGGAGAACCCAAGTATCTGGTGAGAGGGTTGTATGCCATCAAGTATCCTGAGCTGGAGATTCCCTTCAAGATTCCCATGCCTCGACCTGTGGACGCCATCTTCCGCAATTGGGAAGGCCCTACCCGACCTGAGTTCCGCACAGACATCCCCATGCATCAGCTGACTGGCAACCAGAAGTGGCAACTGTGGTGCGCCCAGCTGTTCCTGGACATGTTTGACTAAGAAAAACTGCACTTGGGAGTACCCATCACATGAACCCACTATCGCATCAGGACCCCTTAAAGGCGAAACTGCTCGAGACCTTCCTCTTCACAAAGGATTTTCTCAGCAAGCACGACATGACCTATGTGGGCTGCGGAGGAACCGTTCTGGGAGCAGTACGCCATCAGGGCTTCATCCCTTGGGACGACGACATTGACATATACATGCCTCGAAGCGATTACGAAAGGCTTCTCACGATGGGAGACGAGTTGCGCCCGCTGGGCTACGACATCATCTCCGTGGCTGACGAGGGTTACTACATGCCTTTCGCAAAGATTTCCGACCGCAACTCCACCATCTGGGAGTTCGAGCATCTGCCCCTCATCATGGGTGTCTACATAGACATTTTCCCCCTCGACGAGTTCAACGAACCTGACGAGGCAATCACCGCCCGCCAATATCGCAGCCATTTCTACTTCGACAAGTACATCAATGCCTTGAGCCACTACACGTTAGGCTCCCTCTTCCAATGTCTTCTTCGTGGCAACATCCATGGGGCAGGACTTCGGATTCTCAACCTGTGGCGAAAGAGGAATCCACAGCGTTATCTACAGGCTTTCCTTGACTTCGAAAGAACCTACGCAGGAGGAAGTGGAGAGAAATGCGTCTGTGTGACCCAATGGGAGGGACGCATCTTTCAAACCCAATGGTTCCACGATGTCATAGAACTGCCTTTCGAGTCCACCACAGTCGCTGTCCCTCGCGACTATGATGCCTACCTGACACTCCTTTATGGCGACTACATGACACTCCCACCTGAGGAGAAACGCGTCTCTCATCCCCATTACTTCACAGACCTGCAGCACCGTTATACGCTGGAGCAGGTCATCAGCATCAAGAAAGGCTCTTAGTCAGGAACGTAGACAGGACGAATGGACTGCCCGTAGTAGCGGAAATCTTCCTCGCATCCCTTGTCGGACTGGCTGGCGCCAACATAGAAGGCCTTGGCAGAGAAGGTATTGCTCAGGTTGCGCGACCAGCAGAACACAGAACTGCCACCACGAAGCAGTTCGCTGCCATCACGATAGCCAACCGAGGGGAGGAAGATAGAGTTCTTGTTGGGACCTGTGACACGATACCCAGGAACGCTTTTCTCCGTAGTCCACGTCCAGCGGCACTCTGTAAGCAATTCCACAATTTCCTGATTGCTTGGCATGCGCCAGCCTGTTCCCATATTGACGGTGGCTGCATCATCCTCAGCAGAGAGAACGGTCAGTCCATCGCTCTCGTTGTAGCGCACCATTTCACTCTGGGTCCCATTGCATAGCTTGTAATTTTCCCACGTGTAGGTCTCCTTCGGCTTTGTCTCGCCCCAAGCATAGTAACCTCCAGCCTCCTCAGGGCTTGCAGCACCCAAGTTGGAAGTTGCCCAGCAGACACCTGAGGAGAGACCTAAATCCATCCAGCCGTAACCATTTGCCTGGCCTGCTCCCTCCCTGGTGTTCAGCGTGTGGATACTACCAGGCACAGCTACCCCATTGCAACTTGTGTAGGCACAATAATAATAGAGGGTTCCTGCTGAAAGGGCATCCATGTGGGCAGTAAAGGTATAACTGTCGTAGGGCATATCCTTGGCAGCGAATACCGTATCCACCCGACAGACAAGACGTCCCTCTTCGTTGGGGTAAAGGCCTGCCTCACTCTCAGAAAAAGCCACTCCACAGAAATAGAGTTTCTTGTCTGCCTCAGTTCCTGTCATCAGACTCGTGTTTACAGAGACAGCAACATCAGCCGTTCTGGTGGTGAGATTGCTGAAGGATTCGCAACTGGCGATGTTCCCAAAAGATTGAGTGGTAAAGCTCTCTTTCTCACCATAATACACCTTACCCTGAGCCTCGACATAAGCACGATACTGGTAGGTGGTGTTAGGCAAAAGATTCGACAGGTTGCAGGTGAAGAGACTGCCTGAAACGCCCTGGGCAACATAAGTGGCAGGCGATGAGAAATCATCGGATGCGACATCGTATTCAACACCAATCACACATTGCGAGGCCACCAAGCCCAAACGGGCGACACTTGCGTTTCCATATACCGTAGCCTCTGTCAGACTAACGTTGCTTGCATTCCCTGTAACAGCAATGCTGCCTGTCGATTCTGGTTCATCATCACTCTTACACCCAACCATCAGCAAACATGCCATTATAATGGTCCCAAAAGCAATTCTTCTCATTTCCATTCTGAATTTATGTCCAATTGTTCTGCAAAGTTATATAAAATAAAGGGAAAGGAGTTCATTTTTGGGATTTTTTTTGTATCTTTGCAAGCAATTAAAAAAACAGAATCCGAAAAAGAGTAGAATGGCTGCAAATATAGGCAAGATAGCACAGATCATCGGTCCTGTCGTAGACGTGCGCTTCACGTCCAGCGAAGAAGGAGAGACAGTAAAGCTACCTAAGATTCATGAGGCGATGACAATCAACCGTGTTAACGGGAAACGGTTGACCCTGGAAGTAGAACAGCACATCGGCGAGAACACGGTTCGATGCGTGGCTATGGACAGCACCGACGGATTGAGTCGTGGAGTGGCAGTAGAAGCAATGGGGAGACCCATCACCATGCCCATAGGAGACCAAGTCAAGGGCCGCTTGATGAACGTCACAGGCGATGCCATCGATGGCATGGAGGACTTGAACCGCAGTGGTTCTCTTCCCATCCACCGCGAGCCTCCCAAATTCGATGAACTGCAAGCAAGCAAGGACATCCTGCCGACAGGTATCAAAGTGATTGATCTGTTGGAACCTTATTTGAAAGGTGGCAAGATCGGCCTGTTTGGCGGTGCTGGCGTAGGCAAGACCGTCCTGATTATGGAGCTTATCAACAATGTGGCAAAACGTGGCAACGGATTCTCCGTCTTCACAGGAGTGGGAGAACGTACCCGCGAAGGAAACGACTTGCTGCGCGAGATGATTGAGAGTGGTGTAATCCGCTATGGAGAAGCTTTCAAGGAAGGTATGGAACGTGGCGAATGGGACCTCTCGAAGATTGACACTGAAGAATTAGCAAAAAGCCAAGCCACCATGATCTATGGCCAGATGAACGAGCCTCCTGGCGCCAGAGCATCTGTCGCCCTAAGCGGACTGACGGTTGCTGAGAGTTTCCGTGACAGCGGTGCTGAAGGAGAGAAACGCGACATTTTGCTCTTTATCGACAACATCTTTCGATTCACCCAAGCAGGAAGTGAGGTTAGCGCTCTGCTGGGACGCATGCCTTCTGCTGTCGGCTACCAGCCTACCCTGGCCAGCGAGATGGGACAGATGCAGGAACGCATCACAAGTACAAAAAAAGGCAGTATCACCAGCGTACAAGCGGTCTATGTGCCTGCAGACGACTTGACGGACCCCGCTCCTGCAACAACATTCAGCCATTTGGATGCCACTACGGTCTTGAGTCGCAAGATAGCAGAGCAAGGCATCTATCCTGCAGTAGATCCGCTGGACAGCACCAGCCGCATACTGGATCCTCTCATCGTGGGCAAAGAACATTATGAGACTGCAGAGCGCGTAAAGGCTATCTTACAGCGAAACAAGGAGTTGCAGGATATCATCTCCATCTTAGGCATGGAGGAACTTTCCGATGAGGACAAACTGATTGTGGCTCGTGCCCGCAAGGTGCAACGTTTCCTCTCCCAACCCTTTGCTGTAGCTCAGCAATTCACTGGCGTTCCTGGTGTAATGGTTAATCTGGAAGATACCATCCGCGGATTCCAAATGATCTTGGACGGAGAAGTCGATGACTTGCCAGAACAAGCCTTCCTGAATGTGGGTACCATCGAAGACGTGAAGGAGAAAGCTGAGAAACTGAAAGCTGCGGCGCAAGGATAAAATTCAAGAGATTATGATAAGGGTAAAAATCATCATGGCAACGGGAACCATCTTTGAGGGCGAAGCCAAACAAAGCGTGGAGCTGCCTTCTGTGCTGGGACGCATGCAAGTGCTGCCAGACCATGCTCCCCTAATGGCTGCGCTGGACAAAGGTGTCGTCAAGGTGGACAACCAGGAATTTCCCATCAATGATGGAATAGCCCAAGTGGAGAACAACGAGGTAACCGTACTCTGCTGATGAATACAGACGAGATCCTAAGCGAGCATATAGGCGATTCACACGATTGGCACATCATCACGTGGAACGGCCATCCTATCGAATTGCACTTACCCATTCTGATATGGAGCAAAAACTCAGGATGGCACGCGTTCTCTTCTTCTCATTTGGCAGAGGGTCAAACATACGAAGGCCTGCGATACAACGAGAACGGCAAAGTGGTTGAAATGCTGTCTGACGGCAGCGAGAGCCATCCCATAGACATCAGCATAACAAAGAATGTGTGTGGACTTTTCATGGTCAGCTTCATTACCATTACGCTGATTCTCTATTGCGCCAATTGGTACAAGAAACACCCTTTGCAGGCTCCCAAGGGACTTGTCGGACTGATAGAATTGGTAATATGCTATCTGTACGACAATGTGGTGGACAGTGTGATTGGTGGCCGCAACAGCGTACGCTTCGCGCCTTATCTGCTAACAGCCTTCTTCTTCATCCTGATCTGTAATTTAGTCGGCTTGATACCCGTTTTTCCATTCGGAATGAATCTGACAGGAAACATTGCAGTTACAGTGACCCTTGCGACAGCTACTTTCCTGGTAGTGAACCTGACGGGGACCAAACATTATTGGAAGGATATCCTTTGGCCTGATGTGCCTTGGTTCTTGAAGTGTCCTATTCCCTTGATGCAGGTGATAGAAATCGTTGGATTGTTCACCAAACCATTCTCACTCACCATCCGATTACTGGCCAACATTTTTGCAGGACATACCATCATCCTGAGTCTGATATGCATGATCTTCACCAGTATCTCCATGGGAGTCACCATGCATCGCAGCATGACTGCAGTAGCCTTGCTTTTTGCGGTCTTCATGAACATGATGGAGCTTCTGGTGGCTTTCCTGCAAGCCTTTGTCTTCACCACAATGAGTGCCAGCTATATCAGTCAGGCACAAGTCGGAAGTGAGGAAGCGTCTGAATTTGAAGTGACATAAAGAGACATAAATAGTGAATTGATAAACAAAAATAATATAGAATAAAGACAAGAAGTTATGTTAGGACTAAGTTTAATGCAGGCAGTAGGTCAGGGACTTGATTTGGCTGCCATTGGAGCAGGTATTTCAGTGATTGGAGCAGCTTTCGGTATTGGTATTATCGGCAAGGCTGCCATGGAGGCTATTGCACGTCAACCTCAAGCAAGTGGTAAGATACAGTTGGCAGCTATCATTCTGGGTGCTCTCATAGAAGGTGTCAGCTTGTTTGCCGTTGTTGTATGTATGAACGCAATCGGTAAGTAATGTCTCTATTTACACCTGACTTTGGACTCCTCTTTTGGATGGCTTTGGCTTTCGGCATTGTACTTGCAGTGCTGGCAAAATGGGGATTCCCTGTCATTGTGAAGGCGGTAAATGACCGTAAAACCTACATTGACAAGTCTCTGCAGAATGCCCACGAGGCAAACGAGCGGTTAGTCAATATCAAGGCAGAGACCGACATGCTGGTAGCACAAGCTCAGGTTGAGAAGCAGACCATCCTGAAAGATGCGGTTCAGCAGAAACAACGCATTCTGGCTGAGGCACAGGAACAGGTCAATGAATTGACTCGCAAACAAATGGAGCAAGCCAAGGCTGACATCGAGGAGCAACGCCAACAGTCACTCCACCAGATTCGAAAAGAGACTGCCGACTTGGCTATTGAAATGGCCAAGAAAGTTATGCAGAGCGAACTGCGTGATGAAACAGCCCAACGGCAAAGTATTGAGAATCAACTGGAGGGTTTGAAGGAAGGATAAAACCGCAAATAGGCAAGGATGAGTATTTCCACTCGATATGCAAGAGCGCTATGGGAATCCGCCAAGGAGCGACCTGTGGCAGAACAGCAGGAAATCTATCAGAAAATGGTTCTGCTAAGGGAATGCCTTCTGTCGATGCCTGAGCTGCGGGATGCCTTGGATGATCCAACTTCTACGGATGAAGCAAAACGGGAACTCCTGCAAACAGCAGGCGGAACAAGCAAGTCACCTCTTTACGAATCTTTTCTCAATCTGATACTCAGTCATCATAAAGCGAATAAGCTGATATGGATTGTTCCTCTCTTCACTGATATGTATCGCCGTGCTCAAGGGATTGTCAGTGTGACAGTGGAAAGTGCAGCTCCCATAGATGATGACATACGGGAAAAACTTGTCCTGCAGCTGAAGGAGATGCTGAGAAGTGAAGTAGAATGCTCCTACAAGGTCCTGCCTGAACTGATGGGCGGTTTCCGACTCCTCATTGGAGATAAACGTATCGACGCCAGTTACAAACGTAAGTTGGAAGATATCCGACGTGAGCTGATGGAGAAATAAGAGATAGACGATTGGCAAGAAGCATGCATTTTGATGATTTATTGATAGAAACAAATGAGTGAACAGATAAAGGTAAGTGAAGTGACTTCAGTCTTGCGTCAGCAACTTGAGGGAATGGATACCCACACCCGTGTTGAAGAGGTTGGTACCGTCCTACAGGTGAGCGATGGTGTTGCACGCATCTATGGACTCCAGAATGCTGAAGCCAGTGAGTTGCTGATTTTTGACGATGGAATGGAAGCCATCGTGATGAATCTGGAAGAAGACAATGTGGGTGCCGTCTTGCTGGGGCCAACAGACAATGTTGAGGAAGGTGATACGGTAAGAAGAACAGGTCGAATTGCCAGCATCAACGTGAGCGAGGAGATGATTGGTCGTGTCATTGATCCCTTGGGAACTCCTTTGGATGGCATGGGCGAAATAGGAGGAAAGAAATATCAGATGCCTTTGGAGCGTAAAGCGCCAGGTGTCATTTATCGCCAACCTGTAAACGAGCCTCTTCAAACAGGGCTCAAGGCTGTGGACGCCATGATTCCCATTGGACGTGGACAGCGTGAACTTATCATTGGCGACCGCCAAACGGGAAAGACTGCCATTGCCATCGATACCATCATAAACCAACGCTCTAATTATTTGGCAGGAGATCCCGTATACTGCATTTATGTTGCTATAGGCCAGAAAGGAAGTACCGTAGCAAGCCTGGTGCAGATGTTGAGGGAGAAGGGAGCTATGGATTACACCATTGTGGTCAGCGCCAATGCCAGCAGCCCTGCTGCCGTTCAATATTATGCTCCCTTTGCAGGTGCAGCTATCGGCGAATATTTCCGTGATTCAGGCCGACATGCCTTGGTGGTTTATGATGACTTGTCCAAACAGGCTGTAGCTTATCGTGAGGTAAGCTTGATCCTGCGCCGCCCAAGTGGTCGCGAAGCGTATCCAGGTGACATTTTCTACCTGCATAGCCGTTTGTTGGAACGTGCTGCCAAGATCATCAACCAGGAGGAGGTTGCTCGCCAAATGAACGACTTGCCAGAAAGCATGCGTGAAATAGTTAAAGGGGGTGGCTCCTTGACTGCTTTGCCCATCATTGAGACCCAAGCAGGTGATGTCAGTGCCTATATTCCCACCAATGTCATCTCTATTACGGATGGCCAGATCTTTCTCGAGACAGATTTATTTAACCAAGGAGTCCGGCCAGCCATCAATGTGGGTATCAGTGTGAGTCGCGTGGGCGGTAATGCCCAGCTAAAAGCAATGAAGAAAGTTGCCGGTACCCTGAAAATTGATCAAGCTCAGTATCGTGAGTTGGAGGGCTTTGCCAAATTTGGCAGTGACATGGATGCTGTAACAGCTTTTACCATTGATAAAGGAAGAAAGAATAGCCGCCTACTGATCCAGCCCCAATATAGTCCTATGCCTGTAGAAGAACAGATAGCGATTCTTTATTGCGGGGTCCATGGTTTACTCAAGGATGTACCCTTGGAATCTGTTCAAGCATGGGAATCTCAGTATCTGGAGAACCTACGCATAAACCACCAGGAAGATGTGCTAATCCCATTGAAGGCTGGTAATTTAACGAATGAAGTAGTCCAAGCCTTGGAAAAAGTTGCTAAGGGAACAGTATTCTAGATAAAGGAAGAAAATGGCCTCGCTGAAAGAGATAAAAGGAAGGATCAATTCGATACGCAACACGCAGAAGATCACCTCAGCTATGCGTATGGTGGCAACTGCCAAGTTACGCCGTACCCAAGGACGTGCGGCACAGGTGACAGCGTATGTTCATGAGTTGACTACCATTTTGGGAAATCTGCAGGCTATGCTGCAAAGCAAGGAAATCTTGCCACAAACCTCAGAACGTCCTTTGAAGCATGTGACATTGATAGCCATCAGCAGCAATAGTGGTTTATGTGGAGTCTTTAATACAAACTTGTTCAAAACACTAAAGACTCGCATTCAGGAGTATCGCAATAGAGGGGCAGAAGTGAGCGTCATTCCCATTGGTAAGAAAGTAGCCCGTGAGCTATCTAAATTGGGGATGGAGTACTTATCAGATTTGATTGAAAGCGGGGAGAAATACACATCAAATCCCACTCCAGAGACACAGGCTCCCTTGAATGATTTATTGAAATCTCTTAATGAGAAATATGAATCTGGGCTATTGGATCAAGTGGAAATTGTGGCACCTCACTTTAAATCAATGGGAACACAGACCGTTGAAACTTATCAAATTGTTCCTCTCCAAGTCGAAGTGGATAAGCAAGAAGATGAAAATCTGGCTGATTACATAGTGGAGCCTTCTCCCATAGAATTATATCTTCATACAATTCCTTTGCTGCAGAGAACCCGCTTTTTGGAGATTCTTTTAGATGCTGCAACAGCAGAACATGCAGCCCGCATGCTGGCTATGCAAACTGCTGATGATAATGCCAGTGATCTGTTGCAAGAACTTACCTTATTATACAACAAGACACGTCAACAAAGCATTACCAATGAGCTTATTGACATCATGAGTGGCAAAGGATAAAGATATAAAAGCAAAGGAGAGCTAGAACAGTACCTATATTCCATTCTATTCCAACACAATCCGGCTTGCCTGAATAGGTTGCCCCATGAAAATGTTAGCACTTTGGCTAAACTGCTCAGGCTGATCCGTTGTCAGATAACGAATGGTTCCATTTTTAGTCAATCTGCAATCCATTTCAGGATGTCGAAGAAGATAATCCAGCAAACTGCGAGCTACGTATTCTCCCTGAAAAATCAAATGTATATTTGAGGGCGTATATCTGAGGATTTTCTTCTGCAAAAGGGGATAATGAGTACACCCCAGGATGATACTGTCTATCCTGGAATCTCGCTCCAACAAGTGATTAATGGATTTCTCTACGAAATAATCTGCGCCAGGACTGTCAAATTCAAAATTCTCGACCAAAGGCACCCACATGGGACATGCTTCACCTGTAACGATAATATCCGGATAGAGTTTAGAGATTTCCATGTCATAAGTACATGAGCGAATCGTACCTGGCGTAGCCATGATCCCTACGTGACGCGTCTTGGTAATATGGCCAATACATTCGGCAGTAGGACGGATAACACCCAGTACACGTCGGTCAGAATCCATATGAGGCAAATCATTTTGCTGAATACTGCGCAACGCTTTGGCCGATGCTGTATTACATCCTAAAATAACCAGATGGCATCCCATTTGAAAAAGATAACGTACAGCCTGAAGGGTAAATTCGTAGACAATTTCAAAGGAACGGGTTCCATATGGAGCTCGAGCATTATCGCCCAAATAAAGATAATCATACTGCGGCATCAACTCGCGAATTTGCCGTAGTACAGTAAGTCCTCCATAACCAGAATCAAAGACTCCAATAGGACCTGGCAGTTGAGGAAGATCAATGCTCCTCTGGGACATTTTCAACAGGTGTGGTTTCTTGGGCAGGTGATACTTGTACAGGAGCCACATCCGTTCCTGCCTTGGGAGTCTCAATAGGAGTAATTTCGGCCTGAGGAATAGGTTCTTCAGGGACCTCTAAACCCAGTTTACGCTTGACTGCATTCGTCACGTCGACACCAACAACAGGATTAATGAACGGACATGCATTCTCATCTATATTCAAAATAAAAGCATAGCCTAACTCTACTCCTACAGCTAAAATAGCATTGTTGAGCTTCTTTTCTACTTCTCCCATAGCTTCTTTTTCTGCTTCAGCCAACAAGCCTTGAGCTTGATTGCGGAAACTCAATCCGTTATCCATCAGATTCTGAAGCTCAGCTTGACGTTTCTGAAGAATAGTAGTAGGAAACTCTTTTTGTCCCTGCAAAAACTCAACGAACTTCTTTTGAAACTCATCTTCTCCTCGTTGTGCCTCTTGCTCATATTTGGTGCGCAAGGCAGCCATATTGTTTTGAGCCTGTGTATATTCTGGCATCTGTTTCTTAACAGTGCTATAACTCAGATATCCAAATTGAACTTGCGAGAAAGAGGGCATAACAATAGATACCATGATCGATAAAAGGCAAAAGACTCGTTTCATTGTTTTCTTGAGTTTGATTATGTTGGGTTCAAATAAAAAAACAAAACGATGGCGTAGACACTTCAGCAGCACCTACGTCATCGTAAATAAACGCATATTACAAACCGACTTCTTTCTTAATCTGGTCAGTTACATCAGTACTCAGAGTGGTGTTGATAAAAGGAATAGCACCCGTGCTTGTGTCAACCACATAAACGAAACCACCAGCCTCACCAATTTTCTTCACAGCCGCCATCACTTTCTCTTGAATAACGCCCAACTTATCTTGCTGAGCTTTCTGCAAAGCTGTCTGATTATCCTGATAGGACTGTTGCATACGCTGGTACAAATCCTGGAGTTCTTGCTCACGACGCTGCTTTACATTGTCCAGCAAGTTTGCCTGTTCCTTTTGATACTCATCACTCTTTTTTTGCAATTCGTCTTGCATCAATTTCAGATCAGCATCATACTGTTCTGCCATCTTCTGAATTTCAGCCTGAGCATCTGTGTATTCCTTCATGTTGGGAATAATGTCTGCGCTATTGAAATGTGCAAACTTTTGTGCCATCAAGCTCATAGGTGCCATCATCAGGATGGCAATCAAAATTTTTTTCATCTTTTTCAAAAATTGTAAATTGTTTTTATCTCTGTTTGTTTTTCTTTTAATTGTTAGCATAACCCAATTTTGCCAAGACCTCGTTCGAGATATCTATCTTTGGACTAGCAAAGATAATGCCTGCATCACTGGCACGATCTAAGACCATACTATACCCCTTCTGGTCTGATATCTCCTTTACTGCATTGTATATTTCATCCTGGATGGGAGCCATTAAGCTCTCACGCTTCTTATACAGTTCTCCCTCTGGACCAAAGTATTTCTTTTTAAGTTCAGCAGCTTCCTTTTCTTTAGCTATGATGTTGTCCTCCGACTTTGTCTTTTGCTCTTCACTCAAAAAGACTGCTTCTGACTGATAATTTTTGTAGAGAGTCTGGGCTTCAGTAGTGAGAGCGTCCACCTCAGCCTGCCATTTCTTACTAACTTGGTTCAACTGCTCATTAGCACGCTCGTATGCGGGCACATTCTTGAGAATGTATTCCATGTCAACCAAAGCAAATTTCTGAGCCATTGCATTTGCACTGACTGCAACCAATAAAATCATTAAAAGTTTTCTCATATTTCTAACATTCCTCTTTTATGTTCAACATAATTATTTAACTCACGTTCTTTAAAATTCCTGACCCAAAATGAAATGGAAATGGCTACGTGCATAAGTCTTACTGCCAAAGATCTTATCGAAGCCATACCCCCAGTCGATACCAAGAAGACCAACCATGGGCAAAAAGATTCGAACACCTGCGCCGAGTGAACGCTTCATGTCGAACGGATTGAATTTCTTAACCTGATCCCACGCGTTACCACCTTCTGCAAAGACCAAACCATAAATATTGGTGCTGGCTCCTAACATAAAGGGATAACGCAGTTCTACCGTAAATCGGTCATAAGCATAACCGGGGAATCCGTTGGGAGTAAGAGAACCATTGTCATAACCACGAAGACCAATAGTTTCTGTGGCATAAGTACTGGTATAGCCCGACATACCATCACCACCCACAAAGAAAGTCTCAAAAGGAGAACGCTTGTGAGAGTTATAGGATCCCAGAATACCAAATTCCACACGAGTCATCAGAACAAAGCATTTATTGCTACTGGACAAAGCTGTGTATGTGCGACTCTTGAACTTCCATTTGTGGTATTCAATCCATCGATATTTATCTTGCAGCTCCTTCTTGTAAGTGCTGGAATTGTACTTAGTTGCCAGATTTTCATAGTCTTTGTTGTCAAAAAGACTATACGGAGGAGTTACACTGACAGTGAAAGAGAAGTCTGAACCACGACGGGGATAAATCTGGTTATCTGTACTGTTTCTGCTCAAATTCAAGTTCAGACTGATATTATTGCAGTTACCGTTTGCAATCAGGAAGTATTGCCAATCCTTCAACATATAGCGGGTATAACTCAGATCAGCACTTAGAGTGAAATAGTCATCTGGCCAACGCAGACGCTTACCCCATCCTAATGAGATTCCCATAATCTTCACGAACTTGTCAGGATCATAATAATTCTCATAATAGTTGTAACCATTAGTGCCGTAACCATAAAGGTAACTGTTGTAAAAACTATTACGGTATGCTGAGTTGTAGTAATTGTCACTTACGTCAGTTTGCTTGGAGAAGAAAGCACTTACGTTTAATGTATTGGGACGCTTGCCACCAAACCAAGGGTTCATATAGCTTAGGCTATAAGCTTGGTAATAACGTCCATTTGTTTGGCCACTAATACTGAAAGTCTCTCCATTGCCTTGAGGCAATATGCCACGGCGAAGACCATCTTTGTTGAACAGGTTTGCCATGCAGAAGTTACTGAATTTCAAACCAATCTTACCGATAACGCCCGTCTGTCCATAACCTAATGAGAACTCTACCTGATCATTACTTTTGCTGGTCAATCCCCACCGCAAATCAACAGTTCCGTTGGTTTGATCGGGTTCAACATTATAGTCGATTTTTTCGTCGAAATGTCCCAAAGAAGCAATCTCACGGTAAGAACGCTCCAAAGCTTCCTTAGAGAAAAGGTCACCAGGTTTGTTGCGCAACTCACGGCGTACTACATTCTCGTATACACGATCATTGCCAGTAATCTTTACGCGGCTGATGTGAGCTTGCGGTCCCTCTGTAATTCGCATCTCCAAATCCACAGAGTCTTCTACGATATTCACCTCTACAGGATCCAAACGATAGAACACGTAACCATTGTTATAATAAAGATTTCCAATAGCATCATCATCGGTAGTAGTTCGCTCTTCCAACAATTTCTGATTATAGACATCACCTTTCTTTATGCGTAGGATCTGGTTCAATCCATCGGTCGGATAAAGACTGTTCCCAACCCATTCAATATTGCGAACATAGTATTTCTGACCTTCTTCGACATTGATGAACACATCCACAGTTTTTTCATCATGAGGAACCACACTGTCTGAGATTATGACAGCATCTCGATAACCCAATTCCGCATATTTCGCAATCAAGTTATCTTTGGCTTCCTTATATTTGCTGTCAATAAACTTTTTCGAACGGAACCAGCTAGCCATCGAACCTTTCTCGTGAATCTTCTTTAACACACCATTTTTAAATAGAGATCCTTTTATTTTCTTGGATTCCAGGGCTTCGTTGCCTGCTATGTTAATGCTGTTGATCTTTACTTTGTCCTTCTTCTGGACGTTAACATCTACGATGATCTTGTCTGGAGCAGAAGGATCGTCATGAGAAAGAATATTGATATCCGCATTCTTATACCCCTTATCATCAAAGTATCTCTTAGCCAATATCTTGGCCCTGTCTATCATATTGGGAGTCAACTGATTATCTTTTACCAATCCCAGTTTTTCCGTCAAGTCATCTTTTTCTCCTTTCTTCACTCCATTATAATTAATCATAGAAATACGGGGACGTTGAGTCAACTGGATATGCAAATAGACAGAGTCTCCCACCAAACTATCCACACTTATGGCAACGTTGCTAAAGAGACCATTCTTCCAATAACGCTTGACTGCTTTTGTAATGTCTTCACCAGGAATAGTCACTGGTTCACCCACTGTCAGGCCACTCAATCCTATCAGCAAGAACTCGTCGTAATTCTTCACTCCATCCACCGTAATGTTTCCAATGTAATAAGTTCGCGGCGTACGAGTATAGTCAATTTCGGGATTTATTTCCCGATTGACAAGCTGAGCTGCCAGATTTTGTGCAAATAATATAATTATAAGGTAAAAAAACCTTTTTATCATTGGGTCGATTTTTTTATAATTCCGACTTACTTCTTCTCGCCTTTCAACTTCTCTTCTATTTGAGCCTCAGTCAAGCCAAACCTGCGCTGGCGTTTCTGGTAGGATGCAATGGCCTTGTGCAAATCTTCTTCCTTAAAGTCTGGCCAAAAAGTGTCGCAAAAATAGAATTCAGTGTAGGCACATTGCCAAAGCAGATAGTTACTTATACGAAGTTCACCTCCCGTACGAATAAGCAGGTCGGGATCCGGCATGAAGTTAGTCTCCAAATGATTAGAAATATACTCTTCAGTGATATCCTCAGGTTTCAACTTCCCATCAATGGCATCCTTCGCAACCCTTCTCGTCATCTCGGTAAGCTCCCAACGACTGCTGTAGCTTAAAGCACAAGTCACCGTCATGGTCTTGTTGTTGCGAGTTTTTTCCATGCATTCATTCATGCGTTTCTGCACACTTTCTGGTAAGCTCTCTCTGTCACCAATCACACGAAAGCGAATATCGTTCTCCATGAGAACTTGATCTTCAAGTTGAGTAACGAAAAGATTCATCAGAGCCTCCACCTCCTCTGCAGGACGGTTCCAATTCTCGTTTGAAAAAGTATAGAGCGTAAGGTATTTCACACCTAAATGACCGCATAAATCCGTAATACGTTTTACGGTCTCGACGCCTTCCACGTGACCGGCAGAACGTGCCAGACCTCTAGCTTGAGCCCATCGCCCATTTCCATCCATAATGATGGCGATATGGGGTGGTATGTTATGGATATCTATATTCATTTATTATCTTTAAAATATTTTCTTAATCATCATTGTTATGGCATTCCTTACACTTGGGACACAGGTCGTAGGTTAGAAACACCATAGTGAAAGAATAACAGTCTTTGTTCTTGAGTCCAACACTTTTTATGCCATAAGGATGAATCAATTGGCTTGCCTCTTTGCTGCCAGCATCCAAAGCATCACTTGTGGTGAATCGCATGGTCCATTCCAAACCGATATTCAGACGAGGTCGCAACTTGAACTTTAACCCTACTCCAACAGGTAGATTAAGTGCAAATTGGGTGCCTGCACCACCAGGGGCAACAGTAAATCCTGCACCAGCCAGAGCATAGGGTGTAAATCGACTGTTCTCACTATACCCGCTGCTTCTTGTGTATCCCCAAAAATTCATTTCAAACTGGGCACCAAAATCTATCACATTTCTACTGAAGGAGACTTTTGTGGGCATTCCACCCTCTGCTGTTTCGCTTGTCGCATCTGTAGGGATGAAGTAGCCTTCACTATTTCCACTGATATGCCCTAATGCCAAATCGCCCTTCAGCGCCATACGAGGATTAAATATTTTACGGGCAATGATACTTCCCATACCGCTCATGTGAGCAAAAGGAGTTCCATTTACATCGCCCATGTAGAAACAGGTTCCTAAACCGCCACCTAATTCCATCTGATACTCTACGTCATCCCCACCTTGCGCAAACGAAAATGCAGGAAGGCAGAAAAAGACAGCAATTATTGGCGTACGAAACCGAGTCTGTTTAAACGTCCTCGCCATACCTGTTGATTGGCTATGATCCAAATAAAGTTATTTTCATCCACGGTTGCTGTAAGGGGTCCGCTGACTCCAGAAAGCTCGTAAGGCAGGTGCAGCTCTCTGTCTGCCTTCCATGTAACACCATGATCTTTGCTAAAATACAAATGGTCCATCGCTTTATGAGTACCTCCGTTTACAGGAGCACCTCCGATGGCTATCATCTTTCCGTCATATGGGATAATCGTTAGATATTGCAGACGAGGGCAAGAATAAGGATTCTCAGACGTCTGTGTATAATAAGTCCATTCTGCTTCTCCTTCTTTCATGTCGTCATACCATACTTTGCTCCATACTACTGCTGTAGTGTCTGTCTCTACGTCTCGGTTTCCGCAAATCAGAATTCTATGGTTCCCATTCTCTTGGTCATAGATACTACTGTATATCAAATTGTCAGGCAGATATTCAGGACTGCTGTCCAGGGATTCCACTTTCCAATCGATAACATTTGACGAACTATAAAGCAGACCATCAATCAAAACATAATAAAAGTTGGAACTAATTGCCACCAGAGTCCGATTGGGGATTACAGGTCCCAATTGTTCCCACGTAATGGCATCCTGGCTAGTATAAATAGCTCCTTCGATGGAACTTACAAACAAGTTGTCACCCTGTTGATGCAGGGTGCTCACAATGGTTGTCTTCGGCAAATTAGTAGCAACCAAGGTCCATTCGCCCGCTGATGCGAGTCCTGAACGTACTGCTGTTTGGATACCGTCAGAAGTCTGTCCTAATACTTTAAGCGTACCTTTGTTCATGAAGGCACGCATTTCTTTCATTTCTGCGAAAACTGTCGTCTCTTCATCCACATGATTCCAGTAGAGAGAGTCACCTTCCTGCTGGTGTACGTTAAGTCTCAAAGTATATTGACGATAACTTTGTGCATCATTAGCATATACCAACAAATGCAAAGGCTTTCTTAAATCCAAGCTATCAGAACTGTTATATAAAATCCATTCTGAATTAGGGTCATCTGCTGGTCGCCAATGTAAAGTGGCACCTTCGTATGTGATGGTCGTTAGCACAGAAGATGCTATAGCACCATATAGAATTGAATCACGATTTTCTATAAGCAAATTCTTCTGATCGATAGACATCTTATAGGAACTTGCAGTGAAAGTTGTATAATAGATACTGTCGTTTCCTTCTTTATCAGTAGTATGGATAGCACGTTTGATAGTCCCTAATGCTACCGAAGAGATATAGCAATGGTTATCCAACACAATCTCTTCCTCGTCCTTCCAGCAGGAACTCATCAAGAGAGGCAGCATAAAGAAAAACAGATATAGAGATTTTCTCATCAGATTATGTTCACACATGTTATGTATACACTCGTATGCTTTATTGAGTTTACAAAAATACAGACAATATTTGACTTACGAGCATAATATAGACTCGAATTAAGTAAAATTAGTGATTTCTTTCCTCTAAAACCTCCTTTTTGTGTTCTTTTTTATGTTTTCGAAAGTTTCATTATAATTCATTTGGATTCAGAATTCATAATTCAAGGGACGTAAGATTCGAATGCCGTTTCCATCAATTTCTGTTTCTTCGACGTTTTTTGCATACGCTATTGCGGGGGCAACAATTCCTTTCCTCAATCTCATTGGAGATGTTTCAATTCTAATTTCATCCCACAAGCCTTCGTCGATGAATGATTGCAACAACTGCGTTCCGCCTTCCACCATCAGCGACTGAATGTTCCGCTGGTAAAGGTCTGCCAGAATGTCATTTAACTTTCCACAAGAATAAATTCTTGTCTCGGCTCCTTCTTGTTTTATTTTCAAATTGTTGGGCAAGATGTCATGGCGGTCAACAGTTACTCTCACAGGGTTGGGACCCGGCCAATATCGTGTCGTCAGCGACGGATTGTCAATCAATGCAGTTCGTGTTCCTATCATGACAGCTTTGTTGTAAGCACGTAATCGATGCATCAACACTTGAGTCTCAACAGTGGAAAAGGTTACAGGAGTTCCGTCTTCTTGAGCAATGAATCCATCTTGGGATTGCGCCCATTTCAAGAGAATCCAAGGACGTTTCTTCCTGTGGAAAGTGAAAAAACGTTCGTTCAATGCCCTGCATTCTTTCTCCATTACGCCAACAATCACCTCTATCCCAGCATCTCTCATTTTTTTGACTCCCAATCCGTTTACTTTGGCAAATGGATCTAAAGTACCCACTACCACTTGAGGAATTTGGTTCGCGATGATTAAATCGGCACAAGGAGAGGTTTTCCCGTAGTGAGCACAGGGTTCCAAACTCACGTAGAGGGTGCTTTCATGCAGCAATTCTTTTTGTTTAACGCTACGGATAGCATTCACTTCCGCATGAGGGCCACCACAAAGACAATGATAACCTTCACCCAGGATTCGACCCTTATGCACTATGACAGCCCCAACCATAGGATTAGGAGCAGCACCGTACTCTCCGCATCGAGCCAATTGGATACAACGCTCCATGAATTTGTTATCATAACCCATATTTCTTTGTCTATTCTGTTCCTTTTTGTTTTTTTTATTCGTATCTTTGCTGATATGAATTATGTTCAACGCTTGCAGCAAATATATCCGCCAGGCGAGGCTCGAGCACTTTACCGAATGGTGATGGAAATGCGTTTTGGCCTCTCTCAAACCGATTTGATGCTAGGCAAAGATACACTTTTGTCTGCAAATGACCGCAATAAACTAGAGGAAATTATACAAAGATTGATGCAAAAAGAACCTGTACAGTATATTTTGGGACAGGCAGAATTCTGTGGTCATATCTTTCACGTGGCACCAGGCGTACTTATTCCTCGCCCTGAAACAGCTGAATTGGTCCAATGGATTTTGTCGACCGTGCCTTCTCCTGATCGACCATTTTGCAGACTGCTTGATGTGGGAACAGGCAGCGGATGCATTGCCATTTCGCTATCTCTGGAAGGGTTTCCTGTTACAGCTTCAGACATTTCTCCTGAATCATTGGCTATCGCTCAGAAAAATGCAGAATTTCTTCAAACAAAAATAAATTTCGTTTCCGAAGATATTTTACATCCTAGACACAACAACAATGAAAAATGGCAACTTATTGTCAGCAACCCGCCTTATATCTGTGAACGAGAGAAAGCCGACATGGATGATAATGTCCTTCTTTACGAGCCTCATCTCGCACTTTTTGTACCCAATGACAATCCCTTATTGTTTTATAGAGCAATAGCAGAATACGCGCAATCACACTTAGCCCCTTCTGGAATGCTCTTTTTCGAGATAAATCAAATATATGGGAACGAATTGATATCCATGCTTTCCGAGATGAAATTCGACGATATTGAACTACGCCAAGATCAGTTTGGAAATCCTCGATTTATAAAATCTGTTTTCAAATGAAAGAACTAACCTACGAACAGGCACTCCATCGTGCAACTTCTCTCTGCAGTAGCGGTGAGCATTCTTCAAATGAGATACGCAGCAAACTGCTCAAATGGGGAATCTCTCTTTCTGAAGCAAACGATGCAATCAATTATCTGATTAGTGAGAAATATATTGACAACAATCGCTTTGCTCGAGCCTATTGCCTTGACAAACTCCGTTACAATCATTGGGGACGTGTTAAGATTCGACAAATGCTGCATGTGCAAGGACTTGACGAGGAAGCCATCCAATATGGTCTTCTGCAGATTGAGGAAGACGAATATTTACATGTCCTGGATAAAGTTATTGCACAAAAATCCCGTTCTCTCCATAACGAAAAGAACGATTACCACAGGAAGGCAAAAATCGTCAAACACCTGACGTCTCGAGGTTTCGAAATGGGAATTATCGTTAAAAGATTAGATTTTTCCGACATGGAATAGAGCTAATTACAATGTAATTTCTTACCTTTGTGCGTGAAAAAAGTATCAACGATTTAAATTCAATCATATTTATGAAAACCTTAGAGACAATCTTTGCAAACAAATTATTGAAAGTCAAGGCAATCAAGGTGCAACCGACCAACCCATTCACTTGGGCAAGCGGACTCAAGAGCCCGTTCTATTGCGACAATCGCAAAACGCTTTCTTATCCTGAACTTCGCAGCTTCGTCAAGCTGGAGTTGTCCCGTATAATCCTCGAGAATTTCTCTGAAGTAGATGCAATCGCAGGGGTTGCCACGGGCGCCATTGCCCAAGGAGCATTGGTAGCCGACCTTCTCTGTCTTCCTTTTGTTTACGTCCGCAGCAAGCCCAAGGATCATGGACTCGAGAATCTCATCGAAGGTGAATTAAAGCCAGGTATGAAAGTCGTTGTAGTGGAGGATCTTGTCAGTACTGGCGGCAGCAGTCTCAAGGCTGTAGACGCCATCCGCAACAATGGTTGTGAGGTTGTAGGCATGGTTGCTTCTTATACTTACGGTCTGCCCGTTTCCGTTGAAGCATTCAAGAAAGTTGGCGTCCCCCTGATTACCCTCACTAATTACGAGGCCGTAGTTTCTGAGGCACTTCGCATTGGGTACATCAGCGAAGATGAGGTACCCGTTCTCAACGAATGGCACAGTGACCCCGACCATTGGCTTGCGTAAACAAATTTACAAAAAAACATATTCATTCAGATATGACAAAGTACGAGAGTAGCGTAAAACAGATTTATGCTCCCATAGAGGTTGTATACGAGAAGCTGAGCGACCTTACACATTTGGAAGCCATACGTGAACGTGTCAACGATCCCAATTTCGAACAGATAGTATTAGAAAAGGCTGGCGATCAAGTCAAACCTGAACAAGTTGCCAAAATCAAGGATATCCTTGAAAAGATGGAATTCACCAACGATACCATCTCTGGTGATGCTGCACCTCTAGGCAAGATTGTCTTGCGTATCATTGAGCGAGACCCCAACAAATGCATCAAGTTTGCCCTTGAGGGCACTCCTATCCAAGCCAATCTCTGGCTGCAATTGCTCCCTACTGAATTGGGGTGCAAACTACGTGCAACCATAGGGGCCAACCTCAATTTCTTCATCAAGCAAATGCTTGGCAACAAAATTGAACAAGGCGTAGAAGGGCTGGCTACGATGCTTTCCATGTTGCCCTATTAGATTTGATTCAAATCATTTGTTATTCCATCATCAATGAAACTCTGGGAGAAGAATTTTCAAATCAACAAGAAGATTGAGCAGTTTACCGTTGGACGTGACCGTGAGATGGACCTCTATTTGGCTGAGCACGATGTAATAGGGTCTATTGCACACATCATCATGCTGGAGAGCATTGGCCTTCTTAAAGCTGATGAGCTTCAATCTCTTTTGGCAGAACTTCGCAAGATTTATACGGAAATAAAGGCTGGAAACTTTGTTATCGAGGATGGTATCGAGGACGTTCATTCTCAGATAGAGCTCATGCTTACCCGCTCTTTGGGAGATATCGGCAAAAAAATTCATAGTGGACGCAGCCGCAACGATCAAGTACTCGTTGACATTAAACTTTTCACTCGACGCCAGTTGAAATTGGTGGCAGAGGATGTTCGTTCCCTTTTCCTGGAGCTTCAGCAGCAAAGCGAACTCTGCCGTGATGTGCTTATGCCTGGCTACACACATCTTCAAGTGGCCATGCCCAGCAGCTTTGGCTTGTGGTTTGGCGCTTATGCAGAGAGTCTTGTTGATGACATGATGTTCCTGCAGGCAGCTTTCCGCATGACCAATCGCAATCCTCTTGGCAGTGCGGCCGGTTATGGCAGCAGTTTTCCCCTCAATCGTACCCTGACTACCCAACTCCTTGGTTTTGACTCGTTGGATTACAACGTGGTCTATGCCCAGATGGGACGAGGCAAGATGGAGCGCAACGTTGCCTTTGCCTTGGCAACCATTGCTGGCACCATTGCAAAACTGGCTTTCGATGCATGCTTGTTCAATAGCCAAAACTTTGCCTTCGTAAAGCTCCCCAACGAGTGTACGACAGGTTCCAGCATCATGCCTCACAAGAAGAATCCTGACGTTTTTGAACTGACGCGTGCAAAATGCAACAAGATACAGGCATTGCCTCAGCAGATTACCCTTATCATGAACAATCTGCCCAGTGGATACTTCCGTGATCTCCAGATTATCAAGGAAGTCTTCCTACCTGCTTTCCAAGAGCTTCGTGATTGCCTCCAGATGACTGCCTATATCATCAACAAGATGCAAGTAAATAAGCAGCTGCTGGATGACCCTCGCTATGATTTGATGTTTTCTGTCGAGGAGGTCAATCGTCTGGCTAATGAGGGAATGCCTTTCCGCGATGCGTACAAGAAGGTGGGGCTCGACATCGAGGCAGGCAAGTTCATACCTGTCAAGAAAGTTCATCATACTCATGAAGGCAGCATTGGCAATCTTTGTACTGAGCAGATTGCAGCTTTGATGGATGATGTATGGGAAGGCTTCAACTTCCAACGGATGGAAGAGGCTGAACGCAAACTGGTGGAGGGCAAATAAATGCGTAATTCATTCCTTTTCCGCATTCTTGGTTGTCTCTTTGCCGTATCATGTTGTCTCTCTTGCGGTGAGGCTGATACTCTTTATGCTCGCTTGCCTGCAAAATTCATCATGGACAACGTTTATTCTGTGCCTCAACTATATACGGCATGCAACAGTATGGGTGAATTCTGCACCATCTATGGAAACAACAAGCAGTACATCTTTGCCAGCCACAATGGCAGCACACCCGTCAACCAAATTGCACTCAGCCAGTATTCTGGATTCTATTTGGGGCTCAGTGGCTTCATAGTTGGTCTTCCAAACATTCCAGAGATGGGGCAAGATGTTCCTGCCGTTGTCTGCTTTGATTTGGCTTGCTCCAATTGCTATGAGGAGAGCAACATTGCCAAGCGTATGATTCTTCAGGAAGGTGGCTTTGCCCATTGCTCCCGTTGTCAACGCACCTATGATCTCAACAATCAGGGTATCGTCAGTATAGGTAAAGGCGGTCGCACCCTATTTCGTTATCGTGTGAATTACCTAGCCTCCACAGGTACCTTGATTATCAACAACTAATCAAAGCCTGAAGGCTTGTCCTGAAATGTTTTTTCGACAAAAAGATGAGATTTGTGGGCAATTTCTTCTTTACTTTCACATTATTTTGTAACTTTGCGCCCACATTGATGCCCAGATGGTGGAATTGGTAGACACGAGGGACTTAAAATCCCTTGACCATTACCGGTCGTACGGGTTCGAGTCCCGTTCCGGGCACCAAGGAGATTTGGCTGAGTCATCAGCCATTTTCTTTTTTTTTGAGTAGTCTCATTTCTTCCTTTGTAAAATGAAGCCTGTATACGTATTTTGCTCCCTCGCTGGTTTTTCCTCACTAACTGCTTTGGCACAAGAAAAACCTAATATCATATTCGTTCTTTGCGACGACATGGGGTGGGGTGATCTCGCTTGCTATGGTCAGCAATACATCAATACTCCCAACATTGACCGTCTGGCCAGCCAAGGTATGCAATTCATGCAGGCATATTCAGGCAGTCCTGTCAGTGCTCCCTCCCGTGCCTCACTCATGACAGGTCAGCATACTGGCCATTGCGAAGTGCGGGGGAACAAGGAATATTGGAGTTTCGACAACACCATCCAATATGGCAATAATACTGACTTCGCCCTTGTTGGTCAACATCCTTTGGACCCCAACCATATCGTACTGCCTGAAATCATGAAGAATCATGGCTACGCTACCGCTCAATTTGGAAAATGGGCAGGCGGTTATGAGGGCAGTGTCTCCACGCCTGACAAGCGTGGAGTGGATGAGTTTTATGGTCCTGTCTGCCAATTCCAAGCTCATGCATATTATCCAAACTTTCTGAACAAATACAGTAAGGCAGACGGGGACTCTGTCATGACACGCCAATTGCTTGAGGAAAACATCGAGCATGATTTCTATGGCAAGGATTACTTCAATCGCCCCCAATACAGCGCAGACCTGATTCACCAGCATGCATTGGAGTGGTTGGACAGGCAGACAGCTGAGCAACCTTTTTATGGGCTTTTCACCTATACTCTGCCTCACGCAGAACTCGTTCAACCAGAAGACAGCATCCTTCTCGCTTACAAGAAGAAATTCCAGGAGGACAAAAGTTTCAGCGGGCAAGAAGGCAGTTGGTATCATGCCGTCAGCAATGTGCATGCTGAGTTTGCTGGCATGATTACCCGTCTGGATACCTATGTGGGTGAGATTATGGACAAATTGCAGGAAAAAGGGATGGCAGACAATACCATTCTTATTTTCTCCAGTGACAACGGACCTCACGAAGAAGGTGGTGCTGATCCTACTTTCTTCAATCGAGATGGTGTACTGAGAGGGTTGAAACGCAGTTGTCACGAAGGTGGCATTCGCGTGCCCTTCATTGTTCGCTGGCCCGGCCATGTGCCCGCAGGTGTGAAAAACAATCATCCCATTGCCTTTTGGGATATCATGCCTACCTTCTGCCATATTATTGGGGAGGACAATTACATCAGCAGGTATCAGAAGTCAGAGACGGATTACTTCGATGGCATATCGTTCCTGCCCACCCTGACAGGCGATGATGCCAATCAGGAATCTCATGAATATCTCTATTGGGAATTCAATGAGACAGATCAGATAGCCGTACGCAAAGAGAACTGGAAACTTATTGTGAAGAAAGGAATCTGTGAGCTCTACGATCTCGACACAGATATCCACGAGGACAATAACGTGGCTGTTCTATATCCTGATAAGGTGGCTGAGTTGGTTGCCATTGTTAAGGAAGCTCACACGCCCAACGAGAACTTTCATGTCACTTTGCCCAAGCAGTGAAACGTGTCATCTGTTGGGGAGGACCAGCTTTCTCTGCCCCACTTTCTTTGTCGTATATGCATGGTTCGTCAGTCGCTCGATGTCTAAGGGAACATAAATCATTTCGTATATCGACGGGCCTTCCTCGTAGAAGAATGCAATGCGATTGTCTGCCTGCAGACACATCGTACTGTAGGCACTGCTTGTGGTGCTGACTTGGGAAGATTTGATCCATCCTGAAGCAAATTCCGCAGGAGTATATTTCTTGTCCGCATCGAGAACCTTGTAATAAAGTCCCACATTGAATCGCCCGTTACCAAAGGGTACAGATTGAAGGGCAATGGGAGTGGAGACTCCTGTCTTGGCATCGTTTGCCCATACGATAAGTAATTCGCCATTCGTGCTGTTGCCCATTGCCTTGATTCCATTGGGTTGCAGAGCACTGTCCACAGCGATGTCCCAGGATCCACTGGTAGTGCTGTTCTTGTCGTAAGTCCAGATGTTGAAGCACCTGCCACCCTGCATGCGTCCACTCAAGACAAGACTTCCATTGGGAAGTTCCTCCACTTTCGGCTCATCGCTACCCTTGCAGGCTTGGATAGTGGCATCGCCGCCCAGCAGATTCCACGTTTCACCCATATCGTCAGAATAAACCACATACGCGCCACGCAATCCTGTGCCACGCACCAGGAGGGCGGCATAGAGACGATAATACTTTCCTTTCTTCACGATACGGCTCTGCAGAATCTTGCCACTGCCAAAGAAACCTGCATAGGCGAAGAACTTGCCTTCCCCATCATGTTCACCATCCTGGAACATACTTCCGCTACTCCCCCAGAACTGAGAGGTGATATCCACTGGTGTGCTCCAGCTGTGACCGCCATCAGTGGTTTTCTGCATGGCAATCAGAGGACGCTGGGTGGCCGTTGCATAGGCATAAATGGTTTGACCGCTTACGGTAATCAGTACTCCTGCACCACTTTCCCGATCGAGTCCTATCGCAGGGTCACCATAAGCAAGACCAAAAGAGTTACCACCCAGTGAGGCGTCACCATCTGCAATGATCGTCTCCTCGCTCCATGTCTTTCCATTGTCTTTGCTGTATCTCATTGCCTGATCCACTTCACCAAAACCCACATCGTTGCGGCATTCACGCACATCATACACCGCTACCAGTTCGTCACGATAATTTCTCGCGATGGCAGGAATGCGGTAATACTGCGTCCCAAAATCCGTGTATGCCAGACACTGGTATTCTGTTCTTTCATTGGCTGTGAAAGATGCCTTTGCTATGCCATCATCCGTCACAGCGACCCCATCGAAGTCCCACCCGTGATATGCCTCTCCACGAAACTTGACGGCAGAACCTGAAGGGAGTTTCATCTCCAAAGTTTTCCCGTTTTGGGAGGCTAGCACTTCAAGGGTAGAGGCACCTGAACCATAATCTGCCGTGATGTATCCGCAACGTTTGTTGGTTGGATAAGTCGCCTTCCCCTTTACAGAGACAGCAATCTTCACTATCGTGGCTCCATCTGCATCATCCGCAGCAGCCTTGGTTCCCAGTATGCTGGTGAGAAGCATAAAGGATAAGAGCAGTATTCTTTTCATGTGTGTAAACGTATGATATTTTTTCATGGTCAAAGATAGAGGGAAAAAAGAGTAAGTCGATGGAAAAGGTTGTTAAATAAACTTAATCTGATTGGATGAGCTCCATTTCAGGCGGAGAGAATTGAGGACGACACTTACGCTGGAGAAGGCCATCAGAGCACTTGCCCACATGGGAGTAATCTGGAAGTGGAAACCGAACAGATAAGGGAGTCCTGCTGCCAGAGGGATGCAGATCAGATTGTAGATGAAAGCCCAAAAGAGGTTCTCGCGAATCATCCTGACTGTACGTTTGCTCAAACGGATTGCGGCAGGGATATTACGCAGATCATCGCCCATCAGGGTGACTTGCGCAACGTCCATCGCCACGTCGGTACCCCGCCCCATAGCCATACTGACATCAGCCAGCGCGAGAGCTTGCGTGTCATTGATTCCATCACCTACCATCGCCACGCGATGACCTTCCAGCTGAAGCCGTTCCACCAGTTTCTCCTTGTCCTCAGGGAGAGCACGACTCTGGTAATGAAGGATTCCTGCCTGCTCTGCCCAATAGCGGGCAGCGTCTTCCTTGTCACCACTCATCATGTAGACCTGGATACCTCCCTGCTGCAGCTCCTCGACAGCTTCCTTGGCTTTGGGTTTCAACGTTTCCCGTTCCTCTAAAGGGAGACTGTCAGCACGCGTAAAGTCGACGTTCTGATTGGGAATGGTCAAGGTACCTGTCTTGTCAATAACGATGGCATCCACATGGCGCAAGTTTTCCAGAGCGGAAGCATCCTTGATGAGTATCTGACTTTCGGCTGCCTTGCCGATTCCCACCATCAGGGCGGTGGGAGTAGCCAAACCCATCGCACAGGGACAGGCTATCACCAGCACAGCCACAGCAGACATGATCGCCTGCGGAAGCATGGAATTCCCTCCAAGAATCCACCATACCAGGAAAGTGACGAGAGAGATGGCAGCCACCACAGGGACAAACACCAAGGCAGCACGGTCCACAATCCGCTGAACGGGGGCTTTCGACCCTTGCGCTTCCTGCACCATGCGGATGATGTGAGCTAAAGCTGTCTCCTCGCCTATCTGACGAGCTCGCATGCGCAAACGGCCCTGGCTGGGGATGGTGCCTGCCAAGACATTGTCTCCAACCTTCTTTTCTGCAGGGATAGGCTCACCTGACACCATCGATTCATCCACGTAGGCAGCATCCTCTGTCATGAAACTGGTGGCCCAGACGACTTCACCGTCCACAGGAATCTTCTCGCCTGCACGAACTTCCAGCAAATCACCCTTCTCGATGGTGGAAAGAGGCACCTCTTCCACGCTGTCACCATTCACGATATGCGCCGTCTTGGGTTGCATGCCCATCAGTCGACGGATGCTGCTTGCTGCGCCGTCCTTGGCTTTTTCTTCCAGCAAACGGCCTGTCAGCACGAAAGTAATGATCATGACGGAGGCATCAAAGAAGGTATGCCAGCCAATGCCTCGACTCCCCCATACGGCATCTCCAAAGAAGGTGTTGAAGGTACTCAGCAGGAAAGCTATCAGCGTACTCAGTGCCACCAGCGTGTCCATGTTGGCAGTCCGATGGAACAATTGTCGCCAGGCAGACACATAGATATTCCTTCCGCAAAGCAACATACAGACGAAAGCCAACAGCAGAGACATCACATTGCCTGCAAGTACGCTCCCCACAGAAATCCATCCCATCGAGAGACACATCACCAGGATAGCCAGCACCCAGGAAAGAAGGGTGCGCCTCCTGAGCAAAGTGAATTCCTGCCGATGGATTTCCTCAGCGCTGCGTCCGCTTTCGATGACCAGATCGTAGCCGATGTCATTCACCTCCCGCTTCATCTGCTCCAAAGAGATGACAGCAGGGTCGAAATCGACCAGAGCGGTGCGGCTGGCGAGGGATACTGAGGCACTATGTATGCCAGACAGGGAAGAGAGTTTCTTCTCCACGTTGGCCGAGCAGGCTGAACACGCCAATCCTACTACGGGAATCGTTTGCTTCATGAAGGGTTTTTCGTGGGGAGAAGGTAATCGTCACTAAAAAGTGAGTTCAAAGCGGCCACTCCCGTCAACAGCCTTCTTGATGTCGGCGGGAGTGACAGCAGCAGCGTCGTATTCCACAGTGACACTGCGTGTTTCCAAGTTCGCCTCTGCGCCTGCCACGCCCTCCAATCCGCAGATAGCATTCTCTACGTTAGCCTTGCAATGCATGCATTTCATGCCGCTTACGGAAAAAGTTCTTTTCTCCATTCTTTCTCTTTTTGAATAAGGGTTGTCTTACAGGATGGACCAGACGCTTTCAGGCGATCAGAATGTCCAACCGATGCGGAAGAGGTGATCCTTGTGGTTGCCTTCGTGATGCATCAAGCCCAGGCCATAGCCCAAATAGAGATGCTCCTTGATCTGCAGACCTATCGTGAAATCCATAGCAAAACAGCTCACGTAGTCTGAGAACATGCCGCCATAACCAAGATCAACGGCTGCAAAAGCCTTCACGTCAGGACCGAAGGAAGGGCTGAAACCGCGCAAACCGGTCGTGAAGCTGATCTCGCTCCAATCATTGTATTTGTTGTAGTCATAGGCGTACTTCACGTGCAGCACATCCCAAGCCAAGTACTCGTTGAAATTGTGTTGTGCACGAACACCCAGCTCCAATTCAGTTCCCACACCTACCTCAGCTGCCCAGTTGAAACTCTTCAGGCTCTGAGCCTTCAGTGATGATGCACCCAGCAAAACCACTGCAATCATTAACAAAAACTTCTTCATCGTTGTTTGTACTTTTTTTAAACGGCACAAAAGTACTCATAATCTGCAGATTCACCAAAAAAAACAGTAAAAAAATGAGTTTTTCAGTTTGGCTGCTTCCGTGCTTTTTTGAGGGGGGGGAGGCACAAGCAAGAATGCAAACGCAGACGAGGAGGACGAAGGAGCGGAAAAGACAACGTGTCGAAAGGGGAGGAAGAACGTGTTGTGTTCGTGGTTTCAACGTGTTGTGTCTGCAGTTTCAACGTGTTGCCCCTTTTCCTCTTCCATCAGGGACAAGAAAAGAGGCCAGCGGAACAGCCAGCCTCTTCTTTCATCTTATCTCTAACCTTTAACCTCTAAACTATAAACTTTAATCATTCCTCCCAGTCGTCCCAATTACCTACGCCTGGAGCATCGGCCTCACCGTGGCTGCCACCTCCGTAGCCATCAAGGCCGCCTGAGCCTTTGCTGTTCGTAACCGTTCCTGTATTGCAGATAACCACACCTATCGAGAGGGTCATCACCTTCGCCCTGGGACTTATATATGTCTTTCTCATTATCGTGACCTCCTGCTTTTATTTTTTGTTGACAAGAACCTTACGTCCATTATAGATATAAATGCCACGCTGCTGAGGCTTTTGGCTCAGTTTGCGGCCGCTCACGTCGTACCATCCATCGGATTTGCCATTCACCATTTCGCCATTTATCATTTCGACAACTGTACTCTCGTCGCCAAAATTCAGCACGAAGGCTTTGATGTCACCGTTGCCTGTGGCAGCACCATGAATGGCGCTCAAGGGGAAGTAGGCACGGAAGGCCTTGATCGTTGTCTGCTCTAAGCCGTCAGGATAGTAGAGATGGTCGTCCTGAAGGAACAGCACAGATTTATTCTCCTCATCAGCCGCACCAGCGCACCACCGCACCAAAACGAAAATGAATACTTACGAAAAAAGGTACCTAAATATTTTTTATATTATATATATTATTTAATATATATAATATAAAAGTTTACCCTTCTTTCTTTGGCGCGGAAATGGAAAAATGCAAATGGTGCGCTGGTGCGCCGGTGCGCCCTTCATGTCATTTTGTCATTTTGGGGTGTCTTGTCATAGTGCTTCTGTTATAGAGCCAATCTCCAGCAAGAAAGAATCTTGGGGGAAGGCAAGTTTCAGTAAACCGCAATAATAGACAGGGGAGGAAGGACAATGCTCCCGTCCAAACAACTGATTCGCTCACCGTCAGGATGGAAAGAATATTTCTTGCCCATGAGAGCTGTGGACCGTACCTTCGCCTCTGTGTTCCGCCAGTTCACCAGGAAATGAATCGTCTTGTTTTTATGCTTGTAGGACGTGCTCACCACATCGGGCACATCGACTGGTCCCGTATTGGTGAAAATCTGTGATTGCCCACATGCGAAAGGAAGGGGATGTTGTGTCCGTCCAAACTGAAGATACTCTGGACATGCTTTTCTCCATTCGGTGAGCCTCTTTATCAAGGTTAGTGACGCTTCGCGGTCAGGCCGATACGCAGGAGAGAAATCGCGTTGACCCCATGCCCATAGAATCACTCCTTCATCATTGATGACGACCGTCAGGAAATCACCAGCGAGGAAGGAATACGCCAAGCGATACTGGAATATCTCTGGGGTCTGCCGACAGTCGACGAACGCGTCTCCACACACATTGTTTCCCATGAAGTTGGTGACATATTCATGATAGATGTACGGATAGAGGGGCACAGGCTGTCCGCCGTTGAAATTGAGTCCGCAACGGTTGTCTGAGAAAAGAAGTTTGGGGATGAAGGGTTCTGCCGCCGCGCTTTCGCATCCAAGCACCAGTCCTGGATTGTCCCTGAGAACCTGTTCGTATAGCCTGTTTGCCGCTTCGCTTTCCCATCTTCCTGGTACTGCTGGATGGCCGTGATCATGGGAGTAGCACATGTAGGGCGTCCCTCCGTGGTTTTGGTCCATCATCTGGATGTAAGCCACTCCTGATGATCTGATCTTCTTCATCTCCTCCACAAGGGTGTTTCTCGTGAATTCTGTCGAAGGACAAAGGTCATACCCGCTTCTTTGTCCAGTGCAGATCCTGGAAGGAGGTAAACTTCCATCTGGAGCGAGGCACATATACTTCTCGAGATGCCCATCCGTGAAGGCTTGGGATTTGTCGTATGCCACCAGATTGCTCTTTTGAGTCCACCCCATGCCGCTGCAATAGACTCCCACTTCTCCTCCAATCCCGTGCATGCGGTTGACGAATTCCCTGAGGGCATCTTCTCCGCCATAGGGAGGCCAGACATAAGGAGGTGCCCAAGGAGCGGTTCCTTCCCAATGCATCAAGAGTGCCATTACGGGAGCTCCCGTCTCTCTGGTAAAGTCTTCAATGATAGGCATCGCATTCACGTAGGGGAAAAGTTTGTTAGGCGTCATCTCGTCCATATCATGGTGCCCTCTGACACAATAGGTTAGGACCACGTAAGGTTCGAAATACCACTTAGGCAACAATTTGTTTTCCTCTATGCGAACAAATCCCTTGTGATGCGAATCGAAATAGCGGCGATAGATGTCTGCGGCATGGTACCAATCGCCTTCGAAGCAGCCAAGGACGGTTTCATCGCCAGAAGCGTAGGAACCCTTCTCTGTACCAGGATAAAGCCTCAGTTGGAGATGAATCCCTTCTGTCGTCTTGCGGAAATCAACCTGTCGCGTGTTGTGTAGAGGGTCGTGTGCGCCAAGATAGACACCTCCTTTGTGGGTCACCTGAGCGACGAAAGGAGTCAAAACCATCCCTGGATACATGCCGTAGTTGCCTTGGCTGGGGTACTCTGGCTCAATGTAATAATGTTTGGAAGCATCGCTGAAGAAGCCTCCTTCGTTGTAAGGCCATAGGATTCCCTCGTCCTCTGAGGACGTCTCTTTGACTGAGACGCTGGGGTACTCCATCCACTCTATCTGGTCGTCTGTATCCACCTTCATTGAGAAATGGAAAAGTCCGTCTTTCCTGTCAGCCCTTACCGTAACCTGAACCTGAAAAAACCGGTCTGGGAAATCAGAATAGGCAAAGGTCAGGTGTTTTCCTCTTTCGACAAGCGTACATGTACGGGCATCTGCGGCGGTATATATGTGGGGAGTTCCATCCTCGTCCCTGAAACGGATACGGAAGAGCGGCTCGCCGCCATCAGTGAGCAGATTCTCGTTTTTCCCAAGATAAGTGACTGATCCAGTTGTCCTGCTCATGGATAAAGAATAACTGGAATCCTTTATAGTGAGGGAAACCTCGTTGGCTCCGTTTGAGGAGCCTGCAACCATGTATAAAGCATGTGCCGCCAACAACAAAAAGCAACCAAGTTTAGTTTTCAACATAAGAAAATCCATTAAGCCACAAAAACAAACCAACAGCAGTTCTTCTGCTGATGCGACAAAGTTACATATAAAATCCGAGAGGCTCACGCCTTTTGGATGGAATATTTTCAGTCGAGGAGAAAATTTTCCACAAACCGTTATTTGCAATTCGATTCCGCGTTTTGATTCGAATGAAAGCGGAAGATGCATACTTGAGTTTTGGTGCGGTTGACAAAAAACGTCGATTTCATCGAGAAATTTTCATGTTTTCATCTCTCTCTCTTTGCCGTATTGTCTTATTGTCTATGTAGCATTTAGTAGATTCTTTTGCGTATGAGGTTTCTTTTTTTGAAAAAAAGTTGTATTTTTGTGTTACAAAATCGCTTCTTTTCCGTCTATGAGGTAGAACGATGAAGCAATGAGAGTAAACTGGCGGCGTGGAAAATGAGAATTTCATAAGGTTGATGGAGAGGATGAGGCCTCGTCTTTTGGCATCGGCTCAACGTATGCTGAAAAACGACGAGGAGGCGAAGGACATTGTGCAGGATGCCTTGCTCAAGCTATGGCAGTTGCGCGATGAACCCATCCAGCACCCAGAGGCAATGGCCCTTGTGATCTTGCGGAATCTCTGCGTCGACCATTTGCGCAAGCAAACCATTCTACGCCATTCTGCTAGCCCGGACTCTCTCCCTGAGGAGGTTGTCGCATCGCAAGATGCAAGAATTGCAAGATTGATGGCTATCATTCCACAATTGCCTGTCATGCAACAGGTTATCGTGAGAATGCATCACATGCAGGAGATGGAAACAGAGGATATAGCTAGTGTGCTTGGTATTAGTGAAGCGGCCGTCAGGATGTCGCTTAGCAGAGCCAGAAAGCGGTTGCGGGACATTTATAACAAACAAAAACCACAATTATGACACAGGAGCAGGTTTATGAGTTGGTAGGACGATACATGAATGGGGAAACGACTCTGGCTGAGGAGCGTCGGCTGTATGAATATTTTCGCGAAAAGAAGGATCTCCCCCAGTCTCTGCATACCTATCGCGAGTTGATGCTCGATATGGATGCGGCAGATGGAGTGGAGACGGGCTATGAAGCTTGGCCAGCGTCCCTTCCGCGTCAGGAATCGCGCTCTGTCGGCTGGTGGCGCTATGTTGCCATTCTGGTGGGCATTGCTTTGCTCAGCGGTGTCGCCTATGCAGCTTTCCGCAATCATCTGTTTTCCCGATTCTGGAATACAGAGGATGCCTCCTTGATGCAGGTGGAGGATGAACTTCCCGTTTCGGATTCGGCTGACAGATATGTGATGTATGACAACGTCTCTTTGGACAGAATCCTCGATGAAATGGGAAGTTTTTATCATGTAAAGGTCGAATTCGTCGATCCTGCCACACGTGACATCCGCCTCTTTTTCCGCTGGGATCGCCAGCAGAAAGTCGATGAGGTGCTGGGTATGCTCAATCATTTCCAACAGATTCAGATCCGTCGGGAGAAAGATAAACTGTTGGTGTATAAATACTGATTTAGGGTGATGAGAGTCGTTGGGGTGAAATCGGCTGGGTACAGGTTTCTGCTTGTCGTGGTGATGAATGTGTTGAGTGGCGCGTTGCAAGCTCAGCATGTCCGTTTGTCGTTTCATGGAGAGACTTTGCCAGTGGCTCTTCGTGAGTTGGCACGCATTTCCCCCGATTATAGTATCAACTTTATTTACAACGACTTGGAGGATTTTATTGTAACCACAGACATTGTTGATGCTACAATTCCTCAGGCTATAAAGCAGATGATAGGCCATTATCCGATTAGCGTGACAGAAGGTGAGGGAAAGACGATTTATCTGGAGTGCTATGGGAAGGGCTTGCCTCGCTATCGTGGAACGGTGATGACCTCTGAGGGTTTGCCTTTGTCGGAGGTGAACGTCGCCATCCTTAATCCGGCAGATTCCTCTGTTATAGGCTCAGGGGTGAGTGGAGAGGCAGGGGTGTTTGTCATCCCCTCTCGTTGCGAGAAAGTGCTCTTGCGATTCAGTCATGTTTCTTTCAACACTCTTTACATTCACCCTGAATCCTATGATGTGGGGCACATTGTCATGCATAGAAAACCTGGGAAAGTGATGGATGTTCTGACGGTGGATTCGGATTCTTTGCATACTTATCCCTTGATGAAAGGAGTGGCAGAGTTGCGAAACTATCTGGAGCAGAATGTGGGATATCCGCGAGACATCAAGAAAAGAAAGCGGATGCGTGTCAACGTTTCTTTCTACCTCAACAGAGACAGTACAATCACCTTCAGACGCATTCTTTATCCCAGGAAGCCAAGTATGGAGCTGATTGCACGTGTCATGTCAATTTTTGAGAGAATCCATTGTTGGGTTCCCAAAGGAAATCTGTTGCGAGGCAATGAGGAGAAGGTAGAACTGAACATGACCTTCTATTTGGATCCTAACTTTCATTATAAAGCAGGCATCAAGGAAGTCAAGGTAACCAAGCCAGGCATGCTGGACCAGGTTCTGACGCAAGCAGAGAAGTATACGTGTACCAGCCTGAAAGTCTATGGGCCCCTCAACTCTGCCGATATAGTCACTCTTCGTGCCATGAGTGGTGGCGAGGGCAGACGAGGCACACTACGCCTGCTGGATTTGAGCAATGCCCGCATTGTCTCAGACAGCAAGCCTTATCTGGCGATAGATGCAGAGCTGCATCGAGTGAAGGTTTCTTTGGATCCTTTGGTCGATTGTCGTGTGGTACTGAATGACCGTTTCATATATTTAAATGCGGTAAACGAGCAAGGGATGGATTGGTATGGACCGCGATGGATAGATTTCTCGCAGGAGATGGAATCGCGTGACCTGCGCAAGATGAAAGTGATGGGGATGCGGAAAATCCGTGGCCACCGTATAGAACGCCATGGTGGGCTCTATTATTATGTAGCGCATTGTTGTCGGGATGTTTTTTGCGAGGACATGTTTTACCAGTGTCCCGACTTGCGTGTGGTGATCGTTCCTTGGTCTGCCAAAGTCAGCAAGAAAATAAACGTAAGGGATAGCGACGTGAAGTATATGAGGTAGAGAACATTCTTCATTGTTAAATATTTTCTTTTTTTTTTTGTCTTTTAATTCAAAATTCGTATTTTTGCACGGAATTTAATACGGGTAAAGAGAATGTTGCTTGCTATGAAACGATCAATGTGTGCATTATTCGTGGTAGTGATGATGCTGTTTGCAGCTATTCATCTAACTGCTGGGAATAAGAATCAATACACCAGCAAAACGCCTAAGATAGAGGTCGACACCGCCAACTTGCAGAATCAGATGCGAGACCTCAGCATCCGTCAGCGCATGAGCAGCTCCGCTTTCCCTATCCAGATGCACATCTCAGGCAGAAACATTCGCGTGGTAAGCGACCACAATCAGATTCTGCCCATATATACGCAAAGCGGAACCTTCTATATGGCAATGCGGTTGAACAAAGGGACCAATTGGTTGACAGGTCTGCCTCGTGGGCGTTATTTCATAAACAACCGTCCTATCCGCATCAATTAAGCCTATTTCGCCATTATCTGAACTTTTTTTTAACTTTTTCCCTAAAACTTTTTTGTTTTAGGGAAATTAATGCTATTTTTGCACACTATTAGAAAGCAATATGGCAGAAGGTAATCAATATGTCTTAGAGATAGATTTGGACGAAATCATACGAAGTCGTGCAGGAACCAAAGCAAAATTTATTCCCAATTTCCTGATAAATTGGCTCAAGAAACTGATTCATCAAGACTTTGTCAATGAATATTTGCGACGTGGCAACGAAGGGGTTTCTTTCTGCAAAGGAGGCGTCGAATATTTGGGGGTGAATGTAACTGTCGAAGGCCGCGAGAACCTGCCAAATGACGGAAGATATTACACCTTCGTAAGCAATCATCCCCTGGGAGCCATTGATGGAGTGACGCTAGGGTGGGTGATAGGCGAGCATTATGATGGAAAAATCAAATACTTAGTGAACGATTTGCTGATGAATCTCAAAGGGCTTGCTCCCTTGTGTGTGCCCATCAACAAATTAGGCAAGCAGTCTCGAAATTTTCCAGCTGTCGTGGAGAGTGCTTTCGCAGGTGAGAATCATGTGATCATGTTTCCCGCCGGGCTCTGTAGTCGCAAGGGTGATGACGGTGTGATTCGCGATCTGGAGTGGAGCAAGACTTTCATCACGAAAAGTATTCAGCACGAGCATGATGTGGTCCCCATCCATTTCCTGGGACACAACAGCAACCGTTTCTACAATGTGGCTCGATGGTGCAAACGTCTCCATCTTCCCAACTTTGCAATGGCTCTGCTGCCCGATGAGATGTATCGAAGTCGGGGCAATCAGTATACGGTCAGGATAGGGACTCCCATTCCCTGGCAGACTTTCGACAAGAGTAAGACCCCTAGGCAGTGGGCTCAGTGGGTCAAAGAGTGTGTTTATCAGCTGTAGATGAAGAATATGGAAGAGATTATCCCAAAGATTCCACGCGAGGTCTTGAAATCAGAACTCACGGAAGACAAGAAACTGAGAATGACCAATAAGAGTGGCAATGAGGTATATGTTGTCACGTGGCAGGATTCTCCCAACGTGGTACGCGAGTTGGGACGCCTGCGTGAGATCGCATTTCGTGAGGCTGGCGGAGGAACTGGACTTTCAATGGATTTGGATGAGTTTGACACGATGGAGAACCCCTACAAGCAATTGCTTGTGTGGGACCCTGAGGAGGAAGAGATTCTGGGCGGATACCGCTATCTGTTGGGTAGCGAGGTCCAGCTGAGGCCAGATGGGCAACCTCTTTTGGCTACCAGCCACATGTTCCATTTCTCTGAGCGTTTCATGCGGGATTACATGCCTTACACCATCGAGTTGGGACGAAGTTTTGTCACTCTCGAATATCAGAGCAGCCGTATGGGAACCAAAGGGCTTTTCGCATTGGACAATCTCTGGGATGGTCTGGGAGCCTTAACGGTGATAGAACCCAACGTAAAGTATCTCTTTGGCAAATTCACGATGTATCCCAGTTACGACCGTTTGGCTCGTGATATGATCCTGTACTTCCTCAATAAGCATTTTCCTGATCCAGACCGTTTGATAGAACCCATGAAACCTTTGCAATTGTGGCACGATCCCAAGCAATTCGAGCAGCTCTTCACCATGGATGAATTCCGCAAGGATTACCGCATCCTGAATCGTGAGGTTCGCAAATTGGGTTACAACATACCCCCTTTGGTAAATGCTTATATGAATCTGAGCCCCACGATGAAGCTTTTTGGGACTGCCATCAATGATGGGTTTGGCGATGTGGAGGAAACGGGAATCCTGATTGCTGTCGATGAGATCCTTGTGGAGAAACGCATGCGCCACATCGACACCTTTGCGGCAGAACATCCAGAGCTGGTCAACATCACCAGTGGAGCAAACAAGATTCTATATAAGTCCAAAGAAGAGTGAGCAGGAGTATGATGAATTGGCAACAGTTGCTTTCAAACAAACGGTTGGGGCAGGAGAAATTGCCTCATCGCAAGGATGATCGTACCGAATTTCAGCGCGATTATGACCGTCTCATCTTCTCTGCTCCCTTCCGTCGTCTTCAGAACAAGACGCAGGTCTTTCCTCTGCCTGGAAGCATATTCGTTCACAATCGCTTGACACATAGCTTGGAGGTGAGTAGCGTGGGCCGTAGTTTGGGTAACGATACTTGTCGCCTCTTGCTGGAGCGTCATCCGCAACTCTACGATACTCATCTCACAGAACTTGGCAGCATTGTCAGTGCGGCTTGTTTGGCCCACGATTTGGGCAATCCTCCCTTTGGGCATAGTGGCGAGAAAGCCATTGGAACATATTTCAGCGAGGGCGATGGTCAGTTCCTGCGCGACTATATTTGCTCAGACACAGGTGATGGGCTTACAGATAAGCAATGGAATGATTTGATCCACTTCGAAGGCAACGCAAATGCATTCCGACTGCTTACCCATCATTTCGTAGGACGACGTGAGGGTGGCTTTGTGATGACCTACAGTACGTTGGCCAGTATCGTCAAGTATCCTTTCTCGTCTGATTTGGCTGGGCAGAAACGGAAGTTCGGCTTCTTCCAAAGCGAGATAGCAGATTTCCGCAAAATTGCCGATGAATTGGGCATTTTGTGTCTCGAGGAGAGGAATGGGAGTTGTCGATACGCCCGCTATCCGTTGGTTTATCTGGTGGAAGCGGCTGATGATATCTGTTATGAGATCATGGATATCGAAGATGCCCACAAGTTGAAAATTCTTACAACGGATGAAACGCAGTCCCTTTTGCTCGATTTCTTCCCTAAGGAACAAATGGAGCGTATTCGTACACGCATGTACACTTTGGATGATGTTAACGAACAGATTGTGTATCTCCGCTCGTGCGTCATCAATTGTCTCGAAACGGAGTGCGTGAAGGTCTTTGTGGAGAACGAGGAAAAGATTCTTGCTGGCGAGTTCGAGGGAAGTCTGATCAAGCACATCAGCGAAATTCCTCGTCAGGCTTATCAGAAATGCGAAGAAACCGCGTATAGCAAGATTTATCATTGCAAGGATGTTGTAGATATTGAGATAGCTGGTTATACGGTGATTACCACCTTGACAGATTTGATGGTGCGTGCTGTGACGAGTCCTGAGAAAGCTTTTTCGAAGTTGCTCATTAATCGAGTCAGTACGCAATATGAAATCAGGGCAAATACCCTATATGAACGCATCATGGCTGTGCTGGACTACATCTCAGGTATGACAGATGTGTATGCGCTTGATCTTTATCGCAAAATTAAAGGCATGAGTTTGCCTAATGTTTAGATGTTGATTTAATAAAAAAAGAATATGAAAGTCAGAATAATCAATGGTAGCCATCATCCCTTGCCAGAGTATTTGACACCCCAGGCTGCAGGAGTGGATTTGAGAGCTAATCTGGATACTCCCGTCACGTTGCAACCCTTGCAGAGGATGCTTATCCCCACGGGATTGCGTGTTTCTTTACCTCAGGGATATGAGGCACAAGTGCGTCCTCGTAGTGGTTTGGCTCTCAAGAAAGGCATCACAGTACTCAATTCTCCAGGCACTATCGATGCGGATTATCGTGGCGAGATAGGTGTCATACTTATTAACCTTTCTCAGGAAGTGTTCTTGATAAATGATGGCGATCGTATCGCTCAGATGGTGATCGGCCGTTGCGAGCAAGCAGAGTGGGAACTCACGGAAACTCTCGATGAAACGGAGCGTGGCGAAGGAGGTTTTGGACATAGTGGCGTAAAATAAGAATGAGTGTAAGGTGAAGATACTGGCGATTTGTTTTTTCCTCTGTTGGAGTATGTTGACTGGTTTGCATGCCCAGACCAAGTTCGACTATTACTACATGGAGGCAGAGAAATGTCGTTTGGCGGGAGATTATGCCTCAGCAGCCGAACTGTATCAGCATTGTCTCGACATTCGTCCAGATGCTCCGGATGCCATTTATAGTCTGGCTCTGATTCAATTTTATCTGCGTCAAGACAGCGTGGGCATTCAGAGGCTTCGTATGGCCACAGAATTAGATGCAAAGAATCCTTGGTATCTTGAAACGTTAGCCAATGTCTACATAAGTCAGCGTGACATCGATTCTGCCATTCCTGTGCTGGAGAAGATAGCTTCGCTACAGTCCCGTCGTAGTGATGTTTTGTCGGAATTGGCACAGATGTATAAGAATGCGGGGCGCAGTCAGGATGCGATAGATGCCCTTAACCGCATCGAATTGCTTGAAGGCAAGTCGGCTCAGTTGAGCATTGAGAAGTATGCGCTTTATCTTGACCTCAAGGAAAAGGAAAAAGCTTTTGCTGAATTGCAATCCCTTTGTGATGAGTTTCCTCATGACATGAACTACAAGGTGCTGGTGGGCAATCAGTATCTTCAGTCTGGTGAGTTAAAAAAGGCCAAACAGATATATGACGAGGTGGCTCAGATTTCTCCCGGGAATCCGCATCTTCTGCTAAGTATGTTGGCATATTACGATGAGTCGAAACAGTTTGAGCAATACGCTCATCTTCGTGACTCTTTGCTTTATGATTCCAATGGGAGTTCTGAACTCAGAGTGGCTCTTATGAGAGACTATATTGACAAGGCTCAGCGCGATTCCACTCTCAAGGAGCAGATGGAGCAAGCCTTTCAATACATTCTTTCCCAACCTCAGCATGACACTCAGTTGCTGATGCTTCGTGCGTCGTATCTGATACACGTCAAAGCTCCTGACACGGATGTTATGAATGTGATGAAACAAATTCTAGAGGTAGATCCTTCCAGTGATTTGGCAATGTCTCGTTTGCTTCAATACTATGCCATTAAGACTGATTACACCAACATGGAGGATATCTGCCGTCGCGGAGTCAATTATCATCCAGAGGAACTTGGATACCACTTCTATTTGGGTGTTGCTTTAGTCCAGCAAAAGAAAGTCAAGGAAGCTATCGATGTCTTCCAGCAAGGACTTCGCACACGATCACCAGAAACGCCCCCTTCGTTAGTGTCTGATGTGTTCAGCATATTGGGAGATGAATATTTTGAGGAGAAGATGGAAAGCCAAGCTTTTGCCGCTTATGATTCAGCTTTGGTTTATCAGGAAGACAACATCAGTTGCCTCAATAATTATGCCTACTATCTCTGCTTGCAGAATCGAGATCTGGATAAGGCAGAAGAAATGAGTTATAAGACGATAAAGAAAGAGCCCACCAACAAGACATATCTCGATACGTATGCTTGGATTCTGTTCACCAAAAAGGAATATACAGAAGCCCGTATCTATATGGATCGTGTGATATCTCCAGAGGCAACCGACGAGAGACTTCTTTCTGACGATGAGACTACAGCTGCCCTGTTGGAACATGCAGGTGATATTTATTATCATTGCGGCGAGCCGGAGAAGGCATTCCGATATTGGCAAATTGCTCAAAAAAAAGGAGGTACTGACACGGGAACACTCGACAAGAAGATCAAACAAAAGAAATACGTGAAATAAACAGTATCTCGATTTTTCAGAAAGAAGAGAAATTTCAAGATAAAACGAAAACAGGATGCAGACATTTCAAAAGAACATACTTCTCAAGAATCAGTTTGGAACTCAAACAAGGAAAATAAGTGCAGTACATTTCTTGTGCATGTTCCTAATGATTGTAATCCTTGTGTCATGCAAAAGTAACAAGAATGTAGTGTCTACGAATATTTCTCCCTCTTCCCCAGAAGCGGTGAAAGCAGAGAATCGCATTGTAGAACTTATCAATCAAAATCGTCAGACTACCCAGTCGATGACTTCCAAGCTGAATCTTCAACTGGTTTCTGGTTCCAAGAAGGTATCCGTGGGGGGGAGTCTGCGCATGAAGCGGAATGATGTCATACAAATAACCCTCTCTGCTTTGGGCTTGTTTGACTTGGGGTGTATGGAGTTGACTCCCGATTATCTGCTTGTGGTGAATCGAGTGGATCATCAGTATATTAAAGTGGAATATAAGGAAGTGGAATTCCTAAAAAAAGCTGGTATTGATTTTTTTGTTTTCCAGTCGCTCTTTTGGGATGAACTTTTCCTTTTTAAAGGTAAGGGTACAAAGCCGTCGGCTAAGGATTTTGACTTGACCAGAGTAAGTGATGGAATAAAATTGATCAATGAGGATTCGAAATGGATGGCCCTCACCTTTTTGGCAGATGTGATTCAGAACATGGTGAGCCAAACGACTATCTCTGGGCTTCAGTCCAGTACGAAGGATATCTCCCTTGAATGGCAATACCGTGATTATAGCAAATTAGGCGAGAAAAAGTTTCCTACCCAGATGCAGATCAACATCAATACAGGTAAGAAACCCATCCAGGCCATCCTTGCATTAAGTAATCTGAGGGCCAATGATGGATGGGAAAAACGTACAGAAATCAACACCAAAAAGTATAGCCAAGTTTCACTTGATACGGTACTGGACCGTATTATGAAATTGGCAAAATAACTGATTCCCCAAACAAACGATAGAGCAATGAAGCAGTTCCGCGTGATAGTATTTCTCCTGACGTTTATTCCTTTGTTGTGTTTCGCTCAGAACAGTAAGAAGGTAAGGGCTCTCAAGGCTCAGAAAACGGAATTGCAGAAAACTTTGAAGAAATCGCAGAACGAACTTGATAAGACAAAAAAGCAGGTAAAGACAGGACAAAAGAATATTCAGTACCTTGGACATCAATTGGACAATCGCCTTGAGCATATCCGCAATATGGAGACAGAGATGAATCAATTGGATTCTCAGATGGTTGTCCTTCAAAGTGATATCTTTCGCATTGATTCCCAGTTGGCTCAAGAGAAGGCGAAACTGAAGCAAGTTGTGCGTTATGCGCGAGCTAATCGCCAACAGACCAGTCCTCTTGTTTTCATTCTTTCTGCCCGTACTTTCACACAGATGTATCGTCGTGCCCGCTATGCCAACGAATTTGCATCCTATCAGAAGAATCTGGGTGAACAGGTCTTTAAGAAACAAACTGAGTTGTTGGAAGCCCAGAATAAACTTCTAAATTCGAAAAGCAAGATGAACAACCTGTTACGCGAGGTGATGTCCCAGCGTAAGCAACTTAATATCCAGCAAATAGCAGAACGCAAGAATGTGGACGGGTTGAAGAAGAAAGAGTCTGGCTTGGCAAACACAATTGCTCAGCAACAGAAGCAATTGGCTGCTTTGGATAAAAAAATCGATGCTTTGATTGCCTATGAAATTGAGCAAGCCCGCAAGAAAGCTGAGGAAGAGGCTCGCAAAAAAGCAGCTGAGGAGGCAGCCCGCAAGGCAAAAACGAAGAAAGGATCTGGCAGCAAGACTGACACATCTTCTAAAACAGGAAAATCTCCTTCTACTACCAGTGGGAAGTCGTCATCCGGCTCTTGGCTGACTGCTAAGGATAAACAGTTGAATGGAACGTTTGCTCAAAACAAGGGACGCCTTCCTGTTCCTATCACAGGTCAATATATGTTGGGAAATCGATTTGGTCTTTACAATGTGCCAGGGCTGAAAAATGTGCAACTTGACAACAAGGGGACCAATTATATTGGAAAGCCTGGAGCACGTGCACGTTGTATTTTTGATGGTGAGGTAACAGCCGTATTCCAGTTCAGCGGTACAAAAAATGTGTTAGTCCGGCATGGAAGTTACATCTCTGTTTATTGCAATCTCTCTTCTGTGATTGTCAGCAAAGGTCAACAGGTACATGCTAAGGATATTCTGGGTACTGTTGCCGATGATGGAAGTGGAAATTGTGTTCTCCATTTTCAGTTGAGGAAGGAGACCGCCAAACTCAATCCAGAAGCTTGGATAGGGAAGTGAGACTATACCTTATAATATAAAAAGAGCCTGGATTTATTTTCTTCCAGATTCCTTCTCTCAGATGACATTTGTCTTCTTTACATCTTTTCCAGCATCTTCACGTATGTTTCGATGGCGTCTTTCACTTCGCCGACTTCAATGAACTCGTCAGCGGTGTGACTGCGTGAGCTTTGACCAGGTCCCATCTTCAGGCTTGGGAAGGCCATCAGAGCCTGATCGCTTAGGGTAGGTGAACCAAAAGGCGTTTTCCCTAGCTTGATAGCCCGCTGAACTAGTGGGTGGGTAATGGGAATGCTCGATGAATTCAATCGGAAAGAGCGTGCTTTCACCTCGCTTTTCACTTGTTTGCAGATGAGGTGGTAGAGTTCTTCGTTTTGATACAGTTCATTGCTTCGAACATCCACGGTAAATGTGCAGGTGTCAGGAATCACGTTGTGCTGTGAGCCAGCTTGTATGATTGTTACAGACATTTTTACAGGACCTAGCAATTCGGATTCTTTCGACCATTTGTGCGTGCGGAACCATTGGATGTCATCGATTGCATGATAGATGGCATTGTCACCTTTGTCGCTTGCCGCGTGACCTGATTTTCCGTGGGATGTCACATCCAGTACCATCAGGCCTTTCTCAGCAATGGCGGGTTGCATTCCTGTAGGTTCGCCTACTAGCGCCATATCGATGTGAGGAAGCAGAGGCAGTACATGTTCGATGCCATCGTGGCCGCTTACTTCTTCTTCAGCACTTATCAAGAGAATCAGATTGTATGGTGTTTCTTTCGAACTCAACACACGGAAGGCTTGCAACAGCGAGACTAGACTGGCTCCATCGTCGTTGCTTCCCAGTCCATAAATGCGTTTTCCCTCACGAGTTGACTTGAAGGGATCGCGTTCCCAACTGCTTACTGGCTTCACTGTGTCTATATGGGCATTCAATAGTAAAGTGGGACACTTCTCCCTATATCCTTCAGCTATGCACCACAGGTTGTTCTTTTCACGATGAACGTTCAATCTGAACTTCTCTCGCATAATTTGCTCCAGATAGTCAGATGCATTCCTTTCGTTTCTACTCGTTCGAGGAATCTCTATCAGATGACAAAGTATCTCCAATGCCTCGTTTGTAAGTTGCTCGATATTCATCTTTTTTTCATTTCGAATAAACAAAGTTACGTTCTAATTTACAAAAAAACAAATAAATTTGGCAATTATCCTAACTTGTGCTATCTTTGTGGTAGTAAAATAGAGAATTGTTATGCAAAATCCCAGTCCGCTATCCTCTGTGATTCATAGTCAGGCTAAAACTTATGGCGATCGTGCGGCTATGCTCTATCGCGACCAAAGCCTGCAGGTATGGAAAGAAATCTCTTGGAATACTTTTTCTAAGACAGTACGCAAGGTCAGCAATGCTTTCCTGGAATTAGGAGTTGGTGTGCAAGAGAATGTTGCTGTCTTTTCCCAGAATATGCCAGAATGCCTGTTCGTCGATTTTGGCGCTTATGCGATTCGTGCTGTAACGATTCCTTTCTATGCAACCAGTAGCGAGGCGCAGGTGAAATATATGGTCAGTGATGCCCGCATACGGTATATTTTCGTGGGTGAGCAGACTCAGTACGACACAGCTTATCGAGTGTTGAAGATTGACCCTGCTGTCAGCAGGCTTATCATCTTCGACAATACTGTCAAGAAAGATGCTCAGGATCAGGTGAGCCTTTATTTCAATGAGTTCCTTGCATTGGGAGAAGGCTTGGCACATCAGGAAGAGGTGGACCATCGCACGGCTGAGTTGGATGTGGATGATTTGGCCAACATCCTCTATACAAGTGGTACTACAGGGCTCAGCAAGGGCGTCATGCTTACTCATCGTATGTACAATGTGGCCATCAAGGCTCACGAAGATGCAGTAAACCTTAGTGAGAAGGATCTCATCATGAATTTCCTTCCTTTCACTCATGTCTTCGAGCGTGCTTGGTCGTACCTTTGTCTCAAGACAGGTGCTACCCTTGCGATCAATCAGTATCCTCAGGATATTCTCCAAAGTCTTCGTGAGGTGCATCCCAGTTGTATGTGTGCTGTGCCTCGTTTTTGGGAGAAAGTCTATTCTGGTGTATATGAGAAGATCAACTCCAGCAGTTCCATGCAAAGGAAACTTATGCTGGATGCGATAAGGGTGGGCAAAGCTTACAACGTAGACTACAAGATGCGTGGTTTGGAGCCTCCTGTGGGACTTCGTTTGAAGTACAAATTTTACGAGAAGACCATCATTTCCCTCTTGCTCAAGACACTGGGTCTGGAGCGTCATAATTTCTTTCCAACAGCTGGAGCTGCCATTCCTCCTGCTGTCGAGGAATTCGTCCATTCTGTGGGCATAAGCATGATTGCAGGCTATGGAATGACAGAAACTACGGCTACAGTTTCATGTGACCGCTGGTTCAAACCAATCTCAATGGGTTCCGTAGGGCGTATCCTTGATGGAGTGCAGGTGAAGTTTGGCGAGAACAATGAGATTCTTCTCAAAGGTGATACCATTACGAAGGGTTACTATCGCAAGGCTGAAGTGACTGCCCTGGCTTTTGATGACGAAGGGTGGTTCCATACAGGAGATGCTGGCTACATGAAGGATGGAGAGCTTTACCTTACAGAGCGCATCAAGGATCTCTTCAAGACAAGCAATGGAAAGTATATCGCGCCTCAGATGCTGGAGAGCAAACTGGTCGTGGATCGTTATATCGACCAGATTGTTATCATTGCAGACCAGCGCAAGTTCGTGTCGGCTCTGATTATCCCTGAGTATCAGTTGCTTGAGGAATTGGCGAAAAGGAAGAAGATTGAATACGAGAGCATCGAGGATTTGTGCTCTAACCCCCGCATTGTTGAGTTTGTGATGGATCGCATCGAGACGCTTCAGCAGGACTTGGCCAACTATGAGAAGATAAAGAGGATTACTCTCTTGCCTTCTCCTTTCAGCATGGAGCGTGGAGAGCTGACCAATACTCTTAAGGTGAAGAGAGCCGTCATCAATCAGAACTTTGCGGAAAAAATTGACAAGATGTACGAGGAATAATGATAACAATAGAGCAATTAAAAGAGGTAAAGGAACGTACTGAGCAACTCAATCGCTATCTTGACATTGAGGGAAAGAAAATGCAGTACGAGGAAGAGCGACTTCGAACGCAGGATCCCTCTTTTTGGGAAGATGCCAAGCGGGCTGAGACGCAGATGAAGAAAGTCAAAGGTTTGGAGAAGTGGATCAAGGGGTACGATGAAGTGAAGACGCTCAGCGATGAGCTTGAGACAGCCTTTGATTTCTATAAGGAGGAACTGGTCACAGAGGCTGAGGTGGACGATCTTTATGCGCGTGCTATCACAGCCATCGAGGATCTTGAGTTGAAGAATATGCTTCGCCAAGAGGAAGATCCTATGGATGCAGTTCTCAAGATTAACTCTGGAGCAGGAGGTACTGAGGCCCAGGACTGGGCGCAGATGCTCATGCGAATGTATATGCGATGGGCTGAGAGCAATGGGTATAAGTGTGTGGTAAGCAACTACCTCGAGGGCGATGACGCTGGCATCAAGACCTGTACGCTCGAGATTCAGGGCGAGTATGCCTATGGTTACCTTAAGAGTGAGAATGGAGTGCATCGTTTGGTGCGTGTCAGCCCTTATAATGCGCAGGGTAAGCGCATGACTTCATTCGCTTCAGTTTTCGTCACTCCGCTTGTCGACGATTCCATCGAAGTAAACATCGAGCCTGCCCGTATCTCGTGGGACACGTTCCGTTCGAGTGGCGCTGGAGGTCAGAACGTGAACAAAGTGGAATCTGGAGTCCGTCTTCGTTATCAGTACAAAGACCCCTATACAGGCGAGGAAGAAGAAATCCTCATCGAGAACACTGAGACACGCGACCAGCCCAAGAACAAGGAGAACGCTATGCGACTGCTTCGTTCCATGCTTTACGACAAAGAACTCAAGCATCGCATGGAGGAGCAGGCCAAGGTGGAAGCTGGCAAGAAGAAGATAGAATGGGGAAGCCAGATCCGCAGCTACGTCTTCGATGACCGCCGTGTAAAAGATCATAGAACGAATTACCAGACAAGTGATGTGGGAGGTGTGATGGATGGCAAGATCGATGCATTCATCAAGGCCTACCTCATGGAGTTTGGCGCACAAGAATAATTAATCTTTAAATCAAACCAATAAAGTTATGAGTAACAAACTTTCAAAAAAAGCAAAGCGATCTGCTGAGAGAGCTGCCCGCGAGAGTAAGCAAGCCAACAAGATTCTCTTTTACATCGTAGCAGCGCTGATTATCCTTTTTGTCGCATGCCTGATAGGCTTTTCTCGATAACAGGAAATGCATTTCGAGATAGAGCGTAAGTTCTTGGTCATAGGAGAGTTTCGAGATCAGGCTTACGATAGCAGCCGCATCCGTCAGGGCTACATAAGTTCTGGCAATGGAAGGACGGTACGTGTGCGCATTCGAGACGACAAGGGATACCTTACCATCAAAGGTCCAAGCAATCGTGCAGGGTTGGCTCGTTATGAGTTCGAGATCGAGATTCCTCTCTCTGACGCAGAGGATCTGATGAGCATCTGCGAGCCAGGGATCATCGACAAGACTCGCTATCTCGTTCATAGCGGCAAACATGTCTTTGAGGTCGATGAGTTTTATGGTGACAACGAGGGACTCATTATGGCTGAAGTGGAGCTGGCTGACGAGAACGAACCTTTCGAAAAGCCCGATTTCATCGGACCTGAAGTTACTGGTGACCGCCGATTCTACAACTCCCACATGCGCAGGTTCCCTTTCAAGCTTTGGAAGGATTCTATCTAGGCTGATACCAATCAGGATTCAAGGCCTTTCTGCAGACCACTAAAAACACAACACGTCGATTCCCAAAAGACAACGTGTTGACTTTGCAGATTCAACGTGTTGTGTCTGGCATTTCAACACGTTGATTTCTCAGTCTTGACACGTCAGGGCAAAATGCTCTTTCGCCATCGCTGCTGGATTGCAGTAATGGCGATTGGAAAACCTTGTGATACAGGGATATCATCCCTTTCGTGCCTGAATCTTCTTCACCATCCATCTGAGGATGGTTGGTCCAATTATTGCAGCGGCTGCGACGCCAATGGAGTTTGCTGCCAAATCGAGCCATTCTCCACTTCGATAGGTTGTCAGGTATGCCTGGCAGAGTTCCATCAGGCCGCTGAATGCTATTGGCGCAAGAAATGCCCAGCAAAGCACTTTCCCCCAATGAGTCTGGCTGTGGTGCCACAAATATTCAGTCCAAAGCACCAGACAGAATCCTCCATACATCAACATGTGCGTCCACTTGTCTGCCAAAGGGACGTTTTCCATCAGGCGAACGTGTTGGAATGGGAAGAGAGAGAGAAAGATGATGACAGCCAACAGGAGGGTTGCCAGCGGGTATCGCTTGATATGATTTGTTACTATATTTGCCATCTTAATTTTCAATTTGTTGCAAATTTAGAGGATTTATTTGTAATTTTGCACTTGGATAGTCATAATTAAAGTATTTTAAACGTGCAAAATACGAATCGTGGCAGTTTTGGTGGTAAGTTAGGCATCATTTTGGCATCTGCAGGAAGTGCTGTCGGACTGGGAAACATCTGGCGTTTTCCTACTGAAGTAGGGCGTAATGGTGGAGCAGCCTTCATTCTCGTCTATCTATGCTTCGTCTTCTTTCTTGCAATGCCTGTTATGGTCAGCGAGTTTGTGATAGGTCGCGCCTCCAAAGCCAATACTGTAGACTCTTACCATCGTTTGGCTCCTGGCAAACCTTGGTTTATCGTGGGGTATCTTGGTGTACTGGGTGGTTTCCTGGTGCTTTCCTTTTATTCCGTTGTGGCTGGCTGGACGCTCCATTACACGATAGCTTCTCTTCTTAGGCAGCTGACGAGTGGCAGAGATTATGGGGAATTCTTCAACAATTTCGTTTCCAATCCTTGGCAGCCAATTGTCTACGTTGCTCTCTTTCTCCTGTTCACCCATTTTATCGTGGCGCGTGGCGTGCAGGCAGGCATTGAGCGATACTCCAAAATAATGATGCCTGCGCTTCTCGCCATTATTCTCATCCTGATGACCTGCTCTCTCTCTATGCCAGGTTCTCGCGAGGGACTCAGGTTCTTGCTCCATCCGGATTTCAGCAAGGTTACAGCCTCTGTAGTTCTTTCTGCGATGGGTCAGGCGTTCTTCTCTTTGAGTGTGGGAATTGGGTGCTTGGCTACGTATGCTTCTTATTTTCAGCGTGATGTACCCCTTGTGTCGTCGGCTTTCAGTGTATGCTTCATAGATACCTTGGTGGCTATTCTCAGCGGATTCATCATCTTCCCTGCTGTATTCAGTGTTTCAGGCGTAGAGGTCGATGCAGGGCCTGGTTTGGTATTCATCACTCTCCCCAATGTCTTCAATATGGCGTTTGGCGATGTGCCTGTAGTGGGCTATCTTTTCTCAGGTCTTTTCTATATCCTGCTTCTCTTGGCAGCTTTGACCAGCAGCATTTCCATGCATGAGATCGACACGGCTTTCCTTCATGAGAAATTTCATCTTAGCCGTCCTCATGCTGCTTCAGTTGTTACGGCTGTCTGCTTGGTGCTTGGGGCGGCCTGTTCTCTTTCATTTGGTTCATGGGAAGATGTTAGGATATTTGGCATGGGATTCTTCGAGCTCTTCGATTTTCTCACAGCCAAATTCATCATGCCCTTGTGCAGTATCTTCATTTCCATCTTTGTAGGATGGGTGCTTGACCGTAAGTTGGTTCGAAGTGAGCTCACCAACGATAACACGTTGCACATCCGTGCGGCTCGATTCTTTGTCTTCCTGATCCGCTGGGTAGCCCCCTTCGGCATGAGTATCATATTTCTCAATGAATTGTTATCTTAAGTCAGTTGATAGTTTTCCGTTATGAATGATCGTGGTAGTTTTGGTAGTAAGTTTGGGGTGATTCTGGCCTCTGCGGGTAGTGCTGTTGGGCTTGGTAACGTGTGGCGTTTCCCTACAGAGGTGGGGAATAATGGAGGTGCAGCTTTTATCATCATATATCTGCTCTGTGTCTTTTTTGTAGGAGTACCTGTTATGGTCAGTGAGTTCGTGATAGGTCGTCACACTCATGCCAATACGATTTCCGCCTATAGTAAACTGGCTCCTGGCACTTTGTGGCGTCTTCAGGGAGTGTCTGGCGTATTCGTTGCTTTCCTCATTCTTTCTTACTACATCATCATTTCAGGTTGGACCCTTTTCTATCTTACAGAGTCTGTTATCAATTCTCTCTCTGTCTCGCGCGATTATACTGCTTATTTCAACGATTTCGTATCCAATCCCTGGAAGCCTGTCATCTATGCAGCTGTTGTTATGCTCATGGTGCATGTGATTATCGCTCGTGGAGTGCAGTCTGGCATCGAGAAGTTCTCCAAGATATTCATGCCTTTACTGCTCGTTATCATAATCGTTCTTGTTGGCTGCTCTTTCAATATGCCAGGTTCAAGCGAAGGGTTGCGTTTCCTTTTGCAACCAGATTTCAGCAAGGTAACGCCCAGTGTTGTCCTTTCTGCAATGGGGCAAGCCTTTTTCTCGCTGAGCCTTGCTATGGGCTGCCTTTGCACCTATGCTTCCTATTTTGGACCTGATACCAAATTGGTCAGGACTGCTGCTAGCGTGAGTATTATCGACACCTGTGTTGCTGTTCTCAGTGGATTCATTATTTTCCCAGCAGTTTTCAGCGTTCAGGGTGTCGAGGTCAATGCAGGTCCAGGTCTCGTTTTCATAACCCTGCCGAATGTTTTCATCATGGCCTTCCATAATGTTCCTATCTTGGGATATATTTTTTCAGGTCTCTTTTACCTGCTGTTGCTATTGGCTGCAGTTACCAGCGCCATGTCGCTGCATGAGTCTGTGACGGCCTACGTGTTCGAGGAAACTCATGTATCCCGTCGTGGTGCATCTGCCATAGTCTCCATAAGTTGCATGCTTTTGGGGGTCGCATGTTCTCTCTCCTTTGGATTGTGGAGTGATTATACCATCTTTGGAATGACGATTTTTGACATTTTCGATTTCGTGGCCAGCAAGATTCTTATGCCTGTGGGCGGACTTGTCATCTGTCTCTTTGTCGGCTGGTATCTAGACAACAACCTTGTTCGCGATGAGATAACCAATCGAGGTAGGGTTCCTTTCCGTTTCTTCCAAGGTTTCACTTTCCTTGTCCGCTATGTGGTTCCTGTTGCTATGATCCTTATTTTTGTTAACGAATTGTTGTTCCGATAATGCGTCGCCTTCCGTTCTTGACAAAGTCTGACCGTCGTGCTCTTCTGTTTCTGGAGTGGATTCTCATTCTGGGCATCATTGCATTATGGATACGCACTATCCATAAGCCCGCTTCGCAAGAGGCCATTCTTGCTGACAGTTTGTCGAGTAATCCAGCTTCTCTCTATTCTGACCACATGTCATCCACTACCCATAAAAGTAGAAGTGGCAGATTAAGGAAAGAATCTTCCTTCTATGTTCCAGAATCTATAGAAACTTTCCCCTTTGATCCTAACACGGCAGATAGTACCCAATTGCTACGTCTTGGTCTGGCTCCATGGCAGGTCCGTGCCATCTATAAGTATCGTTCTATGCATGGCAGGTATCATACTCCTGAAGATTTCAAACGATTGCCAGGCATGACTATGGAGCTATGGACACGTCTTTCGCCCTACATCCGCATTGGCGAACAGTTCCGTTATCTCGATGATTCAGATATTGCTTTCCATCGTCAGGATCATCGTTTCTCTTCCTCATCCAAGTCACATGATTCCTCATTTCAGGCTGAGAAAGTAAAAGAATCTAACCAGGCCACATTGTCTGACACTTTGCATAGAGAACCTGTAAAGGATGAAATATCTCCTAATGATGAGGACACTCATGGAAAAGCAAAATCATCTTCCCCTTATGGCATTGGAAGGATGGAGAAGGTTATTAAATACCCTCATGGCACAGTGGTAGATGCTAATTTGGCGGACACAACTGAATTGAAGAAGATTCCTCAAATAGGTAGTTATCGAGCCAAAAAGATTGTGGATTATCGTGAAGCCTTGGGTGGTTTTGTTAAGGTAGAGCAGGTGATGGAGTCTTGCGAGATGCCATATGATGTCTTTGAGTGGTTCTGTGTGTCAGAAGTTCCCCTTCGCCGTTTAAACGTGAACAAGCTCACTCTGCGTCAATTGATGCGACATCCTTACATTTCTTTTTATCAGGCACGGGCAATTGTGGAATACCGAAAGGGATATGGTGACATAAAGAATCAAGATCAGCTTCTCCTCTTGAATGAATTTACAGAAGAAGATGTCAATCGCCTTTCTTCATATTTGGAGTTCTGAAAAACCATCCCCTTTCTCCAAAACGGGAGAAAAGGGATGGAAGAAATAAAGAGAATGAAACGAAATAAAGTTCTTCTTTTGTACTATCTCTGCCTGCGAAGAATGTTCTCTTCTACTCCTTTTCAACGTAGAGTAGGAGACTACTGTCAACTTCAGGGAGATTAAGCTGGAGATTTTCCATCAACTCCTTGCCAAGTTTCACTTGAGAAGTACCATCGTCTTGGTTCGTAAGTCGATATGACACGTCTGGTGATAGACCGTAAAGTTTGACAGAATAGGTGGGTTGCGTATTGTCGTGATGTCGGAATGCTACCACGAACCCTGTATCATCGGATGGGCGATGAAGCTGATAAGCTAGCCAGTTGTCATGAGCATCGGAACCATTGGTTCCAGTTAGAGGATAGTAATCTTCAGTAAAATAAGGTCGCACAAGTAAGTACTCACGCTGACACTCCTGCATCTTGATGACATTTTCTCCATTTGTCATGATTTTCCAGTTGTAGACCATGCTACTACCCATGCTGGATCGCAAACTGTATTTGTCCTCTCTGTCAGGTAAGCCGAATCCTGTGCCGCTCTGAGGAAGAAAGAGATTGATGCCGTAAGTATGGCACTGCATATCTGAAGGGTCGTTGTAATAGCAGTCGTCAGTACGCCACATGGGAGCACTACGTAGTGTGGTTTCCCAATCGAGACGCATTCCTCCACTTGCACAGTTGTCGATTAGCAGTCGAGGGAACCGTTCTAGCAGATAGTCCCAATATCGATATAAGCCACAGATATACCGTACTTCAGTGATTCCATGTCGTCCAGGTTGGTCTGCAGCATGCCAGAAATCTGCAGGGTTCATGTTGAAGTCTTGACGGTAGTAGTCAATACCGTTTCGCTCGATGAAATCGCCGATATATTGACATAACCAATCTACGGCAGAGGAGTCTGCCAAATTGAAAAGAAGGGTAGAATTGTTTGCTAACCGTAACATGAATTCAGGATGTTCTCGAGCCCATTTGGTACCCTCAATGACACGTTCAGGTTCAAACCAGACCATAAACTTACGCCCCATTTGATGACAGGCATCAGAGAGTTCGCGCAATCCGTTGGGCCAATTATCCGGATTCTCTATCCAGTTTCCCACCGTATTGGCCCAATTCTTTCCATCCTGGTATTGGTCTGCCTCGATGTACCATCCTGCATCGAGCCAGCTGGCTTCTGCTTTGAGCCCAAATTTCTCTTGGCGCTGTAGTAGTGCTTTCGCCATCAGATTGGTCATACAAGTGTATTCATTGCATGGAGCAGGATCGCCCCAACTGAATCCAAAGAAATACGGATAATGGGCCCATTTGCCGTCTATCTTGCGAGTGTGGTGAGCTAAAATGAAACGTCTCCATTGATTGTGGCCTTCGAAGCGATTCTTGTCATGCCAGAAAAGCAGAGCCACGCTGGCAGTGCGTATACTTTCTCCAGGCAAAAGATATGTTTGCAGATTGGCTAGACCTGTGCGGTATGTGCAATCACGATTTGAGTTTGAAATCATTTGAGCCTGCCAGTCTCCTGTCCATCCGATTGCAGTCATGATGCCCTGTTCTGAAGCAGGATGTTCGATATTGAAGAAGGGAGCGACCAATGCAGAACTGCGTCCGCCTTCTCGATTTCGAAGCATTAGTGTGTCGCCAGGATGCAGGATGTGATCATGAGGAGCGAAGTCGCTTCGACTGGGTATGCTTCCGTTGAAGTAGTGCAGTACGGATTCTCCCTGGGTTGGAAAGCGGAACTGGATGTCGCTTTCCTGTATGTTGCTTAGTTCTGCACTGTTACAAGAACCTCCGTTCGTAAAATGGAGAACCCACTCAACGGCTTGATAATCAGAATACGTAGTGACATCGCAATCTACTTGCATTAAAGTCTTGGGATCTGTGTAAGAGAAGCGGCGTCGAGTCACTCGTTCATCTTCGCTGGGCAAAAGAATTGCTTTGTATTTCCATTTCGTGATGAATTGCGATGAGGCTTTCCCATCCAGTACAAACGAGAAAGGAGGTACTTTCCCGCGGGCGAAATGTGTGCCGACCCACCTGTCTGCCTGAGTAGGCTTTGTGCTCATTATGCTGATTGTCTGTGCTTTAGAGACTAAACAGGTTGCAATTAGCAATAGAAATAGAACATTTTTCACTGAAATCGTATTTAGTACTGGTTTGTTCTTCATTTTTCTGTGATATTTGTAAGGTCTGAATCTGAGTCCGACTTCAGCCGGAACTCAGATTTCAGATCTCACACAAATGAACGAAACGAAAAGTCAATATTCTGCATGATGAACCAATATTGGAATCATCGTTTTTATTCTGTTTAACGCCTTGGTGGCTATCTTTTTTTTGCATAGTGGTAGATGGTTTTCTCGTACTCTAAAATCATTTGACGGGCTTCTTCGTCGAGTCCCACCCCTTCGACATAGTGCTCTTCGAGGAACTTGTGTAAAGCTACACGAACCACATTCTGTTTCTCGTATTTGTTGAGAAATGAGATGTAGTCCAGTGCTATACGATCTTCCTCAGTGGTAAAGAAACTGAACCCCCCAATCTTCTGGATTGAGCAGACGCGTTTGAGAGGTAGTTTCTGAGTGGCAGCCTTGCGAACAATCTCTGATCGTGTGGCCTCGTTCGAGGGGAGAGGTTGTGGAGCCACGAAGGTTTCGCTGGCTTCCTGTGCCACTCGGGCTATATTGAGAGATGTTTTCTTGATAGCCATTTCAATCAATGTATTCTATTATAGTATCTATCTTGTTTCTTTCACGAATGAAACGTTGATATGCAGAGTTGGCCAATTGTCCCCATTTTAGAGGGGTCCAACTGTGAGGACGAGTTTTTCGCCCAATAAGATATTCTGCTACTCGCATGTAATCATCTGCGGCAGTGCAGTCTGGACTGTATTCGTAAAGAGACATCTCGTAAGCAACCGACTCATTACACCTGATACATTCTCTAATGTAAGCTGGAATTAAAGGGGCTCTTACCTCACTGATGTCGCTGTAGTAGGCTTTTACTTCGCGCGAAATGGCTCGACGTGGATTCCATCGGATCAGAAGGTAACCAAGGATTTCCACGTTGGCCCTCAGCTGCGCTCTTACTTTGTCTATATATGAGAGCAATCTTGGCAGACCTTGTAAGTTGTAAATACTTGCTTCTGTGGGAACTATCACATAGTCGCTGGCTACGAGCGCATTGGTGTTCATTAATGTCTCACCGCCAGGAGCGCAATCGATGAATACGTAGTCATACATGTCACGTATGGCAACTCCACTCTCTGGGTCTACGACGGAGAGGAACTCCCTTAGTCTATATTCCCTATTGTACATGAGTTGAAGTTCCGCATTGATATTGCTCATGCTGTGGCTGCCAGGGATATAATCCAAACCATCGTAACGAGTATAAATGGGGAAAGGTAACACTTCGCCAGATTTGCTGTCGTGCATCCATTCGTAAATGGTAGACTCCGCTTCTTTGTGTACAGTCTTGTCGATTGTGTCTGTCAGATTGCATTGCGGGTCTGTATCAACCAAAAGTATTTTTTTTCCCAGAAGCCAGAGAGCGAAAGCCAAATTGACTACTGTGGTTGTTTTTGCGCAACCGCCTTTGTCGTGGAGCAAACAGATAACTTTCGACATCTCTTTTATCGATGTAATGACTTGTTTTGTGACTTCTGGTTGCAAATTTATTCGTTTTTTTCTTTTCCCGCAAGAAAATATCCAAATATTTTTGCATATTCTTTAATATTCGCATATTCGAGTCCTCAAACATTCAAATAGTTTAAAATATATGACATGATTCATTTTATTTTTATTGAGATTTTAAAATTATTGCATATCTGTAAATATTCATACATATCTGGGAATATGTTGAAATATTCAAATATCTATTTTGTTTTATCTTTGTTTGTTTTATACGAGAAGGGGAGGAAGTGCGGCATGGCAGGAAGTCTGCTTTTCGACAGTTGTCATTAAAGATTTTGAGGAAATACGTGGACAGAATCGCACCATCCTTTTGTTGGAAATTTCAGAAAAGGATGGAAAAGCTAGGCAATTAGTGAAATTTCACATATTCAGCATAACACCCATCGACAAAATATCTTATCTTTGCAGAAGAAATTTGTGAACAAATAAATGAAAATGCTATGTTAAACATTAATGATTTTATGGCTCGTCTGGAGGCTAAGCATCCTGGCGAAAGTGAGTACTTGCAGGCAGTGCGCGAAGTTCTAATGAGTATCGAGGGCGTTTATAATCAGCATCCTGAGTTTGAAAAGGCATCGTTGATAGAGCGTTTGGTGGAGCCTGAACGCATCATCACGTTCCGTGTTCCTTGGGTGGATGACCGTGGGAAGGTGCAGGTTAATTTGGGTTATCGCGTCCAATTCAACAGCGCCATTGGTCCTTATAAAGGAGGGTTGCGTTTTCATGCCAGTGTAAACTTGAGTATACTTAAGTTCCTGGGCTTTGAACAAACTTTCAAAAATGCGCTGACCACGCTGCCTATGGGTGGTGGCAAAGGTGGTAGTGATTTCAGTCCTCGTGGTAAGAGCGACGCTGAGATCATGCGTTTTTGCCAGGCATTCATGAGTGAACTTTATCGTTACGTAGGCCCCAACATTGACATTCCTGCTGGTGATATTGGAGTTGGAGCTCGTGAGATAGGTTATCTTTTTGGACAATACAAGAAGCTGACCAGCGATTTCAGTGGAGTCTTGACAGGAAAGGGTTTAGAGTATGGAGGTTCATTGGTTCGTCCTGAGGCAACAGGGTTTGGCGGACTGTATTTCGTCAGTGAGATGCTTCAGGATGCAGGAGAAAGTATCGAAGGAAAAACTGTCGCCATCAGCGGATTCGGAAATGTCGCTTGGGGAGCAGCCACCAAGGCTACTCAACTGGGTGCCAAGGTCGTCACTTTGAGTGGACCTGATGGATACGTCTATGATCCAGAAGGAGTTAGTGGAGAGAAAATTGACTATATGTTGGAATTGAGAGCCAGCGGAAACGATGTGGTGGCTCCTTATGCAGAGCGTTTCCCTGAGGCAACCTTCTATCCTGGTCGTCGTCCTTGGGAACAGAAAGTCGATATTGCTCTGCCTTGTGCCACTCAGAACGAACTCAATGGAGAAGACGCACGCCATCTGACAGAAAATGGAGTGCTCTGCGTTGGCGAGATCAGCAACATGGGATGCACTCCTGAGGCTATCGATCACTTCTTGGAGACCCGCACGCTCTATGCGCCAGGCAAGGCTGTGAATGCTGGCGGAGTGGCTACCAGTGGATTGGAAATGAGTCAGAATGCCATGCATCTTAGTTGGAGTGCAGAGGAGGTCAACACGCGTCTTCACCATATCATGCACAGCATTCATGAGCAATGTGTGAAGTATGGAAAGCGACCTGATGGAAGCATCAATTACGTTCATGGTGCCAACGTGGCAGGTTTCATGCGTGTAGCTAAAGCTATGATGGCTCAAGGCATTGTTTGATAGGCAGGACCTTTTCTGAAGGATGCCCTGAAGCGTTGGCTCCTTTGGGACTTAGGCATATAGTTGCGACATCCCATTTTTACGCAGGTAAGATGGGATGTTGCTTTTGTTGTGGAGAAAGGGACAAGTGGTCAGAAGCGAATCACCGTGTATGAGTTTGCTTCCAGTCTAATTCTTCCCTGCGAATTCACCTTCTTTTCCACAGGAATTATTTTCCTTGGTTCTTCTGGCGTGTTTCTGTCATTTTCGTCACCTGAGATGGTGAACAGGGTCATCTCGTCAGGTATTGATTTTCCATTCAGCTTCAGACGAAGAAGCTGTTCTTCCTGGCTCATGTTCACGATGTGCAGAACCAGTTCACTGCTTTCCTTATCACGGGTGGCAGTAATGTCCAGATCAGGATTCTCTTCAGCCAGCTCGCTTCTTACCAAAAGCGGTTTGTGGTTCTTCGAACTTATTTGCTGAGCATAGTAGGGAGGCATGCCCCACGTTTGACTGGGAGTGAAGAAAATCTGCCCTTGATTCCATCCGTTGTCGTTCTGCTTAAAGGGTTCCAAAGCATTGGCAGGACAGGTGGTCAGTACGAAATCCCCCATGCGTCGCACGGCATTCTGGGTAATCACGTGGCATAGCATACGGCGTACGGCATGAGAGTTTCCGTTTTCCTCGAAGATGGCACACTTCATGCTCGTCTTGGGGTCCCATTCGTGGAACTTCTGCTGCATCTTCCGCAACTCTTTCTCTACGTTCAAGGCTGAGCGGTAATCGTCCACCCAAGGATGATAATCCCAGTAGTCGCACTTCCCGTTCAAGGCACGGAAAGTCCGCTCCACGTTGGGTGAATCAGGTCGCCACCATGCTGCACAGACAAATTGCAACGTGGGATCTGCTTTCCGCATAGCTTCAGAAAGCAGTAGGAAACGTTCCACATAATGGTCGTATTCGTCGCTTTGGTCTCCATGGAAGAGAACTTCCTCGTTGCCTATCTCCACGTATTTCACCCGTCCCTTTAGGTCACGAATCATCTGGGCAACATCTTCAGGGTTATCCTCGATGTTCACAGCGAAGGAAAGCTCGTAGTTCTGAGCAGTTGCGAAGTCCACAAATTCCTGAATCCCAAAGCCATTCGTGCTGTAAGGATACCAGAAGCCACGATATGGTGGGCGTTTGTCACGCTTTCCTCGCATGTTGGCATAGCGGTATTCTGGTGAGTTCACCATCGATCCGCCATAGCGCAGGAAAGTCAGTCCTTGCTGTGTGAACATGTCTGCAATGTCGGCTCTCAGCGGTTGACCTTTGTATTGATCGTTTCCTGTGTGCATCAGCTCTGCAGCGTCTGCCACGATGTTCCCTTTCCCTTCCAGATAGAGAACAAAGCGGGCGCAGGGATCAAAAGTGTTGCTTTGAAGCCTGAAAGGAAACTTTCTCCATCTGTTCTGGATATTCCTGAGTTCCATGCGTGCATACTCTTTGCTTCCATCCTGGCTCTGCAGCGCTACGTAAACGTGTTTTGCCGTCCCTCGCAGGCTGATGTGCCCCTGGAATTCTTGTCCCTCGCGGACGCAGATTCCCCATCGGTTGAGGCCCATGTTGCCTATTCCCACGCGACCTTCGTTCGACAGGTTTGTCAGTTCTTGTGCTTGTTTTCCGTGCAGCACATTCGTGTTCTTCACGATGGAAAATTTTGGTCTCGCCTTATCCGTCGAGAAGCCACGCCACATGCTGCTCACTTCCTCCTGCCTCTCGACGACAAATTCAGCATCCGTTTTCCCCGTTTTGTTTGTGATAGCCAGATTACGGAAGGATACGGCCGCCTCGTAGGTCCTCACTCCCACTTTCCCTGCAGCCAGAGGATGATCCTTGTCCTCGTACTGGCAGACTTTCTTGCCGTTCAGGTAAATCGTCATTCGTGCGCCGTCCAAATCCACCTTCAGGTGGTTCCATTCAGTAGCGTTGTAGGTGACAGGAAACTCGCCCAGTGAGCGGAAATCCATGTTGTGCTTGCCCAGGATGATGTGGTTGCCTGACCCATGCAGGCTTATCTCATAGCCGCGGAAATTGTCTGCTCCGTTGCCGCAGTCATTCGTCGAAAGGATAAGTCCAGCCGCATTCCCCTTCCCCATTGGCTCGTCGTATCGCACCTCCACTTCTGCTGTTCCCTGTCGAAGTGTGATGGGATCGTAAACCAGTTTTGCCGTCTTGCAATCGTGTATGTTCACTTCCTTTCCCTCGCTCTTCCACTCGTGGTCATAGCTGCTGAAGTCCTTCAGATGGTCAGCCAGTGGCCCTTCCTCGAAACTCTCGCCAAAGATCTGCTGGTCATAGAATCCTCCATAGATCTCGTGATTCACGTCCTCCATGCCGGCTCCATAGAGATACGGAGTGATGTGTGCCTGCACGTCATTGGGGTATATGGTCAGTACGTTTTCCTGATTGGAAATCCACACGTGGTAGCTGGTATCCTTGCAGCGGTTGGCTATCATGCAATATGGAATGGCTGCCAGCTCCCCATCGCGGCTTCTAATCGTGGGAACATCTGCCATGATGGGATTCTTGGTGTCCAGATAGAAATCGCGGTTTGCCAGGTTTGTCCTGTTCCAGTTCGATTCGTTGTCCAATTTCTCCAGACAATAGACATACGGGCCTGATGCTAGGCAAGCCTTCCCACGAAGTTGTTCGACGTGTGGGTCAGCCTTCACGATACGGGGACTCACGTCAAAGCGCATCGTTATCTCAGTCGTTTCCTTTCCTTCGTAGATACGGTATCCCTTTTCCAGGTTCCCTGCCTCTAGGGGGCGGATGTCATTTTTGTAGAGTCCCAGCGGAAGTTCCTCACCCTGAGCCCAATGAGGGATGCGCACGTGGATGCGCAGTTTCTTTGCCTTCTTTCCCTTCACGCGTACCTTCACTTCTCCCTTCCTCCAGTCCACTTCCTGGCTTACGCTCACTTTTCCTATCTTGGGGACTGTCAGGTTTGCCTCGCTTCCAATGAGCAGGTTCACATAAAGGTTTCCCTCGTTCCACGAGTAGATCATGCTGGGCAGCAGCCCCATCATCTTCAGCAGCATGGGAGGGCAGCAGGGACAATCGTGCCAGGGCCAGCGGTTCATTCCATCGGCATTCAGCGGGTTCTGGTAGGTGTAGGTGTCTCCCTTCTGGGAAACGGCCGTAGGGATGCTGTTGTAGAGGATTCGTTCCAACACGTCCATGTATCGCCCGTCGCCTGTCAGTTTGCTCATCTGCCACGAGAACATCCCAGCTCCGATGGCGGCGCAGGTCTCCAGGTAAGCATCGGTGGGCAGGTAGTAGTCAGGGCCGAACTTCTCGTCCTCGTGGATGGCGCCCACGCCGCCCGTTATGAACATCCTTCGTCCCACCATATTCTCCCACAGACGGCGGGCAGTCTCCTTGTAGCGGTTCTCGCCGTTGGTCAAGGCAGCACTTGCTATGCCGGTAGCCAGGAGCGTTGCTCTCACGGCATGCCCCTCGATGGTCTTGGCCTCGAAGACAGATTCCGCATCCTGCGCATAGGCTTCCAAAGCTCTGCGTCCTTCCGTATGCCCCCGCATCTCTATCCAGTATTCTGCCAGGCGGCGGTAATGCTCTGGGTGGACGGGGACAGAGAGCCTTCCTGCCAGCTTGGGCTCCTCTTCATAGAGTCTGTAGAGTTCCAGCAGGGCGTATTCAGGAAGGGCATGGCCTGGCACCACGTTGTGCTTCTGCTCTACCATGTATTCATACATGTAATTGGCAAGTCGTGTAGCCACTTCCAGCAGTTTCGTTTTGCCCGTTGCCTTGTAGTAGTGTACGCCAGCCTCCACCAGACAGCCGCTGTTGTAGACGTCGTGCTGCCAGCGCAGATTGCCTCCGTTCTCGCCCCAGCGGTGATCGTTCTCCTTTAGGGTAGTATAGGTGTTGATATATCCGTTTGGGTCTGCTGCCTGTGCTGCTGCGATGCGGTCGACGTAGCCATCCAGTCGTTTCTCCACCTGTGCGTCAGGGTATTGCCGCAGGAAATCCGACACACCTGTGATGGTCTCGTAGATAAGGCCATCGAACCAGGGGAATCCGAAGTGCCCGCCGTCTGCCATGTGTCCTTCGGCCACCAGTTCAAAGTTGTGCAGTGTGTTGTGCGAGCCTCCCTCATCCTGTGCCCCACGGCTCTTGTCTGGCGACCAGTCGTTGCCCTGATCCTTGTCGCTTTTCTCGATGCCTCGTCCCTCGAACTTGTCCATCACGTCGGGAATGGTCACGTGGCTCGTCCGTTCCATCAGGGGAGTCCAGAATGGGTCCTCGATCTTTACCTGCTGGGGTTCAGGATATACCAACCGCACGTCCTCTGCCCGACCGTTGGCAGCAAAGATGCCCACCGTCAGAATCATCAGAATCACCTTTTTCCATATCCCTTTCATGCGCGTTCTTATTTTGTTGCAAAGATACAAAATTTTCTCCATATATGCAATAGGCAAAAGAGGGAAATCCCTCTCAAAAAGAGAAAAAATCCCATCACACTTTAGGTGAAATACGAAGGAATCCCCTCGCAAACGCCTTACCTTTGCAGCAGAAAACAGTTCACCAGATGTCAAACCATTTAATACTTACAACTATGAAGCGCAATATTTTTCTCTCCGCAGTGATCATGATCGCCATGATAATGGCAAGTGTTAACGCAAACGCTCAGGGACGTGGCAGAGGCTATGCAGGCAGCCGCACTCACCGCGTGATGCAGATCCGTAACGCTGCCCCCATCCATCACCACTATGGCAGGGTTGACGTGGTTCATCGCCCGCATCACGCCATCGCTCCCGTCCCTGTGCATCATCACGCAGGGCATGTGGTCCTCGCTGGCGGGCCTCGTCTCGACCATCGTGGATTCCTGCCTGGATGGGAAGGCCGTGTTCGCTATCTCGACGGACGCTGGGGCTATCTCCGCGACAGCAGATGGTACTGGTACGACACTTACTTCGAGCCTGAGTTCTACTTCGCTCATCGTCCCCACTACTTCCGTGCCCACTACGTTCCTGTTGATGGCCGTGTGGTAGCTGGTGTGGCTGGAGCTGTTGCCGTGGGCACTCTCATCGCTGCTCTCTGCCATTAAGTCACCCTCTCTTGCTGACTTATTGGTTCCATATAACTCCCTGGCTCCCTTTCCTCACCGAAGGGGAGCTTTTTTATTCCTCCCCATCACTCGCCTTCGCTTCTGACTCATCAGATTGTTCTCGACACATCAAAATGTCTTGCCCCGATATAATTGTATGATCGAGCGGTTGTTCCTTCGCGGCAGCAAAGGTACGAAGAACTGGGTGTCATGCCCAGAAGCCAACTCATCCCTGCCAGAGCAGCAAGGAAGGATGTGTTCTGGATCAGCCAGCGGCTGAAGGTGCGCATGCTTACTCCTGCAGCACGTGCTAACTCGTATTTGAAATAACTTTTCATAGTATCTTTTTCTTTTTCTGTTTTACTATACAAAGATACAGAATTTCCACGAATTATGCAAGAAAAATACTGACAAAATCACGACGAATCACGTCATATCACGCCAAAAAAAAAGACAAATCGCACCATATCGCGCCAAAACACGCCAGCGGCTCACCAGTTCTTCGTACCTTTGCAATGTGTTAGAAAGAGGAAATCGACAAGTTGAAAGTCCGGAGTCAACACGTTGAGGAACTCGATCGGACACTCCGCCCTGAGCGCAGGGAGAGGAAACTATTGAAATAATGGACAAACAGATGATTGTCAGGAAATTAAGGTCGCTGCAATGCTACGCAACAAGAAGCAATCGAACGAAGTTTGGAAGCAAGACGAAGGAGATTGCAGGAACCAAGGGACACAATACGGCTAGAATTCAGAAATCTTTACATCCGACAGCTACGGAAGGAAGTGGGACAGAAAGAGAAGGATTGCAGGCATTACCCTTTTAGTAATACCAACGAGATGATCGGCCCATGCCTGGAGGAAGGTTCTTGGGACGACGATGAAAGGCATAGCCTACACGAAGGACAAAGTTGTTGGACAAGCCGTCTTTGCCAGAAATCATATTGACGAACCCATGACGGAAGGTGAAATCGACATTGAAGTCGTAGAACCAGACTCCTGTTCCCACTTGAATCCCCGCATCCCCA
>JAFRTJ010000060.1 GCA_017427185.1 Bacteroidaceae bacterium | reverse complement strand
TTCCCATTCCGAACAGAGAAGTTAAGCCCGCCCGCGCCGATGGTACTGCGTCTGTGGGAGAGTAGGTCGCCGCCTTCTTTTATGATTTCGAGAGGGGGATGTGTCCATGAAAAGGGACGCGTCCCCCTCCTCTTTTTTCTTTATATTTGAACCCGCGGAGCGCGTTATTTTTCCGAGCTGGTGGACCAGGAGCCTTCTGGACCGAAGACTTTGTCGACTAAATAATCATAGATTTCAGCTCGCTTGGCGAGATCCAGAAGATTGATTCGTGCCCGCATCAGTTGTGCGTAAGGAACAATCTCGCGTAATTTTTGGCGACTGACTCCTATTTCGGAGGGGTCGCTGGGTGCACCGACAATTTTGAAAAGACGCTGCATCTTTTCGAAGGTATATACTTGCTGACGATATTTCTTTTTCAGTTGAGGCCATTCATTTCGTACCTTGGTTAGTTGCTCTCGAACGCCTTCTTTATCAGAATATTTTGAAGTGATCTCAGCTACTCCTAGTTTTGGATTCACAAAATTCCGAAAAAGTTTTTCAGCTCTTTTTTGTTCACTTTCTAAAGAAGGCCATTTCTCGACACATTTGTCTACATCCAATTTTGTGAGGTCTAGCTTGAGAAATTCATCGAAGAAAGCACACATTGTGAGTGTTCCAATTGCAACTTGGAATCCGTGTGACTGCAGTTTCCCTTTAAAGCGATGTCCTGTCATGTCTAGGAAATGGCTGAACAGATGATCCGTGCATGATGCAGGTCTGCTGGAACGTGCTGCCTGCATGGCGAATCCGCTCAAGGTAAGTCCTTCGAACAGAGCACCAATTGCTTCGGTTTTTCCTGCCGCTACACCTTCAGGATCAGACAACATCTCGTCCAACACGTCCTGAAGCATATGCCATGCTTCAGGGATGATGGGCTCAGTACCGAAGAGATCAGCAATCATCCATTCTGCTCCTGCTGGAATTTTGGCAGCTAAGTCAGCATATCCTGCTGCTGTCATTTCCTTTGGAGCCTTGGCAATGATGTCAATATCTGCAATCAATGCGATTGGAGCTGGGCATTCGAAGGTTTGTTTAAGCCCCTCGTAAGTTATGGAGGCGCCAAAGGAAGTGTATCCGTCCACTGATGCAGCTGTTGCAACGCTCAAGTAGGACTGGTGATGGTGATGGGCCGTCAGTTTGCATAGGTCATTTATAGTTCCCGAACCTACTGAAATGGCCACAGATCCAGTCTGATCAAGTAAAGCATCAATTGTTTGGATATGATCCCAATCGGCATGGAATTCTGATTCGGGGAAGAGGAAAACTCCACATTCTATACTCGATTTCTGCATCAGTTCAAAAACTTGTTCTCCAGCCACTCTCCATGTGTTTTTGTCTGCCACGATGATAGCTGTGCGTCCAGGGAATAATTCCTTAAATGTCTGAGGAACTAAGTGTAGGATGTTCTTACCCATCTTGAACACTTTCGTGTCTGTCGCGCTTTTCAGTGCATTCGTAATTCTTTCTTCCGTAGTCATGTTTTTCTTGTTTTATTCCCCAAAGTTACATTTTTTTTATTTCTTTTGACATAAGTGTCGTGTTTTTTGGTATACTTTGTGTGAAGTAAGATTAAAAAATGTGTTTTAAACCTGTTTTTATGAAGAAAATCTGCGGTCTCAGAATGAAATCTAACTCTGTATCATAAAAAGAACATACCTTGTTTCCATTCTCATGTCTCTTTTGGGACTAAACTGTTGCATGAAACTAATTTCCATTGGTATCATTAAGGATATTCCTTCTTTGCAAATAAAATCATCGTTTGTTAGGGATATTCTTTCTGGTACAGAAGTGAGTTCCAAGAAAAAATATGTTTCTTTTGGCAAAAGAGGATTTCATACAGCTATACCTTAGCTGTGTTTGAATGTGTTCCATATAGGCATTTCCATATATGAAGAATCCTTTTCTGACTATCGGAAGAAATAAAAAAAGATGGGAAATTTTTTCCCATCTTAACTATTGCATTAATCTGCAGCAATCTGTTTTGAATCAATGAATCAGATTGGTCAGAGTGTGATAGCACCACTAGGGCATGCATCAGCGCAAGTACCACATTCTGTGCACTGATCAGGGTCAATTGAATACTTTTCGCCCTCGGAGATTGCTCCAACGGGGCATTCGTCGATACATGTGCCGCATGCAACACAATCATCACCAATAACGTAAGCCATAATAGATGTTGTTTAAAATAGTTGTTGTTAATAATCTCTTTGCAAATGTAGTCAATTTTAGTGATTCCCCCCTAATTTTTCATGTAAAATTCTTCAGTTTTTCATCATTTTTAGTGATTGTTACAATAAAGTGGGTGCAAAACACGTTTATTATGGAAGAATGATACGCAGAAAATCCTTTTTAACCCTTCTGTTGATGCTGACGGTTTGCATGACTGTGGCAGGACAAACACGTAAGCTGCAGCATCGGCCTTATTTGGATTTTCGCCAGTTTCATTATGGGTTTCTCTTCGGTTTCCATATTCAGGACTTGGAGCTCCAGAACAATGGATATATAGATCCCGTTTCAGGTCAGCAATGGTATGCCGACGTGGATAACTATAATCCAGGATTCAGTGTGGGTGTGCTAGGAGAGTGGAGGCTCAACAAGCATTTCTCTTTGCGTGTGAGTCCGACTTTGCATTTTGGCCAGAAGCATATCACTTTCCATGAACAATTGTCTGGACGAGACAGTACGCAAAACATCAAGAGCACCTATGTCTCTGTGCCTGTCGATGTGAAATTCTCTGCGCCTCGCTGGAACAATTTTCGCCCCTACCTGATAGCTGGTGCTTCTCCTACTGTGGACCTGACGACCCGCAAACATGCTGCTCTGATGATGAAGCCCTTTGATTGCTATCTGGAATTGGGAATGGGATGCGACATCTATCTGCCATTCTTCAAACTTATTCCAGAACTGAAGTTCTGCATTGGCTTGGCTGATATCTTGAAGAAGAATCGATCAGATCTCATCGATAACACCCTGGAGAAGTTCACCCACAGTCTGGATGGGGCACAGAGCAAACTGATTGTCTTTACGCTATACTTCGAGTAGCCTCAAGGTATTCCCCTCATCCCCTTATCTTTGCGGGGGAGGCAGTTCTATTGAATACCCAGCTCCAATGTCCCTACGAAACGGGCATTCTTGCCCATGTGGTTGACCACGATCTCGTGTCCTTCGCTATTGAGGATGTATTGTGGATGCTCGAAATAAGTGTGACTGTGACCGCCAAGCACCACATCGATGCCATGTGTGCCAGCAATGAAACCCTTATCTCCTTCCTCGCCTTCAAGCCACCCCAGATGACTTAGGCAAATGACCACATCGCATTGCTCCTTCTGGCGGAGATGGTCGACAATGGGTTGTGCAGCCTTGATGGGTTTTGTGTACTCCACACCTTGGTAGTTGGCTTGGGCAATCAATCCTTCCATTCTTGGGGAAACTCCCAGAATGCCTACACGCACGCCAGCACGTTCTAATATAATATAAGGTTTCACCAGTCCTTCGACAGGAGTCCCAGAGAAGTCATAGTTGCAACAAACGATGGGGAACTCTGCCATACGGAAAAGGCGAGCCATGTTCTCTAGTCCAAAATCGAATTCATGATTACCAATGGTACATGCGTCGTATCCCATCTGATTCATCAACAGAATTTCCACTTCGCCCTTGAACAGGTTATAGTAGACACTACCTTGCGAGAAATCACCACAGTCAAAGAGTAGGAGATCGTTTGGGTGTTCGCGACGCAATTGCTTGATTAAGGAAACACGACGCAGATAGCCTCCCTTATTGGCTTGAGCTGTATCAGCAAAGTTGGGGGAAATGGGTTCGATGCAAGAGTGAGTATCGCTGGTATGGGCGATGAATAGACTTCGTGTGGTGGGTAATTGAGTCCATCCATACAAGTATATAAATAAGGAAAACAGGAAAAAACAGATTCTTCTCATAACTCTTTCTGCTACTTATTCAACCACGATCCTACCCTCGATGCGGCTACTGATGTTGCGGTTCTTGATTATGCTTTCCATCATAGCATCGCGGGCCAACATTCCCATGTCATACTTTTTGCCATGTTTCTTCAAGGCAACCATCTTGTCATTTCCTTCTGCCAGATAGTCTATGGTAGCAATCCGATACGTTCGGTCGTGATCGATGGGCTGACCATTGATGGTGGCGCTGCGGAGCTGACCATCCGAGCTGATTACCAGTCGCACCTCGCTGCTTACGCCTTCGCCATGAGCGGAAGCAATGTTGCGCATCAGTTCCTCCACATCGCTTCCTTTCATCTCCAGAACGCAAACTTTGTTCTCGAAAGGTGAAATCTGGATGATGTCTCCACGTCGCACAATACCTTCTGGCATATTGTTGCGAAGGCCGCCCATGTTTATCAGCCCCATGTCAGCCTTGGGAAGTCCAGTTGCTGTGCTGGTCTCGACCATCACGTCTGCTGCCCAATTGCTAAGCAATGATTCAGGGCGCTTCACATTCATAGCCACCAGACTCTGTCCTAAAATAGGTGTCATCACGCTATCCACCGATTTCTTGTAGGGTTCAACGATGAGGAAAGCATCGGCATCGGACACATCATCCAATCGTTTGGTCACTTCCAATCGCTCGCTGCTAACGGAATATACCTTGTATCCCTGGGCAAAAGTGCCCTGCAGCTCCGTCGCGAAGAGAGCAAGCCATAAGAGGAAAAGATTCTTTATCTTCATTTGTTTCCGTGAATAAATGTTTCAAAAACTGTCAAGTTATTCTTTTATTGCCCTGCAAAAATAGGAAAAAAATGTAGAAAAGAGAAAATTTCTTGCGTCAAGGTTCGCTTTTCAATGTAAAATTACTAACTTTGCACCCGCTTTCCCGTAGGTCGCTGGCAGGAAAAGAGTGACCTGGCTATGCCTACGTGTGATCGACAAAACAATTTATAAATCATTTTTCAGAAAATGGCTGATTTAATTAAAATTGCTGAAGAAGCATTTGCTACTGGCAAGTCTCACCCTAAATTCAAGGCTGGTGACACTATTACCGTAGCTTACAAAATTGTCGAAGGTAACAAGGAGCGTATCCAGTTGTACCGTGGTGTTTGCATTAAGATCTGCGGTCATGGCGAGAAGAAGCGCTTCACTGTTCGCAAGATGTCTGGTACCGTGGGTGTTGAGCGTATCTTCCCCATCGAGTCTCCCAGCATCGACAGCATTACCGTGAACAAGATTGGTAAGGTACGTCGCGCTAAGCTTTACTACCTGCGCAACTTGACCGGTAAGAAAGCACGTATTGCAGAGAAACGCAACTACGGCGCTGCAAAAGAGGGATAATCCCCTTCAAAATCGCGAAAAAGAAATGCACTGGGAAAACATTCTCAGTGCTTTTTTTTGTCCTTTTGTCAAAATGTACTAAATTTGAGGCAGATTTAACCCAAAAACATAATACAAACTATCATGAGAAGAACTATTTTCGCAAGCTTTTTAATGTGCTGCTGTTTTGGTCTGACACAAGCACAGGAATTGACTTTCAAGACAGCAAAATTCCATGTTGGCGACAACAAGGAATGGAGCTCTGCCAACTTTGATGACAGCAGTTGGAAAACGCTTGACGTTACCCAGAACTGGGACAATCAAGGCATTAAGAACGACAACAACTTCGGATGGTATCGCTTCCATGTGAAGATTACCAAGAGTATGCTTGAGAATTCCGATTTGAAGAAATACGTGGAGTTTGGCATGGATCAGATTGACGATGCCGACGAAACCTACCTGAACGGCAAACTCATTGGCAAGACAGGCTCGTTTCCCAGCGATCCAGGTGGCTACAAGTCTTCCTGGTCCACCCATCGCAAATATCTGGTGGAAGTGACCAGTAAAGACATCAAATGGGATCAGGACAACGTGGTGGCTGTCCGCTGCTACAATGCTGGCGAACCAGGTGGTATGTGTGGTGATCAAGTCCGCATCAAAGTGCCCAGCCGTGTCGATGGTCTGGCTCTTTCCTTTAGCTCCAAGGGTGACGATGCGTGTGATATAAACCTGACCAGCAACTATGACACCAAAATGTCAGGTACTTTGAAGGTGGAAACCATTGATACGGAGACAGGCAACACGATCAGCACCATCACTAAAAAGGTGGCTACGTCGAAGGGAAAACCTGCCAAGTATACCCTCAACTTTGACAAGACAAAGCGAACAAACGTGATTGCCACCTTCACAGAGGGCAAGAGTACACGATCCATCAGCAGCTCGATGGTGATGCGATACATCCTGACTCCTGATGCGCCTGCAACCCCTCGTTTCAACACCACAGCGCTCTATGGCGTCCGTCCTGGCTCTCCCATCCATTTCCGCTTTGGCGTAAGTGGTGAGCGCCCAATGAAGTTCTCTTCAGCTGACCTTCCCAAGGGTCTGGAGTTGAATCCTGAGAATGGAGCCTTGAGCGGAAAACTCGAGAAGGGAGGCAGTTACACTTTCACCGTTCGTGCTGAGAACGCCAAAGGTGTTGCGGAACAGAAGTTCACCATTCGTTGTGGCAGCAAGATTGCCCTTACTCCTCCAATGGGATGGAACAGCTGGAACTGCTGGGGTTTAAGTGTCACTCAGGACAAGGTTATCTCCAGCGCCAAGGCTTTGATTGAGAAGGGGTTGGCTGACTACGGCTATGCCTATATGAACATCGACGACGGATGGGAGGCACCTGAACGTAATGCCGATGGAACCATCGCTGTGAATGAGAAGTTCCCAAGCATGAAGGATTTGGGCGACTGGCTTCATAGCGAAGGCCTCAAGTTTGGCATTTACTCCTCGCCAGGCGATCGCACCTGCGGAGGTTACTTGGGAAGTATCGACCACGAATTGCAGGATGCTGAGAGTTATAACAGCTGGGGCATCGATTACTTGAAATACGACTGGTGTGGCTATGGGAGAAAGCATGCGACTGAAAAGGACAATCGAACCGTAGCCAGCTATGTTCGCCCCTACCTGCTCATGGAGGGCTACCTGCGCCAACAGCCTCGCGACATCTTCTACAGCCTTTGTCAATACGGTATGGCCGACGTGTGGAAGTGGGGTCATGCAGTCGATGCGAACTCTTGGCGCACTACTGGCGACATCACAGACACGTGGAATTCCATGTACGACATCGGCTTCGTCCGCAATGCAGAGCTGGCTCAGTATGCTCAACCAGGTCATTGGAACGATCCTGACATGTTGGTAGTGGGCAAGGTAGGTTGGAGCAACAACCTGCGCGACAGTCGTTTGACTCCTGACGAGCAGTATACCCACATCACCCTATGGACTCTGATGGCCAGTGATATGCTTATTGGTTGCGACCTCGCCCAGTTGGATGCTTTCACCATAAACTTGCTTTGCAACAACGAGGTGAATGCAGTCAATCAGGACATCTTGGGCAAGCAGGCCACGCGTGACGTAAAGGAGGGTGACATCCAAATCTTCCGTCGCCCCTTGGCAGACGGCAGTTATGCGATTGGAATCTTCAATGTGGGAACAGATGACCAGACGGTCAACTTCAGCAAATATTTCTCCCAGTTGGGAATCTCCTCTCTCAAGAGTGCTCGCGACCTGTGGCGTCAGAAGGATCTTTCCACCAGCGACACGAACTACTTTGTTCCCTCTCACGGCTGCAAGTATTTGAAGGTGACTTATTAAAAGGATAAAGGGACTTTATCTTTCCCTTGAACGGAATCTTCCGAAACCTTGGTGTCTACTTTGTCAAGATTTCGGAAGATTCTTTTTTCGTTGGAAGAAGAGAACAGATTTGAGTCTTGACAAGCACTCCATCAGCATGAGGCATTTCTCTCCAACAATTTGTGCATCAATCACTTATCGTATCTTTCAAGGGACTTTCCAGTTCTCTTGAAAAAGACAACGTGTCGCAACGCTGGTTTCAACGTGTTGAATTGGGAAAGTTGACGTGTTGAAATCGCTGACTCAACACGTTGTCTTTGCCCTTTCAACGTGTCGCATCCTTAAGGTTCTCTTGACGAATCCAATCTTGTCAAAATTCTTGAAACCCTTCAGAAAGAATCTGTTTTTCTGACCTCAAATAACAACAATTGTCTCTCCTGCTTTTGTTTCGCGTTCAACGACTTTTCCTGTCTGCGGATGGAGGATGCTGAGGTGTCCACCTTTCTCACTATAGACGCTAAGAGACTTTACCTCGCCCTCTTTCATTTCAGCAGAGACGAGAAAGGCTCCCCTGGCTCTCAGGCGGTCGAAGCGGATGTCCTTCCAGGTGGAAGGAATGGCAGGAAACACACGGATAATGCCTGTATGGCTCTGCAGCAACATTTCATGTACGCCAGAGGCGAATGCGAAGTTGCCCTCCAGCGTGAAGGGGCGATATAGGAATTGAGACTTTCCGCTCTTGGACTGATCGCCATTAGCATGGAAGGAATTACGCAAGCAGAAACACTTTGCAAAAGTTTGGAGAGCTTCACACGCCTCGTTGCCGTGTCCAGCGCGTGCTTCCATATTGGCAAGCCAGGAGTAAGAGTAGCCGCACCACCAGTCAGGACCGTACTCGTGGAGACCAGCCAATGTGGCCTCGATAATCTGTCGCTCCTTCTCTCCGTGGCTGACATCGAGGAGACCTAGAGGATGAATCGCCATAGCATGGGAGAAGTGGCGGTGGGACTGCTTATATGGCAGGCTGGGGGCAAAGCAGAGTGCTCCCTTCTCATCTAACGAGTAATCAGGCAGCTGGGCTTCCACTTGTTTCCAATGGGCGCACTCGTCAGAGAGTCTCAGCGAATCTGCCATCTCTGCGGCTGCCTGGAAAGTAAAGCGCATCAGGGAAAGGTCGAAGTTGGTGAAGTCAGGGAACCAGGATTCCAGCCGGTTGTCGTTAATCTCAGGACTGCTGCTGAACTCCAGCTTGCGCACACCGTTCTCATCCACAAAGCTTTGCTGTTCCAGGAAGACAGCCACGTCTCGCAGGTAGGGGTATCCACGTTCAACAAGGAAGTCGCTGTCGGCTGAATATTTCCAATGCAGGTAGAAGTGCTGGGCCAGCCAGGCACTTGTGGTCTGCGACATGGTGTAGGCCGTCCAGCCTGGAATGATGTGACCGTCCAGCGAGCAAGTGCCAGGCACATTCAATCCATCCTTTCCATATAAGGTACGCGTGAACTCCTTGTGTACAGGACGTTGGTTCCAGAGGGTGTTGAGGTAAGCCATCCCTTCGTCCAAGCGGTTGCCAACGTATGCGGGCCAATAGCTGAGCTGGGTGTTCAGATCGTGATGGAAATCGCCTTTCCAAGGTGGAAGGCGCCCGTCATCAGCAGTCCAAACAGCTTGAAGAGATATGGGCCACGAGTCTTTGCGACTGGCAGAACCAAACTTATACATCTCGCGGTCATACTGGGACTGAATAGTCGAGTCAGGCACATTGACCACAGCCTTATCCCAATAAGTCTTCCAGTAATCCATGTGATGACTGTAGGCCGAAAGGATTCCGTCTCGAAGAGCCTGTTTCACTTCCTCTTCAGCTTTATCCTCGACAAATGAAGAGGTGATGCTCCATGCGCCCACAAGCCTGCGCCCCTGACGTTTCCAACCTACTGCCACATCGTAGAAGAACCCGCCCCATCCCATTTGGTGGTAGGTAATAAGATTGTCTTCCTGCTTTACCTCGCCCTGTTCGTAGTTCAGCAGCCCCAGGGAAGAATCGCCCAGCCCGCCGTTACCCGCCATATTCTGTTCAGGACGATAGGCAGGAGGAATGAGTCGAGGCTGGAGGGTGTCTGGTATGTTCTCGAAGACAAACCATCCCAAGGGCCGATCAGCCTGAATAAAGGTCTGCAGGCGCATGCCGTTGTCCCAGTTGACCTGACAAAGGGCGTTGTGCAGGAAGAGGTGCGAGTCAGTCACTTGTCCCCATCCGTTACACTCGAACTCTAGTGCCGCACCAGGAATCTTGGAAGGTGCAGGGTTGTTGTGTCCCTTGGTTTCCAGTTCATATATGACAGGACCATAGTCTTTCTCACGTATTTTGTTGCTGATCCATTGGAAAGAGAAAAACTCACTCTGAAAGCAGTCCAAGGGGCGCAGGTCCCAAAGATCGCTACGGTCCAACGAGAAGCGCAGCTTGCCGTCCCGTTGCCAAATAAGGGAGCCAAGCGTCGCGTTGCCCAAAGGCATGGCTTCATCCCAAACAGTTGCCAGGTCTGTGAATTGCAGGTCACTGGAGGAAGGTTCCACTTCCAGTTCGCGTGTCTGGCATGAAGCCAGGATAAGGCTCAAACCGAGAGCCGTAAGTGCAGTCAGTCTCATCTTTCGTCAATTAATTGTTGATTCCTGCTGCAAAGATAATGCAAACTGCTTGAAAGACAAAGAGTGAAATCGGCAGATTCATTATATATCGTAGGGAAGAGGGACACATCACATACATTTCACCTCTCCTATATTCAGTTTAAATCATTTTTTTTGTGATTCCAGACATCGTTTGGGATAGATATTTCAACAAACTTCATTATCTTTGCAGAAAAAGGTAAGGTTGTCTTAGAGAAAAAGAAGGTATATAGGTTGGTTTCCAACGGATGAGACAATAGCATTTGTTATAAACGGAGGAACATAAAGATTATTCTAATGAAGAAAAGAAGCGTTATACTGATTATTGCTGCAGCCTGGTCCTTCATGATTAGGGCTCAGGAATCCTGCAGTTTTGAAATGCGCTATTTCACCCACGATGCCAAAGCTAATGGCGTTACAGACTTTCATGGCGAAACGGAGTGGCTGTCAACAGAGCAGCGTGTGGCATTATTGGACCTTTATGCCAACTATGCCTCGCGCCGCTGGGGAGACCCGAATCTGAACACGCCTCTGTTTACGGAAAAGGAAGTGGAGGAAAGGCTATCTCGAATCAAACCGCAACCGTCCACTACCATCCGGCAAACCATCGACCTGAAGGAGTGGCGAGCATACGGCTACAAGCCAGGAAAGGAGAAAGCTGTGGCTGATCGCTGGCAGAAATGGACAGCTGACGAGGCACGTATTGAGGGAGGACGACTCATCTTGGATAATGCTTCAGCCTCGCCTGCCATTTGTCCATTGAATTGGCGCTTCCGCATGAAGGGTACACTCGATGGTCACTCTTCTGGCCTGCATGTTGTTCTGAATGGTGAGAATACGGCTGCATTGGACATATCCATTGGCTCTCTGGATAACTTTGAAATCTATGGTGACCTTCCTAACAGGCGCGTCTTTCTCTCCTCCAATGGAAAGACGGTGCAGGAACAGACTTTTCCTGAAAACTTTGGCGACGTCGTCACCAATTTCTCCATTGGAGCCAAGGGAGGAAGAGCCTCGTTGGAACACTTCTCGTTCTACGCTTTTGAACTTCAACCTGACAACAAGCATACTCCTTATCGTATGGAATTGCTCTACGACGAGGACTTTTGTGAGGTGCCTAAGATGGAGGGCTGGCAGCGGACCGACTACGAAGACACATCTTGGGAAACGGTTGAGCTACCTTCGCCACATGGAGGACTTAGCGAAGCAGGGGAGGATTATTATTTGCGGACGAAGGTTCGAGTGGATGACTTCAAAACGGCATTCCTGGATATCGAAGCGTTGGATCCCGCTGGCGAGGTATGGGTGAATGGTGAGCCTGCAGCAGTATTGAAGGGACGGATTCCTCGTCGGATAGATGTGGCCGAGTACCTGCGCCCGAATGCTGAGAATGTCATTGCCGTCAGGGTGAAACCTTATTATGCTCATCATTCCATGTTGCATACGCCCTCCGATCATAATATAGGATGGTTCCTGGGGCGCACCTCGCTGATTCTAAACAACGAGAAATGCCACATCGACCATGCTTTGGTGCATACCGTCGCTTTGAGTGACACAGGAGCCGTACAACATCATCGCGTTCAAATTATGAATAGAGAGGCAGATGCACAGAAGAGGCTGTTGCAAGTGAACTATTATCCATGGTTCCCTGAAGACGGTCGTTTGGTTGCCTCTGTCACCCGTCAGGTGGAATTGCGTCCTACGGAAGAGAACATCGTGGAAATAGACCTCAGTTTGAAAGACCCCGACTTGTGGAGCCCAGAAAGTCCACGACTGTATCGTGTAGAGTTTTTGTTGAAAGACGAGAACGGAAAACCTACAGATGATTTGGTGACCACTACAGGCATACGACTTGTTGAACAACGCGAAGGTGTACTCTATGTCAACCACAAGCCTCAGATGCTGAACGGAGCCCAGAATTTTGGTTATCGATTGCCACTGGAGACAATATCGAAGACGGTGAGATGCGGCACAAATCAGATGGTAATGCGCGACCTGATGATGGCAAAGGAATTAGGTAACTTGTTGCGACTTCATGTTCATGCTGAAGGCTATGTGACTGAAGGTATCAACGATCCGCGTTTTGCACAATATGCTGACCAACTGGGACTTTACCTCATCTGGCAGACAGGCAGTTGGACGCGTGAAGGTGAGGCATGGAATGCTGACATAAAGAACTACCCTAACTATATCAGGCAGGTTTATAATCATCCTTCTATCACCATTTGGGAAGCGGGAAATCATCCTAATCATTTCAGGAAACATGATGCCAGCGATTCCCAAGCCTATTTCAGTCAAATTATCCAAATCATTGCAGGGGTTGACACCTCGCGACTGATTTCGCCAACTTCTCATTGGGCAGTCTCACATTTTGCCAATTATGATGGTACCCGCGACTATGAGGGCAAAGCTCTGGCTCCCAATCCGTGGCTTATGCATAGGAAGGTGACGCGAGGCAGTCAGGATGCTTATTCTGGTTATGGAAGCAAATGGAGTAGCTTACGCCATATTCCAAATGACTGGGCACGTTCCTGCTTGGATGCAAAGGACCTTTGCTATTTCAACTTTGAGCATGAAGAATCCGTTGCCCAACCCAACTGGAGTCTTTCAAGAAAGGAACCATGGTTCGAGGTGAAGTCCTACGAGTGGGACTATTTCAAGGGTAGCATAGGTCGAGAATTGGAGATTGGTGAGTGGAGAGCTAGTCAAGCCTACCAGGCCTTCTCTGCCTGGGAGTCTATGAAGATGCAGACGTTGGCTGGTGTGAGCGGATACTCCTGGTGCTCATTAGAGTCTGGACCTAATATGTTCACTTACATGAAACCGCTCATCGATCCGTTCTGCGTTCCTAAATTGGCTTTCTATGCCAACAAGATGGCCTTCCAATCTATCTGGGCAGGAAGCGACGACGTTGATACGGTCTATGGCCCTGGTGACAGTATCCGCCCCGTCATCTTCAATCTGGCTGAGGATTGTAACGTAACACTCATAGTGGAACTCCAGAACGAGAAAGGCAAAACGTTGGAAAAGAAGACTTTCCGGAATGTACAGGTGCCAGCAGGGCGTAGTGTGTCTCGCCTTGAGGAGTTCCGTTTCCGTAACCATTCCGAGGGATGCCGTTTCATTGTCTATAAAATATTTAAAAACAAATGAGTTCATATAATTCATCGGACATGCATAAAGTGATAATGAAAAGGTTATATGTTCTTCTCTTTATGCTCATCCTCTCGACATTTTCTTATTCAGACGTCTTGCCTGTCTATCCTCCAACTGACAAGTTGCCTGGCCAGTCGGAACAGGTAGGAGTGAGAGTGGATCATTTTCCTTCCATTCTGCATGCCTTTATCTGGAGGAACTGGGGTTTGGTTCCCGTTGCCCGTTTGGCTGAAGTTGTAGGGACAACGGAAAAGAACGTGCGCAAAATCGCTGTGTCAATGGGACTTGAAGCAAGACCTGATGTCAACCCGATTTGGATGTCCTCGAAAGGATACATCACTCTTTTACGGCGCAACTGGCATCTTCTTCCTTATGAGCAGATTCTTATGTTGTTGAATATGACGCAGGAACAACTTCTGTGGAATCTTTATGAAGATGATTTCCTGTTCGCCAAGTTGGGTCGTAAAAAGCCTAAATGCGAGCGGTTAGTTTATCAGGAACCGACTAAGGAAATGGTTTTGAGGGCGAAGGAGATTGCTAAATTAGTGCGCAGAAACAAACCGAACAAGGTAGTTCCAAGATTCGATTTTTTCTCATCGATGCCAGTTTTTCAGTCGATGAGTCAAGGCAATAAGCAAGACGCCTTGCGGATGGTTTTCTCATACAATGCTGTTTATGGTGATCCGCTTATGGATGCAGAGCAGTCATCGTATTCTGAGGAACTGCTCTCAAGACTCTCTGCTATGGGAGTCAATGCGGTTTGGGTTCATTCTGTGCTCAGGATGCTGGTCGCTCCAGAAGGCCCCTTCCCAGGTGACGACGATTATAAGGAAAGGCTTAATAACCTGAACAAACTGGTGGAAAGAGCAGAGAAATATGGTATCAAGGTTATGATGTATGTCAACGAGCCACGTGCTTTGCCGCAAAACTGGTTTGATACGGAGGAAAGGCAGAACCTTTCAGGTATCTCAGAAGGAGAGCTGCGGACCTTTTGCACCTCTGACCCTCATGTTCGAGAGTGGTTGGCAGTTTCCTTTGAGAAGGTCTTCAAGGCCGTTCCTGGACTTGGTGGCGTATTCATTATCTCCATGTCTGAGAATCTCACCAGTTGTGCTTCCCACTTTCACCAAGACCAATGTCCCAGATGTTCGAAGAGACCTTACGACGAGATTGTGGCTGAGGTCAACAATACCATTGCAGATGGGGTTCTGAAAGGAAACCCAGATGCGAAGGTACTGGTTTGGGACTGGGGATGGAGGGATGATTATGCTGAACGGATCATCAACCATTTGGATAAGAGATGTATCCTTCTTTCCGTCAGCGAATGGTCTTTGCCTATTGAGAGAGGTGGAGTGCCCTCCAGAGTTGGCGAGTATTCAATTTCTTCCGTTGGCCCTGGTCCCAGAGCCCTTGAACACTGGCAATTAGCCCAGGCTGCTGGTCTTCAGACCGCTGCAAAGGTAATGGTGAACTCAACGTGGGAAATCAGTTGCATCCCAGTCATTCCTGCGATGGACCTTATTGCCACTCATGCACGCAACCTTGGTATGGCAGGAGTAAAGGACGTGATGATGACTTGGAGTTTAGGTGGCTATCCCTCAGTTAACTACACCGTCTTCCAGAAGATGTTGTCAGACCCGACTACAAGTCTTGACGAAATAGCAGAAGATTGCTACGGAGAGAAATCAGGAGCTGCAGTAAGGCAAGCATGGAAAGAATTCTCGGATGGTTTTAAGGAATATCCTTACCATATCAACACGCTCTATACTGGTCCTCAGCATGTTGGATTAGCAAATCTGTTCTATCCAGAGGCTACAGGGTGGAAGGCTACTATGGTGGGTTTCCCTTATGATGACCTTAAATCGTGGAGAAGCATCTATCCCGCTGACGTCTATATTTCTCAGATACACAAGGTGGCCGAAGGTTTTGAGCGGGGATCTGTTCTTTTGGAAAAAGCAATTGCCAATGAAACTGACCCTGTCATCAAGCAAGTTATGATGACCGACTTGAGGCGGGCACAGGGATTCAAATGTGTTTTCAGATCCATTGCTAATCAAGCCACCTACATACTGTGCAGGAACAGCAAGGATACTGAGGGAATGAGAACTGCGATAGAAGAAGAGACTACTAACGTTCTGGAATTCATTCCTTTGTGCGACGAAGATCCCACCTTCGGCTACGAATCATCCAACCATTATTTCTTTGTCCGTCAAGACTTGTTGGAAAAGCTTATTAACTTGGAGTTCCTTCGAAAAAAGAACCTTTAACCATTAACTAAAATATCAGGTAACATGAAGAAAATTTTACTTTCATCCATTAGTGCGATGATTCTGGTGTACTGCTATTCCTGCGGGGGAAATAGCACCAAGCCCATCAGCGGAGATGACTATTATGTGTGTGCCTACATTTGGCCTTCTTGTCATGATGATTCACTCGGACATAAATACCTGTGGCCACAAGGCGATGGGGAATGGGAAGTCATCAAACAGGGTAATCCTCGCTTCCCTGGCCACTATCAGCCCAAACAACCACTTTGGGGCTACGAACACGATGATGATCCAAAGGTGGTGGAAAAGTGGATAGACACGGCTCTGAAATATGGAGTGAACACTTTCGTTTATGACTGGTACTGGTTCATGGACTATCCCTATCTGGAAGGAGCTCTCGACAACGGTTTTCTTGGTGCCAGAAATAATGGGAAGATGAACTTTTATATCATGTGGGCCAACCATGAGGTAAAGAAGAATTATTGGAACTATCACCTTCATGGCGACGACACCTCTCTACTCTTCGATCCGAAGGTGAATATGGATCAGTTCAAGACAATCGTGGCAAGAGTCATCAAGCAGTATTTCAAAAAAAGGAACTATGTGAAGATAGATGGATGCCCTGTGTTTGGTATTTTCGACATGAACCAGTTTGTACAGAGTTTCGGATCGATCGAAGAAGCCTCCAAAGCTATGGATTATTTCCGTGGCGAGGTGAAGAAAGCTGGTTTCAAAGGTCTCCACCTCCAACAGAACAATGGTGGAGGACGTTTCTTATCGGAAGACTTCATTACAGCTCAGCAAGAACGTATCGATAAACTTGGCATCAACAGTCATGCTTTCTACAACATGGGAGGTTTTACTCCTGACTACCTTACTTATGGATCAAACTCCATCCTGATACGAGAGCAATGGGAAAAGGCCTTCAACATTCCCGTTTTCCCTACGGTTTCCATTGGATGGGACGATACACCTCGTTTCCCGTCAAAGGGAGAGATGGACATTACGCGTTTCAACCAGACACCTCGTGCCTTTGAGTCTTTCCTTGAGGTGGCAAAGAACTATGTCGATGAGCATCCCCAACAGCCTCCTTTCATCATGATAAATGCATGGAACGAATGGGTGGAGGGAAGCTATCTGCTGCCAGACCGCTACTTCGGATTTGGTTATCTGGAAGCTGTCCAGCATATCTTCCGTAAGGAGAAATAGCTGGACAGACAGAATTGCTTGGTTGAAATGTAGACTTCAGTCAGAGTGCCTGAGAAGGCACTTGACTGTCTTATGAATTCTTTGTGCCGTTCACGCACTGGGGATATACGGGGCTGATGTACATGAGGAACTTGCAGACTGACATCAAAGTTTTCTTCACTACCTTCTTGAGGTTCTCTACTGACTCGTTGCTTACCAATACATAGTTGTTGGAGAGGACTCCTGTCATTGGGTTTAATTCCATCGTTTTCATAATTGTATTTTTTAATGTTAATGTTATTACCTTTGTTTTTTGTTTTCTGATGCAAAGGTAAGGCGGTTCTTATGGGAAACAATGGAATTTGTCGTTTTTCTTTCCAGGAGTATGCGACTGGCTGCCACATATGCGACAAAACCCCAGAACAGGGCAAAAATCTGTCGCAAAAGGGTAAAAAAAGCGGTTAGCGTTAACGGTTAGGGGGATTACAGATCGCGGGTAAGCATTCTGCGGTAATCGACAGGAGTCATACCTATCACCTCCTGCATGCGGCGCTGCAAGGTACGCACGTTTCCGATGCCCGACTCTTCAGCCACAGCAGCGATGCTCCATTGAGGTTTCTCGCGCAACATGCGCATAGCAGCCAGCACACGCAGGTTATCGATGTATGCATCCGCCGTACGATAGATGGTCTGGTGGGAGAAGAGGCGAGCCAACCGTTCCTTGCTTACGCCTAAAAGTTGTGCCAGAGCTGCTGAGTCGAAGTCAGGCTTCAGGTGAGGACCGTTCTCTTCCACTTGGAGTTCTATGAGCGCCATAAGCTGTGCGTCATCCTTCAGGTCGGCATTGCGCTGCCGCTCTATGTTGCCGTTGAGCAGTTCACGAGCCACATCCGTTCGCCGCCGCATCTCCAGGTCCTCCTCCAGTCGCTCAGAGAGGTCCAGGTTGCGGCTGACAAGTCTGATGAGTTCGTTTTTCAACCGTTCCACCTCTTCGCGTAGTGCGGCATTCTCCTCTTGCAGCCTTTGTATATCTTCCTTAGTCATTCGAAATTGAATAAGTTGGTAAATCTCACATCATGAATTTTCAACAAAAATACAAATATTCCACCAATGCACAAAAAAATCTTCGATAAAGTATTGACCCAAAGACAAAATGGAAGATTTTCAGGGGAATTACCATCCATCCTAAACAAGAGAAATGAAAAACATAGCCAGACTTACCCATGAAAAATTCCACATTTTTAGGAAGCAGGATGTGGGGACTTACGTTTATATGAATCTTAAGTGTATCGCCTGTTGAAGTTCTCTTATGAATTCTTTGTGCCGTTCACGCACTGGGGATATACAGGGCTGATGCACATGAGGAACTTGCAGACTGACATCACTACTATTTCGTGAAGATTTGAGGTCTTGAAATAAATCAAGTTGACCATCGTTCTTGGGGACATTTTTAGGTCTATGGGTCAAATTGCAGGATAAAATCTGTTTTTAATTGGTTTGTTAAACAATTCAGATATGGGTATCTTCTTAAACAGCATGGTACCTATGTTTTGGGAAATTATATACAGAGAAAGCTCTTCAATGTAAATGAGTTTTTGGGACTATAGTCAGTAGCAGGAATGCACTGACGGCAATCCGGATTTGTGTGTAGAACACATTCTCTGAGGTTCCATAAAAAGATCTGATATGCAGATGTTGCTTTATCCATTTGAAGTTTCACGTTCCATCGCTCCATATAGAATTCTGTAATGGTGAGGGCTTCGCATCCCCAATGGTTGGTGATGAAACGGTAGATGTTTCCCGTAGCAAAATTTCCATAGACTGACTGGTGAGTTTACAATGGTCTCTTCTTTGTCTATTTGGCAATACACTTAACCATTTTCTTCTGCCATCTTCCACTGAGCCAAGGAACGGCTTCTATGTAAGGAACAAGCCACGAGCAGAGGGCGAAGATGACGGGAATGAGGATGATGACATCGTCCCAACGGCCAAAGATGCTGCGACCAAAGCAGAGGTGAGTGAACTTGTAGAAGTACAGCATGGGATAGTGGCCCACGAAATAGACCATCGAATGCTCTCCGATATAGTTGATGCCTGGAATGCGGGGCATGCGGGCAGCAATGAGGAAACCTGCCAGGCCGCACAGGATGGCTGTGGTATTGAAGAGGGTAATGAAGACGTTACCCGTGAAGAGATTGCTGCTCATGGTATAGGAAGTGTCGTGGAAGATAAGATTTCCGACTCCAAAGGCAAGCATCATGACGAAGCAGACAAAGAGGGTGCGCTCCCTCCCCATCCTGTCCATCGCCAAGTGCCAGAAGCGTCCCAGCTGAAAGTAGTAGATGCCCATGAAGAGGTTGTTGAGCTGCATCCACAAAGGATTGCCCAGTACGAACATCCAGTAGCTTAGGAAGGGGAAACCCAGGTAGAGAATGCGAACCCAAAGGGGCAATCCACGAGTCCATTTCTCGATGAAATGAACGGCAATGTAGCAGGCCCAAAAGGAGAAGAGGAACCAGGTGGGATTGTTGCCATAGAAAGAACTCTTCGTCCACAGGTGGTCCCATGTGAGGGGCTCTATGGGCTTGTGGTAGCGATGAATCAGGAAGGGCTGGAAGGCCATGTAGATGAGGAATCCGATACTGCCGCAGGTGAGGTAGGGGACGAGCAGATGCTTGCTCTTGTCGATGAGATAAGCCTTGCTGTCGCCAGCCACCGTCTTGTTGAAATACCCAGCCTTGAAGAAGAAGAAGCTCATGAAGAAATAGGTCCATTGCATGACTTCCCTCCACCACTCATCGTCGGCATGGCCACAGAAACTCATGATATGGAGCGTCACCATGCGGATAATGCAGATACCGCACAGGAAATCGAAGGCATGATTTCTCTTTTTCATGGCTACAAAGATACTGAGAAAAAACATAGACTTGGAACAATTATTCGGAAGATTTTATCCTTTTTCTGAAAATAAGCTGTAATTTTGCATCACGAATGCAGCTTGCCTGCTGAAAGTGCGCAATATACAGATACGAATGATACGAATAAGAAACAAACTCCTGCTGACTGCAAACGGGTTGCTAAGTCTGCTGTTGAGTCTTTTGGGGTTCAGCGGCTGTAACAGCGAAGGTTCTGACATGTACGGTGAGCCCTACGCCACATTCCAGATAAATGGCAAGGTGACAGATGCTCAGGGAAAACCTTTGGAGCAAAAGCGGATCATGGTGCGAAACCTGAACTATGGTGAGGAGGGCGCTTACCGCATGAGTGACACGCTATTGACGAACAGGGAAGGTTCCTATCTGTGGAACAGGAGAATCAGCAATCTGAGCGGTAAGTTGCGCGTAGTGTGTCAAGACCCTGCGAATCAGTTCAAGGCCGATTCGACTGAAGTGGAAATAAAACTCACGGAAAAAGGCGAGGGAAGTTGGAACATGGGATCGGGCTCCCAGACGGTAAACTTCGAGCTGCAGGAGAAAAACTGATGAAGGACGACTTCTCTCTTCCCTTACGTACACGATTAGGCCTGGAAATAGAACGGCAGATTCGTCACAACAAGGCGAAACTGCATCCCCTGCATCAACTCTTTTGGGAATGTACGCTTCGATGCAACCTCCATTGCCTGCATTGCGGAAGCGACTGCAAACAGGATTCCGTTGTTCCCGACATGCCTGCTGAGGATTTCCTGCGTGTGATCGACAGCATCAGCCCCCACGTGGATACTCACCAGCTGATGATCAACATTACAGGAGGCGAACCACTCGTCCGTAAGGATATCGAGTACGTTGGAAGGGAACTTTACCGCAGGGAATATCCCTGGGGAATCGTCAGTAATGGCATGTTGCTAACAGAAGAGAGGCTGAAGAGCCTGATGGAGTCCGGCATGAGGAGCATCACCATCAGTTTGGACGGATTCGAGGAAGAACACAACTGGATGAGAGGCCATAAGATGAGTTTCCAGAATGCCTTGCGAGCCATCCGGCTCCTGGCAAAGACAGAGAATCTGGTTTGGGATATCGTGACCTGTGTCAACCAGCGCAACTTCCCCCATCTGCATGAGTTTCGAGACATGATCTGCGAGGCAGGAGTCAAAGATTGGCGACTCTTCACCATCTTTCCCGTTGGGCGTGCTGCACAGCATCCTGAATTGCAGCTCTCAGACGTTGATTTCCGTGGTCTGATGGATTTCATCGTGGAAACACGTAAGGAGGGAAGAATCCATGCAGAATATGCCTGCGAGGGCTTTCTGGGCGAGTATGAGGCGAAGGTGCGCGACAGGCTCTATATCTGTCAGGCAGGTATCACTACAGCCAGTATACTGATTGATGGCAGCATTTCCTCCTGTCTGAGTGTCCGATACAATCACAAGCAAGGAAACATCTACGAGGACGATTTCATGGACGTGTGGAACAATCGCTTCCAGGTCTTCCGAAATCGCGATTGGGCACGTCGTGGAGAATGCAAGGATTGCAAGGCGTTCCGCTATTGCGAAGGGAACGGTATGCACCTGCATGACGATGACGGCAATCTGCTTCTATGCCATCTGAAGCGATTGAGGAAGAATTCGTGAAAAGTTCCCTGCGAGAGAGACCTCTCCCCCAAGAACTAAAACTCCTTATATGCGTTTGTGATTTCCTCGTCTACCCAATCGTAGTATTCCTGAAGAGATTTAGGACTGACACGTCCCTTCTTCTGCATCCGTTTGAGAATGGGATCAGCCTTGTCCAAGAGTTTTGTTTCAAGTGAAAGAATTTGCTGCAGAATACCCGTGCCTGCCTGATTCCAAAGATGGGCTACATTGATATAGTCGCTGCTGTTGTCACGATCCAGCGTGAAAAGTTGGCTCTTGAGCTGCAAGCCCCAATGGTTGAGAGGAGAACCACCCTCATCCGTTGCTGTGACCATACGAGGCAAAGTGACTTCCGGATGAAGGACGAGAGGCAGAGCAACAGTAGTGAACGGATGCCCCACAATCGTCCAAGCCACACAAAGTGAAGGATCCTGTCCTGGTGCCACCCCTTGAATCAATTGCACACAGCTCGTGATGTAGCGAGGAATAAAGTCACGGAAGGGGAAATATGTAGGAGTCTCACGATCAGCAGGGGCAAAGTCACGGATGTCGAGATGAGTCAATCCATGTCGCAACAGGCGAGGAATCTCAGTAACAAACTTACGCGCGATGAAATCCGACTCGTTCTTCATGTATTCAGAAATGGCCATGAAGCGGCATACACCCTTGTCTTCCTTCCTGTTCCCTGATTCTCCAAAATTCGTACGCAAGATATATCCCTCAGGAGCCACAGCAGGATCATTCACGTCAAACTTGAGGTACCGCACCGTAAAACGCTCCATATCGCCCGTGTTTCCCACTTCATAGTAAGCCCCATTGCCCAAAGCATCTATCACACCAAAGTTGGCGTCTATGTCCACGTGGGTTACCGTGTCCAGAAATTGCTCGAATTCCTGAAGTGAGGCACATTTTGCCAGAGCCTGACGCATTATGTAGCCCTCGTCATACAAGCGGATACCAGGATGGGCAGAAGATGGAATGTTGGTGGAGTGGTCTGTCCCTTCGCCATTCAGATTATAGGCAGCCGTGTTGATGATGGCAAATCCCATTTCATTATGGCCGCTCCACACGCTGCCGAACTTCTTGTCAACATCAGCGCACATACCCATGAAACGGTACTTCTCGCCCTGCATTGAGAGCACATAGTTGCGCAGATTTTCTGTGTCACGATTTTTCAGCAACAGAGGACGGCCATCAGGAGTACGTTTACCAGAAATGAGCATACTGGTACAGGCAAAAGCAGCCGTGCTGAACAGGAGCACTAAATTGAATAACAATAACTTTTTCATCTTCCGAACAAATATTTTTTGAAAAAAGGACTCACTCGCAGAATGTGGCTTATGAGGCAACAGAAAGCTATCACTGGGGCAGCCACCGTCAAGCTGCACATAATATCGATCAAGAAATTGGGCTGATTCGCATTGAGCCACGTTCCCATGAAAGTAAGCTTAGGCATTACAATGAAATGAATCAAATAAATGTCTAATGTACGTGTCCCCACATATTGCAACATGCGACCCATGAAAGTCTCGCGAGTCAACCAATCCCTATAGTAATGGAAAAACATGACGACCATCATCAAAAGGCAATACATGGATAATGTGCGAGGCAGGTTTGTCCAGGTCAGCTTGAGAGTATGCCAGCGGAAAATGTCAGCACAACACAGAAAGGCTACAAACGTGACAACAGGGAAGAACCAACGAGTGGCAAACAATTCCTGAACACGTTTCCAGTATCGATGCACAAGATTGCCCAGCAGGAAGAATTGCATGAATTTTATCGTCTCCACAAGACTTGTGACTTGAAAGAATTCAGCCTTATGGTAGGTAAAAGACTTGGGCATATACAAGGTGGCATAAGCAGCAACAGAGATCACCCACATCACCCAAATGGCCCACGTGCGGCGTCCTATAGCATAATAGACAACAAACATCTGAAGCAACACCCAAGTGAACCAGTAACCACTCTTCGTGGGAAGGGTAAGGATATGTGTGAAATTTGCCCAGAAATCACCTTTACGCAAGATGATAAATACACTAAGGAAAACCAGCGTGGGAACAATCTGCACGAGAATCTTCTTCCACAGCTGGCGACCAACGCTACTCAGGTTCCATTGGAAGGTTGCTTTATAGGCCAGGAAACCACTCACAAAGAAGAAGAGAGGCATACGGAACAGAACCAGGAAAGGGAGAGAGGAGGACGTCTTCTCGTTCTCCCCAAAAGCTATCTGAGCCACATGATAGGCTACGACGAGCACGATGGTGAACCCACGCATAGCATCCAACCATTGCAAGCGAGAAGTCTTTTGCAGAGCGGTTTCACCCATGGAATCAGCCACGATGGGATCAGGATCTATGTGCGTGATTACTTCCATAGAGAAAGGTTACAGGTTCTGTTTCTTATGAGCCTCTATCAGTGCCACCAACTCGTCGCTTTTGCCAGAAACAACCTTCCGGCAAAACATCTTGCCACTCTCAATCAATCTCGTGTAGTCAGACTCGTCCAGAATCTTGATGACGGGATTGTAATCGATAAAATGCAAAGGAGTCAGAGCATCCAGTCCTGGATAAGGTCCCTTCGTGAGAATGCATCGGTTGGCCCATTGCGGACAATTGAATGCTATGGTTTGAATCAGAGTCTCTGCAGGGCAAAAACTATTGACAAAATATTTCTGCACAGCAGGATAATGGTCAAAGTAATCAAGCAAATGAGCAGCCAATTCCTGAGAAACACACCACCAAGCACTTCCTTTGTACAGTTTCCATCTGCGTCCCTTCACGCGAAAATGCAAAGGCTTGCGTATGCCGAAGAAATGCTTTGCCTTACGAAGCAGGATCCCCCATCGCTCGTTCTGCTTAAGAGGACGCTCTGTCGAATACAATTCGCGCTGCTGATCGTTAAGCAAGTTCGTATCCATGCAATACCCCTGCAGCAACTCCTTCCCTTTCTGACTCTCGAGATACTTTGTAATCTGACTGGTACTCCACAGGGGATAATCCATTCCACTAAGAAAGAAGATGCGGTCGAAATGAATAGGATACAAGACTGCAGCACGCAAAAGAGCCATCTGATAATGCACTTCAAGCATTGTACCCCAGCGAACATCTATCCGTGCTGGAATGAAATGAATATTGTCGCCTGATATAAAGGGAGAGAACTCATCCATGTTGCTCTTCTGATCGATATGGATGAAATAGTGTGCATCAGGATGCAGGGCTTCAATGAGACGTTTCAATTGAGGAGCATCCGTATGGGCAGAAATCAGATATGCTATGTTCATTCGTAACTAATGTTGTTTTTATATGTTGGCCTTACCACGCAGAAACTGAATGCTCTCCTGCATGATACGAGCGCCACTAATCCACATAATGCCAGAGTAGAGCACAATAGCCGTAATAATCTTACTGATGAGCAGAAGCCATGTGTTCTGGATAGATTGAGTTAACCACCAGGTACCTCCCATGACTGCCACACTGATGAAAAAGAAAGGCAGCACATCCCTCAAGGCGTCCCACAAACGAAGTCGGATCAATCGCCAAGCGAAATATTGCCATACGAAGAGCCACAACACATTGATCGAGACGAAATAAGCAACCATCGCATAAATGCCGAGGGGATAGAGAAGGACGAGACCTGTCAGAATCAAGGCGCTAAGGCAGATGGTGCACCACATGTTTATGTTGCTGCGACCTTGGCTGATGGTCATCTGGCTATAGAGAGTAAGCAAAGGCCATATGGCTCCATAAAAGCAGAGCATACTCAATAGTGCAGCACTCTCAATCCACTTGGAACCTACTACTATAACGATAAACTCTCGAGCTATAAGTCCCATTCCCAGCAAACAAGGGAAACTGATGAAAGAGATGAAGCGAAGCATCTTGCGGAAGACCATTCGATAGCGATCCGTATCTTCGCGAACCTGAGTCAACACGGGTTGAGCCACTCCTGTCAGCATCCCATTAATGGTATTGGAGCACATATCGTCCCACTTGCGGGCATTACTGTAGACTCCTGTCAGATGCTTACCATAATACTTGCCCAGCAGAAAAGAAAATGCATTGCTGCTTAGAGAATTTATAATGTTGGTAAGCAAAAGCTTCCAGCTGAAAGAAAACATCTTCCAAGCAGGACGTAAGTCTATGTCAAACGTAGGACGCCAGGGAGAGTAATACCAGTTCATGAGGGCCACTATCAGAATAAAAGCGATTTTCTGAGTGGCCAATCCCCAGTAGGAATATCCCATATAGACCATCAGCACACCGATAGAATTAGAGCCTATGACACTGGTGATGGCAATGATACAACTCTCTTTCTGCATCAAATGGATGAAAAGATAGGCTCGCTGTACTGTGCCCCAACTGCTGACAAAGAAACCCAAAAACAGATAACGGGCTAGCGGAATGAAATCAAGGTCATCGTAGAACCTGGCAATCAGAGGAGCAGATAAAAACAAAACTACATAAAGCAGGGCACTTACCAGGATATTGAACCAAAAGACAGCATTATAGTCGCGATGCGAGGGCTCCTTCAGGTTGCAAAGAGCAGCCGTGAAGCCACTTTCCTGCAGAGTGCTGGCAATATCGGCAAAAACCATCAGCATGGCAATCTTGCCATAGTCCTCTGGGCAGAGCCATCGCAAAAGTATAATGCCAAAAAGAGCACTAATAACCTGAACCAATCCGTTGTTCAGGCCACCCCACATGAAACCTTTAGCCGCTTTGGATTTCAAGGTCTCGGCTTCGCTATTGGTGCCTGCTTTAGTATTCGTCAAGAATATATTTTTTCTCTATTCTTTTTCTTATCCTACTTGACTGCCTCCCTTCACGTCGTCCAACGTGGTGGTCACACTAAGATCGCCATTGTAGTTTACAGCACTCAGAATCATGCCACAACTTTCTTCCCCCATCATCTTGCGGGGAGCCAGGTTGGCAATGAAGAGAACTCGTTTGCCTACAAGACGTTCTGGCTCATACCATTGAGCGATGCCACTCAGAATGGTACGATCTACGCCACTTCCGTCATCAAGAGTGAATTTGAGCAATTTCTTGCTTTTCTTTATTTTCTCACATGCTTTTACCAGTCCTACGCGGATGTCCAGCTTCTCGAAGTCTTCGAAGGGGATGGTGTCTTTGACTGGAGCAGCTTTGTATTCAGCAGCCTCGTTTGCCTTGATTGTCTCTTCGAGTTTCTTCACCTGTACAGCTATAACCTCGTCTTCAATCTTGGTGAACAGCAATTCTGGCTTAGGTAATTGCTTGCCTGCAGGCAGCAGATCAATACTTCCCAATTGCTCCCAACTGAAACTCTCCATCGCAATCATCTTGCGCAAGCGCTCACTGCTGAAAGGAAGGAAAGGTTCGAAAGCAATGGCAAGATTGGCAGTCAACTGAAGACTGATATTGATAACTGTCTTCACCCGTTCTGGATCAGTCTTGATAATTTTCCAAGGTTCGCAGTCTGCTATGTATTTATTACCAATACGAGCCAAATTCATAGCCTCCTTCTGAGCGTCACGGAATTTGAAATTCTCGAGCAGAGACTCCAGATTCTCTTTCACATTCTGAAACTCTGACAAAGTCTCGCGGTCATAGTCAGTCAATTCTCCACAGGCAGGTACTACTCCCTCGTAGTATTTCTGAGTAAGCTGTAGAGCCCGATTGACAAAATTCCCATAGACTGCCACCAATTCGTTGTTGCAACGTGCCTGGAAGTCAGCCCAAGTGAAATCGTTGTCCTTTGTCTCTGGTGCATTTGCGGTCAGCACATAGCGAAGTTCGTCCTGTCGATTGGGAAGCTCTTCCAGATACTCATTGAGCCATACTGCGTAGTTCTTGCTTGTACTTATCTTATTGCCTTCCAGATTCAGGAACTCGTTGCCGGGCACGTTGTCAGGAAGAATGTATTCGCCATGAGCCTTCAGCATACTGGGGAACACGATGCAATGAAAGACAATGTTGTCTTTTCCTATGAAATGAACCAGGCGTGTCTCAGGATCCTTCCACCAAGTCTCCCAACTACCATACTTTTCAGGATTCCCGTCACAAAGTTCTTTAGTATTGCTGATATATCCGATAGGAGCATCGAACCAGACGTAAAGGACCTTTCCCTCTGCGCCTTCTACAGGAACTGGTATACCCCAATCCAAATCCCTGGTGACAGCACGCGGACGCAGTCCTCCATCCAGCCAACTCTTACATTGACCGTAGACATTGGGGCGCCATTCCTTGTGCTCTTCCAGGATCCACTTCTCAAGCCAGGGTTGATACTGGTCAAGTGGGAGATACCAATGCTTGGTGGCGCGCCTTACCAACGGATGACCTGTCTCAGCGTTATAGGGATTGATGAGTTCCTCTGGAGAAAGAGTTGCTCCACATTTCTCACACTGGTCACCATAAGCATCATGGTTATGACATCGAGGACATTCACCACGGATGTTGCGATCCGTCAGAAAATGATTGCTCTCTTCGTCATAAAACTGCTCTGTCACAAGTTCCACAAATTTACCCTCATCGTATAACTTGCGGAAGAAATCGCTTGCCAATTGGTGATGAGTCTTGCTCGTGGTACGGCTATAGATATCGAACGAGATTCCAAACTTCTCAAAGCTGTCTTTTATAAGATAGTGATACCGATCCACTACCTCCTGAACGGTAACGCCTTCCTTACGGGCACGTATGGTCACAGGGACTCCATGTTCATCGCTACCCCCAATGAATATGACATCACGTCCCTTCAGACGCAGATAACGTACGTAGATATCAGCAGGGACATAAACGCCTGCCAAGTGACCAATATGAACAGGCCCGTTGGCATAGGGGAGAGCGGACGTTACGGTTATTCTCTTAAAATTCTTCTCCATAAAATCTTTTTATGTGACAGAGATAAAAGAAAACCCTGGTTCTCTCCAATGTGAGAGACCAGCAGTTTTCTGTATTGTTAACTTGCGAAATCAGAAGGGGAGATGGAATGAAGTCAGAATCAATACCAAAAGACCCAAAATAGCGTACAGCTCAGGGAATACAGCCAATACCATCGTTGTACCAAAAGCTTTGTGACCAGCACCGATTGCGCTGATACCGTTGGCACAAACCTTAGCCTGACGAACAGCTGAAAACAAAGCAACAAGACCCAATGCCAAACCTACACCAAAGATGGCACAAGCGGTGGGCATGTTCACCTCTGGAGTGATTTTACCGTTCAGCATAAAGAAACCAACGAATCCGTAAAGACCCTGAGAAGATGGCAGGGCAGCAAGACCCATGTAAGAACCACTTGCAGAAGGATTCTTCTTGAAAGCACCAATTGCAGCATTACCACAAATGGTTACTCCATAAGCACTACCGATACCAGAAAGGGCTACGCAGAATGCTACACCCAGATAAGCTAAAAAAATTTCCATAAATGTTTATTGTTTTTAAATTGTTATTGTTTATTTTCCTTGATAATACGGAAAGGATCATAGGCCTTCCCTCCACCTTCAAAATTAGCGTTCTTGAAGAATTCCACAAATGTAAGTCGCATGGGATGCACGAAAGCAGAGATCAAGCTCAATGCAAATGTGATACCATGACCTGCCAACAGGATGATCAACATAAAAAGCCAGCGTATGTACCAGGGGCAAGACTCTGTCATATTATAGGCCAACGAGTTGAATACACCACCCAAAACGCCTCCAGTCAGACCTAGGGCGAACAAACGGATGTAACTCAGCAGGTCACCCAACAGGCCTGTAGCCATACCATACGTAGCCCAAATGCCACCTCCCAGATTGCTCAGCAAGCCCAGAGCAGGTCTCTTATAACTTCCCGGATTGTTGTAGAGGAAGATTCCCAAGACACTTACTCCAATCACGCCATAAAGAATATACTGGACGATGGTTGGAACAGTCACTCCACATGCTGGCAAACCAAAGAGAGCTAAAGCACTAAGAATGGCTACCACCCAACTGAACGTGCTGATAGAATAAGGCCAACCATAATTCTTTGCGGCTTTACATCCCTTCAGCACCATACCAAGCAAAACCTGAACCAATCCAATGAATACGGAAATCACCATCAAGGGGGAGTATCCAAAGATTGTACCCACTCCATTCTCGTTGAGGAAATAGGGCTTCACTGGAGCCAATATGGCCCAATCCTGTTGCGACAGGTCTATGCCAAAAACGGTACCAGTCAGTAATCCGCAGACAACGGTCATCAGACCAAGCCAGATGGCCAATCTGCCATAGTCTTGCATATCGCCCTTGCACTTCCTGGCCATGATGATTCCTGCAATCAGAACCAGCAGACCATAACCTCCATCACCCATACATAAGCCGAAGAACAGCATAAAGAAGGGAGCAAAAAAGACGGAGGGATCGAGGTCGTGATAATTGGGCAGAGAGTACATCTTCAGGATAGGCTCAAACAAACGGGTGTAAGAACCATTCGTAATCTGAATGGGCACATCATCTTCATATGCAGGATCTTCCATCTCGTAGAAGATGTGGGATTCGTCCAGATAAGCAGTCAGTTCATCACTCTTGTCAGCACGCACCCATCCGATTAACAGACGAAGCGCATCGCCTGCCACCCGTTCATCGCTCAAGCGGACCTGCCCCAATTGTATCTCATTCCTGGTGCGCGTCTCTCCATTCTCGAGGATACCACGAAGATTGCTGTTGATATAGAGCAACTCTCCACGTAAAGCCTCCTGTCGAGTATTCAGTTCCTTCAATTGGCTCTGATACTGGCTCAGAGTGCCTGAGGGCAGGAAGATCTGCTCAGCCTGAATGTCAGGTTTCTCCTCGCTGAAGGTGATGAAATAGGTGTTCTTGTCAAACTCGTTGACAGGAGTGGCGAAATACATCTCCTCCCACTGATGAAGGAAAGACTTTGTGCCGGAACGCCAGAAGAAGATTTGCAGGTTGCTGGCTTTTGCCAAACGATCCACACTCTGGGAGTTGAATTCACCCCAAGGCTCCAACACCTCCACGTTCTTGCGGGCATCATCCATTTCGTGTTGAATCCTGAGATCCTCAGCTTGCAATTCCTCCAGATGTTTCAGCAGGACGGCAGGAGAAGTGCGATAGATGTCCTCCGTGGGAACCTCCTCCAACTTATATGTCTTAGAAGCCGTTTCCAGGGCTTGGAGAGCCTGCTCGTAGCGCGTCTGCTCGTCCAATGCTGTCTGCAACTGAGGACTGGAGACTCCTTCCTGCAGCTGTTGAATGTGGACTACCCCCAATTCACGCAGATGGACCAGGAAGTCCTCGTATTCCCTGTTGGTCACCAAGAAGGTGAGTTTCTTCATTTTCTCAATCATTCCTCAGCCTCCTTTCTTTTCTGCTGGAGAGCCTTCAGGATCTTCTGAGAACTCTTGCTCAGGTTCTCCTCGTCCTCCATGAATCGTTTTATCTTGCGTACTGCCTCCTGGAATCCAGGAATCTGCACCTTCTCAAAGAGATTCACCTTCTGAGTGGTCTTCTTGCGGGCATGATCCAAGAGTTCCAGTTTGGCAAAGACGAATTCTCGCTCCACAGCAGTCTTAACCAGCCCATGCAACAGGTTGATGCCGTCGAAATACCATTTTGGAGAACTGAAGAGGCCGAAAGGCTTTACCTCCAGCCGGATATTGGAGAGGACAGGTACACGAACACCTGCAATCTTTTTTACATCCAGCTCCACATCCCGCAGAGCCACCAGCGAGGTGTCGAACTCGCCCCACAAGGCGTACATCGACTCGTAGCCCGCTATCTGCTCCTGCAGTTTCTTCTCCAGTTCATCGGCCTCCGTCTTGCATTTCTTCACCTCCAGACGCAATGCGGTCTCCTTGCTCTTGATGATGGGCAAGGTACGCTGTCGCATCTTGAGGCTCTTCTCTATATGCTGGAGCGATGTCTTGTTGTATTGAAACTTTATCATAATGTATAATGCGTAACGCGTAATGAATTTTTATACCAACATGATATTCTCACAGGGGTGTTCATCAAGCATTATGCATTTGTCCAATATTGATCCGTGAATTCTTTCTTTATGTTGACTTCTTCCAACTTGAAGTACTTGCGGAAAAGACTCCAAGTGACATCGAGCATCTCAGTCGTATCCAGATTCACATCGATGGCAAGCAGCTTGTCAGCATACTCCTTCGCAAAGTCCAGACAACGATTGTCGTAATCGGTCAGGTCGAAACCGTTCTCCAACTTTGTCTTTGCATTGGCAGCGTCGGCATACAGACGGATAGCGGCATTCATCACCTGAGAGTGGTCCTTGCGAGTCTTCTTGCCTGCTACCAACTGCTTCAGACGAGACAGCGAACGGAAGGGATCCACAATCACCTTACCAATATCTGAATCACGACGCAGGTACAGCTGGCCCTCAGTAATGTAACCCGTATTATCGGGTACAGCATGCGTAATGTCGCCTCCGCTTAGGGTTGTCACAGCGATGATGGTAATGCTGCCGCCACCTGCGCTCTCTGGGAACTGAACAGCCTTCTCGTAGATCTTAGCCAAGTCTGAATAGAGAGAGCCTGGCATTGAGTCCTTGGATGGAATCTGGTCCATACGGTTGCTGACAATGGAGAGAGAGTCTGCATACGAGGTCATGTCCGTCAGCAGGACAAGTACGGTCTCATGCTTCTCCACAGCAAAGTATTCTGCTGCAGCCAAAGCCATATCAGGTACCAGCAGACGCTCTACGGCAGGATCCTCTGTGGTATTGATGAACGAGATGATGCGATCCAGGGCACCTGCGTTGGAGAAGGTGTTGCGGAAGAAGTAATAGTCATCGTTCGTCATACCCATACCTCCCAGGATGATTTTGTCTGCCTTTGCGCGCATAGCCACCAACGCCATCACTTCGTTGAAAGGTTGGTCAGGATCGGCAAAGAAAGGAATCTTCTGACCAGACACGAGAGTGTTGTTGAGGTCGATACCTGCAATACCAGTCGCAATCAGCTCGCTGGGTTGCTTGCGTCGAACAGGATTCACGCTGGGACCGCCAATCTCCACTTCCCTGCCTTCTATCTCAGGACCGCCATCGATAGGCTGACCGTAAGCGTTGAAGAAGCGTCCTGCCAACTGGTCACTGACCTTCAGCGAAGGGCTCTTGCCAAGAAAGGTAACCTCTGCGTTGGTGGGGATGCCACCTGTTCCTTCAAACACCTGCAGGGTGACTTCGTCTCCCATGATCTTCACCACCTGAGCCAACTTGCCGTTGATGGTGGCAAGCTCGTCGTATCCTACGCCCTTTGCATGCAGCGAGCATGTGGCTTTGGTTATCTGACTTATCTGTGTGTATATTTTTTGAAATGCTGTAGCCATACCTTAATTATATTATAACATTGCCTGCACTTGCTTCTTGAACTCGTAATATTCCTCGCTCCTGAAAACGGAGTAATTCATCTGCTTGCACAGGTTGATCATCTTCTTGAAGTAGTCCACCACATCCAGGAAGGTGTCGAACTGGTCATACTCTTTCTCGCAAATCTCTGTCACCAGGTTCAGGATTTCCTCCTGACGCTCCAAGGGCGTTACGGCATCCACTTCATCGAAGGCATCCTGCTGGAGGATGACAAAGTCGATTACCTCGCTCTTCCAGAAAGTCACATGATACTCCACGGGCACACCATCATCGCCCAGGATGTTGATCTGCTCAGCAATCTCCTTACCACGCTGCATGCGGGTCTTCAGCTTCATTACCTTGGGAATCCACTCTTCGTTGATGTTTTCCTTGATGTATTCGGCAAATTCTGGGTATTCCAGGTACTTCGAATAGGAGTCGATGGGGTTCACGGCTGGATAGCGTTTCTTGTCGGCACGTTCCTGCTCGAGTCCATAGAAGCAGCGAGCCACCTTCTTGGTGTTCTCTGTCACAGGCTCCTTCAGGTTACCGCCAGCGGGCGATACGGTACCCAGGAAAGTGACGCTACCCACCTTGCCGTTCTTCAGATAGACGTATCCTGCACGTCCATAGAAGTTGCTGATCAGCGCACCCAAATCCATAGGGAAGGCATCAGGTCCTGGCAATTCCTCCATTCGGTTACTCATCTCGCGCAAAGCCTGAGCCCAACGGGAAGTGGAGTCGGCCATCAGGAGGACACGCAGACCCATCGAGCGGTAGTACTCGGCCATCGTCATAGCGGTATATACAGAAGCCTCGCGGGCGGCAACGGGCATGTTGCTGGTGTTGGCGATGATGATGGTACGCTCCATCAGCTTGCGGCCTGTATGCGGATCCACCAGCTCTGGAAACTCCGTGAAGATCTCCACCACCTCATTCGCACGCTCACCGCAGGCAGCGATGATTACGATGTCGGCCTCAGCCTGCTTCGAGATGGCGTGCTGGAGCACCGTCTTACCCGTACCGAAGGGACCAGGGATGAAACCTGTACCTCCTTCCACGATAGGGTTGAACGTGTCGATGGTGCGCACACCCGTCTCCAGCAGCTTGAATGGACGGGGTTTGGCGGCATAGTTCGTCATAGCGAACTTCACGGGCCAATGCTGAACCATATCCACCTTGATATCGTTGCCTTGCTCGTCGGTCAGCACAGCCACCACGTCGTGAATCCTGTACTTTCCTGCCTCGACGATACTCTTTACCACAGCTGTACCCTTCATCTGGAAGGGGGCCATAATCTTCAGGGGCTGATGGTTTTCTTCCACCTCGCCCAGCCAATCGCTTTCCTGCACCTGATCACCCACCTTCACCAATGGCGAGAAATCCCATTCACGCTCTGCGTCCAGAGGTTCCGTGTACTGGCCGCGCTTCAGGAATACACCCTCCATCTTGTCCAGGTCGTTCTGCAGACCATCATAGTTCTTACTCAACATGCCAGGACCCAACTGGATCTCCAGCATGTGACCGGTGAATTCAGCCTCTGCGCCCACTTTCAGGCCGCGAGTGCTCTCGAAGACCTGAACGTACACGTCCTGACCGATAATCTTGATTACTTCGGCCATCAGGCGGTCACCTCCCGTCGTAATGTAGCAAATCTCTCCCTGCATCACAGGACCATCCACACGGAGGGTCACCATGTTGGAAACGACGCCACTAACAGTTCCTTTTGTCATCTTATCTATTTATTGTTTTTTCTCCTTACACTAATTTGTCTTCTCCCACAAGCTGCTCACTCGAGCGCTGATGGGTATACCTGCCGCGACTTGCAGCAGCCGTCTTTGCCTTGAATTCATCTGGCACTTTCGCCTCACCACGCAGGTCATCGATGATGCGCCTGAAGGTCTCCTTTCCCTTCTCAGGATCCAGCACCTCCCAACGGTGGAGCATCTCCAGCTTGCACAGGTAGGCAAATACTGACTCAATGCTGAAGGGCTCGAGGAAAGTCTTCTCGTCCAGCCAACCCCACTTGAAAGCGTCGATGCGGCGCTCCTTCTGTACAGGGTCGGGCTCTTCCACAATCTTCATCAGCTCCTTCACGTAGTCAAGCTCGTTCGACAGGTCGAAATCCTTCGTCTTGTTGGTCAGGATCATTTCCGTCACCTCGTTGCTCCCCTGGATGAACTCAGCGATGTTCCATCCGTTCTGGCGCGCTATCATGGCCGTCAGGATATTGTTGATGTCCAACTGCATCGAGTACCATTGTCTGATCATCTTGTTGGGACACTTCATCGCGAACCTGAGGTACTGGTACATCATCTCGTCCTCAGCATAGAAGCCTGCCTTATCCTTGTTGTACGAGTAGTCACGTGCGAACATACTCATGAAGGCAGGATAGCGGTGCACGTTGAAGTTCATCTCGCGGGCCGAAGTCAGCAAGTCCTGATACTGATCCATCGTGAAGTTCCCAAAGATCTCCAGCTCAGCGTCAGGGTTCTTCAGCAGTTTTACGATGTTTTGGCAGTCCCAATGGAGATAATAGTAGTAGAGAAGCTGCTTGTCGGCCTTGTTGAGAACCTCCTCGCATTGTTCCCTCACCTCCTGAAGCGAGACACTTGGCATCGAGTCGGAGAGGTTGATCTCCGGCAAACCTGCCATCATGCAATAATAATTTCCCATCTGGTACTATTCTTGATTCGATAATGCTCAATCCCTTTTTCCTCCAGATTCCTCGCGAGAGCTCCTCGTGCCGTCTCCTTTACCTGGAAGGCAGGCTGCAGGACCGCAAGAAACGGAGACCTGAGGATCAAAACAACATTTCCACCAATTGCGGACGCAGGAAGTTCTTGAAATACGTCTCGAACTCCTCCTTGCCAAAGTTCACCTTGTAGCTTCCGTCGGCAGGCGAAATGCTCAACAGGGTGGGCTTGCCAGAGACCTTCTCGATGGTCACCCCTTTGTCCAAAAGAGCCTTAGCGTGGGCTGCGAAGTAAGATTTCAGGCTCTCTGCCTCGCTGCTGCTGATCACGATGGGCTCGTCTTCTGCCCACTTGCTTGCCAGCGCAACGGCAAACTGACCCAGGAAGTCCTTGCTGTCTGTCAGGTCAGCCACAGCCTTCTCCACAACTCCGTTCGTCAGCACATTGGCAATCTCGCTCTTCAGGGCGCTCATCGCCTGACCTGTATACAACTTCAGTTCACTCTTTGTGTTGGCGTTCAGTTCTGCAGCCTTCTTCTGAGCCTGAGCCTCGATGCCTTGAGCCTGCTCCCTGGCCTCAGCCAGTATCTGGGAAGCCTGTTGCTTAGCCTCCTCGATGATGCGGCTGGCCTCAGCCTGACCTTTCTCCACGCCCTCTCGATAGAGCTTTTCGGTGAGTTCTTGAATTTTTTCCATGCTGTATTTTCTATGTGATTTTTATCGCTTTTTTTACCTTTGGTAAAGGATTTCTCCCTTTTCGCGCTGCGAAGATACATAATTCCCCTCACATTTCCCAACATACCGCCCACTTTTTCCACTTTCCCGCCATCCAACAGGGGAAAACTCGAAAGAAAGGCCCAGAATCGATAGTTACAGGTTAACGGTTAGCGAGATAAACAGAGAAGAGGCCAGCGGAATCCGCCAGCCTCTTTTCTTTTGCTCTTTTGCGATTTACCCATTCATCGTCAACGCCATCGTCAACGATGATTCGGATAACTCGGATAACTCAGATAACTCGGATATCTCGGATTACTCAGAGTTTTCCGCTAACCGATTATTCCTCCCAGTCGTCCCAGCCCATTTCTGGAGCGGAGGCTTCGCCATTGCCTCCACCGCCGTAGCCTGGCGTGCCGCCTGAGCCGTTGGTCTTCTTGATACTCTGGCAGATTATCTGAGTCGATGAGAGTCTCATCAGCTTCATCTTGGGGTTCTGATATATCTTTTTCATAACTTCTTTTACCATTTAATCATTTTCCATTTACCAGTCATCGTCTTCGTCTTCGTCATCGTCGATTACTTGACCATCACCTTTCTGCCATTGCTGATGTAGATTCCACGCTGCTGAGGCTTCTGGTTGAGCTTGCGGCCATCGATGCTGAACCAATCGACATTTTGATTCGTTAGTTTCGTGGTCGTTATGCCAGTGGTCTCGCCGTCGCCGAAGTTCAGCACGAAGTTGTGTACGTCGGATGCTTCCTCTGGTGTGCCTCCGTAGATGCCGTTCAAGGGGAAGTAGGCGCGGAAGGAATTGATTGTCGTCGGTGCCTTCCCGTCAGGATAGTAGAGATTCTCGCCCTGGAGGAACAGCACAGACTTGTCCTCTTCTTCGTATACCACTGGTGCATAGGTGGCCACGAAGGTGACTGTCTTGTCCTCGCTCGTTACTGTTACTTCACTGGGAGAGATGTCATTGATGATCACATTCTTGAATACGGGATTTGTGATGTTCTCGCTGGTCGTGCCGTCTGCTGGTTTCCTGACGAGGTAGGGCTTGCCAGCCTCGATACGAGTGGCGTCCTTGAAGTTCAGCCACAGCGTCTTGGTATCCTTCTCGTAGCCCGTGATGTGGTCATAGGTAGCATTCTCCTCCACATCCAGTTCCTTCACTTCGAATCCTGCCAGCGGAGAGCTTTCCAGCTGTTCGGCATCGAGGTTGAAGGGCAGGCACAGGGTGTTCCACTTACCACCAGCAAATATCGTGCGGCCCTCGATGGTTGCATCGGCCTTCTTGTCAGCATTCTCTGCCACAAGGGCGCTGTTGTCCTTGTTGTTGACAAAATTGACAGCAACGGCAGGGAAGGGATACAAATAGACGATTTCCGACGAGTTCTTCACGCCATCCACCGTGTAGTGAACCTGGATGCCTATCTTATTTGTGAACAGACGGTTGTCACCCTCATTGGTGCGGTAGAGATACACAAAATAATTTTTGAAATCAACAGCGTCGGAGTATAGATCGTACGGCACCTCTGTGATTTCCTCGTCTTCTTCTAGGTCAAAGGTGTAGTCGCTGCCAGAGAAGGTGAAGATCTGGTCTTCGTCCGTATAGATGCTGTAGCTCAAATTCTCCTTATTGAGTTCATTCCCATTCATGTCCTTGGTGGGCAGGGTGAAATAGAATTTGGAGAATCCGCTCTCATCGCCTTCATCATACCACTTGACTCCAGTGGGGTTGGCAGGAACTCCAGGAAGATACCAATAGACGATGTCCGACGAGTTCTTTACGCCAGCCATTGTATAGTGGACCTGGATGCCTATGCGTTTTGTGAACAGAGGAGTATACCCTTCTGCATTGGTGCGGTAGAAAAAAACAGCATTCTTATAAAAGTCCCAGGCATTCTTATATATTGAATAAGGAATCTCTGTCATGTCCTCTGTCAGGTCTTCGGAGTAAGTTCCAGCATCGAAGGTGAAGAGCTGGTCATTGTCCGTATAGATGCTGTAGCTCAGCTTCTCATCATCAATCGGATTCCCATCCACATCGGTGGTGGGCAGGGTGAAAGAGAATTTAGAGTTTCCGCTCACGCCGCCGCAATCATACCAGTCGTCTGCGGTGGGGTTGGCAGGAACGGCAGGAACAGCATGGAACACCTCGCCCTTCGTGTTGAACTCAATTGCAATAAATGACTCATCGTCGGAATACATGAGGTAGATTCCCTTTGCATTATAGTTGTCGGGGAGGTTAGCCTTCAGATTGCCCTCGCTACCGAGAAGGGTAATCGTTCCTGCTTCCTTGTCAATCTGGAAGCGGATTTATGTTACGCTTCCATCCAGTTCAGTCCCTAAAAAACAACCTTCATTCCCTCCGTCCGTATAAACATAGGTGCTTCCCCACATCATCTGAATGCCATATCCTCCGTCCTCATCCTCTTCCCAGTAGATATATTGCCCCATGGGGATGCTGATGGTGCCAGTCACTTCGTCATAGGTTCCATTCACCCAAATATTTCTATTAAGATAGTCGTTCAAAAACCACGAAGGGTTCTTGATGTAGGCATCCGTGCCGTCGATGACCACATCAAACACACCCTGCTGCTCGTTGGTGCTGATGCCCCAAGAAGAACCGCTAATGCATCCACCGCTGCGCAAGTAGGTGGTCAGTTCCCCTGGGGGCTGCTCCTTGATAAGAATGGGCGCCTGACGCTTAGGGGCGTCCTTTCTTTGCTTCATGCCGGCGGAGGCTTCCTTCAGAGGCATCTTCTCCATCCTGTCCAACTCCTTGCCATCGAGGCGTATTCCTTTCTGCCTGGCCAACTCCTTGCGGTCGAGGCGAGCAGGACGGATTCCGTTACCCGGCTTGATCTTCATGCCAGCCTGGCGCTCCACAACGGGTTCACCTGCCATCACACTTCCCCCAGCCAAGCCCAGCAGGAGAAGCAGCATCAAAAAAAGTACTTTCTGTTTCATGTTCCGTGGTTTTAATTGTGAACTATCTTTCTTATCATTTCCAAAGGCAAAGGTACAAAAAAAATCTGAGACTGAAAAAACATTTTATGTTTTTTTTTCAAAAAAAAAATAACGAGAACGATGATGATGACGATAACCACTCAAATGGATGCTCAGGAGCAGGAAGAGTCCCATTTAGCCATTTAAAAAGTGAAAAGTTTAAAAAGTGAAAAGTTTAAAAAGGCTGCTCCATTTGGGGGAAGTTGATGAATTCTGGGGAAGTTGGCACGCTTTGGGTGGACGAAAGTCGGTGCCAGCCCAAATTTCGGCCCACATCCACCCCATGCGGCTCTTCCAGTCTAACAAATGCAAAATTGCTGAGGGAAAATTTTCCCGCAGCACCTTCCATCCCCCATCAGGAGGGAAAGAGCACACGAAAACAGGAACAATGTCTACGATGCCAGGAAGACTGTCCACCACATCAGGAGACACCCCAAGCGTTGCAGCGTTGCAGTGCTACAGTTCTAAAACAAGCAACGCAAAGTTGAAAAAGAAATTCATATTATATATATTTATATATATAAATA
>JAFRTJ010000059.1 GCA_017427185.1 Bacteroidaceae bacterium | reverse complement strand
TATTATATAATTATAATTATATAATTTATATAATATAAAAGTTTACCCTTCTTTCTTTGGCGCGGAAATGGAAAAATGCAAATGGTGCGCTGGTGCGCTGGTGCGCCGGTGCGCCCCCCCTGCCACCATCTCACAATTCTCCTTCATCTATTCCATACCGGCTGTATATCCATTTGTTTCACCACAGGAGGCGGCAGCAGCTCACACGTTCTTTCCTGCGTTGCAACACGTTGAAAGACCGGAATCAACACGTTGAAATCAGTGGACAATCGGGTTACTGAGAGTACTCGAATTATTCAGATTATTCGGAATGCTCAGTTTCTGAGTAAAAAAGTGAGCATAGTGTTGGAAGATTGGGGATTTTTTCGTATCTTTGTACCTGTAATTGCCAAACCCTAAAAAAGAAGAAGATTATGGTAACATTGATTATTATCTTGGCCGTCGTGCTTGTCGGCTATTTCATCATGACACAGCGGTCACTGGTGAACCTGGACGAAATGTGCAAGAACGCGCTCAGTCAGATTGAGGTGCAGCTCAACTCCCGTTGGGATGCGCTGATGGCTCTGGCAAAGACGGCTGCACAGTATGCCAAGCATGAGTCTGAAACGCTCATCGACGTGATTCGCCAGCGGCGTGGCGAGGAAGTGAACAGTCCAGCAGCCGTGAACGAGCAGCAGAGTGCCCTGCAACAGGTAATGGGGCGCCTGATAGCCATCGGCGAGGCTTACCCTGAGCTGAAGGCTGCCGACCTGTACAAGGAGGTGACAGAGGGCGTGAGGAAGTATGAGGAGAACGTGCGCATGTCGCGCATGATCTACAACGACACTGCCACGAAGATGAACCGCATGGTGCGCCAGTGGCCTTCATCGATAGTGGCATCGATACTCCACTTCGACCAGAAGGAGTACCTGAAGACGGACGAGGAACAGAAGAAAAGCTACCCCGACCTGGGCGAGGCACTGAAGAAATAGCATGAAGAAGAGACTCGTCATCCCCTGCATCCTCCTGCTGATTGCGGCTGGAATGCTCCCCCTCTCAGCACGGCCTTACCTCCACGACCTGCAGATCAAGGTGGTGCTGACACCTGAGGGCGACGCACACATCACGGAAACGCGCCTGATGGACATCGACAGCGAGGGAACGGAGTGCTACATCGTGGTGGGCAACCTGAACGGAAGCGACGTGTGCAACCTGGAGGTTAGCGACGAGCAGGGAACGGTCTACGAGAACGTCGGCGATTGGGACATCAACCTGAGCCGCCAAAGAAAGAGCGGGACTTGCGGCATCATCAGAAAGCACGATGGATATGAGCTGTGCTGGGGACTGGGAGACAGCGGCAGACGCACCTATACCACAAGCTACACCATCACCCATCTGGTGCGAGGATATGATGACGCTGACGGCTTCAACCACATGTTTGTAGCGGAAGGACTGAATCCTAAGCCTGACCACGTGAAGTTGACCATCGAGGCGGAAGGTCTGCCCAACGACACCATTGCAGAGGGAGAACTGACGACGGAGAACACCAGCGTATGGGCGTTCCGCTACAGAGGCGACGTGAATGTGGAGGACGGTACCATCGTAGCTGAAAGCAGCGAACCCTTCAGCAGCGGCAGCGCGATGATCGTGATGGCACGTTTCGCGAAAGGCGTGTTCTCTCCGTCTGCAGCAGTAGAAGGCAGTTTCGACCAGGTGCGCGACCGTGCCTTTGAAGGTAGCGACTATCTGGACGACTCAGCCAGTCCTTTCTTCCTCTTCCTGCTGGTGCTGATGCTATTCCTGCTGCCCCTGCTGCTTATCCTGAGCTACCTTTATTATGTGTGGCGCGCACGAAAGAAAGTGATGAAGGACCTGCTCTGGTACCGCGACATCCCTGCCAACGGAAACCTCCAGTGGGCCAACGATGCGCTGAATGCGTTCAAGTACTTTGGAACGGACTATAACAACCTGCTATCGGCCTGCATCCTGAAACTCATCGACATGGGTTCCATCAGCATCGAGAAGAGCATGAATGCGAAAGGGAAGATGGTCCAGAACTTCGTTGTCCTGCCCCTGAAGGAGAGCGACAAGCAGCCAAAACTGCTGCGCATGGTGCACGAGATCTTCCAAAGTGCGGCAGGCAGCGACACCATCCTGGAACCAAAGGAACTGAGGAACTGGATGATGCAGAAATACAATCAAAGCACTACCGACAGGTTCATCCAGACGCTACACACGAAGACGAGCATCTACCAGTACAGCAACCAGCTCGACGAGGTGCGCAACCTCTTTGGCCTGCGAAAGTTCCTGAAGGAGTTCTCGCTGCTCGACGAGCGCCACGTGCAGGAAGTATCGCTCTGGAAGGACTACATGATCTATGCCACGCTCTTTGGCAACGCTGATCAGGTCATCAAGGACATGAAGGCCATCAACCCAGAATACTTCAACATGGACAAAGTGGCTCAACAAATGGCCGACAACATGACGCTACCCACCATCCGCTCTGTCATGCATTCCAGCACGACTCGCGCAGCCATGAGCAAAGCTGAACGCGAGGCACGAGCAAGCGGACGAGGCGGCAAGGCTTCGTGGGGAGGCGGAGGCGGCTTCTCTGGCGGAGGCTTTGGAGGTGGAGTAAGATGATTGGGGGATAAGGATAAGGATGTTGACACGAATAATGGCGTCACTCCTTTATCTCTATCTCGTACTGTCCTGACTCGAACTCGTAGTAGATTGAACCTTCATGCTCGTGATGTGGACTTTGATTCAGTGGGGCACCATTCACGACAAATTGCTTCCCTTGGGGCAAAGCCACCAGAGCTGACGTGTTGGCAGGAATGCCTATCCTCCACACCACAGAACCTTCTTTATGGCTCCAATCGCTTGAAATGAGTCCGTATGCTGTCTCCACAGACCCTCTCGCCCACTCCATCTGTTCCATCACGGTAGGCGCAAGCACGAATCGTTTGAATCCAGGAGCCTCTTCCACAGGCCGGATGCCCAGCACGTCCTCGTAGAACCAGATGTCAAAACCTCCCATCATAGGATGGCAATGCGAAGCTGTAATGTCCTTCGCTTCCTCCACCGTATATGGCAATCTCTCCCACAAGGTGGTCACATGCAGGCTGTCCAGCATAAGTCCCCAGCTGTTGTCTCCTTTCTTGGTGAAAAGGTCAAAAGCCTCTTTTGCAAATCCGTTGCGGCTCAGCGCACTACCAAGGCGGCTTAAACCAAAGATTCCCATGTTGAGGAAATGGAAGGGAGTATGGTTGATGTCGAAAAGCAAATCTGCTGCCACATGCTTCTCCTCACCCTGAGGGACAAGGCCTGACATGATAGCCATCGCATCGGCTGTCTGGCTGCAGAATCCATGACGCAAAGGATTGTAGAAACGATGAAGCATGGACTGGCGAGTGTACTCTTTCCGCCCTCTGAAAAAACTCTGGTCCTGCGATTTGCCAAGCAAGGCGGCAACCTTCTCCATGATGGAAAGGTCGATGAAATGGAAACAGGTGCTGCTGAACTCCACAGGGGTAGGATTATGATAATGGTCTGCCTTGGGAGGACACCAATCGCCCAGCCCCTCGTAAACGATACCCTCTACGGCAGTACTGTCGATGTGACGTGTCCAAAGCGCCATCATGTCGTAGTAACTCTCCAGAATCTGACGGTTGCCATATTGCAGATAGAGGTGCCAAGGCAACTGCACGACTGCGGTTCCCCAATCAGGAGAAGCCACGCCACAAAGGCGCTTACCAGGAGCAATCATGAAAGGAATTCCATACGACTTGTCAGTAAAGTAGAACTCCTCATTGAAAAGCTTGTGATGGAGCGTCTTCGTCAGATAGCAATCGCTCGTGGTGCGGATGTCCTCGAGATACTTCATCCAGAAGTTGTTCATCTGGAAATTCATATTAGCTGAAAGGTCATAGGCATGCGTGTCGCCCAGCCAGCCGCATTTCTCTCGCTGGTTGCAATCCACAGGGAGACCCACGAAACCATTCAGGAAAGTCTGTCGCGCCACTCGATGCAAAGCGTTGAGCTGAGCGTCAGAACACTCAAAGACGCCCCTGTTCGACACATCGCTGTGAACTGGAATCACGCTTAGCCAGCTCTCGTCTGGCTGGATGTCTGTCCCCTCCACCGTCAGCTCCAGATACTGGAAACCATGATACGTGAATTTCGGACTCCACGTCTCATTCCCTTTTCCTGCGCAAACGTAGCTGTCCATCTGGTAACCTACGTGCTGGAAACCTGTGCTGCGGAAATCCACATCGCGATTGTCGCTCAGCGTCTCTGCTCCACGAGTTGTCAGCTTCACCCCTTGAGGCAGGTTGACCGTAAACATCACGTTTGCTGTCCTGTTCGCTCCAAAATCATAAATCCAGCGGTTCTGCTCACCTGGCGCCTTCCACATGGCAACAGGCTTCACGACTTCCTGCTGACGCATAGGAGCCATCTCTTGGGCTTCCATACGAACAGGAATCACTCCGTTTGCCAAGCGGCACTTCTTCCATTGGCTGTCATCGAGCGAGGCACTGGCCCAATCCTCGATAGCCCGCCTTGCATCATAATCTTCCCCTTGATACACATTCGAACGCAGGATGGGACCTTCCGTCCACATCCACGACTCGTCGCTTCCCACCATCTCATGGCTTCCATCCGCGTACTCAATATTCAACTGACAACGCAGGATTGGCATTCCATACGAGAATCCGTCTGGCGTCCATGCAGCATCCTGAGAATACCACCCCTTGCCCAACATGACACCCAAACAATTCTTCTCACCTTGGAGCAAATGAGACGACACGTCAAACGCGCTGTAAAGAGCACGCTTCTCATAGTCCGTCTGAGCAGGATCAAGCACACGCGAAGGGTCTACAGGGGTTCCATTCAGCCATAACTCGCTGCAACCCAATCCACACAGATAGGCCATAGCACGTTTTATCTTCTTGCCACGCAACTGGAACGTCTTCCTCAAGTAGGGCAACGGATCGCTCTTCTGCGTCTGTCCTGTGCAGATCCACTTCGCTTGCCACCCCTGATTGATATGTGTTCCAAATCTGCCCATTGGGCTCCAGGCTGAGGGTTTCCCAAGCTGATCCCAGACACGGACTTTCCATGCATATTGCTGTCCCTGTTCCCAATCCACAGGCACCTCAATGTCTGTCTGCTGGTCACTCATCACTTTGCCTGTCTTGTAAACCAACTGCTTCCCTTTGTACACTTGCACTTCGTAGGCAGTCTGATGTGTCCCTTGTATGGGACAACTTGTCTGCCACCCAAATCTCACACTATTGACGCAAACAGGGTTCACTTCATCATTCGTGGTCATACGCGTAATCCTTACTGCTCCTTGAGCACATGAAACACCTATGATCCAAACTGTTACAAACAGAAAAAGAATTCTTCTCATAACCTTTTTAGTTGATTTCGCACGTCGAAATTACATCTAATTTCCCAATTGTGCAAGGAATCTGCTGAAATTCTCGTGCAAAGAAATCGAATTCCTTTCTTCATATTTTTCCTCTTTTCATTGGCTTTCTACTTTTTTATTGCTATCTTTGCACGAACAAATCCAATTAGAGAATATGGAAAGAAGATATTTCCTCAGGACGCTGGCATGTGCCTCAGCAATGGGCATGCTGAGCAGTTTCCCCCTAGAGGCAAAGAACAAACTGAGAGACAGCAAATGGCGAGGGTTCAATCTGCTGAACTACTTCACAGCAGGATACCCCAAACCTTTCGATGAGGAAGAATTCAAGTGGATACGCGACTGGGGATTCAATTTCGTGCGCCTGCCCCTCTCCTATTGGAACTGGAGCAAGCCAGGAGAATATTACCAGATGGATGAGAAGGTGCTGGCCGACATCGACCATGCAGTCCAGTGGGGCCAGAAATACGGCATACACGTCTGCATCAACCTGCATCGTGCTCCTGGCTATTGCGTGAACAAGCCAGAGGAGCCAGAGAACCTTTTCAGAGACCAAAGTGCTCTCGATGGCTGCGCCCACCAATGGAGCGTCTTTGCACGTCGATACAAGGGCATCTCAAGCAAGCACCTGAGTTTCAATCTGCTGAACGAGGTAGCCGACATCCCTGACGCTGACTACGAGCGTGTGGTGCGTCGTCTGACAGATGAGATTCGAAGCATAAGTCCCAAACGTGTCATCATGATCGATGGTCTCCAATGGGGAGGCAGACCGCTGCTGAGTATCCAGGACCTGCCCAACATCATCCAATGCGGACGAGGCTATCAACCTATGCTCATCTCCCACTACGAAGCTTCGTGGGTATTTGGAGACCGCCCCATGCAGATTCCTCGCAATCAACTCGCTTGGCCTCTAGACGCAGATGGGCATCACTATGACAAGGAATGGCTTCAGGCCATGCTTCGCAAATCCTGGACTCCCCTGCTCGAACAAGGAGGACACGTCTTCATTGGAGAGTTTGGCAGCCACAACCACACTCCGCATCAAGTCGCTCTCGATTGGCTGGACGACAATCTTGCCATCTTCCAGGAAAACGGCTGGGGATGGGCACTTTGGAACCTGTCTGGCTCATTCGGCATCATGGACAGTCATCGCGAAGACGTTGACTACGAAGACTTTCATGGTCACAAGCTGGATCGCAGAATGCTGCAGCTGCTCCTGAAGTACGTATAAAAGCCCCTATATCCTAAAGAAAAGCAAGAAAATGTCTCTTTATTAGAGAAAATTATCTGCAAGAATTTGGCCGTTCGAGAAGAAAATTGTAATTTTGCACCCGATTTATGCCGTAGAGGCTCGAAAAGTAGGTCACGAGATGACTTCGCCCTGCGGTCAAAACCCGTTTAAAACAACAAAAAATGTACGCAATCGTAGAAATGAACGGTCAGCAGTTCAAGGTCGAAGCAGGCATGAAGGTGTTTGTTCACCACATTGTTGATGCTGAAGCAGGCAAGACTGTTGAGTTTGAGAAAGTAATGTTGGTAGACAACGAAGGTGCTATCACAGTAGGTGCTCCCACCATCGAGGGTGCTAAGGTAGTTGCTGAAGTCGTAAGTCCTCTTGTAAAGGGCGAGAAGGTTCTGGTGTTCAAGAAAAAACGCCGCAAGGGCTATCGCAAGAAGAACGGACACCGTCAGCAGTTCACAGAGTTGACTATCAAGGAAGTAATCGCTTAACAATTAATTCAGGAGGAACAAATTATGGCACATAAAAAAGGTGTAGGTAGTTCTAAGAACGGTCGTGAATCGGCTGCTCAAAGATTAGGTGTTAAGATTTTTGGTGGTGAGAAATGTGTAGCAGGCAACATCATTGTTCGCCAACGTGGTACCAAGCACTATCCTGGCTTGAACGTAGCTAAGGGTAAGGATGATACCCTGTATGCTCTCATCGACGGTACAGTAGAATTCAAGAAAGGCCGTCGCGACAGAAGTACTGTCAGTGTTCTCCCCGCTGAAGCATAAGAGAAATATCTCAAACGAAAATCAAAGGCTGGGCATCATCATGGTGTCCAGCCTTTTTTGTGCTCCACAGAAAAAGTCCATCAGATAGGGAACCATACAAAGACGGCTGCATCCCACAATGCGTGACTCAACATGATGGCAGGAAAATGGCGAGGCATTATCCTGAAAAGCCCTCCCCAAACAAGCCCACATACGAGAGCAGACATGATAAGCATGAAATTGAGCGAAGGCAGATGAACAGCAGCATAAACGAATGTTGCTGTCAGGTAGGCTACATTGGGGGAAAAGAATCCGCAGAACTGACGCTGCACATAATAACGCCAGAACAATTCTTCAGCAGGGCCAATAAGGAAAAGCAAAGCTGCTGATAGGAGCCAAGAATTCTGCCCGTCCTTCATTCCGTAAATAAGGTCAACCTGCGGACGGGCGAAGGAGAACATCTGCTGAGACAATTTGTCGCCCAACCAGAAAACGCCCCACAGGACAAGTGCTATCAGTAACCCCATAAAGAGCTCACGCAAATCAAATCTCAGCTGTGCCAGCCTCAAACCACCCATGAAATAAGCAAGTAACGTCAGAATCACAGCAGAGAAGGCCATCATACACCAAAAGTTGACGAGCGATGCCGTCCAGGGAGAGAACATGATGAACCAAAGGGTTGCAGCAACGAAAAGCGAAAGCAGCAGTTTCTTCATTTTCTCTCCCCAATCAGAAATACACAGACAATATCATGCCAATTATTAGCAGAAGACTGAAAGCCAGTTGCAGCTGAGCTGTTTTCTCGTCTAGCGTGACACACTCTGTGCTATTCATCTCACGGCAGGAAAGAATCGAACGGACGTTTCTGACAGCTATGGGAAGCGCCAGTATCACTACAAGCAACCACCACGAAGCCACATCGAAAACCATCATACCCAGCAGCCATACAAAGGGGAATATCACTTCGAAGACATAGAGCCAAATGCCAAGGCTGCGCCCCATAATCATGGCAAACGTCTTGATACCAGCTCTGCTGTCAGTATGGATATCTCTCAAATTGTTGGAGTGAAGGATGGCAACAGTAATCAGCCCCACAGGAACAGCAAGCCACAACACTTCCCACCAGACATGGCCAGATACAATATATGAAGTTCCAATCATAGGGAGGATGGCATAGCAGAGTATGATGACCAAATCCCCTAAAGCTCTATATTTCAGACGCGGATAACAGAAGGATAATATAATACCCGCAAAGCCGATCGGAAGAAGCAAGGGACCAGTCAGCCACACCATCGAAAGTCCCATAAGAATGGCAACAAAATTCAGCCATAGGGAGAGGTTCTTGAACTCTGCTACCGTAAATTCTCCATCCAACAGAGTGCGCACGCAGAATGTATCCTCAGAATCCACTCCACACTGGTAGTCAGCAATATCACTCCACACATTACCAGCAGCATGAACAAGAATGATATTCAGGAGAGCTGCTCCACAGAGCCACCAACAAACATCCTTTCCACAGCTCCACAGCCAGAAAGCGCTGGTGAGTACTGGCATAGCAGAGGCTGGGAATGACCATGGGCGGGTAGCAATAACCCATCTTTTCAATGAATGCTTCATAATTCAATCGTTTTTCTTTTTGTATGCAAAATTATAAAATTCATGGAAAAAAGACAAATAAAACACCACACTTCCACTCTACAAAGCATATTCAACACATTATTTTCAAATTATTACGCATGAAAGCCCACCATTTCACAAAAATTGCGTAACTTTGCACGATATGAAACATATCGTCCCTCAAGGAGTAAAAAAAGTGAATAAAATAAATTTGAAATAGACATGTTGACATTAAAGCTGATAACGGAAGATACCGAACGGGTTATCAAGGGATTGGAAAAGAAACATTTCGATGGAGCAAAAGCTGCCATAGAGGAAGTAATCGCCACAGACAAGAAACGACGTCAGGCGCAAACAGAACTTGACCAGAACCTCTCACAAGCCAAGAAATTGGCAGCTGAGATAGGATTGCTGATGAAGCAAGGAAAGCGAGACGAAGCCGAAGAAGTAAAAGCTAAGGTTGCTACCCTGAAGGAGACAAGCAAGAACCTCGAACAGCAAAAGGAGGAAGCAGAGAATGAACTTACACGTCTGCTCTGCCAAATCCCCAATATCCCATACGACAACGTGCCTGAAGGAACCTGTGCTGAGGACAATTGGGTTGTAAAGAGCAACCTGAAGGAATGCGTGGAAGGAAAAGACACCGTAGGAAATTGGGATGCGAACCCTATCGTAGAGTCCGCCAGACTACCTCATTGGGAACTTGCCAAGAAATACAATCTAATTGATTTCGATCTGGGCGTGAAAATCACAGGAGCTGGTTTCCCTGTCTATCGCGGAAAGGGTGCCCGTCTGCAGCGTGCTTTGATCAACTTTTTCCTTGACGAGGCTCGAGCTGCTGGTTACGAGGAAATCATGCCTCCAACGGTAGTGAATGCAGCCAGTGGATACGGAACTGGTCAATTGCCTGACAAAGAAGGCCAGATGTATCACTGTGAAGTGGATGACCTCTACCTGATACCCACAGCTGAAGTTCCTGTGACCAACATCTACCGCGATGTCATCATCGACGAGAAGGATCTGCCAATCAAGAATTGTGCATACACCCAGTGTTTCCGCCGCGAAGCTGGCAGTTATGGTAAGGACGTACGTGGTCTCAACCGCCTCCATGAGTTCAGCAAAATTGAGATCGTACGCATCGATACTCCTGAGCATAGCCAAGAGAGCCATCGCGAAATGTTGGCTCACGTTGAGAGCCTGCTTCAGAAACTGGAACTCCCCTATCGCATTCTGCGTCTGTGTGGAGGCGACCAGAGCTTCACCAGCGCTATCTGTTACGATTTCGAAGTTTGGAGTGAGGCACAAAAACGTTGGTTGGAAGTCAGCTCTGTAAGCAACTTCGACACCTATCAGGCTAACCGTCTGAAGTGCCGTATACGCCGATCTGCTGACAAAAAGACGGAGTTGGCCCACACCCTGAACGGCTCAGCTCTGGCTCTCCCTCGTATCGTGGCTGCCATTTTGGAGAACAATCAGACAGAGAGCGGCATTCGCGTTCCTAAGGTGCTGGTTCCATACATGGGATGCGAGGTCATCGATTAAAAGCATACACTAGAAAAGAATATTAGTTTAAGGTAAAATTATAGAGAACTTTACAAAAATTCTCATGAACAAGATTGTTAAAAAGGTACAATTTTCAGAAAAGGTGTTCAAACTTGTAGTTGAAGCACCTCTGATCGCAAGGGCCCGTAAAGCTGGCCACTTTGTAATTATCCGCGTAGATGAAAAAGGGGAACGAATCCCCCTTACCATTGCTGGAAGCGACATCCAGAAAGGAACCATCGATTTGGTTATCCAAACTGTGGGTGTCAGCACAACTCGCCTGTGTGCGTTGAACGAAGGCGATTATATCCACGATGTGGTTGGTCCTTTGGGACGAGCCACTCACATCGAGAATTATGGTACTGTCCTATGTGCAGGCGGAGGTGTGGGTACAGCTCCTATGTTGCCCATCATCCAAGCTCTTAAGGCTGCAGGCAACCGTGTCGTAAGCGTGATTGCAGGCCGCTCAAAGGAATTGATTATTCTGGAAAACGAAGTGCGCAAGAGTTCAGACGAGGTCATCATCATGACAGACGATGGAAGTTATGGCCAAAAAGGCGTGGTAACCGTTGGTATGGAACAAGTCATTCAGCGAGAGAAAGTGGACAAATGCTTCGCCATCGGCCCTGCTATCATGATGAAGTTCTGCTGCTTGCTGACCAAGAAATACGAGATTCCCACAGACGTATCGCTCAACACCATCATGGTGGACGGAACGGGCATGTGTGGAGCCTGTCGCATCACGGTAGGTGGAAAGATGAAGTTCGTATGTGTCGACGGGCCAGAGTTCGATGGTCATCAAGTTGACTTTGACGAAATGATGCGTCGAGGTGGTGCTTTCAAGATAGAAGAAAAGGAGGCGCTTGAAGCCTTCCTGTCAGCCGCCAGTTCTTCGCTAGGGACGACTGACTCAGCAGAGAGAGAAAAGAGTGTGCCCGATCTGAAAGACATGGACCTCTCCACACCTCTGTCCGAACTGACTGACCGTAATGCCCCTTGGCGCGAAGCTTTGCGCAAAAGCATGAAAGCCAAAGAACGTACGGCCATCGAACGATGCAAGATGCCCGAACTGGACCCTGTATATCGTGCCACCACACGAACAGAAGAAGTGAATCAAGGCCTGTCTGTAGAGCAAGCCATGACAGAAGCAAAGCGTTGTCTGGATTGTGCCAATCCCTCATGTATGCAAGGATGTCCCGTTGGTATAAATATTCCTTCTTTCATCAAGAATATCGAGCGAGGAGAGTTCCTGAATGCCGCTCGTGTTTTGAAGAGCACCTCATCCCTTCCCGCAGTCTGTGGACGTGTATGCCCTCAAGAAAAACAATGTGAGAACCAATGCATCCACTTGAAGATGAAGGAGCCAGCTGTTGCCATTGGAAACCTCGAACGCTTTGCCGCCGACTTCGAACGTGAGAGTGGACACATCACCTTGCCTGAGGTAGCGCCAAGCAATCACAAAAAGATTGCTGTCATCGGTTCTGGCCCCAGCGGTTTGACTTTTGCAGGCGATATGGCTAAGGCAGGCTATGATGTTACGGTCTTCGAGGCACTTCATGAAATTGGTGGTGTGCTGAAGTATGGAATCCCAGAATTCCGTCTGCCCAATAAGATTGTTGACGTGGAAATACATAATCTGGAAGAGATGGGAGTGAAATTCGTCACAGATTGCATAGTAGGCAAGACCATCAGCGTGGCCGATCTCGAAAAAGAGGGATTCAAAGGCATTTTCGTGGGTTCAGGTGCAGGTCTTCCCAACTTCATGGGGATACCTGGCGAGAACTCTAATGGCATCATGTCGTCCAACGAGTATCTGACACGCGTAAATCTGATGAATGCTTCTAATCCAGATTTCGACACTCCCATCCACAAGGCAAAGAACGTGATGGTAGTGGGTGGCGGAAACACGGCGATGGACAGCTGCAGAACCGCCAAACGCTTGGGAGCCGAAAGAGTCTTCATCGCCTATCGACGTAGCGAGCAAGAGATGCCTGCCCGTCTGGAAGAAGTAAAGCATGCGAAGGAGGAAGGCATAGAATTCCTTACCCTGCATAATCCTATCGAGTATCATGCTGACGAGAAGGGTAATGTGACTGAAGTAGTTCTGCAGAAGATGGAGCTTGGAGAGCCTGATGCCAGCGGACGGCGCTCGCCGCAACCTATTCCAGGAGCCACAGAGACGATTGCTATCGACCAGGCTATCGTGGCTGTCGGCGTAAGCCCCAATCCTATTGTTCCCACTTCAATCAGCGGTTTGGAACTGGGACGCAAGAACACGATTGTGGTTAACGAAGACATGCAGACAAACATCCCCACAATATTTGCTGGTGGTGATATCGTACGAGGTGGAGCCACTGTAATTCTGGCTATGGGAGACGGACGCCGTGCTGCTGCTGCTATGGATGAATACCTCAGTAAATAAGACCGTATGAATAGGATATATCCAATCATACTACTCATCATCAGTAATGTCTTCATGACATTCGCCTGGTATGGACATTTACGACTCCAGCAAGCAAACATCAGCAACAACTGGCCTTTGATAGGTGTCATCGTGTTTTCGTGGAGCATAGCTTTCATAGAGTACTGTTTTCTGATTCCTGCCAACAGGATAGGATTCATAGATAACGGAGGACCATACACTCTGATGCAGCTGAAGATCATTCAAGAAGTCATCTCTCTTACGGTTTTTTGCGTTATTGCAAATATTATGTTTCAAGGGCAACAGCTCCACTGGAATCATCTGGCTGCCATGATTTGTCTGGTGCTGGCCGTTTACTTCATATTCAAATAAGTCTGAAGATATGAAAAATAGCTTTTGGGTCATCCTTTTGGCACTCACCTTTCCCACCTTCAGTGTTGCTCAACGTAGAGATGCCATCCCTGAAATTGAGGAACAATTGAAACAAGCTGTTGCCAAATATGATTTCGACACAGCCGAAGAACTGCTGGAAACACGAATCCTGGCACTCACCAAGAAGAAATTGCCAACAGATAATGAGGAAACTCAACTGGAGCAAGTCAGACAAATGCAGCTCAAGGTGGAAACCACACAGCAGGTTGTCTTTATTGATAGTGTCGTGGTTCCTCGTGCACAGCTACTCCCCAATCTTCCCATTAGTGCCGAAAGTGGAAGCATATTCTCCACAGCCCAATATTTCAATCGACAAGACGATGTGGATGCCACCGTTTTCCGCAGCCAACTGGAAAACCAGATTATCTTTGCCCAGCAGGACAACGATGGAGTAATCCGTCTCTATCAGAGCAACCTTATCGGCAAGGAATGGAGCCAGGCTACGCTGATAAAGGGCCTCAACGAGAGCGACAAAAAGCAGAACTATCCCTTCATGCTTACGGATGGCAGCACTCTTTATTATGCCGCCATCAACGAAGAGGAGGGAATGGGCAACTATGACATTTACATGACGCGCTACGATTCAGACACGCGGTCCTTCCTCTCGCCTGAGAATCTGGGTATGCCATTCAACTCTCCTGCGAATGACTACATGTATGTAATCGATGAGTTCAACAATTTAGGATGGTTTGCAACAGACAGGAATCAGCCAAAGGACAGCATCTGCATCTATACGTTCATCCCTACCCCAACCCGAAGCATCTATAACATCGACGAATTGGGAAGCGAGCGGCTGGGTCGTTTAGCTTATATCCATAGTATTCGCGACACTTGGAAAGACCAGAATGCTGTCAAGGAGGCACGTAATCGTCTGCTCACCCTGCGCTTGGGTACCAACCAAGAACAGAAAGCCCATGATTTCAATCTCATCATCAACGATAGAATCACTTACACCACACTCGCGGATGCTCAGACGGAGAATGGCAAGCAGAAAATCCAATGGTGGCTGGAGAGCAAAAAAGATCAGGCTGCTACTGCCCAGCAACTCCAGCAACTGCGGGATAAATACGCCATCTCTTCCACAGCAGACAAACAGCAGCTGGCCCCTCAAATCCGTATTCTCGAGAACAAACACGAGGAACTGGAAACCTCTATTAAGACTCAGGAAAAAGAGATACGAAAAGCTGAACTTGGAAACTAAAACCAGACATCCGACCATATGAAGAAAGTCTTTTTATCTTCAGAACTTCCCATCAACGAAGATGGAAGCGCATTCCACATCCACATACGCCCTGAACAATTGGCAGATCGCGTCATCCTGGTTGGCGATCCCGCTCGTGTCGATACCATCGCAGCGCATTTCGATACCACAGAATACGAGATAAGCAGTCGAGAATTCCATACCATCACAGGAACATACAAGGGCAAGCGCATCACGTGTATAAGTCATGGAATCGGTTGCGACAACATCGATATCGTGATGAATGAGCTGGATGTCTTGGCCAACATCGATTTGGAGACACGAAGCGAGAAAGAGGAACACCGATCCCTGACTATCGTACGGATTGGCACATGCGGCGGATTGCAGCCAGAAACCCCCATCGGAACTTTCGTAGCAAGCGTGAAAAGTATTGGTTTCGATGGACTTCTCAACTATTATGCTGGTCGGAACGGTGTCTGTGATTTGCAGATGGAGAAGGCCTTCACGGAACACATGCGCTGGAATCCCATCAAAGGAGCTCCTTATGTGGCTGTGGCAGACACGCAACTGATAAATCAGATAGCTCAAAACGATATGGTACGGGGCTATACAATTGCATGCGGAGGGTTCTATGGTCCTCAAGGCCGTGAGCTCCGTGCTCAAATCGAGGATCCTGATCAAAACCGGAAAATCGAGTCATTCGAGTACGAAGGAAAACGAATCTGCAATTTCGAGATGGAATCTTCAGCTCTCGCAGGTCTTGCCGCCTTGCTGGGCCATCGCGCCATGACCTGTTGTCTGGTCATAGCGAACCGCCACACAAAGGAAATGAAGACCGACTACAAAGGCACCATCGACAACCTCATAAAGCTAGTCCTCGACCGAATCTGATAAGGTATGGCAACAATAACACTCATCATAGCCTCTGTCACCTTAATTATGAGCATCGTCATCGCCATAGGCAAGGGAGACGGACTTATTGCCGGATACAACACTGCAAGCAAGGAAGAGAAAGCAAAGGTGAACATCAAGCGGCTAAGACTCCTCACATCGATTTTCCTTCTGTTAGTTTCTGCTTTTGTCATGGTTCTGCCATATACGACACAAATGCAACAGAATATCATGATAGCCGGCTTCTTTCCTATTCTTTTTATATTTCTCATTCTTGCTAAAACTTGGTGCAAAAAGAAATAATAAAATACAATGAAAACATCTTTCGAAAGCGATTATAACAACGGCGCACATCCTAGAGTGATTTGCCACCTGCTCGAGACGAACGGCAAGCAAAGCCTGTCGTATGGTTTTGACGAATGGAGCGAGCAGGCGCGAAACAAGATACGCACAGCTTGCAAGTGCCCTGAGGCCGACATCTTCTTCCTGGTAGGCGGCACGCAGGCTAATGCGACGGTCATCGACGGCATGCTTCAGACCTACGAAGGCGTGATATCCGTACAGACGGCCCACATCAATGTGCACGAGTCGGGAGCCGTAGAAGCCAGCGGACACAAGGTCATCACCCTACCCTCTCATGGCGGCAAGATGAATGCAGGCGAACTGGAAGTCTGGCTGAAAGCCTTTCATGCCGACCCCACGCTCGAGCACATGGTCATCCCTGGCATGGTCTATATAACCTTCCCCACGGAACTCGGCAGCGTCTATACAGCCAAAGAAATAGAAGAGATACTTTCCGTTTGTCGTCAATACGACCTCAAACTCTTCATTGACGGAGCACGTTTGGGCTACGGACTTGCCTCTGCAAAATGCGATTTCGACCTCGCTTGGCTGGCTAGGCATTGTGATGTCTTCTATATTGGCGGCACAAAAGTTGGCGCTCTCTGTGGCGAAGCTGTCGTCTTCCCTCGCGGAAACGCACCTCGTCACTTTATGAACATTGTGAAGCGGCACGGAGCACTTCTTGCAAAGAGCAGACTTGCTGGTATTCAATTCGATGCGCTCTTTACAGAAAACCTTTACTTTAACATAGCAGGACATGCCATCAACATGGCTATGAAGATGCGAAAACTCTTTGCGGATGCAGGCATTCCCCTTCGCGACTCCAGCACCAACCAGCAGTTCATCGAGCTTACAAACGAGCAGATGAAACACATCCTGCAGGACGTCCTCTTCGAAACGTGGGAACCTCTTGACGCAGACCACACTCTCTGCCGCTTCGTGACGAGTTGGGCCACGACCGACCGCGACCTCGAAGCCCTAAAGAATGCCTTAGAAACACTTTGACCATGAAACAGGATACCATTTGTGCCCTTGCCACCCCTCCAGGTGGAGCCATTGCCATCATTCGCGTCAGCGGGCCTGATGCAGTAGCCATCACCGGCAGAATCTTCTCCAAACCACTCGAGAAGGCTGAAGGCTACTCCTTGCACTTCGGACAAATCAAGGATATGGACGGCAAGGAACTCGATGATGTCCTTGTTTCCGTCTTTCGTGCACCCCATTCCTATACAGGCGAAGACAGTACAGAGATAAGCCTGCACGGCAGTTCCTATATCGTGAAGAACCTGCTGGAGTCGCTCATCTGGGCTGGTGCACGTCAAGCCGAGCCTGGCGAATTCACCATGCGAGCCTTCATG
>JAFRTJ010000058.1 GCA_017427185.1 Bacteroidaceae bacterium | reverse complement strand
TCCTATCAAAGAACCACCGCGAAAAGCGAGAAAAAAAAGCGCCCGACCGCACAAAGCGAAGGGCCATCCTCTCTTTTGCGGGGACAAAGGTACGCACTTTCAGAAAAACAACAAAACTTTACAGCAACTTTTTTCAAAAAAAATGCACTTCTCGCAAATCACACCTTATTAATATAATATATAAAGGGAAATAAAGAAGGGCTTTCAACAATGTTCACTAACGTTTTCAAACTTTCAGACCACACACAAGAACAGTATTATCAATTGGGCTGTAAGAATTCTAAGGAACATGCTCAAAGGGTAAACAGTACTGTAGCCTACCGCAGGAGCGTCATTGGATGCTGTCTGATTAGCAAAAGCCAAAGCTGGAGGATCTGTGGTGGATCCAGAAATCAAACCCATCAAAGTAAAGTAATTAAGCTTATAATGAAGACGAGCTACAGTCCCTACAATCAGAATGGGCAAAACTGTGATTATAAAACCACACCAAACGTACGTCAATCCATCACCCGCCACAACGGTATCTACAAAAGTTGCCCCCGCTTTGATTCCCACACTGGCAAGAAAAAGCGAGAGGCCTATCTCACGCAACATCAAATTAGCACTCGTAGTCGTATAAGACACAAGTTTCATCTTGTAACCAAAACGCCCAATCAGTATGGCAACAATCAGTGGGCCACCTGCTAAGCCGAGTTTTACAGGCGTAGGGACACCTGGAATCGCGAAGGGAATTGAGCCAAAAATGATGCCGATGAAGATACCGATAAAAATAGCAGCCAGATTAGGATGGTCAAGGCTCTTCACGCTGTTGCCCATCTTACTTGCAACACGATCCACAGCATCCTCTGGCCCCACGACAACAATCTTGTCACCTACCTGCATGCGCAGATTGCGATCTGCATAAAGATTTAGGTCACCTCGACGGATACGTGTCACATTCACACCATATACGGAACTGAAGTGTAAGCTGCCAAAGGTCTTTCCATTCATACTTGGCTGGGTCACCAGCACATGCTTGCTGACGAAGGGCATATCCTGATCAGCCCACTCCACCTCTGCCTCTGGACCGATAAAGGCTTTGATAGCCTCCGCATCGTCCTCAGCACAGACGACAAACATCTTATCCCCCTCGTGAATGATAGTGTCACGATTTGGGATGGACACATGACCATCCTGCAAAATGCGACTTACCACAAAATCACGAGCCAAAAATTGCTTCACTTGCATCAATGTACGACCTGAAAGCGACTTGTTCATCGCTTCAAGAGTCATCTTATGAGGCTTGACATGAGGGTTTTCGGCACGTTCCTTTTCTATTTGGTTCTCTTCTTGCTGCAAACTCACGTGACAAATATATCGAATGGCTATGGTTGCCATGATAATTCCTATAACTCCAAGAGGATATGCACATGCGTAACCATTTGCGATAGCAGGGGCATCGGAACCGAAAATCTGACTGCAAGCCTCAGTAGCAGCACCCAAGCCAGGCGTGTTCGTAACGGCACCACAAAGTACCCCCACCATCATGGCTAGATTTGTGGAATTCTCACGTGGCGAAAGACTCCCATCGAAGAAGACCAAATAGTAGAGACCTATGCAACAAATCACATTGAGCAAGATTATTGTGAGAGCCATCAGGTTCAACTTGACGCCTCCCTCCTTCATACTCTCGAAAAAGCCTGGGCCCACTTGCAGACCAATGCAATAGACAAACAGAATAAGTCCAAAATCCTGTATGAAATTCAGCACATTAGGAGTTCCCGTAAAGCCTATATGTCCTGCTAGAATTCCTGCGAAAAGGACAAAAGTGACACCAAGCGAGATACCTCCGATTTTGATACGCCCCAACCCAATACCTACAGAAATGACAATTGCATATAATAGAACAATGTGAGCGACGCTGTCAGTCGAAGTAAACACAGTCTGTAACCAATCCATTTTTGAATGTTGTTGTTTTGTTATCCTTTCTTGCTGCAAAGATAGGAAAAAAACATATAGGTTCTTAAGTATAGACAATTTTTCTATCAGATTGTGTGGAATATTATTCAATTTCGTGCTGGAAATTTTGCCCTTTCCCCAAAATTGAGTAAATTTGCACGCATTTATGAAAGCAACATATTCATTTTTATTTTAACAAAAAAATGGCAGATAGTAAAGAAAGACTCTTCTCTGACTTTACCGCTCCCACCCGCCAGGAATGGCGCGACAAGATAGAGGTTGACCTCAAGGGAGCAGACTATCAGAAGAAGATGGTATGGAGAACAAACGAAGGCTTCAGCATGGAACCCTTCTACCGTAAGGAAGATGTGGAGAACCTGGCCATCGTTAACGCCCTTCCCGGCGAGTTCCCCTATGTTCGCGGCAACAAGGCCGCAGACAATGAGTGGTATGTCCGTCAGGACATCAAGTGTGAGTGCCCCAAGGCTGCTAATGAAAAGGCTTTAGACATTCTGAACAAGGGTGTTGATAGTCTTGGTTTCATCATTCCCGCTGACAAGTTGAACGCTGAGTATATTGCAACTTTGCTGAACGGCATCTATGCTGAGTGTGTAGAGCTGAACTTCAAGACTTGCCAGCGTCACAGTCTTGAATTGGCTAAGCTGCTGGTAGCGTACTTCGAAGAGAAAGGCTGCGATAAGGAGAAGGTGGCAGGAAGCATCTGCTTCGATCCCATCGAGAAAATCCTGTGCAGTGGTAAGGACCGTTCCGACCTGATTGCTCAGGCAAAAGAACTGGTTGAGGTTCTGGCTGCTTATCCCAAGTTCCGCGCAGTTTCTGTCGATGCTTACAAGCTGACCAATGCCGGTGCCTACAGCTACCAGGATCTTGGTTATGCTTTGGCATGGGGTAATGAATATCTGGCAGCACTGGTAGAAGCTGGTGTCGCTCCTGAATTGGCAGCACAGAACATCAAGTTCAATCTGGGTATCAATGGCGTGTACTTCATGGAGATTGCCAAGATACGTGCTGCACGCATGCTTTGGGCACAAATCGTAAGCCAATACACGGATTGCAAGGAGAGTGCCAAGATGCATGTCTGCGCCGTTACCACCACTTACAACCAAACCCTATTCGACAGTTATGTAAATATGCTGCGCAGCCAGACAGAAGCTATGTCCGCTGCCCTTGGTGGCGTAGAGAGTATGGTGGTCGTTCCCTTCGACACTCCTTATGAAACTCCCACTGATTTCGCTGAGCGTATAGCTCGCAATCAGCAGCTCTTGCTGAAGGAAGAGTGTCACTTCGGCCGTATCGTCGATGTGGCTGGTGGCTCTTATTTCATCGAGACCCTGACAAAGGCTCTTGCTGAGCAGGCATGGAAACTTTTCTTGGATGTAGAGGAAAAGGGCGGTTTCTTGAAAGAGGCAATGGCAGGAAACATCCAAAACGCCATCAACGAAACCAACGCCACCCGTCATGCTAACGCAGGCAAACGTAAGGAGTTCCTGCTGGGTACCAATCAATTCCCCAACTTCACAGAAAAGAGCGAGGGTAAGCAACCTGCTCCAACTTGCTGTTGCTGTGCAGAAGAGGGCGAAATTTCTGCTCTCAAGCCCACACGCTTGGCTAGCGACTTCGAGACACTGCGTCTCACTACCGAGAAAGCCGAGAAGGTACCCGTTGCCTTCATGCTTACTATCGGCAACTTGGCAATGCGCCAGGCTCGTGCGCAATTCTCCTGCAACTTCCTGGCTGCTGCTGGCTACAAAGTAATCGACAATCTGGGCTTCCCCACTGTTGAAGAAGGTGTTGACAAGGCTTTGGAAGCAGGTGCCGACATCGTAGTTCTTTGTTCAAGCGACGACGAGTATGCCGAATATGCTATCCCCGCTTACCAGTACCTGAACAATCGCGCTATGTTTGTAGTAGCTGGTGCTCCTGCTTGTGCAGAAGACCTGAAGGCTGCTGGCATTGAGAACTTCATCCACGTTCGCGTCGACCAGTTGAAGACGCTGAAAGAGTATAACGCTAAACTCGGAATCTAATTATGGCACGTAAATCATTTAGCAATATAGATATCTTTGCCGGCATTAACGCCAAGAATGGTAAAGAATGGCAAAAAGAGGCTGGTATTACTGCCAACTGGAGAACTCCCGAGCAGATTGACATTCAGCCCGTTTATACCAAAGAAGACCTTGAAGGGATGGAACACCTCGATTTCGCTGCTGGTATTCCTCCTTTCCTGCGTGGCCCCTATAGTATGATGTATCCCTTCCGCCCATGGACCATCCGTCAGTATGCAGGTTTCTCTACCGCAGAGGAGAGTAATGCCTTCTACCGTCGTAACCTTGCCTCTGGCCAGAAGGGTCTTTCCGTTGCATTCGACCTTCCCACCCATCGTGGTTACGACCCCGACAACCAGCGTGTTGTAGGTGATGTGGGTAAGGCTGGTGTATCTATCTGCTCTCTGGAGAACATGAAGGTATTGTTCGATGGTATTCCCTTGAACAAGATGTCTGTATCCATGACCATGAACGGTGCCGTATTGCCCGTTTTGGCATTCTACATCAACGCAGGTCTGGAGCAGGGCGCTAAGCTCGAAGAGATGGCAGGTACCATCCAGAACGACATCCTGAAGGAATTCATGGTGCGTAACACCTATATCTACCCACCAGCATTCTCCATGAAGATCATCGCCGACATCTTCGAGTATACCTCTCAGAAGATGCCTAAGTTCAACAGTATTTCCATCTCTGGCTACCACATGCAGGAAGCTGGTGCAACAGCCGACATCGAGTTGGCTTACACCCTGGCCGACGGTATGGACTACCTGCGTGCAGGTATCAATGCTGGTATCGATGTAGATGCCTTCGCACCCCGTCTCTCATTCTTCTGGGCTATTGGTATGAACCACTTTATGGAGATTGCCAAGATGCGTGCAGGCCGTCTGTTGTGGGCCAAGATTGTAAAGAGCTTCGGAGCCAAGAATCCTAAGTCAATGGCTTTGCGTACCCACTCTCAGACATCAGGTTGGTCTCTGACCGAACAAGACCCCTTCAACAACGTAGGCCGTACCTGTATTGAGGCTATGGCAGCCGTGCTGGGTCACACCCAGTCACTCCATACCAACGCCTTGGACGAGGCTATCGCTCTGCCTACCGACTTCTCTGCCCGTATTGCCCGCAATACCCAGATTTATATCCAGAATGAGACACAGGTCTGCAAGCATATCGACCCATGGGCAGGTTCTTACTATGTAGAGAAACTGACTCAGGAGCTTTATACCAAGGCTTGGGAGCATATCCAGGAGATTGAGAAGCTGGGAGGTATGGCAAAGGCTATCGAGACCGGTCTGCCCAAGATGCGTATCGAAGAGGCTGCTGCACGTACTCAGGCTCGTATCGACTCAGGCGTTCAGACCATCGTAGGTACCAACAAATATCGTCTCGAGCACGAGGATCCCATCGACATTCTCGAGATCGACAACACAGCTGTTCGCGAAGAGCAAGTTCAAGGTCTGAAAGAACTCCGTGCCAAGCGCGACGAAGCACAGGTTCAAGCAGACTTGGCGGCCATCACAGAGTGTGTTCGTGAATTCAACGAAGGCAAGAAGAGTGCCAACAACCTGCTCGACCTCGCTGTAACTGCAGCTGGACACCGTGCAACATTGGGTGAAATCAGTGACGCTTGCGAGAAAATCGTGGGACGTTACAAGGCAGTAATTAGAACTATTTCAGGCGTGTATAGAAGTGAAAGCAAGAACGACACAGACTTTGATAAAGCCTGCGAGTTGACCGAGGAATTTGCAAAGAAAGAGGGTCGCCGTCCCCGCATCATGGTCGCCAAGATGGGACAGGATGGTCACGATCGTGGTGCCAAAGTAGTAGCCACAGGCTATGCCGACTGCGGTTTCGACGTCGACATGGGTCCCTTGTTCCAGACTCCAGCCGAGGCTGCGAGAGAGGCAGTTGAAAATGATGTCAACGTGGTAGGTGCCAGCTCTCTGGCAGCAGGCCACAAGACCTTGATTCCTCAGCTCATCGAGGAACTGAAAAAACTGGGTCGCGAGGACATCATGGTAATCGCTGGTGGTGTAATCCCCGCTCAGGACTACGACTTCCTTTACAAGGCTGGCGTAGCAGCAGTATTCGGTCCTGGCACCAGCGTCGCCAAGGCAGCTTGCGAGATTATGAACCTCCTTCTCGACAAGGAGTAATTCTGATACAGACATTCACCAATAAAGGTGGAATTCCATGTGGATTCCACCTTTATTTTATTCATCGCCAAACAAATCACCAACTTACTCTACCAGCATTTCAAGAATGCCGACTGTGGAATCTGATTAAGCTTCTTATTTAAGGTTATTACTTCGATGGATTTCTTTGCAGTTAAGCAGTTATCGTTATCGTCATCGTCGAAATACGCTTAACTGCTTAACTGTTTCAAAAAAGGTCCAGTCTCTTACTTCTTACCAAAGAAGGAGCCCAGGATGCTCTTGGCAGCAGCGCCGATGATGGAGCCTGACTTGCCGCCTACGCCGAGGGTGACGAGGATGTCGTTGAAGTCAACGTCTCCATCGCCGTCCTGGTCCTTGAGGATGCCGCCCAGCTGGCCGATGATGCCAGGGACGAGACCTGCGAGCGCGCTGTTGGTTCCTGCGCCCAGACCCAGGGAAGAGAGGATGTTCTTGCTGAACATGTCAGCAGCCAAAGCAGTAATGGGGCTTGATGCAGCCGATGTGGCGCCTGTCAGAAGACCTTTCAGCTGTTCGATGCCGCCAGCCTTCGTGGCAGTTTGTGTGAGGCTGCCCAGGATGGATTCGGTCAAACCGTTGAGCACTTGGTTCTTGGCAGCGGAGGGAACTTCAACGCTTCCTACTGCTGATGCCACCTGTTTGGTGATAAAGTCTTGAATGTTGAATGCCATAATACTTAGGATTATAGGGTTAATAAAAATAGTAAATTCTGCTCTTTAGGCGCGTATTCCACAGTCTTTTTTGATAGTCCTGTATGCAAAAATACGCATTTCCCCGCTTTCTTGCAAGCAAAAAGCGAAAAAAATCAGAAAGAGCATTCAGAGTTCTCAGAGTTCTTTGCAAGAGAGCAAATTTGCGCCCTTGTACTTTCTCCCATGCTGGCTCCATGTTTCGGATGGCTTTCATCACGTCCTTGTGCATCTTGCCAGTCAGCTCGGCAATCTCGAGCGACGTCATCATTTGTTGCTTATTG
>JAFRTJ010000057.1 GCA_017427185.1 Bacteroidaceae bacterium | reverse complement strand
TTTTTGCTTAACAACATATATGAGTTTGCCCATGTCATCTTGACTCTTGCCTAGTCATTCTTATTCCTTTCTTGTTTCATTAATTCAGCACGTAAAATAGTAGGTTAATTTATACAATTATTGTATATCAAAATCATGTTACAAATCAACGTGTTAGGTAGGATTCTCCAACCTTTATTCACCACCTAAATTGACGCAGAACCCTCCATTTTCCGCATATTGCTCGATACTGGTTTTATCCATCAACAAAGTGTCCTTTTTGTCGTTCATATACTTTGCCTGTTTGTCAGTATCGGCCTTATCTTCAATGACAATAATGAAATCGCCAACTTGTGCAGTAAAGTCTGGAAAACCTGGCTTACCTGTATCGCGTTTGGATGCATGTTTCAATGCTTCTATGATTTCTTTTATGGTACTACCTTGCGGCTCGTATTTAATTCCTGCCTCTTCAAGCAATTTGGCAACTAATATATCTGTTTTTTTCTCTTTCGCCATAATTTTTTACCTTTTTTCAATCACAAGCCCTAATTTGTTAATACTCTCGTTCGATTTCTGCAAAGCCTCATGGACTTTTTTCTCATTTCTTTGGAAGTTTTGATGTGTCCTTCTGCATGCTTTTCTCGTCTTTGGCGACCCGCCTTTCCACCTTTTTTATGTCTTCTGCAGGTGGAAGTTCTTCGGGCTTGATGCCACGTTGGCCCAGCATACCACGAACGCTACGATTGTTCTGCACGTGTTCGGCTGTGATGCTTGCTTCACCATAGAGGTCCTTTTGCTCTACATTGTAATTGGTCATTTCCGTAGCAAGATTCTTGGCGGCAATCGTCAATGTGGGCAAATAATCGGCTAAAGCACCGCTTTTAATGCCAAGTCGACGCTTCATTTGTTCTGTTGACAGACCACCAAACAGGGCATAGTCACCTTTTGAACGGATGCGGCCAAAGCCACGGTCGTCCACTCCGCGTTGATAGATATTACGACTTAGCTGTTTCTCAGAGGCCCGTAGGCGTTCACGGGTATTCAGACGCGCCACTTCGTTTAATCGCTCTTCAATGAGTTCTGCCTTACGAGTTTGGACTGCAAAGTAACTTTGTGCAAAAGCCACTTCTTCTTTTTTCGGGTCACCATTCTGCGCTATCAAATAACAGGCATATCGCGTAAGCATAAAGTCTTGAACTTCACGCTGAGCTCCTTTGGCCAAAGCTATCATTTTCGTGACCTCACGAAAATGATCATCTACATTGATTCCCAATGTCTTACACGATTCCATAGCACGACCAATGGCTATCACGAAATTCTCCCATCGGGCATAGCCCAACACTTGTTGCAACTCACGTGCATACCATACTTCGATGGTGTTTCCTTCATCGTCTTTGATGCTCTTCGCTATCAAGTCGAAGGCCGACTTGTATTGATGTATTTTCTGTATATCCATAGTTCCTATATGTTTACAGGCACAAGTTCTATTTAGATTCTTCTGGCAACAGATAGTCGCTGGCCTTGGCAGGCGAAATAACACTATGGCCCAACTGGCTCTCCAGTTGATTGCGGGCTGCCTTTGCTACGCTGCCTCCATCTTTTGCTACTTGGGCCTGCTGATGGAAGCCGCGTGGGTCGCGCTGCTTGGAGAGTTCTGTGGCTGAGGCCTCGGCAAGAATGTTGAAGGCTATTTCAAGGTTGGTCATGTTATCGCGCAGATTTTCTTTCTTCAATCCTTTGAAGTGCTTGTACTGCTTCGTCGTGAAGCCGCTCCACTCGCGAGTGATGATATCGGTGAGCGAGGCATATTCCAAACCTTCCTGTACTCCTGTACGTTTCCATTCGTCGGTAAGTTCTTTTCGTACCTCAATACTTTTGATTCGCTGGTTAATCCATGCATCGCTATAACCAAGACGTTTGTAATCAACAATGGCCTGGTCAATACTCAGTTCCGGGTCTTGCATCTGGTCGATGCGGTGACTGGCAACTTGTGCCATCCATTGCTTGAACGGTTCAGCCTTAGGCGAAGGAATGGACTGGATGATACGGAAAAGCTGCTCAGTATCAGCGACATCTGTCAGGCGCATCTTGCCGTCAGCAGCACGGAGTTTGAAAGCGTTACAATTTGTAACGGTTTCATTCCCCTCTTTCTTTAACCGGTTTTTTAGTACGCGCCAATAGGTCTGTGGATTTTCACTATCCGTTAGGACAGCAACCACATCAACTATGGCAAAATACCATTTCTCTTCCTGGTCGTCCCAAACAGTACGGACTTTTCTTTCTTCAAAAAGTTGTAAAGCTTGTTTCTTGGTCATATTTTTCTTCTTTTATGTTCGTAATGATATAAATGTCTGAAATAATGATTTGTGGGTCGCTGGCTTTGGGTACAGCCTTTTCCTGCATTTCAATTATCACTTTCTGTCTTTCACAAAATACCTGTTACCATGTGCCCTCCACGATGTTGCAACATCGCAGGGCATCCCTTCATTTGTTTCTACTAACACTATTTTCAGGCGGTTTACGTCTTGCATACATTTCGGATTTTCAGTTTGGGTGTAAAGTTAGTGAAAATTCTTCAATATGAATAATATTTGCTGTTTTTTTGAGTTTATTAAGCCTATTAAATGAAAGATGCGGCTTAACACCGCATCTTTCCAACAATGTATTAAACCACTCATCTCAGATGCGAACTGACTAATACAAAGTACGGCAAAGTCCCACATATACAGAGAGATAGAACCAACAGTTTCCTCTGCCATCTCTGCAATGCGATTGGCAGCAGTCTTACGGTCAGCCTCACTTCCTAGGTCGAGACCTTCGATATAATGCTTTGCCCGATGACTCGTTCATCATCTCGACCAAAGAAAGAATCCTGAGGAGCAAAAAGTTCTTCAGGATTCTTTCTTTTTTTCAATATACCATCTTCATTCCGTTCACCACATACAAGCCTGGCGATGTGATGCGATCCACAGGAATACCCTGCAAGGTATAGATCCTGTCCTTTGGGGTAAAATGAATCGTCTGGATTGCTGTAGGCTGCTGATAATCCTGCTGCCACGCATACGAAGCACCATTCATGGAACCTGTTACGCGCAGCCAGCCTCCTTGAATGACACCCGACGAGAAAGGATTCGTGCTGGAGAAATCCTGCGTATAGAGCACTCTGCCCTTCCCGTCTCTGATGCAGATGTCATCGAATCGAGCGGCTTCTATCTGGCCGTATTGGTCGCTGTGGTCCTCGCGGAAACCTATCTTGCCATACTTGAAATTACCATAGCGTGTATCTATCAGCACGCCATCGATATAAGTCTGAGCGACGGACTCATCGAGTACCACGATACGTACGGTCATCGCCTTGCCAACAGACGGACGCACCTTATCGCCAAAACTGATGTCTGCCAAGACAGACACGCTTCCGTTCATCCATTGATGAGGTCTGAGACGAGGATTGTTGGCCTGCTCCAGATTGATCTGCCACATATTGTAGTTGTTGGCGTCCAAACCAGAGAAACAGATACCTGCAGAGAGCCGATCCACTTGGACCTTCATTTCGATTTCGTAGCTGTAGCCTGTGGTGGGATTCTCTGCCTCTCCTCCATTCTGCTCTACCGCATCCCCCTCAATCAGGAAGGAAGATTGCGAGGGTAGAAGGGTAAGCTCGACTTCCGTTCCGCCATCAGCACGAGTCAGTTCTGCTTGCTTGACAGTTCCTGTGCGGGGATCCATCCAATAGGCTGACGCAAGGTCCTCGCGCAAACGGATGGTACAGGTGGCTTGGGTGCCATCGATATTCCCAAAGTAATAGACTTGACGTCCCTCCACTACCTTATGAATATAATTGAAGGGATGGGAAGAGGTTTGGAAACTGACATCAGCTGCAACTTTACTCTTGGCGAGGGCTGCGCGAAGAGTGCTGGCACTGGGGGATTCCACGAAGACGGCTGTTTCTGATTCCAGCATACGGCTTACGACAGCCTGTATCTCCTCGTCAGTCGCTGAGGGATCTGCCGACTGCTTGGGCAACTGAGTAGTGAAGACAACTGTTGCCCCACCCTTCCATGCCTCTTCAATCTTCAGCAGGTTGCTTCTGCTGATGACCTTAATGCCTGGCAGAATGATTGTGTTGAAATGCTCTGTATTAATGGGATTGCTCATTGTCAGGACACCATCCTTATCCACGCTGCACCTGTCGTCCAACACCTCTGGATGCAGATAGGTGAAGTCGCGCCCCAATTCATCCGTCAGCAAGGCTGAGATGTGATCGTAATCCGTACCTGCGACTTTCACTCCACCCTCGTAGTAACCCAAAGCTCCATCCAACGTGTGTCCTGCCTGAAGAGTGTGTATGGGATAGAGCACAGCGATGTCGGCTACGTGCTGGCTTGGTCGAGCCAAGACATAACGCAGACGCGAGAGGAAGGTGTTGAACCCACGCAGCCCTTGATTGTAAAGAGGATTCCGCCACGACAGTTCTGGCAGGAAAGTCACATTCTTGTCATTGTACCATACGGCATGCGGTATCAGGTTCGTGATTCCTTTCGTATACTGGTCGATAGCCACCTGATACATCAGCTCCATCGAGATGTTTCCCATCGCCCCATACGTCTCAGACATCACCTGGGGATGGTCCCAATTGTTTGCTGAGCTGGAGACCACCTTATAGAAATTTTCTGTGGGACGCCCACCGCCTATCTTATCGATGCCAGGCATCGTCATGTATTTCCCGTCCAGCATCAAATCGCCTGCCACGCTGGTGGGATTCTGTATCTCTTCCTGATCCTGATGGCCTGTCGACAGGATTCCATGCTCAGTCGCCCAATCTGCTATCGTCTTCATGAAACCTTCCGCATAGAGCTGAGCCCTCAACCCAAACAGCATATTGCGGGCCGCAGGAGTCTGGTCGCCCAAATCGTACCACAAGGCTGGGTACAGGCTGTCTGGCTGGAAGCCGTAGCGCTCCACGAACTTCTCGTTGAAAGAGTCCGTCCAGATACGTCCTTGTGCCCTGTAGAGCGTAGGCTCATCAAAGAATGTGGAGGTAATCGTCTTGCCAAACGCTTCAGGAAAATGTTTGTAATACTGCCCATGCGTGTCCTCCACGAACAGGCGAACTGCATCAGCATCCAGATAATCCACATTGGGATCGCCATCAACCACACAAGTGAAAACCATCAAAGTCCAACGTCCGTACCCTCCACTCAAAGGAGGTGTCCACGTGAGCACTCCGTTCTGGATATAGGGTCGAAGGCTTATGCTGTACTTTTTCACGGCACTGTAGCCAGCAACAGCCATCAAGGTGCCAGGAATAGTACGCAGGTCAAGCGTGAACTTGCGGCCTGGCGACAAAGCATACTCCACCTTATCCAAACGTTTGATAGTCTTGCCAGGATGATTGTTCATGAACGTGGTCACTCCATTCCCGTTGATTGCTCCCATGCTGCCACTGGGGAATCCGTATTCGTCGTAAAGCGACATCTGGGCACCCAATTCCTGCGCTTTGGCAACAGCACGTCCATAGAGGGAGAAATAATCCTCTGACAGGTAGCTGGGGCGGAAGTTCTCGCCAAAAGGCAGAATGGCACAACCGCCATAACGGTCCTGCTCTATCATGTTCCTCAATTCAGATTCCAACTGGGAGCCTTCCACAGCGGCATTGTTCCAGAACCACAAGGGCACAGGCCTCCACGCCATAGGAGGATTGATGAAATCGCGGGTCGTGAATAGCCCGTCAGCCTTCACGGAAGCCGCCACTGTGATACCAAGCAAAACGAATAGAACAAACCTTCTCCTGACATTCATATCGCACTCTGTTTATTAAGTTTCCTGTCAATACTCATTTGGATGAGAGAGAATCCATCAACCTCTCATTTTCTTTGCAAATATACATATTTCTTTCAAAACACCTAAATTCCGCAGCACTTTAGTTTGATTTTTTAATAAGTTCCTGAGCAACAAAAAGTTGCCCAGGATTTTGTCATGTCAGATTTTTCACTTACCTTAGTGCTGCGTTTCAAGACAAGCAAAATCGCACATGACATGGCAA
>JAFRTJ010000056.1 GCA_017427185.1 Bacteroidaceae bacterium | reverse complement strand
TTTTCTTTCTTCGCTTCACACACAAAGATACGAAAATATGCGCACATCTACAACTTTATAATGTTAATTAATGTGTTGTGTATCAAATATTTATCTGATAATTTCCACTCAAGAATCACCACCTAAATTGACGCAGAACCCCACATGAACTCAAAAATAGTCTACACCCTACACCAGTACCATGTAAGACCTTGAGGAGCAGCAATTTGCACGGGTGTAGGGTGGTGTAGGTAGCCTACACCCATGTATCCTATTGATAGACATCGTGTTACAGGTACTCGGTGTAGGGTGTAGGCTATTCTTGAGTGGATGCGTATTTATGATGTGCATACAGATACATACAGATGTTTTCATGAAAAATCTCACGCGTACATATATGCGCATATATACGCAGGAGTATTTTTTCAGAATATCACCGTATCATCTGTATCTGTATTCTTTAACTTCCTAACTTCAGTTACTTAACCAGAACCTTGCCACCTTGGATATATATTCCCTTTGGGGGCTTCTGCTAGAGCCTGCAGCCTTGGAGGTCGTAGAGGGCGGAGGATTTGTCAGCATCTGTGGCAGGCAGTTGAATACTATTGGGAACTCTACGATAGATGCATTGGTCACCCACGTAGCGGCTGGCTATGGAAGTGTCTTCGCTACCTGTCATCCCGTAATAGAAAGGGGTAGTTGGACCCGCCAGAGATCCGATACCCTCTATCCAGTAGCTTGTATCTCGTGAATCATTCACGTTGACCAGTTTCATCCGGCGAAGTTTTTTATTATCGTATTCAACATAATCCTCAGATGTGAAGACGTACTCTTCATCATGGGAGCTGGTAAAACGCTCGCCGCGAATATTCAAGAAACTTCAAGTCAGAACAATGCCAGAAGCTCTAACCGTCATTGGCAACTATCACTTAATGTAGGGCTACCAGCATATCTCAGCAGCCCGTGGTTGAAGAAATCGTACCTAAATTCCATCCCACTCCACATCACTCTGGGCTTTGGCAAAAGCGGGCTGGAGGAGATAACGTCCTTTGTTCTGTTCGCGACGTGCCTGAGAGGCCAGTTGCCCGATGGGACTTTCTGGTTTGCGCCCCACATCGATGACCAATCCGTGACGAGTGTCGGCAAAGGATGTCAACATAGCCACATCGCCGTTGCTGTCGCCAGCCACCAGGATAGGACCTCGACCGCCATAGTCAGGGGCGATAAGAGCCTTGATGCATTCCACTTTGCCCGTGAACATAGGTTGAGGATAAGCTGCATCATAAACAGGTTCGATATGCTCGGAAGGTACGAAACGGAGACCATAGACACGGTCAGAATTGAGGCCCAACCCACGTAAGGAATCGCATGCCAGCACCTCCACAATCAGTTCCAACGATGCAGAGCATACATAGGTGTCAATGCCGTTTTGGTTGAGCGCCCGATAGAAGTCGCGCATCTCTTGGGACAAATAGATACCTTTCTCCACAGGCCCTCCCCATTTCCCATCGGGTGAAGTCCATTTTTCCACTTTCAACTTGTCGATTCCCAGTTGATCGTCGATGGCATCGCTGACAAGCGATCTGGCTTCCGGGTCTGTCATACCCGTCATGAGACCTGGCATCCATGCATACCAAACTTCCTCAGGGAAGGTCTGACTAAGGGCATCGAGATAGGAGATGAAACGAGCACGGAAATCCAAATAGTCGTCACTCTGATGAACTTGCTCCAGACTCTCACCTGATGCCAAACGAGCTTTCATGCGACGGAACTCCTCCTGGAGGACTGCTCCCATCTGAGCCGATGATAGACCAATACCTTCGAGTGGAGCATCAACATCGCTGATGCCATCCAGAAAAGCATGATCAGCAGCATCGGCAAAGCGCAGTTGCTCTATCTGGTAAATCATCAGGGCATTGGAGACATCGTGGACAATGGTGGTCTTGTCGAAATCAAACACAGCATAGTTCCCTGCGTTCCTGCAGTCATCAATCAGACTGCTGAGGGAGTTGTAGACAATTGTATCCCAGGCTTTTTGTGGAAAGGCCACCTTGGGAGTCGGCTTTTGCTTGTGAAAGTATGCAACAGCGAACAGGCACAAGAACAGTACCAGAAGAGCTGAACATATCTTATTCCATAAAGGGACAGGTGCCAGAATATGATTTCTCTCCATCATTTCTTCATCTTAGCGGAAAGTTTATCGAGCATATCAACCGTCATGCTGGCAAGGTCATACTGAGGAGCCCACCCCCACTCTGCTCTGGCACAACTGTCGTCGAGCCTATCAGGCCAACTATGGGCAATGGCTGCCTTGAGAGGATCCACTTCGTATGTCATCTGGAAATCCGGACAATGCTTACGAATCTCTGCATAGACAGTCTCAGGAGCAAAACTCATCGCAGCAATGTTGAAGCCATTGTGGTGAACCAATTTAGTTGGGTCAGCCTCCATCAGGGAGATAGCAGCATGCAGGGCATCAGGCATATACATCATATCCATCAGCGTTCCTTCAGGGATAGGGCATACGAATTTCTCACCACGCACAGCACTATAATAGATGTCGACCGCATAGTCGGTGGTGCCGCCACCAGGAGGGGTAACGTAAGAAATAAGACCTGGGAAACGGACGGAACGGGTATCGACACCATAGCGTACATGGAACCAATCGGACAGTAACTCAGTGGTAACCTTGCTGACTCCGTAGATAGTGGTAGGACGCTGGATAGTGTCCTGAGGAGTCATCCAATGGGGAGTGGATTCGCCAAAGGACCCGATGGAACTGGGGGTGAAGACCTGCAGCTGATGCTCACGGGCTATCTCAAGGATATTCCATAAGCCATCGATGCCAATCTTCCACGCCAGCTCAGGCTTGTTTTCAGCTACCACAGAGAGCAGGGCAGCCATATTATAGATCGTGTCGATATGATATTTCTGAACCGCTTCTGCTATCTGCTGACCATTGGTAACATCACATTCGGCGCAGGGACCTCCCTCGAGAAGCTCTCCGTGAGGTTCTGCTCCACGGATGTAACCTGCAACAACATGATCGCCTCCATAATGTCGACGCAACTCTGGCGTGAGCTCTGAACCGATCTGACCAGTGGATCCAATAACGAGGATGTTCTTCATAACAATAAGGTATTATATTATCATGTGTTATTTAATGCCATATTTTGAGAAGCCTTACATAAAGACTCTACTTCTTTTTATTCATGCAAATTTAAACCCTTTTTTCAGTATAAGAGGAAAGTGAATGCTTAATTATTTTTAAATTCAGATTTCAAATGGATTTTTTATTCGTTTGGATAGGCAAAAGTAAAAAAAAAGCATTTATTTTGCATAAGAGAAACCCTAAAACACAAATACTATGTACGGAAAAATCAAAAATCATCTGAGTGAAACACTTGCCGGACTGAAAGAGGCTGGTTTATATAAAGAAGAGAGAATCATAGAGAGCCCTCAGGGTGCTGCCATCCAAGTGAAGGGTAAAGAAGTGCTGAACTTCTGTGCCAACAACTATTTGGGACTGGCCAACAATCCCCGCTTGATACAGGGTGCAAAAGATATCATGGAGCGACGTGGATACGGTATGGCATCCGTCCGGTTCATCTGTGGCACAATGGATATCCACAAAGAACTGGAGGCTGCCATCGCTGATTACTTCAAGACTGAAGATACTATTTTGTACGCTGCATGCTTCGATGCCAACGGAGGACTTTTTGGATCCATTCTGGGCGAGGAAGACGCCATCATCAGCGACGCATTGAATCATGCCAGTATCATCGATGGAGTCCGCCTGTGCAAAGCAAAGCGCTACCGCTATGCAAACGCTGATATGGCAGAGCTGGAGAAATGTCTCCAAGAAGCTCAGGCACAACGATTCCGCATCATCTGCACGGATGGAGTTTTCTCGATGGATGGAAACGTGGCTCCTATGGACAAGATATGCGATCTGGCAGAGAAATATGATGCTTTGGTAATGGTGGACGAAAGCCACAGCGCAGGAGTTGTTGGTGAGACAGGACACGGCGTGAGCGAACTGTGTAAGACGTATGGCCGCGTGGACATCTACACAGGAACCTTAGGCAAAGCTTTCGGCGGCGCGTTAGGAGGCTTCACAACAGGTCGTAAGGAGATCATCGACATGCTGCGCCAAAGTTCACGCCCATACCTCTTCTCCAATTCATTGGCTCCTGGCATCATCGGTGCCAGCCTGGAGGTATTCAAGATGCTGAAAGAGGACACCTCGCTTCATGACAAACTGATTGAGAACGTAAACTACTTCCGCAACAAGATGATGGCTGAGGGATTCGACATCAAACCTACCCAGAGCGCTATATGCGCCGTGATGTTATACGATGCTCCGTTGGCCGTGAAATTCGCAGACCGCATGCTCAACGAAGGCATTTATGTGACAGGTTTCTGCTATCCCGTTGTTCCACAAGGACAAGCCCGCATCCGCGTCCAGCTTTCTGCTGCCCACAATCGCGAACAATTGGATAAGTGCATCGCAGCCTTCATCAAGGTGGGCAAGGAACTGGGAGTGAAGAAATAGCAATAATAATAAGAGGTGGCACAGGATGTCACCTCTTATACTTCTTTCTGACTAACACAAAAAAACATTCCTTATGCAAGAAAAAGAACGAGTGGTATTCGTGGACTATATCCGTGTGATCGCATGCTTTTTGGTAATGCTGGTACATGCGAGTGAGAATTTTTATGGTGCAGACGCATCTGGTTTAGCTGGAAACGTTTCCCAACTGGCAAATGAATCAAATCGTTTTTGGGTTGCCTTCTATGATGGAGGTGTGGCCCGCACATGCGTCCCTCTGTTCATTATCGTTTCTGCATATCTTCTGGCTCCCATGAAGCAAGAAATCACGATGGGGCAATTCTATCGACATCGTTTCGCTCGTATCCTGCCTCCTATGTTCAGCTTCCTGTTGCTTTACACGTTCTTGCCTCTTGCGTGGGGTGGAATGACTTGGGAACAGAGCATGAATGACCTGAAGACTCTTCCATTTAATTTTACGTCGATGTGTGGTCATCTATGGTTCTTCGGCCCTCTGATTTCCTTATACCTGATAATTCCTGTCATTTCTCCCTGGCTAGAAAATGTTTCCCCCAAGGAAGAAAAAATCTTCATAGGCATCTTCTTGTTATCTTCCCTAATGCCCTGGTTACGTATGTTCGTATATCCAGAACTATGGGGCGAATGTTTCTGGAATGAATTCCATGCATTGTGGTACTGCTCAGGCTTCATTGGCTATCTGGTGATAGCTCATTATATCCGATTCCATCTGACTTGGAATAGAAGAAAGCGACTGATGATGGGAAGCATCTGTTTCCTAGCTGGTGCCATTTTTACGGCTTGGAGTTTCTGGTTCCGCGGAGAACCTGGATTACTGATTGAGACTCCCAAATTAGAATGGGGCTGGCAATTCTGTACTCCTAACGTGATCTGTGCAACCTTCGGCTTGTTTGTACTCTTCTCCTGCATCCAGCAGAAGAAAGCTCCAGCCCTTATCACGAGTATTTCCAAATTGTCTTTTGGAATGTATCTGATGCACATGTTCTTCCTGGCACCTATTGCTGTCTATTTCGTGAATGGTAACCAAGCAAGCCCACTCATCCCTGTCTATCTGGCAATTCCCTGCATTGCCATCTTGAGCTTCATCTGCTGCGTTGTCACTACAAAACTCATTTCACTGATTCCTGGCAGCAAGTGGATTATCGGCTGAATTCAATGAATACCTGAAAGAGTATGGCTGACAGGATGACTCCTGAACAACGGCATCAATGCATGTCGCGAATCCGTGCGAAAAACACACGGCCGGAGTTGATTGTCAGAAAATATCTCTTTAGTCGAGGTTTCCGTTATAGACTATACAACAAACGACTACCGGGCAAACCTGATATCATCCTGAGGAAATACAGGACGGTAATTTTTGTAAATGGATGTTTCTGGCACGGTCACGAGGGCTGTCGCTTCTTCAGATTACCTAATACAAATCCTGACTTCTGGCGCCACAAGATAGAACTCAATCAGGCACGTGACCTGAGAGAACGCATCGATTTAAGGAATCTTGGGTGGCACGTAATCCAGATTTGGGAGTGCCAACTGAAACCCAAGGAGCAAAAAGAAACACTTAAATCTCTAGAAGATACTCTATACCATATCTTTTTAGCGGACAAGAAGATAAACAATCACAAAATCATACAATACCCCATAAAAGAATTCGATGTCCAAATGGTGGCAGAGAACCAAGAAACACATAGAGAATAGAAGTGCGTATGGAAATGAAGATCAGAATTACATCGATACTATTGTTAGCCCTCAGTTTTGTTGAACATACCGCAGCAGAAAATTTACCTGATTTGGTTCAATATGTCAATACCTTGCAAGGCACTCATTCCAACTTTGGATTGAGTCACGGCAACACGTTTCCTGCAACCGCTATGCCTTATGCCCAACATATGTGGACACCACAAACAGGACCGAATGGCGAAGGGTTTAAATACCTATACGAGGCGGATGCCATCCGCGGATTCGGACAAAGTCATCAATGTTCCCCGTGGGTAAGTGATTATGCCGTATTCAGTTTCTTCCCTGAAGTCGATGAACTGGTACTGGATCCAGACAAACGTGCTGCGAAATTCAGTCATGATAACGAAGAAGGGCATCCCAATTATTATCGCGTACGATTCGACAACGGTATTCAAACGGAAATCGCTCCCACTGAACGTGCCGTGCATCTGCGGTTCACCTATCCAAAGAAACAAGATGCGTATCTGATTGTGGATGGTTATACAGGAGAGAGTGAAATAGAAATAGATCCTGAAAAACGTCAAGTGCGAGGATGGGTCAACAATCAACGTTTTGTAAACCATAGTGAGAATTTCCGATGCTACTTCATCATCCAGTTCGACCAACCCTTTCAAGACTATGGAACCTGGGAGAACCAACAAATCACAAAAACGGCCAAAAACACTCATGCAAGCGGAAAAGGGTATGGAGCTTACTTGAAATTCAAGGCAGGCAGCAAAGTTCAGGCACGTTCGGCCAGCAGCTACATCAGCCCTGAGCAAGCACTTCTGAACTGGCAGTCTGAAATTGGGAAAGATAAGACGCTGGAGCAGACACGTCAACGAGGCTACGAGGTATGGAACAAACTACTCAATCGCATATATGTGGAAGGAGGTACAGAAGAACAAACACGTACTTTCTACAGCTGCCTGTTCCGAGCCAATCTTTTCTCACGAAAGTTCTACGAGTTGGAAGAGAATGGTGAACCATATTATTTCAGTCCCTATGACGGACAAATTCATGAAGGATATATGTTTACTGACAACGGATTCTGGGACACTTTCCGTAGTCAATTTCCTTTGACTAACATCTTGCATCCTACCCAGCAGGGACAATACATGCAAGCTTTGCTGCAGGCACAAAAAGAATTTGGGTGGCTTCCTGCCTGGTCCTGTCCTGGCGAGACAGGGGGAATGTGCGGCAATCACTCCATTTCTTTGTTAGCCGATGCATGGACAAAAGGCATCCGCACTTTCAACCCAGACTCTGCCCTAGCTGCATACGCACATGAAGCTATGAACAAAGGTCCCTTAGGAGGTGCAAATGGACGTGCAGGATGGAAGGAATATTGGCAATTGGGTTATGTGTGTTTCCCTGAATCACATGGATCTGTGACTCAAACGTTGGAATACACTTATGATGATTGGTGTGCATGGAAACTGGCACGTAGTTGTGGCAATAAATTCTATGAGGGAGTCTTTGCTCGTGTACTGAATAACTACAAGAATCTTTGGGACGACAAGAATGGATTCTTTCGTGGGAGAGGTCTCGATGGAACTTGGACCGAACCATTTGAACCTTTAGCATGGGGTGGTCCCTACACCGAGGGGAATGCCTGGCATTACATTTGGTCAGTCTTCCATGATGTGCAGGGACTGATTGACCTTTTTGGTTCTGACGAGGCATTCACCATCAAGATGGATTCTGTGTTTAGCCAATCCAGCACTATAATCCCAGGATGGTATGGCTATAAGATTCACGAAATGACAGAAATGGAAATTGCCAATATGGGGCAGTATGCTCATGGAAATCAACCCATCCAGCATATGCCCTACTTATATAATTATGCTGGTCAACCTTGGAAGACTCAGTACTGGGTACGCCAAATTATGAATCGCCTCTACAACAGCACACCCGACGGGTTTCCTGGCGACGAGGATCAGGGGGGCATGTCTTCATGGTACGTGCTGAGCGCGATGGGACTCTATGCTGTTACTCCCGGTACAGATCAGTATGTCATCGGAAGTCCCCTCTTTCCTAAAGCGACCATTACGATGGAGGATGGAACAAAGTTCCAGATTATTGCCGATAATAATGAAGTTAATAACTGCTACATCACAAGCAGTACCCTGAATGGCAAGGAATTGAATCGAAACTACATCACCTATAGCGAGTTGATCAAGGGCGGAACATTACGCTTTCAGATGTCAGACACACCCAACAAAGCGCGAAATATCGGCAAGGAAGCTGCACCCTATTCTTATTGTCTCACAGAAAAGTAAGGCAAAGGGTCATTTTAACGTTTCTAAAACCACCTGCATCAGAGCCTGACGCGAAACTTGATCATGAATGGTCTCGAAAGGAACACCCATCGTGAAGGTAGCATAACGCTCTCCACGATAAGCCACAGCAGCACTCAAATTGTTCTGTGTATATCGCATTACGGTCTGAGCTGCAGGTTCGGATGGTTCCAAAGCATCAGGAGACTCCACAATGTAGCAATCCTCACTGAACGTATTGTTATAATCAAAATGCTGACCCACTTGAGAAAGAGTAGACTGTACCGTATGGATTCCACCACTAGTTGCCGCCTGGTTCACTCTCCATTTAAATTTCAGAATGTCAGTAGCAAACTTCTTATCTGCATCCAGAGCCTTCGCTAATGGATTATCCCAAAGGTCAGTAGCAACATAAGCTCCACTAGTAAAAAGTCGCCCTCCTTGCTCTTGCAGATAACGAGTCAGCACTTGCTGCATCTCATTAGTGAACGTCTTGAACTCTAAAGAGTGTGATTTACCATTACCCATCTTGCTCTGATACTGTTTACCTAATATCAAATCCACCATCGAATAGTCAGCAAGTGAAACCTGACCAGTCTCAACAGATTCATTGCTGGAAGAAACAAACGACTGGCCAAGTGCCAGAAGACATGCTCCATGAACCGATGGATAATCAAACGTATTGCCACCAATCACTTCAGTCTCATAATCACTATAGCTATCACCGAATCCTGCAGCATCATCATCCATCCAAGGCATTCTCCTACGGAATTCCTTCATTTCACCTATATAACTGATATCGCGCAGATAAGGTACTCCATGATCAACACGATCGAGGAAACCTGCCAATTCAGTACTTGCCTCCCCTGGCGCTTCGAAATCAGCAGGAGCACTCACGCGATCGAATCCATTTATCACGAGAACAGGCTTCTGCCAGTATTTGTTGGTTGATGAAATGCCTGCTGACATGATTTCACTATCAAAGCTCTTCCCTCCCTGATTGACAGCAGCGACCTTCCAACTATATACTTTCCCTGATTCCAACGGAATAGAGTATGTAGGTTCATCCACAAGCACACCATTATCCCATCCTCCATCATCTATACGAGTATATACGAGATAGTAAGTCGGTTGGGCTGTAGCCTCCAAAGGGTCATCCACAGGTTGCCAATTGAGAACAGCCGTATTACCCGTCTGCAAAGCTACGCGAAAATGATTGACAGGAAGAGGCTGCACCACATAGGGCGTTCCTCGCTGGGAACTGATGAATTTAAGCATTCCTTTATATATGGCTCGACATACGCTGAAACGGAAACGTGGGTCCAATCCATAACGCATATCAGCAAAATTCTGATGTGAAAGCAATTCCAACAAGATAGCTGGCACCTCTGGTACTCGAGCCTCGTAATAAGAAGAATTCCACTTTCCTCTGCGATGCCACTCTGGGGCATGCAAGGCTCTCACATCATCGACGATTTGCGATTGAATCAAATCAGCCAAATCAGCTGCCAGATAACGTGATGCGCCATTAGCATACGTATCACGTCCTTCAGTAATCGTCTCGTAAATCAATAGAGTGCCGATAATTGTGTCATTGAGTGTAGTGCCCGCATCACTATGGAAGGCCATACTGATATCGAAGGGGATATGCAATCCTTCGCGATGCGGCAATACATCTGAACCACCAGCCAACCAATTGACCCATAGACCTCGACACTTGTAATCGTCTGTATAATCATTAACACCATGACTCTCGCTGTATACACTGTCAGGAGCCCCAGCCCATTGCAACCAGTACCGCGCCCCTTCCGTAAAACGTGGGTAACCACTCAATTGGTAATCAGGCTTGAAATCGGGATTGTTGTTTGCCTCCACGCAACGTGCCACATTTCCCATTCCACCACCAATCTTCACGCCATCAGCACTGAGTACTCTGCCAGACTTCCGAGAAAGGTTGCTCAGTGTGACGCATCCTTTATCACTCTGACCTTCTGCGAAGAGGAACGAACCCAGATATATCCATGTTCCGCCTCCCATCTGCTGATTGACCCGAAAATGGGTCTCACCACCCAAATGATGAACGGTGTACAGCGCATCCGTAGTACTGCTTGGTAAGGATTTATAGGATACATAGACACCATATTCACCTTTCTTGGGAATACGTGGAGTCCATACAGCAACACTTCCCTGACCGTCTTTAATGGTCTTTACTTGCCGATATGTACCATCTTTGAAAGGATTGTCAAAACCTGTATAGACATCCTGCCGATGGGCAAAACCTGTTCCATCGCCAGCCTTCCACGATTCTCGGCCATTCTTTTCTTGATAGGCTCCATCTTCATGCAACATACCATCATTGTCAACGATCAATTCCTCACGTTGCGTATCCCTCTCGCGAGGTAACAATACGTTGGCCCCAGCATTCTCCAACATGGGAACTAAAAAAGGCAGGACATAACTCTGTGTGTAGAGGTCCTCGACTGTCTGGAAGATGCGAGCACGCTGCCATTCCCAGCGATTGAGTTTCGGCTCAAAATAATAGCCATGACTCTGCCACATCGCAATATGGCGATCTTGAAGTCCAGAGGTCAACTGGTAGGGACGATCTACAGGAGTAATCAAGGGGGCATCCACTCGAGGTGCCCAGACTTTTGTCTTTACCTTCTTTGTCCTATAATATGCTGGAATAAGATCCTCTATCAGCCGACCGTTTGTGTAGATTTGGAGTTTGTTCTTCTGCAACTCAGGGGGCAATATGGAACGTATATCTTTATAAAGCGACTCCACATTACTCTCGCGAAAAGAGAAATATCCCACCTGGCCATTAGTGAAAAGCTGTAAGGTCTTCTTCTCCAATGCTACAGAATCCACCTCAGGACGTCCAATGCTGAGTCTCTGCTGCTGGCGTTCAACATTCAATCGTTCATTGATTTGTTTCCTTGTCTCATCTGACAGTATCTGCGCCATTAATGGAAAAGAAAAGAGTGACACGAGAGATAATGCCACGAGTTTGTATGTCTTCATCATATTAAATGGAATTTGATATTTAGTTTGAATTGCAAATTTAGCAAATCTTCTCCAATTTATGCTCCTATTGTCCTTGTTTTATTAAAAAAACACCTATCTTTGCGTCTATTAATTTCATCATGCGATTGGAAATGAGAAAAATAATCTGTCTATGTGTATTAGGATATTGGACAAACCAGATGTTTGCCCAAGGTTTGAGCCGTGAGGATGCCAGCATGCTTCGTGCTCAGATAGTAGAAGAGTGGAAATCATCAGTAAGAAGAGAATTGGCTGAAGCGCAACAGGAATTCACTATTCGCAAGGATTCGTTGCAGATGAAATTCGATGCTCAGATCTTCGGTGAAAAGCCTGCAGATGGACGTAGCATGTGGATTTCGTTGCATGGCGGCGGAGGCACTACCACGGAAATCAACAATCAACAATGGGAGAACCAGAAACGCTTGTATCGTCCTACTGAAGGAGTCTATGTAGCCCCTCGGGCTCCATGGGATGCATGGGACATGTGGTTTCAAAGGCCCATTGATGGAATGTATAGCGACCTGATCCGACTGATGGTGGCCAATTATGACGTGAATCCAAATAAAGTGTATCTGCTGGGATACTCAGCAGGCGGGGATGGAGTTTGGCGATTGGCTCCTCGTTTGGCCGATTACTGGGCAGCCACCAGCATGATGGCTGGACATCCAGGCGATGTGAGATTGGAAAATCTGCTCAATACCCCCTTCATGATATGGATGGGAAGCAATGATGCTGCCTATGATCGCAACAAACTGGCTGCTGTACGCGGAGCGCAGATGGACTCGCTGCAACATGCCCATCTTGATGGATACATCCATGAGACGCATATCATACAAGGAAAAGGACACTGGATGGACCGCATGGATACCGTAGCTATCTCATGGATGGCGAAATACAAACGGCAACCTTATCCCAAACACGTCATATGGCAACAGGAAGAAGTGGGTAAGCAACAATTCTATTGGATAGAGGTTCCTCAGGAAGACCGTGGATATTTGCTGGATATCAGCATTAAAGGAAATGTAATCACTATCAATCATTCAGACTATAAACATATTCGACTATGGCTGAATGATGAATTGGTGGATCTTGATAAGAAGATCAAGGTAAAATCGTCAGGCAGGACAGTCTTCAAAGGGAAACTGGAAAGAAATGAGCGGAACCTACGCCAGTCTATCCAAGAAAGGCAAGATCCCGCTTATTGTTTCCCCGCACAGGTTGAAATCAACACATGCGGATGCAAGAACTAATCAGATTATTTCTCCTTCTCAACACCAATCAGTGCCCAAATACAGGCAGCCAAAGCACCGCCCACGAAAGGACCTACAATAAAGATCCACAAATTCGTCAGTGCTGTGCCACCTTGGAATACAGCAGGTGCTAACGAGCGAGCAGGGTTAACACTGGTACCTGTATAGCGGATGCAAACCAAGTGTACCAGAACCAAGCTAAGACCGATTGCCAGACCAGCAAAGTTACCAGCACCCTTCTTCGCATCTGTTGTACCCAATACTACCAATACAAATACACAGGTGAAGATAATCTCTGCCAAGAGACCTCCACACATGGAAACGCCTTCCTGCAGGTCATTAGCACCTGTTCCATCCAAACCAGCATTGGTGGTCAGTGCATACAACAGAGCACTGCCGATAAAGGCACCGATGCACTGGAAAATAATGTAATAGAGAGCATCCTTTCCACTCATTCGCTTGCTCAGATACACACCAAGCGTAATGGCAGGATTGATGTGGCAGCCACTCACACCACCAATGGTGTAAGCCATAGCTACAACAGCTAGACCAAAAGCCATAGCGGTACCTACAACGGACGCTGTATCTGTACCACAACTCAAACTAACGGCTACGCCGCAACCCATGAGTACCAGCACTGCTGTACCCACCATTTCAGCTAAATACTTTTTCATTTGCATTGAATTTGTTGGTTAATAAAACGTGGTTATTAATTTCTCTGCCCTTCCTTTCCAAGTCTGGGCAAGATTGTTTTTACTCTTTTGTCAACTCAAGAACGTGGCTAGTCAACTTATTGGCCGAGAAAGCTTGGATGCCGACCGTCATCAAATATTGACCGCTATAGACCTTGTTGTTGCAGCGCAGACGACTTTGCTTATTGGGTTCCAGATTGATTTCCTTCACGCGATAGCGTGCATCCTCATTGAGTCCTTTCAACACAAGGTTCCTGGTGGTTTCCCCATAACGAGGGTAAGTGTCGAAGACAAAGACTACTGCCTGCGATTTATCTTTGCTGACAAACCCCGTACTAGCATGAGCACCATCGTAGGGAGAGAAGAGACGATACATGTCCCCCTCTAGAATCGCTGGACGCAACCGTTTCCAGTTTTTTATGGCTCCCTGGGCATACGTCAAGTCATCAGCACTCATGTCGCTCAACTTGATATCGAATCCCATTTTGCCCATCATGGCCACATCCGTACGGAATTTCACGCTGGTGGTACTGTTCCAAGTTGTCACGTGTGCGCAAGTAGCTTTAGCTGGATAGAAGAAGCTATAGCCATATTGGATAAAGAGACGTTCCAAGGGATCAGTGTTGTCACTCGCCCAGAATTCGGTGAAATAGCTAAGTCCTTTGTAGTCAATGCGTCCGCTACCTCCTGAACACATCATCATGGGCAGATTAGGATATTTTGCCTTCACGCGCTCCAACACGCTATAGAGACCACGCACATAGTCCACATAGAGATGCTGCTGTTTGTCCTTCAGGTAAGGAGAATATATGTTGGTGATAGGGCTGTTGCAGTCCCACTTAAAATATGCGATTCCTGGATAGTCTGTCATCAGACGGTCCACGATGCCAAATACGAAATCCTGAACCTTGGGATTCGAAAGATCCAATACCAACTGATTGCGGAAATAGTATTCATCACGGTTGGGAAGCGTGATGACCCAGTCCTTGTGCTTCTCGTAGAGCTCACTCTTGGGGTTCACCATTTCTGGCTCAATCCAGATACCAAACTTGATGCCACGTTTTGTAGCTTCGTCCACCAGTTTGGTTACCTTGCCTGGCAACTTGTCCTTCGTCTCTTCCCAATCTCCCAAACCAGCATTGTCAGAGCTGCGAGGATACTTGTTGCCAAACCATCCATCATCGAGCAAGAACATATCAACACCTAACTTCACAGCATCATCCATCAGGTTACAGAGTTTCTCTTCGTTGAAATCAAAATAGGTGGCTTCCCAGTTATTGAGCAACGTCATGCGGTCCTTGTCTCCATCGCGCAACTGATACTGGCGAGCCCAATCGTGGAAGCAAAGCGAGGCATGCTGGGTTCCCTGCTGGCTTAGTGTGAAAAAGAACTCTGGAGTAGTAAAGGTCTCTCCTGCACCCAATTCGTACTCCGAGAAGTAGGGATTGATACCTGATATGATACGCAGGCGTCCATCTTCGTCCACCTCAAAGGTGAAACGGAAATTACCCGTCCATCCAAGTTGCCCCAGTAGCACTTGTCCTTCATCTTCGGTAGGTTCCTGATCCAACGAAAGGATGAACATGGGAGGAGTAAAAAGGTTGGCACGAGTACCCAGCTTTGTATCGAGCACCTTCTTCCCAAAGTTGAGAGGTGTGCTACTCATCTTGGCCTCCTTTGCCCAGTTGCCGCTGAATTCAGTCAGGTAATACTTCTTTGCGTCCAGATGAAGCAGACTACTGGCATATTTGGCCAGCTTGACAGGTTTCTTCTCTGCGTTGGTGATTTCTGTATAAGTCTTGATGATATTCACTTCTGGATAGGCCACAAAATGCATCACCGCAGTTGTCTGATAGACAGGATCACGCAGAGTGATGATGGTCTCAGTGGCACCGTCGAGGGTTTTGTTCGACGTGTGGGAAACATATTTCAGAAGCGTAGAGGCATTCCCATCAACATGTCGCACATCGAGTGCTGGCTCGAAGTAATCCTCCATGCCATGCGTCAAATAGGCTTCCTTGCCATTGGGAAGATGCTGCAGATCACTCTCGAACTTAAGATGCTTGCCCAAATAAGCCTGATACAGGCGACCATCGTTCCCCACTCTAAAGACGAGGTCCGTCTCGTGGGTGCTTATACGAATAATTTCAGCGGCATTCACGAGAGAAGCCACAATGCATAAGGCAGCTACGAAAAGATTTCTTAGATTCATCAGATTTGAGGTATTATTTCTTAATTTTATGGTTTGCATAGCAAAGATAAGGAAAAAACTTCATAATGCAAAATTATTTCTATAAATTTGCAGCAGAAAGTATATCTCATAGCTATTTTACTACTGCATCTGGATACAAATCACACAAAAAACCGCAAGAATCAAAATGATGAATGGCATGAAACGTCTCTCTCTCTTTTTGCTTAGCCTTTGTCTGTTATCTCCTTTAAAGGCTGCTGACCCCAATGCCCGATTGGGCAAATGGACCATCTCCTACAATGAAGCAAAACATTCGTTAAGTATTGCCTGTGGGACTCAGATAGTTTTGGACAATGTCTGTCCTGAAGCCACCTATCAGGATGCATCAGGAAAAACCTGCTATATCAGTTCCGCAACACTACCTGCTCCGACTCTTAAGAAAGGAAAAGGAATCATTTCTGTCAGTTTCAGAGAAAGCACAGACGTACAATTCGCTATCAGTTTTCAATTGGTTGACGATTATTTGCTGTGTGATGCCCAACTGACTTCCCCCACGCTACTGAAGAGCAACTATCTGGCTCCCATCTGCATCAACCAACCCTATCGCCTGTTTTCTGCCAGTGAGTCGAATCGCATGCTGAAAGTTCCTTTCGACAACAATGACTTCGTACGATACCATCAATATCCCTTTGGCAACGAAATGACCTCTTTCGAGGTAGGAGCCTTCTACCAAGGCGAGTCCAGAGAAGGACTCATCATTGGCTCAGTGGACCACGATCATTGGAAAAGCGGTCTTGTAGCACGGACTTCCCAACAGGGCGATATGGAGCGGCTTCGTGTGTTTTCGGGCATGTCTCACAAGGAAACTCGCGATGTGATTCCTCATGGTTCACTCCAAGGAAAAGAAATACGTTCGGCTCGATTCTTCATCACATTCGCATCTGATTGGCGAGAAGGGATGGAGCAATTTGCGAAAGCATGTCTGAAGGTAGTACCTGGAAGACACAATTGGACGCAAGGAACTCCGTTCGGATGGCAAAGTTGGGGGGTAATGTCAGACAAGAATTCTTTCCAAGTAGATGTTGCTGTCAGCAATTACTTCCACAAAACACTGCAACCGAATGGCTTCTGCAATGAACAGGGTAAGATTGTGATGAGCATCGATGCATGGGACAATCTCAACGACACACAAAAGGATGAACTATGCAAGATATGTAAGGCTAATCATCAGATTCCTGGTACCTACTGGACTCCCTTCTGCCTCTGGTGGGATGCTCGACGCATCATGAACAACAAACTTCCTGGGCAAGACAAATACATGGCTCATGAATGCATCCTGAAAGCAGATGGTAAGTATTTGAAATATGATGGCGCCTATTGCTTGGATCCTACCCACCCTGGTGTGAAGGCATGGATTGACTCAGAGATACGCAAGATCAAAGCGCATGGATTCGAATATCTTAAGGTAGATTTCACTGACAACGGAATGATACAGGCTGATTCATACTACAATCCTAACGTCCACACGGGTGTAGAGGCCTACAATGAAGGATTCACCCATTTCTGCCAGAGAGCCGACGAGGGAACTCCCCTTTACATTGCCCTTTCCATCGCTCCCATATTCCCTTATCAGTATGGAAACTCACGCCGAATAGCTTGCGACACTTGGGGACGCATCAAACACACGGAATACAGCATGAATGCCATCAGTGGTGGCTGGTGGACAGGTCTGCTATATCAGTACAATGACCCTGACCACTGCCCTCTCATCGGCAATGATGATGCCTTGCAGACCACGCTGAGCGAGAATCGTGCTCGAATCACCAACTTGATGTGTGCAGGAATGGCTCTCGTATGCGATAATTTCGATTTGGAGGACAAGTCTGGTAGGGGTAACGCCCGTCTCTCGCTTGAGCGTGCTCCAAAGGTGATGATGAATCCTGAAGTGAATGCCGTTGGACGATTGGGCCGCACGTTCCGTCCTATCTATGGTTATCAGGAGTTTCAAGGCAAGCATGAGGGAGCCGAGAGTTTCTTTCAGCTCGACACCAATGAATGCTCTTATGTGGCCATCTTCAATTACAGCAAACAGCCCCTTCATGGAACTCTGCCTTTGACACTTCTAGGGATAAGATCTGTATCAGAAGTGCGTGAACTATGGACACAGACAAAATTGGCATCCAGCACAGAAATTTTGACTTATGACGTTCCTGCAATGGATGCCAGACTGTATAAGATTGTTCGATAATTAAAGATATTGGATTGGGCTATTTGTACAGGCGTATTTCAGCCAGCTGGATTCTAGTCTCTTTCTGTACCTTCACAAACTCGAATTTGTAATAGCGGAAGCTTGCAGCGCCTTTCACCTCGAACGTGTATTCCTGCTCATTCTCGTCACGCATGGTCCAATTGAATTTCCGCTCATCCAACTTCGTCCAGTTCTTCTGGTCATTGCTGCCTGAGATGCGCCAATCCAAAGGATTTCTTCCAGGATAGTAGTATGTGTCCTCAGCAGTTACCAGTCCGTACTGCCCCAGACGGATAGGCTCTTGGGTAGAGACAATCACCGTGTAGGGCATGTCGCTGGCGTTATCGTAGCACCATTTCGTGTAGAAATGTCCATCAGTCAGCATCTCGGCCGACTCTTTGTCGATACTGGTCGGACCTTCTACCAGTCGTATTTTCTCCAACGTATATGCCTTCTTTTCTTCAGATTGAGCCATTGCACTCGTTGAAACCATTGCCGCTGCCATACCTGCAATCAAGATTCTCATCATTCCTTTCATGTCCTTTCTCATTTTATTTTCCATCGCAAAGTTACAATTCTGATTGATATAATCCAAAGTTTTTGCATAACTTTGTACCAAAAAGATGAATTTTATGGAAAAGTTGACCGATAATTTCCTTTTGGCACAAGAAATACGGACTCGTATGGTAGAGACTGGGAAAACATTATCCACCGCCGAGAGTTGCACCAGTGGACGCATTGCTGCCACTTTGACTCAGGTACCTGGGGCTTCCGATTACTTTCAGGGGGGATTGATAGCCTATCAAGACCATCTGAAGGTTCGTTATCTGGATGTACGACAAGAGGATATCAACACGTATGATGTGGTCAGCCAACCAGTGGTGGAACAGATGGTACAGGGAGCATGCCGCCTCTTCCAAACAGACTATGCGATTGCTTCCACTGGATACGCTGGAACGGGAGAGAATGATGTTCCTTCAGGAACTATCTGGATTGGATGGGGTTCAGCTCAAGAGGTTCATTCCATTTGCCTCACACATGATGAGGGGAGAGAACTGAACACTGCTCATGCCACGACACAGGCATTAGAGCACTTCCTACGGTTCGTCAAAGAAACGTATTGAATTCCTCTTTTTTACTACAAAGTACACGTTTTGCATCACCTATTTCAGCATGACTTCAAGTCCATCGTATGCAGCCTTGAGTGGAGCAGGCAGACTAGTGTCCAACTCCGCTTGAGTTCCATGCAGTGTTCGTGCCATATGTGTCAGATATACAGGCTGATTCTCTTGTGGAATGTATCTCTTGGTTGAAATCAATACATCGACCGTTCTCTTTACCAATGCAACGCTGCTGTGGGTGTACAGTCGATAGTCCTCTTCGTAATCAATTCCCATGGTGGCTTCCATTACCAACGCTGTGATACCCTTCCCTGGCACATGGGCATCAATACCAGCCATGCGTGCGGCTACAGCAGGCAGCCCGCCAGTATCAGTGGCATAGAGCATCCGAACGTTTCCCTTCTCCACCAGATAAATCAAAGCTTGCTCGCGCAGATAACTGGTAGCATGATTGGCAGGCAAGGGAGTGAATGTGATGTCGCCCAAAGGGATAGGCTGGCCCGTGCAGATTGGTATCAGCAATGGCATCTCTTTCCCAAGAGTTTTCGATGCAGCATGGAAACTCTTCTCTGCCTGATTCCACCATGTTTCGCTTACATAAGCTGTGCGGATACCCAGCGTCAAGGCTGCCTCGGCATTGAAGTGGTCTCCATGGGAATGGGTATAGAAGATGGTTTCTGGTTTCCGTCCTTCTGGTAACATATCCATCACAGTATTGGTAAAGTCTATTAGGATGCGGTTGTCCAGCAATACACTCGAAAGTCGACGAAGTTCGCCTCGTTCATCCTTGCCGTTCCAATCTGCAGCTCCAGTCCCCAGAAACCGCAACCTGAGCCCCTTTTCTGCATCTTCATTATACGAAGACAGGGGATTTGCCTTCAGCCCACTTGCCACCAATGCTGTAGCAGAGGAAGCAATGAAATTCCGTCTGTTCATTTGTCTTTCATGCATTTTTCTCAGGCAAAATAACACAATATTTCTGAAAAATCAAAATTCCATCACCCTTTTCTGGCAGATTATTGCTACATTTGCACCCCAGATTACTCAAACAAAGGATAACATTAACAGCGAAGGGTGCCATGCAAGAGGCACCTATGCTATACTACAAGACAAGAAAAAAAGTTTTCAGGATTATTATGGAATATCGGAATCTTTCTCAGGTCGATGTTGCCCAATTGGAAGAACAGGGCTGCACAGCCGAGGACTGGTCAATGGTCAGCGTACATCCCCAGTTGAATTTGAAATACATGCGTCACGTGCGTTTTTCAGGAGAATGCCGCATAGGACAGTTCCAGAAGTCATTTACCCTGCCTGGAGGCATTCACAAGCACTCTGGTCTGTTCCACGTTACGCTGCACAACGTGTCCATCGGCGACAACTGTTGTGTAGAGAACATCAAGAACTACATAGCCAACTACGACATTGAGTCAGATTGTTTCATCGAGAATGTCGACATCATCCTGGTGGATGGCCCCACGCGATTCGGCAACGGAGTAGAAGTGTCGGTACTCAACGAGACTGGGGGGCGAGAAGTGACCATCCACAACCAGCTCTCTGCGCAGGATGCCTACATGCAGGCCATGTATCGCCATCGACCTATCCTCATCGATAGACTCAAGGAATTCGCCGACGAAATCGCAGTCAACAACGAATCAAGCCGCGGACGGATTGGCCACAATTCTACCATTGTGGACACAGGGTACATCAAGAATCTTTACATAGGCCCCTGGAGCAAGATTGAAGGTGCTGGCAAACTGAAAAATGGTTCGCTCATGAGCCGCAAGGAGTCACCCGTACACATTGGCTATGGGGTGATAGCCGAAGACTTCATCGTGCAGGACGGCAGTCAGATTGAGGATTGCACCACCATCAGCCAGGTCTACGTGGGACAGGCATGCGTCCTGGGGCACGGCTATTCGGCCAGCAACTCGCTCTTCTTCTGCAACTGTCAGGAGGAGAACGGTGAAGCGTGTGCCATCTTCGCTGGCCCATTCACCGTCACTCACCACAAATCCACCCTGCTCATAGCAGGCATGTTCTCGTTCATGAATGCTGGATCAGGTTCGAATCAGAGCAATCACATGTATAAACTGGGGCCCATCCATCAAGGAGCTATGGAGCGCGGAGCCAAGACAACCTCAGACAGCTACATCCTGTGGCCTGCCCGTATTGGAGCCTTCTCGCTCGTGATGGGGCGCCATTCGACCAACCCCGACACCTCTACCCTACCTTTCTCCTATCTCATCGAGAAACAGGGCGAAACGTGGCTCGCACCAGCTGTGAACCTGCGCTCAGTAGGCACCATACGCGATGCACAAAAGTGGCCAAAACGTGACCTGCGTGCGAAGGATGGACAACTTGATCTGGTGAACTTTAACCTCCTCTCGCCTTATACCATCGACAAGATGGTGCAGGGATTGAACGTGCTGGAACAGCTGAAATCCCTTTCAGGCGCCACCAGCGACACCTATACCTACCAAAGCGCCAAAATCACCCATTCCGCCCTGGAACGCGGCATACAGCTCTATCGCATGGCTATCGAGAAGTTCCTCGGCAATTCCCTCATTTCCAGACTGGAGAAGACGCGCCAACTGCGGCCTGAGTCAGATACGGGCGAAGGTGACTGGCTCGATCTGGCTGGTCTCATCACTCCCCACTCGCTCATTACTCAACTAATGAATGACATCGAGCAGCGACATGTCGGCAGCCAGCAAGAAATGAATCAGAGACTGTGCGACATCCAACAGCACTACTACGATTTGGAGTGGTCATGGGCTTACAAGTTGCTGCTGCGCTTCTATCATCTGACAGAACAGGATCTGGAGCACAACGAGGTGCTCATTGACATCATACGCCGATGGAAAGAGGCTGTCGTAGGGCTCGACAAGATGCTTTACAAGGATGCACAGAAAGAATTCTCACTCAGCACAAAGACAGGATTCGGATTCGATGGAAACACCTCCACAGCAGAAGCTGATTTTGCTGAAGTTCGAGGGCAATTTGATAGCAATCCCTTTGTAACAGCTATCCAAGAGCACATACGAGTGAAGTCGGCATTAGGAGAAGAATGGATCAGAAAATTATCCTGAGCAGAAGGATATGTATTGATATCATTCTCCCATGATCGTTACCACCAGCCCTCTTGCACCGCCAAAATTGCGGAACTCGCAGAAATAGATGCCCTGCCAGATTCCCATGTTCAGGTGTCCGTCTGTAATGGGTATCGTCAGACTCACACCGCTCAGGGTTGACTTCGCATGGGCGGGCATATCGTCGACTCCCTCCAGGGTGTGCTCATACTCACGGCAGTTCTCAGGAACAAGCCTGTTGAAAACGGTTTCCATATCCAAACGCACATCAGGGTCAGCATTTTCGTTGATAGTGAGTCCGCAACTGGTATGCTTGCAGAAAATATGGACGATGCCTCTTTGTGGCAATTGAGGCAACTGGCGCATTATCTCGCCAGTCACCAAATGAAAGCCTCTCGACTTTGGACTAAGTGTTATCTCTATCTGCTGAATCATCTTTCTGTTGGAATAAATCCTGGCTTTGTTTCCTCGTCTGACAAGTTTGCACGATGGGCAGAGTCGTTTTACGAGATTCAATTTTTGTTGATTGGGAGGGCAAAATTACAAAAAAAACAGCAATATCAAATACTTTCTATCCATCTCATTAATAAGAATAAGATGTGGCAGGATAGACATCGCCGTTGAACTTCGTCGCGAGTTAGAGGACCTTTGTATTTGCTTCTCATCTGCGGCCAACCAGTTCTTCGAGACTATGCAACGTGTCAGAAAGAGGAAATCAACACGTTGAAAGTCTAGACTCAACACGTTGAAATTACCGAGTCAACACGTTCTCTCTTGCCAACCCACTTAATTCATTTGACGCCAAAATGGGACAATGGAACGTTTGTGCCTCGTCGATTCTTCGTCTTCGTCAAAATGTTAATTTGTCTTATCCTGGCCGCTGATAGGAGAATGAGCAATGAGAACCATCGTTGTCCTGTGCGTTAAGTGCCCATTGAAGAGGTCTCTCCTCGCCCTCTTTCAGGGGATAGTTGAAGAAGTACTCGCTCTGATGCAGAGTGGCAACCGCACGATCCTCGTCAAGATGAAGTTGGACGTAACCTATATCACCCCAATAACCTGTAGAAGGCAGGCACATGGTGCGCAGGATGCCACGCTTACCCCATTGGAAGACGGGGCTGTCAGTACGCCAACGGTGTTCGTGTCCGAAGAGATAGCCACAACAGGAAGGACAGTCGCGCAGCAGGGGCAACACCTTGGTCTCATCGAGAGAGTGATGGGCGGCAACGAAGACAGGCTTCTGATAGCCGCGCAGGGTATCGCGCAACCAATCCATCTGCTCCTGACTGATGGCACCTGGGGTTATCCACTTCCCAAGGTCGGGCGATTCCTGAAGGGAGTCGAGCACGATGAAGTCAGCGCGAGGGGTCTTGACAATGAAAACCATCCGATCGAAGAGACGTGTGGTTACAGCCTTCTCAGGGAACACACGGGCGAAGTTCTCTCTGCGGTCATGATTGCCCATCCCCAGCGTGAGGTTGATGCCAGCCTCCTCTAAAGGAGCAAATAACTGGCGTGCGCACTCGTAGTCCTCTACGTGTCCATAAAGGTTGGCCAAATCGCCCAAACCAATGACGTTGCGCGGCAAGGGACTCATAGCAAGAATCTCGTTCACCACACGTGTCAGATAGCCTGGCGTGTGCCCATTGGGCAGGACATGCATGTCGCTGATAAGAATGACCGTATCTTCGTCGAAACGGCCAGATACCTTCTTCTTTCTCTTAGGACTCATCATGCGGGCCAAAGGAGAGGCGCTGACGTTCAGCATAGAACCTTGCAGGCCGATAGCGGCCAAGCCGCCAAGGAAAGTTCGTCTGTTCATTATGTCATGTTTTTATGGTTATCCTTTTCTGTTCACATTCTCCCCTCCTTCCTTTCCCCTGAGAGATGGGAGAAGAGAAGCATGGTGAGAAGTTTGTAAAGGAAAGGAATGAAGCCTCTCCTACTGGAGCACTTCGCAGGAAAGTGTGTCGAAATACTGGAGACACTTGCGGATATCAGGCACAGAGTTCATCCAGTTGGCTTCATATTCCACTGCCAGATAACCCTTCCATTTCATGTCACGCAGATAGGTCAGGATCTGCTTCAGTTGGAGACAGCCTGTGCCCCAGATGACATCCGACTGCTCTGCCTCGCCTGAGCGCTTGGGAGCGATGTCCTTGAAATGGAAAGTGATAAGGCGGCTGCCCAACTTACGCAGGCACTCCATCTCATCCAACCCTTGACGATTCCAGTGGCCGATGTCGGCACAGCTGCCTATTCCCTTTGCTCTGCCTTGAATATGCTGTAGGAGGGCATCCGGATTCCAATAAGTGGAAGGGCGCGGATGATTGTGGACAGCCACCTGGATGCCGTATTTCTTCGACAGGGCCTCCACGTGGTCCCAAAGATCAGGATTCGGCTCGCAGGTCACATAGTCCATCCTCAGGGCTTTCGCCATCTGGAAGAAACGGTTCCAATCCTCCTTGCTGTCGGATACGTAGACGCCTGAACCTACAATCTTCAAGCCTCGGCTCGATGCCTCACGCTGGATTTTCTTCAGCGTCTGAGCATCCAGATCGGGTCCGAAGGAAAGGTCTCCATATCCCTCTCCCAACTTGTGGCCAGGATAGATCTCGATGTACTTGATGCCCAGTTCCTGACATTTATCAAATGCTTCCAGGACGGAAAACATGTGGAACGTGTAGGACTGCATGGCTATTTTCCATCCAGCCTTCTCGGCTTTCGTCTTGGCTTGCAGCCCTGTAGCGACGAACATCATCAGACCGCACAATAAAAACAATTTCTTCAACATAAGCAGTAAATCTTTTTAGGTTATGGGAATATTAATCTTTCGGCATATCAGGCAAAGTGAAACCATTGTGGTAGGTATGCTTAACCCATTCCTCTGCCATCTCACGAGCATTGAAATCGGCAAAACGACGGTCGAAACGTGGATCACCGTCTATCACGCTGAATGCATCGTAGTTGACAATCTTAATCTTATCGTTCTCAGAAATATTGGTGAAGCGCATGTTCTTGCCGTCCCACTGAAGTTTCCTATGGAGACCATAAAGACCAGCCAAACGAACGGCTATGACACCCAAGTCGACCATTTCAGTGAAGGGACCTGAGAACTGGAAATTAGAAGAAGACTCGACGCGATTCTCAGGACTTTCCTTGCAGGCACGTATCCAGTCCTGCTCGTGGGCATTGGTGTCCCAGATGTTGCCAGTACCGCCTGGCACACGACGCAGGGTTGGAGTCGGTTCCTTCCAGCCCTCCATACGCTGTTTGGGCAGCAAGGTTGGTTCCATACCATAACAGCCGGTCAGGATCTTCCCCTTTGTACCAATGAAAAGCAATCCGCCGTTCTCGTCTCCCATCATCTCGCCGTCTCCCAACTCATCAGGACGAGGAGGCATCAGACCACCATCGTACCATGTGACCTTCACTTCAGGCATCTTCACTTTCCCCTTTGGAGCACGAGCAGGGAAAGTATAAGTAATCATCTCGGCATAAGGAGCCGAATAGAGGTTGCTCAGGGTGGAGCTGGCAATGACATCGGTAGGATAACCCAAATCGAGCGCCCAGCAGACAGGATCCATGATATGGCAAGCCATATCACCCAATGCACCCGTTCCGAAATCATACCATCCGCGCCAGTTCCAAGGCAAATAGACAGGATTGTAGGGACGCTTCACAGCAGGACCTAACCATAGATCCCAATCCAAAGTGTCAGGCACAGCCACTTCCTCAGTAGGCAGATTCAATCCCTGAGGCCAGATGGGACGGTCGGTCCAGCAATGAACCTCCTTGACCTCGCCGATTACCCCTGACCAAATCCATTCCGAGATACGGCGGCACCAATCGAAGGAATTACCCTGATTGCCCATCTGGGTTGCCACCTTGTATTTCTTAGCCAACTTGGCAAGCAATCGCGCCTCGTAGACAGAATGGGTCAAAGGCTTCTGGCAATAAACATGCTTGCCCAACGTCATTGCATGGGCTGCCACACCAGCATGCGTATGGTCGGGAGTAGCCACAAGAATGGCATCAATCTCCTTACCCATCTGATCAAACATCACACGCCAATCCTTAAATTTGCGAGCATTAGGATAGTCCTTGAATGTCTTTTCGGCATACTTCCAATCCACATCGCAAAGAGCCACAATGTTCTCTGTGGCCATATTGTGCAGATTGCGACGCCCTACTCCACCGATTCCCACTCCGGCAATGTTCAATTTGTCGCTTGGTGGCACGTGGCCAAAGCGTCTTCCAAGTACTGTACTAGGGACAATCATCATGCCCAACGTGGCGGCTCCACTTGCTTTAATGAAACTCCGTCTTGATATGTTTTCGCTCATATTGTTTTGTGTTTTATATGGATTTTTCATGCCAAAAATAAACATTTTTCTCCAAAGTGACAAATTTTGGCAGGAAGAAATACGATTTTACTGAATTATCACTAACTTTGTCTTCGATTCAGAGACTCACCCAACCAAAATGGAGAAACAACAAACCAACACTCATATAAAGGAACGTACACGAATCAGGCTGGATGAACCGCGCCGCTTCCGCGTCATCATTCACAACGATGATTTCACTACGATGGACTTCGTCGTGATGATCCTGAAGAACATTTTTTTCAAGAACGAAGTGGAGGCAGAGACACTGATGTTGGAGGTTCATAAGAAGGGGAAAGCAGTGGCAGGCATCTACCCTAGAGACATTGCCATGAGCAAGATACAAAAGGCCACACGCTTGGCCAGGGAATCGAACTTTCCGCTCAGACTGACATGTGAACCAGAAGAAGTATGATGGAACAAACCAAATATTTGCAAGATGCTATAAATCAGGCCATACTGCAGGCCAAGTCTGACCGCGTGGAATTCGTATGCCCAGAACACCTGCTGGTGGGACTGATGATGCAAGATCCATTCAAGCACGCGCTTTTCTATGAATCAGGAGCTGACGAGAAAGTCTTCACAGAATCCCTCTACGCCTATTTGGCCCACATGGAACGTGTACCAAATAATATCCAGTACGAGCTGATGCTATCGAGCCAGATGAATCGAATGATGAGCACCGCTCTGGAATGTGCCATCGGAGCAGAAGTAGAGCAATTGGATGTTCCTCACGTAGTAAATGCAATGCTAAGGCTAGAGGATAGTATGGCCCACAACCTGATAGAGAAGACCATCCAGTGCAGCAATGGCGAGTTGATCAGTTCCCTGACGGAGGCTTACGAATGGGAGGCCGATATGGATGAAATGTTTGACCACGAAGAGACTGGACAAGAACCTTGGCGACAATTCGTGCTCTGTATGAATGACCACCTGGAAGAGCACAATCCCCTCATCGGACGACAGGAAGAGTTGGAACGAACCATACAAGTACTCTGCCGGCGGGGGAAAAACAACCCGCTCCACGTAGGGGAATCCGGAGTGGGAAAGACTGCTATTGTGTGGGGGCTGGCAGCCCTGCTGGAGAGCGGAAAAGTGCCCGAAAGGCTGAAAGGCTTCCGCATCTACGAGATGGACTTGGGGAGTCTGATTGCAGGCGCGCAGTTCCGTGGAGATTTTGAGAAACGCCTGAAGGCCATCATGGAAGGTATTCAACGAGAGGGGAACGCCATCGTATACATTGATGAGATACACAACCTAGTGGGGGCAGGACAAAACGGCGAAGGGGCTATGGATGCGACCCAGATGCTGCGACCCTACATGGAGGACGGTGACATCCGATTCATTGGAAGCACTACCTATCAGGAGATGAACCGATACATGGGCAAGCAACGAGGCCTGATGCGACGATTCCAGCAGATAGACATTCTCGAGCCTTCGAAAGAAGAGGCGGTAAAAATCCTGGAAGGGCTCCAGAAGAAATACGAGAAATATCATCATGTGAAATACGAGGATGGAGTGATGGAATACGCTGTGGATATGAGTTCAAAGTTCATCAGTGACCGCTATCTGCCTGACAAAGCAATAGACCTGATTGACGAGGCTGGAGCAATGGCCGAACTGAAGACCAAACATAAACGTGCGAGCAAACCCTCCATCATCGGCAAGAAGGAAATCTCGGATGTACTGACCAAGATATGCAAGATTAATGCAGAAGCTCTGAAGAGCGATGATAACAGCAAACTGCAGAACCTGACCAAGCGCATGATGAAACAAATCTATGGCCAAGAAGAAGCCATACGGCAGGTGGTGGCTAGCGTGGAGATGTCTAAAGCTGGATTACTGGACGAGGACAAACCCCTGGCATCGCTGCTTTTCGTGGGTCCAACGGGTGTTGGGAAGACAGAGGTGGCGAGAGTGTTGGCCAAGGAACTAGGCATTGAACTGGTGCGGTTCGACATGAGCGAATACACTGAGAAACACACTGTGGCAAAACTGATTGGCTCTCCAGCAGGATATGTGGGATATGAGGACGGAGGGCTGCTAACTGATGCTATCCGCAAGAACCCCAATTGTGTGCTTCTGCTTGACGAGATTGAGAAAGCCCACAGCGATATCTACAACATCCTGCTGCAGGTGATGGACTATGCGCGACTGACCGACAATCGAGGCAACAAGGCGGATTTCAAGAACGTGATTGTGATCATGACGAGCAATGCTGGAGCTCAGTTCGCTGGTCAGGCATCAGTAGGCTTCGGAAAAGGGATAAGCGCTGGCGAGGCAATGCTGCAGCAAGTGAAGAAAACATTCAAACCTGAATTCATAAACCGTCTCTCGGGCACAGTGGTTTTCAATGACATGGACCGCACTATGGCCAACCTGATTCTGGACAAGAAACTCAATCAACTGAAAACAAAACTGAAGGCAAAAAACGTTCAGATGAAACTCAAGCCTCGAGCCCACGACTTCCTCCTCGAGAAAGGTTTCACCCGTCAATATGGTGCTCGAGAAATGGATCGCGTAATACGACGACTACTCTCTCCGCTACTAATGAATGAGATCCTGTACGGATCTCTCAGGGAAGGTGGAAATGTTACGATTGACCTAAAGGATAATATCTTGGTGATAAAGTAATTATGATATTCAACCTGAATGAAGAAATTAACTTTCCAAATCCTCGCTTAGGTGACCCTGATGGCTTACTTGCAATCAATGGGGACCTCAGTACAGAGCGATTGCTGCTGGCTTATTCCCACGGCATCTTTCCATGGTACTCTTTTCGCGAAGGGCTGATACAATGGTGGTGTCCGATGGATCGATTCGTTATTTTCCCCAGTGAGATTCACGTGTCTCACTCAATGCGAACATTGCTCAATAAGAGAAAATACAAATGTTCCATCAATACTGCTTTCGAGCAGGTGATAGAGAACTGTAGTAAACTACGGATCGATGAGAAAGGTGCTTGGCTAGGACCTGATATGATGGAGGCATACACCCGACTCCACAAACAGGGCTATGCAGTGAGTGTGGAGGTATGGGAAGACGAAAGAGAATTGGTGGGCGGACTCTACGGCGTGACACTGAGGCAGTGTTTCTTCGGAGAAAGCATGTTCTCTCAGGTTCCCAGCGGAAGCAAGATAGCCTTGATCCATTTGGCTCACGTGATGGAAGCTATAGGGGGAGTCATGATAGACTGCCAGTTCGAGACTGCTCACCTGAAGTCGATGGGTGGACGACACATCACTTATGACGAATACATGAGATATATTAATATAAATAGGTAAAGAGATGAAAAAGACTATGTTGTTTTGTGCTGTCATGCTGGGCTTAATGGCATGCAATCCACAAAGAAAGAATGAAACAGAGGAGACTACGCCTCAGAAGATTCTGGTGCTGTATTATTCTCAAACAGGCACAACGAAAGCTGTAGCTGAAGAATTTCAGAAGATGCTGGGAGCCGACATTGAGGCTATCTCACTAGAGAACGACTACCCTAGCGACTTCCAAGCAACCATCGACCGCTGCCAGAAGGAACGTGAGACAGGCGAACTTCCTACTTTGAATCCCCTGCAGGCAAACCTAGACGATTACGACGTGATCTTCCTAGGCTATCCTATCTGGTTTGGCACGTATGCGACTCCCATCAAGACTCTTCTGAAAGAGATTAATCTGGGAGGGAAAAAAGTCGTACCTTTCTGCACCTTTGGAAGTGGCGGGCTCTATTCCAGCATCCAGGATCTGGAGAGCGAGCAACCAGACGCTGAGATTCTTCCAGGATACGGCGTACGCACCGCACGAGTGGAGAAAGCCCCTGCTGAGATTGAGCGCTTCCTGAAAGAAAACGGTTACATTGAGGGTGAAGTGGATCCTCTACCCGATTACTCAGAGCAGATGCCTGTAACTGAAGAAGATGTGAAAATCTTCGATGCGGCCTGTGGCAACTATCAGTTCCCCCTGGGCACACCTGTCACCGTAGGACTTCGCAAGACTCCCAGTGGCACTGACTTTCTATTTAACGTGAAATCAAATGGACCTGATGGATCGGAGAACACATCGAGAATCTATGTTACTTTGGACGATGAGGAAGGTGCAGTACCTGAATTCACTCAAGTGGTCAGGTAACAACCAACAGAATCCAGGTTCAAGAACCTACTCAAATAGCAACATGCCCCCTGGTTTTACGTCAGGGGACATGTTGCATTTGGGAGGTTGTCGGAAATCCTTCCTGCTCCCATAGGAAAAGTTACTCCAACGAGTATTCCACAGTATTTACTACACGTATCTTCTTGATATATGGAGTGTTGGCATCACGGTCGTCAATCGAGAACTGACCCTGAGAAGCTGAAAAGATACGCCCCAATTTGCTGTCAGAATCCTCAGCAAATTTCTCTGCTGTGGCTCGAGCATTCTTTGTAGCCTCTTCCACCATCTCAGGTTTAATCTGGTTCAAACCAGTGAATTGGTAGTCCACACGATTTTCGCCATACTCATCACCAGTTACGGCAATGCCCGTCTTCATCAATTCCGACTGGCGACGCATCAGGCTACGCACTCGATCCACATCACTGCTGGTAACGGTGATGACACTTTTGGCCTTGTAGCGATAGTTCATGATCTCATTCCCATAGTTGTCAGCTTGACGATCGGTAATGGTAGGGGAATTCACACTGATTTCATCCTCCTTGATGCCGCCTGACTTCAGGAAAGAAATCAGTGCCTTATTCTTCTGCTCAATATTCTCGTACATCAAGGCTGGGTCATTGCCTATCTCCTTGTAAACCAAAGGCCAAATCACCTTGTCTGCCTTTACTTCACGCTCTGCAAGTCCCTTGACACAGACCCTGCGATCGTGATCTTTGAAACCCAAAATTCCACTGCGGAGAGTGAAACCCATTACAATCATACCTACAGCAATGATAGCTGCTGAGAGAAGCATTTTATTTTCCTTCATGATGTAATATGAATTAATGTTTTTGAAATAGAGTTAACTTCTTTGCTTGTTTTTGCAAGGCAAATGTACGCAAAAAGAAGATTCCTCCCCTCGAAACGAACAAGAAAATTTGAATTCACGAGTCGAATTTTCAGAAATTTAAGACTACGAAAGGAAATATCACATAATTCCAGTTCTAGCATTACGAAACAAGTATTCTCGCTAATCAGAACGGAAGAAGGATGAAGAATTGACATCATATTAAGAATTCAATTGCAGATTTCTGACCGACGAGAACAATTGGAAGAGGTTTTTTTGTAAATTTGCATACTAAACGAACGAATTAACATCATGAGAATACCTGAAAACTTGCGCAAGATATTGATTGCATCGGCCGTATTTGTAACGCTTATAGCTACGGCAGCCACCACAAAACCCTTTTTCCTATGGAGCAAAGGCATCTTCACCAGAGTCAATCTGACAGAAGCAACCTTCAGCGTTAATGGGAAAGTACTCAACATCAATGGCGAAAGTTTCCCAGTGAGCAAGATAGACAGCATCACCCTATCTGCTACCAGTCCCAAAGCTCCCAAAACAGTCATCGATTTCAACACCTCCAAGTCCAATCAACTGACAGTCATCTCGATGGGTTCAAATTCCCACAGCTTTCGCATCAAAACCAGCGGGACAGATCCTTTCCTCTTTACCAATAGCCTGTCCCGCTCGCTCCCTGCCGATTCCAGCGTTTTCACTTTCGAGTACCGTTTAATAAGTGATCAGCCTATCAAACTGAAAGCCTATTTCGCAGATCCCATTTCAGAGTCGCGTTCTAAGATCCTGGGAGATTTGGAGCCTACGAACTTGTGGAAACAAGCCAGTTTCGACGTCTTTATGGAGCGCGAAGAACTTGAATGGGGGAAAACAGGCAATTATCTGCGTCTCGACCCTGGAGAAATTGCTGGCATCACCTTGGAAATCAGATTCATGTACTTCCGCAGTCCCAATGAGAAAGAATTGGCTGAACGAGAAGATATCCTTGCCTCCAAACAATACATTGACAATGGAAAAGTGCGTCTGGGTGTAGACATGAAACACGGCGGAAGTGTCTTCTACTTTGCTCTTTCTAAAGACCAAAAGAACCTGCTCAACCATTTCGATGAGGGACGCTTCATCCAGCAATCATATTATGGAGAGGTGGACGGAAGTAGGTGGAACGGTCAAGCCTGGAGATGGAATCCCATTCAGGGTGGCGGCTGCAACGGCACGACTTCTCAGGTTCGCAGCAGCGAGATCACGGAGACCAGCATCCATGTGGTATCCATCCCTGTCCATTGGGCTTACAGCTATCTGATGCCAGAACTGGAAATGGAGGAACTCATCACACTTGAGGGCGATGTGGCCCATATCCATTACATCTTCCGGAATGACAGCCAAGATGCAACGGACCATCCATACAACTCTCAAGAGATGCCCGCCGTATTCATCGATTACAACTATGCACACATGAAATATTACAAGGGAAACAAACCCTGGACCAACGATGAACTGACAGATGTAGTACCAGGATGGCCCAATGAGTCCCACAACCGTACAGAAGAATGGTCGGCTTACGTGAACAATGCTGACTACGGAATTGGAGTCTACACCCCAGGCACTTTCAACACCACCGCCTATCGCTTCGGCAATGGGAATTCCCCAGGCGAAAGAGGGTCAGATTGCTCCTATTTCGCTCCTATCCGACAATTTGATATCGCGAAGGGCGACGTCATTCAGTATGATGTGTATGTGACCATTGGAACCATCGAGGAAATCCGTTCCCGCTTCTATGACATAAACAACAGACCATAAAGGATAAAGAGGAAAAGTTTCGCTTGTTCCTTTTCACATGTAGTTAGTATGTTTTTACATTATCATTTACATACAGGGAATACAAAAAAGTAAAAACGCGAACGATACAGACAATTTATCTACCAGATATTTGTGAATGTTGGTTATTCTTACGATATTTGCAAACAGGGATAGAAATCTATATTAATTAACAAATATAAAGCAATAGAAATGAAGGCAAAATGCATGTATTGGCTTGCGCTGTCAATGGTATTGACATGCGCTGCTTTAATGGGCTGCAGTGGTTCGGACGACCTTGTCGAAGAACCCGATATTGAGATGCCCGAATATGTAGAGAACCCGCAGAAGGCGATGCACTATGAGAAGAGTTCACAGTTCAAGAGTGACATGGACGCTGTGAATCAGCTGGCTTTCGTGATGAAGGCAATGAACTGGAACTACTGGATGATGGCATCCGACGGACTGAAAAGACCGGAGGACTTCTTCACGGTTTCGCCTGAAGAGCTTGGCAAGAACCAGCCCAAACTGGCGGACGAGTATTTGGAGATGCTGACCTACCTCTACAACAACCTTGACACCTACACTGAAGCACTCGAGAACATGGAAGTGAACGGCATTCTACCCGAAGGGGCTGTCACCCGTGGCTTTCTGAGCGACTTCTTTAGTTTCGGCATAGCTGCAAAGTCGTCAGCTGCGATGGGACGTCAGGCCGTTATGACGATTATCAGGGCAAAGGGATGGTCGACTAACTATCAAATGATGGAGAAACTGTACAAGCAGATTCCAGAAGGAAACCGTCGTGGCTACAGCAATGCTCTTTCTTTCTGGAAGGATTTCAGCACAGGCAAACTGGACGACCGCTCTAACCAGATTTTCAAGAACCTCTACTCTACGAGCGATGACCCAGACGTGCAGGAGTTCTACGACACATGTCGTGACATAGGCATCACGCCAGAGATGAACATGGCAACCATCACTCAAAAAATGGCAGAAGCTGGCATGAACCTCATTGTAGATGCCTGCCCCATCAACCTGAGCACCGGTATCGACATCTACAACACATCGAATGCAACGATGAATGTGTTGACCAACACGTTTCAATTTAAGGCGAACGAGGACGGCACAGTGTCCTACGATGGAGTAAACGTCGATGTTTTGAAGGAATTTGCAAAGCAGTGGGGACACAACGTCGTGAACTACGGCCGCGACTACGAGAAATTCATGGACAAGGTGGAGTCGGGCTTTAATTCGGCATACTATATGAACTGGGACGAAGGAAAGGACTGGTGGATAGACAACGTGTTCAAGGGAGCATACGACTTCACAGCCAACGAAACGATGTTCAGCGACAATCTGATGGAAGCGTTCGATGATCATGGTAAAAAGCTGGGACTCGATACCAAGGTGATTGTAAAGGAGGTGAACGGACAGGAAATATCTTTCGTCTATCTCGTCGACAAAGAGACAGGCAGGATACGCCTCGGATTCATGAAGGACGCTGAAGGCAACATAGTGATGTTCCCAGGAGAAAACCCAGGTAAAAAGACCATCACTGTGGTGAACCGTCATACTGGCAAACGAATCACCAAGGAAGTGGACATAAACAAGGACAAGGAGACAATCATTGAGACAGACCTCGAATTCGACGAAGACCTGCTTGAAGAAGAGCCTGAAAACGGAGACCTGAGTCTATACCCTGGCGCGAAATGGACAGAAGAGAGCGGCGAAGCAGTGTCGATGCGCTTCACTATCGTGACCAATTACCTCTACTACAAGTGCAAGACTGAGAGCGACTGGATTTCAGCCAACATAGCAACCGATGCCAACTACATGTACGTGAAAGTGACAAAGAATGACAAACCACAGAACCCCAACGACAAGAACAGCAAGCCAGCGGAACGCACAGGAAAAGTACTTGTGATGGCAACCAATAAGGCAGGCAAGGTGCTGAAGACCATTACGCTCGATGTGACGCAGAAGCCATACATACCCGAAGATAATGAACCATTTATCACAGCCTATCCTTCAGAAGTAATAATGGATGCAAAGGGGGGAGAACAGCTTATCTCGCTTTCTTACACCTCATCCTACAACTATCTTGGTGCCGACCCGAGCGACGACATCATCGGCTGGGCAGACGTGCAGCCTACCTTGGACGGCTATGTCATCAGTGTCAACCCCAACAACACAGACGAAGAACGCTCAGGCACCATCACCTTCTATGCAGCTGTGAGCCAGCAGGCACTCGATGATGTGTTCTACAACGGAGTCAAACCTGGCAAAGAAAAAGTTGTCTATACCACAGTACTGGTAAAGCAGGAAAAGGGAGAGAAAAAATCCCCAATTTTCGAAGTGAATTTCTACTTGGGGTCAAGTGGCATAGAAGTTGATAGAGGAAGTAAGGTAGACTACGGCACAAACTTCGACTTTGAAGACACGGAAAACGCAACAATAACTTGCGTTGAACAGGGACGCAACCTGCATGTTGAATGCATAGGAAAAATTGAGTATTCATGGCAAACACAGGATGCAACCCTATCGTTTGACATCCAGAACTACAAAGACCTTTCGAGCGACGACCTCAAAATCATAAACATGAAATGGCATTACATTTCAGAGGAAAACTATGATAAGAGTAAGGTCACGAGGGAAGTCAACGCTGATGTAACCAACATACCTGTTAACGAAGCTGACAAGTATGAGATGGTAGTCAATGCAAAACTTGGTGATGGCATTGTGTTCAACAGTTGGAGTGCTAAGGAGTACTCTATCTATGATAATGGGAATACTCACAGCAATAATTATGTTTACGAGGAGAACGCAAACAATAAAGTCATTATGGATATTTATTTCAGACGTTTTTACTAAACACTGAAATACAAAGAAAACTCCTAACCCCCATAACACATACCCCAGCAAGAAGAATCTTGCTGGGGTATCTTTTTACTCGGTCTTCACCAAATTCCCATGACAACATATGGAAAATGTGCTTTCATTCTTCACCACGAAGCATAGAAAACAAAAGACACTCCAAAAAGTTCATGAAAAAGTTATTAGGATATACATACATGGATTATGCTCTTCTGACACCTACGTCAAACATCCAGACACAACGTGTTATGTTCCCCAAATCAACGTGTCGTTTCGGGCAACTCAACGTGTTGTCTTTACGATTTCAACGTGTCGCGTCTGCAAAATTATTTTTGGGGGGCTGATAAAGCCATTGGCTATCCCTCTGCTGGAAAAGTGTTTGCCCACAAACATTGGGTTGAATAATCAAAAAATATTCACCATATGGCGTAATACCAGCCGGTGAACATTTCTTAAAGAGAGAATTTTGTCATTTATCAGTTGAGACGTCCTCCACGCTGGATGAGCAAGCGCACATGACTGTTGAAATCACTAGCCTGCATCAGGTCCTCGATTGTGAGATGCATGCGATAACGCCACTGGTGGCGAGGAATGGATGGGATATTGATGCGCTCATCATCAGGATAGGGATAGCGCAACTTCTCGTCCATGGAAATCCAATCCTGGAAACTGATCAGGCACAACATGCTGGGACAATAGAGATGACGCGAGACAACCTCCTCTGCCAGCCATCCAGGCATGACGCGAGGCGCAGATCCATCGTGATGCAGGATTTCATTATAGTATCGTTGCGTCCTGTCATAATCTTCCTCCCACCAGGCACGCAGGGTGACCATATCGTGAGTAAAGATGGTGCTCACGCTGCGATAAGGGTTGTCCCCCAAGTGACCAAAGAGCAACCCAGGCTTCTTGGGCATCGCCTGAATCTCGAGGCTGAGCATACGCAGTCTTTCCATCACAGGGCCCACGCATGCAGGAACCATCCCCAAATCCTCACCACAGGCCAACATCTGAGTGGATTCAACCAGCGATGGAAGCTTCTTCATTGCCTGATCGTACCAGAAATCATTGTGCCGATGGTAGAAGTAGTGTTCATAGAGGCATCGGAATGCTTCCTGATCATGCCATGAAAGGTTACGGAAAATGTGATCCTCTGTGGCAGAGATACGTGGATGGTAGAGCTCTGGATTGTGGATGTCGGGCACAAAGAGAACGTCGCTTATCAGCGAGTACAACCCATCACGCAGGGCAAGGGACGAGTCGTCCGACATGTCTTGAAAAGCAGCCTCCACCTGTCGCTGAGTTGCATACTCGGGTCGCATCGCATAACGAGTATCGTCAATCTTGGTCAGATAGGCAGTACGGACATGATCGGCCATACCTCCAAAGATGGAATTGAGCACCTGATCAGTTATATAAGGTTGCGTAAAGAGCTCTTTCTGGAAATGTAGTCCAAAGCCCTCTATCTCATCGGCACTCATGGGCAGAGCTGGTGAGAACTGTCCGAGCAACCCATGGACGCTGTGCAAGGGAATCTCCCAAATGCGGAAGAAACCAAGCACATGATCGATACGGAAAGCATCGAAATACTCAGCCATCTTGCGGAAACGACGAATCCACCAGCGATAACCGTCTTGAGCCATACGGTCCCAGTCATAAGTGGGGAACCCCCAATTCTGGCCATTCACGCTGAAATCATCGGGCGGCGCACCTGCCTGGCCATTCATGTGGAAATAGAAAGGTTCCTTCCAGGCTTCCACACTGTAGCGACTGATACCGATAGGCACATCCCCCTTAAGAACAACTCCCTTTGAACGGGCATAAGCGGTAGTTTCGCTCAGCTGTTTGTCCAAGATGTACTGCTGGAAAGCATAAAAACTGGTCCCCTTGACTTTCTTTTCAACCAAAGCATAGATGTCCTCAGCTTTATAGGTCTTGAAGTGTGGCCATCTATGGAAGTCACTGGTGTCATATTTATCGCGCAGCATGCAGAAAGCCGTATAGGGAACAAGCCATTCCTGGTTCTTCTGATAGAACTCCTCATACTCAGCAGATTTCAGAACACGTTGGCCCTCCTGCTTAAACAAACGCTGCAGATAGTCCTGTTTCAATATATTCACCTGCTCATAGTCAACCTGCTTTAAGGCATTCAGCTCACGACGTTTCTTTTCGTATTCCAACATGAAAGCTGCATCATTGACAGGAGGCAGCTGCTGCAAATCGATATACATCGGATGGAGGGCATAAATGGAAATGCAGTTGTAGGGATAACTGTCAGTCCATGTATGTGTCTGTGTGGTATCATTGATGGGAAGCAACTGAATAACAGTCATTCCTGCCAGGTTTGCCCAATCGACCATACGCTTCAAATCCCCAAAATCACCTATGCCCTGACTCATCGTACTGCGAAGGGAGAACAGGGGAATCACGATACCTGCGGCTTTCCAATGCTCATCAGCAACATGGACAATCTCGTCATAGATAACCACTACATGATTCTGAGGGATGGAACCAGAGGGACTCAAGCGATTGTCACCTTCCTCCCATTGAATCAAATTGCCTGTCGCTTCATCAACAATGACATATTTGTACTCAAAAGGCAGATACAGATAGGCAGCACTCAGACTGACAACCCACTCATTGATGCCAGCACGCTCCATACGCAAGGCACGAAGTGGGTCCCATGCTCCTAAAGGTGGCTGACTGCCCAAGAGTGCTAGCGCCTGCCCTTCGTGCAACTGAGGAGCCTGGACACGGAATACCAAAGTCTGCTCGTAATAGACGAAATTGGGATCCTTCGCCTCAAAATGTGAAACAGCATGAATGTATGCTGAACTGTAGAGGTGATTCAACTGAGGGATATCTCTCCAATAATCAGGAAATATAAATGTACGCGTGGAATCCGCAGGGAAACGACGAGGCACAGCATTCCATTCACGCCGCACGATTTGGTCATTCTCTACAATCACATACCGATACTCAAACGAGGAAACATCCCGCTCGATTACCTGAACATCTCCACTCCATTGCAGTCCATCCGAAGTATCCAAAGATATCCGAGAATTCACTCGAATTCCCTGATGACGGTACAAAGTGAGTTCCACAGCTACAGATTGCCCCCACTGAGTCCGATATTCCAGTGAAAATTGCAGTTTCATAAACGTGTATTTTCTTGCTAAATTACAAAACTTACTGACAAATATAGCAAAAAAACAAGAAAAAGCAGGATATCACTCAAAAAAAAGGAGATAAATTTGTTAGAACGTCCAAAAAAAATTATATTTGCAAATGAAAAGAGATGAGTAAAAGACTTAGCCGCGCTGGTTTGACTGGGAATCTCATCAATAATTTAATGAAACCGAGAATAGTTTCGTTACTAATGGCGGGCCACGCTCCGATAGGAGTAACACATAGTCGGTGGATTACAAAGGTAACGAACATCTCAAAACTTTTTGTGTTCGGAGTTTCATCACATCATCAGCGTGGCTTTTTATACAAAGAAAGCGTGCATCCCAATACAGGAGCACGCTTTTTCTGTAAATCAAATCCAGAAATAGACCGATTACTTAACCTTAGCAACGATAGCCTTGAAAGCCTCAGGATGATTTACTGCCAGGTCGGCGAGAACCTTACGGTTGATCTCGATACCACCTTTGTGCAGAAGTCCCATCAACTGAGAATAGCTCATACCTTCCAGACGAGCAGCAGCATTGATACGCTGAATCCACAAAGCACGGAAGTTGCGCTTCTTCGTACGACGATCGCGGTAAGCATAGGTAAGACCTTTCTCCCAAGCATTCTTGGCAACAGTCCAAACATTCTTACGAGCACCAAAATAACCTCTGGTGAGTTTCAGGATTTTCTTTCTTTTAGCTCTTGAAGCTACATGATTTACTGATCTTGGCATAATTTTTTTCTTTTTGAACGTTAGCGCCGCCTATCCATAGACGAACTTTATGCTAAACATTCGGTTAACAACTTAAGTTAAAAACTGTGTCTTGAATTTGGAAGATTAACGTAAACACAGAAGATCACGAACTTGCTTCAGGTTCTCGTGTACAACGATTGCGCTGTGGTCCAGATTTCTCTTTTGTTTCTTTGTCTTCTTCGTCAAGATGTGGCTGTGGTATGCGTGGTGACGCTTTACCTTGCCAGTACCGGTTAGCGTGAATCTCTTCTTTGCGCCGGAATTAGTCTTTACTTTTGGCATAATTGTTTGTTTAAATATTTATAATTATTAATAATGATGTGGCAACGCATATACCAAGCGTTACGCACTATCGTTCTTTTCTTTATTTTTTAATCGTCGAAGTCCTCCCCCTCTACTTTGGGTCCTGTGTACTCTTTGCGAGCTTTCTGCTGTGGTGCCTTCTTCTCGCGAGGACTCTCTACTTGGACAACTCCTGCAGTTGCAGTTTCTGTCTTCTTGCCACCAACTTGCTTCTTGGGTGCGATGAACATGATCATGCGTTTACCCTCCAGCTGAGGCATCTGTTCCACCTTTCCGTAGTCTTCCAAATCAGCTGCGAAGCGCAAAAGAAGAACCTCACCCTGCTCCTTGAAGAGGATGCTGCGCCCTTTGAAGAACACATAAGCCTTTACTTTGTCACCCTCCTGAAGGAAACTCTGAGCATGCTTCAACTTGAAGTTGTAGTCGTGATCATCCGTCTGTGGTCCAAAACGAATCTCCTTGATCTCGATTTTGGTCTGCTTGGCCTTCATCTCCTTCTGGTGTTTCTTCTGCTGATACAGGAATTTGCTGTAATCAATCAGACGGCATACAGGAGGCTGGGCATTTGGAGAAATCTCTACCAAGTCCACTCCTTTCTGCTCTGCTAGCTGAAGGGCCTTATAGGTAGGAAGTACCGTTGACTCTATATCATCACCTACGACGCGAACCTCGTGAACGTGGATCTGATCGTTGACGCGATACTGCTGCTTTAAGTTGTCTTTCTTCATTAATTATTTTAAAATCGGGTGCAAAATTAATACTTTTCTGTCATTTTCCGCACTTCATCAAGAATTTTCTTTCCAAAATCTTCATATTTCATGCTTCCTTGCTCGCCTCCACCCTGCTGACGGAAACTAACTGTACCTTCTGACTCTTCGTTTTGACCCACAATAAGCATGTAGGGGACACGCTTCATCTCATTGTCACGAATCTTGCGACCAATCTTCTCGTTGCGGTCATCTACATAGGCGCGAACCTCTACGCTGTCATAGTACTCCTGCAACTTTCTGGCATAGTCATTATACTTCTCACTAACAGGAAGAATGGCAACCTGATCAGGACTCAACCACAAGGGGAAGTGACCAGCTGTATGCTCAATCAGCACCGCAGTGAATCGCTCCATACTCCCGAAAGGAGCACGATGAATCATCACAGGACGATGCTTCTGATTATCCTCACCCACATACTCCAGATTAAAACGCTCTGGCAAGTTATAATCTACCTGAATGGTACCCAACTGCCAACGACGTCCCAAAGCATCCTTTACCATAAAGTCCAACTTGGGACCATAGAAAGCAGCCTCGCCAAGCTCAGTAGTTGTGTTCATACCCTTCTCAGCACATGCTTCAATGATAGCCTTCTCGGCAGCTTCCCATACCTCATCGGAACCTATATACTTCTCCTTATCGTTGGGATCACGCAATGAAATCTGTGCCTCGAAGTTGTTAAAATCAAGTGCCCCGAAAATAATTTGAATGATTTCCATCACACGGATGAATTCATCCTTTACCTGATCAGGACGACAGAAAATATGAGCATCATCCTGAGTGAACGAACGAACACGTGTGAGTCCGTGCAACTCGCCACTCTGCTCATAACGGTAAACCGTACCAAACTCTGCACAGCGGAAAGGCAATTCCTTGTAACTATGAGGTTTAGAAGCATATATCTGACAATGATGAGGGCAGTTCATAGGTTTCAACAAATACTCCTCGCCTTCTTCGGGTGTATGAATAGGCTGGAAACTGTCTTTGCCGTAATGATCCCAGTGCCCACTCGTCACATAGAGAGCCTTGCTTCCGATGTGGGGAGTGATCACCTGTTGGTAACCATATCGTTTCTGAATCTTTTTGAGGAAATCCTCCAGACGCAAACGCAATGCTGTACCTTTGGGCAACCAGATAGGCAATCCCTTACCAACCATATCAGAGAACATGAAGAGCTCCATTTCCTTGCCTATCTTGCGATGGTCACGTTTTTTTGCCTCCTCCAAAAGAACCAGATACTCATCGAGCAACTTCTTCTTAGGGAAGGTGATACCATACAGACGTGTCATCATGGGACGTTTCTCGTCACCACGCCAGTAAGCAGAACTTACAGCCAGTACCTTACAAGCCTTGATGGGAGCTGTACTCAGCAGATGAGGGCCACGACATAGGTCGGTGAAAGCACCTTGAGTATAAGTCGTGATATGACCATCCTCCAGGTCATTGATTAGTTCATTCTTGTAGGTCTGGCCATGATCGCCAAAGAACTTCAGCGCATCAGCCTTGGAAATGTCACGCCGAACCAGTTCTTCCTTCTTCTGAATCAGATCAGCCATTTTCTTCTCGATAGTGACGAAGTCACCTTCACGAATCACGACTCCTTCGGGAGGCATTACGTCGTAATAAAAACCATTTTCGATAGCAGGACCAATACCGAACTGGATCCCAGGATAGAGTTCCTGTAGAGCTTCTGCCATCAGGTGGGCACTGGTGTGCCAGAAAGCATGCTTGCCTTCTTTGTCATCCCACTTATAAAGAACAATACTGGAATCCTCGCAAATAGGACGATTCAACTCAACTGTCTCACCATTCACGCCACAAGCCAAAACATCCTGAGCCAAACGGGGCGAGATGCTTTCAGCTATCTGATAACCGGTCACTCCAGCTTCGTATTCACGAACCGAGCCATCGGGAAAAGTTATTTTTATCATATCGCATTTTATTAATATTCTAATTTTCAAGGGTACAAAGATACATATTTTTAGTCAATTACGAACCTCTTTATGCAAAAAAAGTCACTTCTGCTTCTTTGTTGAGTATCGTTTTATCAAATTATAGGCTGAATACAACCCATATTCACCAGCTTGACTGAGGTCAGAAAGCCCTTCATCAGATTTGTCAGACATCAGATGGGCTACACCACGATTGAAATATGCAGCGGGGAATTGATTGTCCAAGCGAAGTGTCTCCGTATAAGATTCGATGGCAGCTGGATAATCCGCCAACAGAATCTGAACTCCTCCCCGATTATAGTGGGCGTAGACGAAATCGGGAGCCAGTTCAGTGCAACGTGTCAAATCCTGCAGAGCCATCAGGTAACCAAGTCGAACATCCTGAGCCTGCATTGCTGTTCCTGATGCTTCCAACTCAGCACAACGGACCTGAGCCCGCAGGAAGAGAGCAAGCACATTGTCGGTCTGGAAAGTGAGCAGGTTGTTAAGGTCGGCTATTGCATTCTCGAAGTCACGCACGTGATAATAATCGAGCGCACGCTGCAGCAACAGGATTGAATCATTGGGCATCTTCTCCAGTTTCTCTGTTGCCTCAGCAATATGGTCGAAATGAGTCTGAATCATTGTCTCAGTCAGATTTCCTTCTGTATCAGTCAGATACAACACTCCAGGAAGTTTCTTCTGAGCATTCAGAAGATCAACCCATTTCGAGAAAGCCACATAATGACTTATCGATTTCTCCTGCCGATAATAACTCAGCACATAAAGATGCTGGGGCTTCAGCTCTGTCTGCCGGTTTTGAACACGTCCACGATACTCAGTGGCATATTCGTTCTCCTCTTCGTGAGTGTCTTCTTCCACCAGCTTGTCGTAATCCTCTATATTCTTCTCGCTCTTCTTTCGTGTCTTTCCTGTGGACTTGTAGGTTCCTAATGTGACGGCCAACTGTGCCTGCATGATTTTAAACTCATCTCGTTCCGCTCCATAAATGTCTCCTATTTTTCGGCGAATGGAAGCACGCTTCTGATAACCTGCCCAAAACTGTGGATATTCATTAATCACAGCGCTGATGTCGCGGATAGCTCCATTATAGTCTCCTGTGTTGTCAAGCAGGAGGGCACGGTTGTAAAGGGCAATCATGTTGTCCGGTTCCCGTTCAAGTACGAAATTGAAATCCTCGATAGCCAGGTTGTCTTCGCCTACGCTGGCACGCAACAATGCGCGGTTGAAGTGCCCAAGATAGTTACCAGGCTCCATTTCAAGCGCTGTATCATAGTCCGACATGGCTCCTCGCAGATTATCCTGGTTGTAACGAGCCAAAGCTCTGTTGATATAAAGTCCGGCCACACGTGGTTGCTGTACGATGGCCTTGTCCAAAGCCTCCTCCGCCTGCTTGTACTCGCCTCGTTGCGAGCATACCATAGCTTTCATACTCCAAGCGGGACCCTCATAAGGATTCACTTCCAATGCACGATCCACCCATTTCTCCCCTTGCAACGTATCCTGCTCAGCAAAAGCAACCTGAGCCTTCAACGTGTAGTGTATAGCTTCTTTAGGCCAGTATTTTATCATGTAGTCTAGCGAAGAATCTGCCTGAGCATATTCTTTCAGTTCCAATTGACATAAGACCATATTGTGCCAACAATTACGATCCATAGGCGTGATCCCAATGGCTTTCTTGTAATCCTCCTCTGCCAACTGATATTTGTTCTGATTGATGCAGCACAAAGCTCTCAACTCGTAATAATTCGCCATATAGGGATTCTTCTCAAGCGCACTGCTGCAATCGATCTCAGAACCCGAATAATCTTCCAGATAAAACTTTGCCAAACCACGATAGAAGTAAGGTTCACCCAACCAAGGTTTAGCATTGATGACCATATTGAAACGCTGGATTGCCAACACATAATCTTCGTAATATAGGGCATTTCGGCCCATCAGCATCACTCGGTCGGTATTGATCTGAGCGTGGAGATGAAAGGAGGAAAATATGAAAAGGGTAAAAAGAAACAACATCCTCGCCCACTTCCTTACTAAAAGGGAAGTACGAATAAAATGGCTGGGCAGTAAGGATTCCATCTTTTCCAATCTTATTACCGTTGCGGGTTACAACGAAGAAAGTGCAAACTTACCTTTTTACCTTCACCTTGTAGTTGCAGGTGAATTTCCCTTTTGAAATAGCCAGCAGTTTCGAACGGGTAAGCTGTTTGCGGAGACCTGTCAGATGATCCGTGAAGACCTTACCGTCCAAATGATCAAACTCATGCTGCATCACTCGTGCCAGATAACCACTTACCCACTCATCGTGAGACTGGAAATTCTCGTCCAGATAGGTCACATGAATGCGTGTGGGTCGCTTCACCGACTCGTGGATACCTGGAATCGACAGGCACCCTTCCTCCATTGTATCCATTTCTGTATCATCCAATTCATCAATATGCGGATTGATGAAAGTATGGATGAAACCTTTGTACTCTGGAAAATCCTCGCTGATAAGGTCCAAATTGATTACCACCAGTCGGATACTGAGTCCTATCTGGGGAGCAGCCAAACCGATGCCTTCACTGTGAGCCAGCGTGTCATACATGTTTTTTATCAAGTTCTCCAAATCAGGATAGTTCTCATCGATATCCTCAGCCACCTTGCGCAGGACAGGCTGACCATAGGTGTATATTGGCAAAATCATGTTCTCGCGGTTATATCTTTCCTACTTTGTTCGTTTCTGTTTAACAATTCCGATGTCCCTCCATCCATCCTTGCAGGATGATGCACGCACTTATCTCGTCTACCAAAGCTTTGTCCTGACGCGCCTTCTTCCTCAGTCCGCCTTGCAGCATCGCCTGGTGAGCCAACACACTGGTGTAGCGTTCGTCCCACATCTCCACAGGTATGTTTGGTATTGCTTTCTCCAATTGCTCTACAAAGGTTTTCACTCGAGGCAGATTGTCACTGTCTCGCCCGTTGGTCTGCTTCGGTAGTCCCACCACAAAGCGTTCCACCTTTTCTTGTGCCACGTAGTCTTGCAGAAACTTCATCAGCTTTTGCGTCTCCACAGTGGTCAGACCATTCGCTATTATCTGCAAAGGGTCCGTCACAGCAATACCTGTGCGACGGACCCCGTAGTCTATACATAGGACTCTACTCACCTTATATAGATAAGGTAAGGAGTATTATTTCTGATACAGCAACCAAGCGCCGGGATACTGACCTTCCAGACTGTTGCGGCTCTGAGCAGCCTCTGCCTTCGTGTCATAGCTGGTGGCAATCACACGATACATGGTGCCTTGAGTGGTAGAGGCCTGAACTACGCGAGGAGTATAACCCTTACCAGAGAGTGTGCTGGCCAAACCAGTAGCATTGCTCTTCACACCGAAACTACCTACAACGACGCTATATGCCTTCAAAGCAGGACCAGAAACCAGAGAAACACTCTCAGAACGAACACTGACATTGCTGTAGTCAGTAGCAGGAGTAGTGGTAGTAGTGGTTACAGGAGTAACAGCAACGGGATTGGTTTGCTGAGTAGTAGTAGTGGTTACTTCCTGTTGAGCCTTAGCTTTCTCATAAGCTTTCTTATAAGCACTTTCCTTACTCTTACAAGAACTCATTGCAAACACCATACACAGGGCTGTGCCCATCAGTAAAAACTTCTTCATACGACTTTTGTTAATTTTTTATGTTTGAATTTAGATTTATATGCCTTATTTGTTTATATCACTGCAAAGTTAGCATTTTTCCCATTAATAACAAAGGTAAAGCAGAAAAAAAACGTTAAAAGACGCATTAAATTTGCATTTCCTTGGAATGATATGCAGAAAAAACACTATATTTGCATCAACTACTAACAAAAAACGGATTAAAAACATGAAAGCCTTTAATTATTTTGTTGCATTCATAAGTGGTGCTGCTATTGGCACAGCATGTGGTTTGTTGCTTGCTCCTGAGAAGGGAAGCGACCTTCGCGACAGAATTGCTGAGATTCTGCGCAAGCGTGCTATCAAACTGAACCGCAAGGACATGGAAGACCTCGTTGACGAGATTGCTGAGGAAATCCAATCTGCAGGCGACAAAGACGAATAAAAGACGATAGCCAGCCCATGCTGACAACCAGGAAATATACAGAGAATTTCCAGGAGCTGCTGCAGGAACTGAAGACCTATCTGGGTCTGCAAAAGAAATATGTCTCTATGGATGCAGCAGACAAGCTGACGGTACTCTTGTCTGCTGTTTCCGTAGTTTCCATTTGCATTCTGGTGGGATCCATGATTCTGTTCTTCGCAACTTTTGCATTAGCACAATGGATAGGTGATTTGGCCAACAGCCAGCCTATCGGATTCCTGACCATTGCCGGTGTGCTCTTCATTGGCCTGCTTGTTCTCTATCGGAATCGAGGCAAATGGATTCTGCGTCCTATCGCCCGCCTCATGGTCAGCATCTTTATTGATAAAGAAGACGAAGAAGAGGAGGAAACAGCCGATGACCAAGTATGACCAGATAATCAACAGCCCTGACATCCTTGCCTCCCTGCGCCAAGAGAAGGATGCTATACGCAAGAAGCTACGAAAGAGCAGCAACAGGATGTCTGGCACAACCCACCAAATCTTTGCTCCTGTGCCTCGAGCCAAAACGAAAGCACAAGGAGTAAGTCAATTTGTCAGCAATGGTATAGCCATTTGGGAAGGCGTACGAATCGGTATGGGTCTCATCTCGGCTGTGCGCAATTTCTTTGGTGGCAAAAGACGCTGGAGGTAAATCCCTTACTTACCCCTTTCCCCTTTAACCATTACTCCCCTGAAGTGTAATAATTAATTACACGCCGGATAGCTCTTTCACAGACAGGGCAGAACACAGGAGCCTCATTGATTTTCATGCGGCATTCTTGCGCTGGTCTGTACACGCCCTTTGACTGGTATCCTCCACCCTCGTAAACGCCTACTTCTGTATAAAGATTCTTCTTGCTAGGCTTTGTGGGGATCTTCGTCCCTCGAGGCAGCATATCCTTCCATTTCCTGTCGAAGTCCACCAAGGTGGTCAGATTGGGTTCCCAAGGTTCCGTATCAGCTGGATACTGAGTCTCGTATTGGTCGTCATAGTAATACTCATCAGCAAGACCTGCGAAACTATGACCAAACTCATGCACCACCACAGGCCGTGTCTTCTCATTGTGCGCTGCGCTCATCAGGTAACTGTTGTAAATCCCTCCGCCTCCATAATTCTCCGTATTGGCAAGTATCACAATATGCTCATAAGGAACACCAGCCAGCACATCGTGGAGTTGCTTCAAATGCAGAGTGGTCAGATAGCGATCACTGTAGAACGTGTCATAGTTACTGCCCAGAGCCGTTGACTTCCATTCTCCCTTATGAGGGATGCTCACCCCACTCTCCTCAGATGGCGACATTACGGCGACAAAGTTGAACCTTTCTTTCATGCTCTTGAAGGGCTCGTGCGACAAGATTGCATCTACCGCATCGCGACAATCCCTCTCGAAAACATTCATCTCAACCGACTGGTATCCTTCAGCAACGAAGGTTATGTCTATCTTCTCCCTGCTGTCACCATTTTTTACCAAATATTTCCAGGGACTAGCAGCCAATCTTCCGATAGGACGAATCAGGATGTCCTTAGGGTCCACGCGATGCGTTAGGGTCGATTTCACTTGGTTATGAGTGTCCGTCAGCGTGACGGTCACGTCCACAGGCATCAGAGGCATAGGCACCAGGAAAATATTCTCGAAGGACTTCTCCACTCTGGTAGCTTCCTCCGTCGTTTGCCATTCCTGAAAGAGTGTGCTGAACGAATGGCGGTAAAGCACCTTCACTCCCAGCGTATCAGTGACAGTTATCTGGCCATTACCCTGCAGCAACAGGCTATCCATATTCACGCGACGCCCATACCATCCATCTGACACCTTCATCTCATCCAAATAAATTCGCTGCTCCCGATTGTTGCCACTGAATGTGTAATCCAGACGTAGAGTTTTGTCTTGAAAAAACTCACTGAACCCATCAGCATGAACTGCCAAGCCCAACAGAATGGATGCCACAGAAAAAAAGATACGAATATTTCTCATATACCAATTCTAGAAAATGATTCAACTCTCCAGTTCATCTCATTATTCAACACAAAGATACGAATAATTAGTAGCATAAGCAAAAAAACAGTCAAAAAACTTGGCTGCGACTTCTGCAACAGCAACAAATCGTCCATCCATTTAGGGTACGCACATACATAGACTCCTCTCTTCAGATTCATCACGTTGATACCTCAAACACAACGTGTCGTGTTGGCAAGATCAACGTGTTGAGTTTTGTTTTTCGATTCGTGAGGGGATGGAGAGGATAACGATGCAGAATTTGAACAGTAAAAAGAAAAAGGTGTTGGAGATATGAAAAAAAAAGCATACCTTTGTAGCGTAAAGAAGAACCTTTCCCGTTGAATCATTGGCAAATTGGAAGGTAAAAGATTGATACAAAGAATGTTTTCATATAAAACCCAAAGAACAAGATGAATAGATTTTACACCGTGGTTGCATCCCTGATGCTTGCCTTGACCGCATCCGCTCAGGAGGACGCTTTTTTCGAACCTTACAAGAACATCGACCTGCGCCTTCCTGCCGTACCCCTCATCGTGAACGACCCTTATATCTCTTTTTGGTCACCCTACGACAAACTGACTGACGGCACCACTCGCCATTGGTCGAACATCAAGAAGCCGATGGATGGCTTGCTGCGCGTAGATGGTAAGGTATACCGATGGATGGGGCAACAACAGACCTACATTCTGGGTAATGCTTTGCTTCCCATGACCTCCGACAGAGGCTGGTCAGCAAAGGCATACATAGGTTCCACGCCTCCTGCTACAGGCATTACTTGGGCACGCGAGGACTTCGACGACTCAGGATGGGAAACCATGAGGGGAGCCTTCGGCTGTCCCTATCACGGAAGCACCAACTGTCCGGATGACTGGCACACCAACGTGGGAACAGAATGGTATAAGGAAGGGACGAGTGTCTACGTCCGCCGGCATGTGAATCTGAAAGCCGAGGATCTCGAGAAGGAACTCTATGTGAAGTATTCCCACGATGATTACTTCTATCTCTTCATCAATGGCAGACTCGTCATCAATTCCGGCTACAACTGGGCTCCCAATGTGGTCTTCAAACTGAAACCTGAGATAATGGCTTACCTCCACGAGGGCGACAACGTGATAGCTGTCCGCTGCCAGAACCAGACGGGAGGCGCATATTGCGACTTTGGTCTCTACGAGAACCTGAAGGTGAACAATCCTGACCAGGAGATTGCCATCCAACGAAACGTGGACGTGTTGGCTTGCAATACCTTCTACAATTTCAGATGTGGACCTGTCAATCTGGACGTGGTATTCACAGCTCCCATGATCATCGACGACCTGGAGTCCATCTCCACTCCCATCAACTACATCAGCTACCGCGTGACCTCGAATGACGGCCAGGAGCATGACGTGCAGTTCTATTATGGATTCACTTCCGAGATGACCGTCTACAACGGTACGCAAGCCACTGTTCATCGAACGCATGAGAAGGATGGCAGAAAATACGTGAATGCAGGTACCCAGGCTCAAAGCATCCTGAGTCGCGTTGGTGACATGATCACCATCGACTGGGGATACATCTATCTCCCTGCCGTGGATGGTGGGGATGTCTGCGTGGCTGACTACAACGATGCGGAGAGAGAGTTTGCCTCAGACGGCAAGATTTCCACAGTCAAGGAAGCCGTATACCGTTCTGCCAACTCGTCCCTTTACCCCATGATAACCTTCATCAAGGATTTGGGGAAAGGAACGAAAGCATCTGGCTACCTGATGGTAGGCTACGACGAACGCTACGATATCAAGTATTTTGGAGTCAACTATCCTGGCTACTGGGCACGCGACAAGAAGACCATCTACGAGGCTTTCGAGGAGATGGACAGCAAATATACCTATTATATGAATCGCAGCCGCGATATGGACAGGATGATTTATGACGATGCCTACAATGCCACTCACAGCAAGAAATATGCTGAACTGCTTTCAGGCACCTATCGGCATGTGCTGGCTGCACACAAACTCTTCCAGGATAGGGACGGAAACCTGCTCTACTTCTCTAAAGAGAACAATTCCAACGGCTGCGTGAATACTGTCGACCTGACCTATCCCTCCTCGCCACTCTTCCTGAGCTACAATCCAGCACTTCAAAAGGCGATGATTACCAGTATCCTTGATTACTGCTACTCTGGACGATGGCCCTACAACTTTGCCGCCCACGACTTGGGAACCTATCCCCACGCCAATGGAAACGTGTATGGCAACCCGCGAGCCAACGACGGATCCACTATGCCATTGGAGGAAAGCGCCAACATCATCACGCTGGCTGCCTACATCGCCAAAAAGGACGGCGATCTGGATTACCTGAGGAAATACTGGAAAGTACTGACTTCGTGGAATCAGTTCCTCGTTGACAATGGCAAGGAACCTGGCAACCAGCTCTGTACAGATGACTTCAAGGGCTCCAGCAAGCGCAATGCAAACCTGGCAGTGAAAGCCATCATGGGCATCGCCTCTTTCGCTGAGATGTGCAAGATGCTGGGTTACGATGACCTCTACGAAAAACATATGGCTACCGCTCGAGAGTATGCCCACTACTGGGTGGATATGGACCGCTCGAAGGACGGAACGTGGTACTACATGGAGTTCCAGAATTCGACTCACTGGGGCCTGAAATACAACATGCTTTGGGATAAGCTTTGGGGATGGAACATCTTCAATGATGACTACACCGGCGACGTGATGGGAGTGGAAATTCCTTTTTACCTGAAAAAGATAAAGAAATATGGACTTCCTCTCGACAGCCGCGACAACTCTTGCAAATCTGACTGGAACGCTTGGGTGGCTGCTATGACGACTAAAGAGGCCGACTTCAACGCCATCATGGATACTGAGTGGAGATTCGCCAACGAGACCACATCACGATGGCCGCTAAGTGACTGGCACCAGACAGAAAATGCATCAGCAGTAGCTTTCCGAGGCCGTTCTGTAATCGGTGGATTATGGGCAAAAGTGCTGGTGGAAAAGAATGCAGGAAACCTGCCTGACGGAATAGAAGGAATTCAGGAAGGTGTGTCACGCAGCAATGCTAAGACTGAATTGGGCAGATACAATCTGAGCGGTCAGCAGACAAAGAAAGGCGAGAAAGGCATCCAAATCGTGAGGTACTCTGATGGAACCTCAAGGAAAGTGCTGATCAAGTAGAGCATTTAGCATAAACCCTGCAGATAGAAGAAACGTGAGAAGACAAGACCTGTACGACCGAGTAGTGGAATACTTCCAGAAAGCTATGCCTGTGGTGAGGACGGAACTGCAATATCAAGACCCGTTCGAACTATTGGTGGCAGTGATGCTCAGCGCTCAATGCACAGACAAGCGGATCAATCAAGTGACACCCCGCCTCTTTGAGGATTATCCCAACGCTGAATCCATGTCGCTGGCCGCTCCAGAGGTTATATATGAGTACATCAAATCTGTCTCATACCCCAACAGCAAGGCGAAACATCTGGTCGCGATGGCTCAAATGCTGCAAAAGGATTTCAATGGAGAAGTCCCACACACGATGGAGGAACTGACAAAACTGCCTGGTGTGGGACGCAAAACAGCCAATGTGGTACTGAGCGTAGTATTCCATCAGGCAGCGATGGCGGTTGATACCCATGTCTTCAGGGTAAGTCACCGCATCGGACTCGTCCCCAAATCCTGCACAACCCCACTCAGTGTGGAACGCATGCTGGTGAAGTATCTGCCCAACGAGACAATTCGCGATGCTCATCACTGGCTTATCCTGCACGGACGATATGTATGCACCGCCCTCAAGCCAAAATGTGAACAATGCGGTCTGCTGGAAATTTGTGCCCGCAAATTTGCTTAATTAAGCAAAAAGCAGTAATTTTGCAGTCGATTAAAAGAGACTATCCTAACATATTATTAAATAACAAGACATTATGACAATTAACGAGTACAAATTTGCCGGCAAAAAGGCTATTGTTCGTGTGGACTTTAACGTGCCCCTGGATGAGAATGGAAACATTACTGACGACACCCGTATCCGTGGTGCTCTGCCTACCCTGAAGAAGATTGTTGCTGATGGCGGTGCTGTCATCATCATGAGCCACATGGGTAAACCCAAAGGTAAAGTGAACCCCAAACTCTCTTTGAGCCAAATCCGCGAGGCTGTGGAGAAGGCACTTGGCGTTCCCGTTGCATTCGCAGCTGACTGCGCCAATGCTGACGCTGAGGTAGCAGCCCTGAAGCCAGGTGAGGCTCTGATGCTGGAGAACCTGCGTTTCTATCCTGAAGAAGAAGGCAAGCCCGTAGGCATCGACAAGGAGGATCCCGCTTACGACACTGCAAAGAAAGAGATGAAAGCCAAGCAGAAAGACTTCGCTAAGAAATTGGCCAGCTATGCTGACTGCTACGTAATGGATGCATTCGGCACCGCTCACCGCAAACATGCCAGCACCGCTGTAATCGCTGACTATTTCGATCAGGACAACAAAATGCTGGGCTATTTGATGGGAAAGGAAGTACAGGCAGTAGACAACGTGTTGAGCAACATCAAGCGTCCTTTCGTTGCCATCATGGGTGGCTCTAAGGTCAGCACTAAGATTGGCATCATCGAGAACCTTTTGGGCAAGGTAGACAAACTAATTCTGTGTGGCGGCATGACCTACACCTTTGTGAAGGCTCACGGAGGTGAGATAGGTAACTCTATCGTGGAACTGGATAAGCTGGATGTGGCTCTTGGCGTAGAAGAAATGGCCAAGAAGAATGGCGTTGAGCTGGTACTGGCTGAAGACAGTGTATGCTGTACAGGTTATGACTTCGGAACTTTCAGCGTGAAGCCAGGTGCTCAAATCAAGACCTTCCCCAGCAATGCTATCGAAGAGGGTTGGGACGGCCTGGACGTAGGCCCCAAGAGTCAGGCAAAATTCGCTAAGGCCATCGAAGGTGCAAAGACCATCTTGTGGAACGGTCCTGCTGGATGCTTCGAGTGTGACGAGTTCACAGCTGGTTCTCGTGCCATAGGCGATGCTGTAGCAAAGGCAACTGCCGAAGGAGCCTTCTCGCTCATCGGTGGTGGTGACTCCGTTGCCTGTGTCAACAAGTTCGGTTTGGCAGACAAGGTGTCCTACATCTCCACAGGTGGTGGCGCTCTGCTGGAGGCCATCGAAGGCAAGGAACTGCCTGGTGTCGCTGCCATCAAGGGATAATCCAAGCGATGAATGATACGGGGCGACCTGTCGCTCTGCATTAAAACAATGAGATATTATTCGCTGATAATAATATTATTAATGGCCTCCTGTACAAGCAAGCAGGAGGCCATGCTTTCTTCCGAGGAGGAGGCACAGACTGACAGCCTGACTCTGCGCATCGCTGTGATGCCTGTAATGGACTGTCTGCCTATCTACTATGCCCAACGGACAGGACTGATGAAGGAGATGAACCTGAATGCCCATATCGAGACATATATGGCGCAAATGGACATCGACACGACTCTGCAGAAGGGACATGCAGATGTAGTATACTCGGATCTGATACGTGCCATTCGATTAATGCCAACTGTGAATAACCTGCATGCCTTTATGGCAGGTCAGGAACGTTTGACCCTGATCTCACAGAAAGGCAAACGAGTGAAAAAGGAAAACCAACTCAAAGAGAGAATGATAGCAATGTGCCGCCTGTCAGTAACAGACTACTGGTGTGATGCATTCATCGACAGTCTGAGGATGAGCAATGAAGATGCATACCGTCCTCAAGTGAATGACGTGCAACTGAGAACCGACATGTTGCGCTCCAATCTGATAGATGCAGGAATATATCCAGATCCCTACGCAACATGGATGTTGAGATTGGGACACCTGAAAATAGAACAGACAAGAGATCAAGATCCACAGATGACAGCATGGATTCTACGTTCCGACAGCACTCTCAGCGAAAAGGAAGAAAAACAAATACGGCTGTTCGTCAAAGTCTACAACCAAGCAGTAGAGAACATCAACCACGCTCTCCTGTCAGACAGCACGAAAGCCATCCTGAAAGACACTTATAAGGTGCCTGCAGAAATAGCAGACTCTCTGATATTGCCAGAATACCATCATGCGACAGCTCCAAAACAAGAGGACATGAGACGTGCTGCCGACTGGCTCAAGACTCGCAACAGACTGCCACGAGGCATCAATACGGATGATTTGGTTACAACGAAATACACGAAGGAATGATTAATCTGAAGGTACTGGGACATATGGTAGAAGAGGGTAAAAAAGCATTGCTGGATTACCGAATCTCAGAAGGGCTGGAATTCCTGACAGCCCTGATGATCGAATGTGACAACAGGCAACTCTACCACCAAGCCAACCAACTCTGTGATGACTATGCCAACATGATGCGATTCATCGCACGAGGAGGGGTGGATCCTCAGCACAACAAGATTCAAGACAACATTATCCGCACAGGACTACGCACCATTGATGCTGCTCACCGCTCAATACGCATCTACCAAAATCTAGACAAATACGGGACCACTTACAACATGATGGTACAGGTTCATGGTAGAGATGCATACATCATTCTGCAGAAGCTGTGGAACAAAATGAAGGACAGCCCGATGCACTACGATGTGGAGGATCAAATCTTCAACTGCCTGTGGACCAGTGAGAGTTTTACGCCTGCACAGACAGCAGAAATGTATGAATTCATTACCGCCCAGCACACATTAATCCAGCAACATTGGATCTCAGCTCTTGCTCTATCTCTATGGGAATACATGGATACTGAGAAGATGACCCTAATGTCAATGCTGACTGCCTCAGATGATCCATACATACGTGCGAGAGCTTTGACAGGCTATGCGCTGGCAATGATGAGACACAAGGAAGAATTACGTTTCTTTCCCTCGCAAGGTCAAACTTTACTGAACAAACGGGCAGGTAAGGAAATGATTCTGATCCAAAAGAATCTCATACTGAGCATTCGAAGCGAGAAAGCCAATGAAAAGATGGAAAAGGACCTACTTCCTAATGTGATGAAAATCTTCGGTAACGACTACGAACGTCTCAAACTCGGATTAGGGAAAGAAGACAAGAAGGCCCAAAAACTTTTCAAAGAAATACACAAACTCAATACTACAGGATATGACCTGAGCTACCGCAACTTCATCTTTGCGAGCAGAAATAAGTTCTACGAGCAACTGTCCCATTGGTTTGCTCCTTTCGATGATAAACGTCCAGAAACTTTGTCGGTCATGTATGACAAAAAGGGTGAACAGAGAGAGGATTTAAAATTCCTGATGACAGCCGGTAATCACTGTGAAACTGACAAATACGCCATCTGTTTCCTATTGCAAAGCAATATGGAGAGCATAAAAATGATGAAAATGGATCCTGAAATCGTGAACGCATATATGAAAAAAGAACCTTCCCCAGAAGAGATCTACCGCAACATCATGCAATGCCTCTATCGATTCTTTTATCTGTCTCCGTGGAAAGCCAACTTTACAAATCCTTTCGAGATGACGCCCTACATGCCAGACTATGAAAACCTTCGCGACTTTTTCTCTGACGAACAGATGTTGGAATTATGCAAGTTCCTGGCAGAACATGAATATTTCAATCGTCCACTTATATATCTGGACGAATTCATCCATAAAAACGGCGCCTCTGAAGAAGCTTTAACTCTCATGGGGAAATGCCATATTGGACAAGGCAATTACAACAAGGCATTGGAACAATTGACAAAGGCAGAAATCCTGAACGAGAGAAGTGTTGAAATTCTAAGCAACATTGCTCTATGCTACAAAGCTATAGAGCGATACAGAAATCAAGAAGAATACCTGACCAAGCTGATGGAAATTGACCAAGAAACCTACCGAACAGAACTTGCTCTATGCTTCATGAACCAAGGGAAATACGAAGATGCCCTTAAAATCTTCTATCAAATGGAATATGAAGGCAAGCACGTGAACATGTCAATGCGTTCCATCGCTTGGTGTTCTCTGAAGCTCAATAAATTGGAAACTGCGGACCGATACTACAGGAAATTGATGGAATTAGGCGAAAAGACTCGATGGGAAGATTACTTGAATGCGGGGCATACTGCATTCATCGCAGGGAATTGGAATCTAGCAAAAGAACGTTACAAAACCTACATCCCCATATATCAGAAAGAACATCCAGATGACCATACAAGTGGCATAGCTCCCTATGATGCCGACAAAGATGAACTGATGAACCACGAAATCAGTATAGCAGACATAAATCTGATGCGTGATATCGTACTCTCCAAAAATGAAGTATAATCCCCTACTACTCTTGGTACTATTTGTCATTTCCTGTACCCAACCCAGGAAAATGCCTTTAACGGAACAAGAAACTGACCATTCACAGATAGACAACGAGGAGTTGTGGAGACAAAGTGACCGACACATTCAAGTGGGAGGATATGCACCTATCATCCAATTGCCCAAACTATTTCCTGGTGACAAGACAAATCTGGACTCCCTACAGCGCAAAGAACATATACTACTCTTCTGGGCCTCGTGGTGTGACGACTGTCAACGTGAAATGCCTGGATTACTTGCCATACAACAAAAGTATCCAGAAATACCGTGGATAAGCATCTCTTTTGATAACGAAGCCCAGAAAGCGCAGAACTATATCCAAGAACATGACCTTAACGGGACGCATCTCTTTGATGCAAGGAATTGGAGAGGTCCTGCCTCTGAGGATTATGCAGTCCCTTTGCATGGTATTCCTTATATCATTTATGTGGGAGAAAACGGGAAAATCCGATGGTATGGAGGAACGGCCCTAGGATTAGAAGAAAGTCTTGACAACAGAACCTATCCTTCCGATGAAACGATGCTTTAGCGAGAAACGTTTCTTCCAATCTGCTGAAGTATAGACTTGACAATTATTAGTCACATCGCGCTGGAAGATTTCTTCCAGTTCATGCGTGACAGAAGGATCATAGATAAAAGCATTAACCTCATAATCATAGAGCAAGGAACGGCCATCCAAATTGGTGGTACCAACTGAACAGAAACGATGATCAATGGTCATTACCTTAGAATGATGGAAACCGCCATCATAATACCATACAGTAGCTCCACGACGAGCTAATTTCTTCATCTCCAGTCCAACGATATCAGGCGTGATATTCGTGTCAAACTTCGTGGAAACCATTATCTGAACATTCACACCCCTCTTAAGTGCCCGCTTCAAGGCACGGCGTACAGTACGCACATTCGTGGGATATGGATTCACTATCTGAATGTCATTCTGTGCAGCATCAATAGCCCGTGCCAATGTCTTGCGCATCTGATAACTGCCTTCATAAGGATAGCGATCGACCACCGCAACAGGTGATTCCCCTACTGGCTCAGAAGAAACATGATAACGAGGATCCAAATCAAGCACTTCACCAGAAACAGCATACCACATTACGGCAAAGATGTGTTCAAATGCCGCTACAGACGGACCCTCTACCCGCATATGCATATCACGCCATCCACCCACCTTCTCAGTTCCGTGGATATAGTAGTCTGCGACATTCATCCCTCCTGTATAGGCATACTTGCCATCTATGACAACTATCTTTCGATGGTCCCGATGATAAGCATGATTGATATAGGGGAACTTAACCTTGTCAAACTCGCGTACATCTATGCCTGCAGTTCGAGCACTATCCAGAAAGGGATCAAAAGTATTCTTATCCGTGAAACTACGGCTGGCATAACTGTCAAAAACGAATCGCACCCGAACACCTTGCCGAGCCTTCTCTGCAAGAATCTCAAAGAGAGCATGACCTATGCTATCATCTTTGAGTTTGAAGTATTCAAGATGAATGTATGATTCAGCCTTCCGCAGATATGCAAACATATCATCAAACTTCTCACGTCCACTAGGCAACAATGTGATTCGATTTCCTTCGTAGACAGGAATACCAAAATCATCCAACATCTGATGAGATATCTCATCCAAGTCCTGAGACTTGACAGGAAAAGCCAATAGGACTTGTCCCATCAAAACCAATAAGAAAACCTGAAAACCTTTGAATCTCATCATGTTATTCTTGGAAGGAAATGACGACAAAGAATTAATGAAGGAACCTATCTCCTAAATCATACAACGGAAATTGTCCACCACGCCCAGCAACTGATGCTCTTCGTTGACAACCAATACAGCATGAATCTTACGCTCATGAAGCAAATTAAGGATGTCACTCACCTTCATAGAAGGTGGCACACAAACTGGAGTCCGAGTCATTATCTCTTCAACTGGCACATTGAAGAATCGTTCCCTAAGACGCTCTGTGGCACGACGAACATCACCGTCAGTAATCAACCCAGCGATACGATCCTCCTGAACAGCTATTCCCAACCCCAGTTTACCTCGACTAACCGTGATTATGGCCTCGCCCAAAGGCATCTGAGGAGTTACGAGAGGCATATCTTCCGTACGCATCACATCGCGAGCTGTTACCAAAAGACGACGACCCAAGGAACCACCAGGATGAAAATTGGCAAAATCACGCTCACGAAAATGACGAGCTTCGATGAGGGCACAAGCAAGAGCATCACCCATAGCTAAGGCAGCAGTAGTACTACTGGTAGGAGCAAGATTGAGAGGACATGCTTCCTGACGAACACTTACACGTATATGGTAGGTAGAATTCTTGGCCAATAATGACTCTGAATTGCTGGAAATACCAATCAAGGGGATATTGCGTTTCTGTAAATAAGGAACAAAACGAAGCAACTCATCTGTTTGCCCACTATTGCTGAGAGCAATCACCACATCATCAGATGTCATTACTCCCAAATCGCCATGAAAGACATCAAGAGGATTGATGAAAAAAGCTGGAGTGCCCGTACTGCTAAGGGTAGCAGCTATCTTGGCCCCAATGTGACCACTTTTGCCCACACCTGTCACAATAACTTTTCCGCGACAATTCCGAATCAGTTCTACGGTCTTATCGAAGTTGTCATCAAGTTGTGGTATCAAATCCAGCACAGCCTGAGCCTCGTCACGCAAACACTGAATGGCAATTTCTGTATATTGACTCATAATAAAGACTTAACAACACCCTCCAAATCCTGCAAGTGAAGCATATTGGGGCCATCACTTAAAGCATGATCTGGATCAGGATGAACTTCAAAAAAATATCCTGTAGCTCCAAATGCCTTACCAGCAAGAGCCATAGCTGGAATGAATTCCCGATTGCCTCCGGTTTTCCCTCCTGCAGCTCCTGGCCTTTGTACACAATGGGTACAGTCCATTATAACATGAGGAGTAAAATGTTTCATGTCCGAAAGGTTGCGAAAATCGACCACAAGATTATTGTAGCCATATATATTGCCACGTTCTGTCAACCATATCTCACTCGCTCCATTCTCGCGGCACTTTTCAACAGGATACTGCATATCCAATCCACTTAGGAACTGAGCCTTTTTGATATTGACGATACATCCCGTATGAGAGGCCGCGACAAGCAAATCAGTCTGACGACAAAGAAAGGCAGGAATCTGAAGAACATCGGCCACCTCACTCACAGGTCGGGCTTGGCAACTTTCATGGATATCCGTTAAAATTGGCAGATCAAATTTCTCCTTTACATCAGCAAGCATTTGGAGGCCCAACTTAAGTCCTGGTCCACGATATGAGCTTATACTCGTTCGATTTGCTTTATCAAAAGATGCCTTGAAATAAATCGAAATGCCATACAATTCACGCAAGCGAACCAATTCCTGAGCTACCTCAGAAAGAATGTCTGCAGATTCTATGACACAGGGACCGGCAATAAATACTGACTCCATAGGTTAGCTACTAGTTCTTGGTCGGCAAAATTATAAAAAATTATGTGAAATACCGAATATATCCTATAAAAACACTAACTTTGTGGCAGAAAATATAACATAATTAATATAATCAGAACATGAGTAAAGTAATTATTAACAGTTACGAGGATTTCTTACCATACGTAGATAAAGAACTAGGTTCCAGTGATTTCGTTGAGTTGTCTCAAGAGCGTATCAATCAATTTGCCGATGCGACACTGGACCATCAGTGGATTCATGTAGACGTAGAAAAGGCAAAAACAGAAAGTCCATTCGGGCAGACTATTGCTCATGGATATCTCACTTTAAGCATGCTGCCATATCTATGGGATCAGATTATTGAAGTGAATAATCTGGAACGCATGATGAATTATGGAATGGATAAAATGAAATTCGCACAGCCTGTACTAAGTGGTCAACATATCCGTATGAACACAAAATTAGAGGAGCTGGCAAACCTGCGTGGTGCAATCAAGACCACTATCAAGTTCACTATTGATATTCAAGAAACAGGAAAAAAGGCTCTGGAAGGATTGGCAACTTTCGTTTATTACTTCAAGAAGTAAAGCAATAGGAACCCGCAGATCAATTAGTTGGCGGCTCATCCTTATATACTCAATAACCCAGTTCTCGGACTATCTGACTTATTTTCTCTATCGTTGTCAAACGAGTAGGAACTAGTGGAAGACGAAGAACATTCTCAATCATACCCATTTCTGAAAGCATTGCTTTCACACCTGCCGGATTACCATCCACAAAAAGGAGCTTGAAGAGTTCTGTAAATTTGTGATGAATGACCAATGAGGAGTTATATTCACCACGCAAAGCCAACCGAACCATGCGACTGAATTCTGCTGGCAGCGCATTGCCTATCACACTGATAACTCCAACTGCCCCCAAAGTAATAAGGGGAAAAGTGATGCCATCATCTCCACTGATTACATCAAAATTCTGAGGCTTATTCTTGATAATGTCATCCATTTGGGTAATATTACCACTGGCCTCCTTAATGGCTACAATGTTCTCGTGATCGTGTGCTAAACGAAGTGTTGTCTCAGCTGTCATATTTACACCAGTACGACCTGGCACATTATAAAGGACCACAGGGACAGGGCTTTCGTTTGCAATCGCAGTAAAATGCTGATATAGGCCTTCTTGGGATGGCTTGTTGTAATAAGGACAAACACTAAGTACTCCATCGATGCCAGTCCAATCAAAAGTTTGAAGCTCTTTAATAACAAAAGCTGTACTATTGCCGCCACACCCCATCAATATAGGGACACGACCAGACACGCGCTCCGTCAAGAAATCCTTGAGAGAACGCTTCTCATCTAAGGTCAATGTCGGCGTTTCTGCAGTTGTCCCCATTATACATAGGAAATCAACCCCACCCTGAATCTGGTATTCCACCAAACGATTCAAAGCATCATAATCAATAGAGCCGTCCTCCTTGAAAGGCGTAATCAGTGCAACACCAAGTCCCCTGAATTTATTAATAGCCATATAACAATCTTTCTTTCCTTCTTTTTTCGGGTACAAAAATAACACATTTCTTGTATATTGCCAAAAAAGATGACTCTATTTTCTTGCCACTCAGAAATTTTCTACATAACTTTGTAGCAATATAAATGTTCATCAACATGACGGAAACAGAAAGAATCCAGGAACTACGCACAGTGCTTCACCAGCATAACTACAACTATTATGTCCTGAATCAACCGACAATATCTGACCAGGACTTTGATATGATGATGCATGAACTGCAAGAACTGGAAAGCAAACATCCTGAAATTTATGATCCAAACAGTCCTACACAACGCGTAGGATCAGATCTGAACAATGAATTCGAAACTATCGTCCACAAGCGTCCAATGTTAAGTTTAGCAAACACGTATAACAAGGAAGAGGTTGAAGAATTCTATAATCGCGTGAAAGAAGGATTGCATGGTGCACCTTTCCAAATCTGTTGCGAACTGAAATTCGATGGTTTGAGCATTAGCTTGCACTACGAGCACGGACAACTGACGAAAGCTGTAACCAGAGGTGATGGAATACAAGGTGACGATGTGACAGAGAACGTACGTACTATACACAGCATCCCTTTGCAACTTGACAAGGGACTTGATTATCCGGATGAGTTTGAGATACGTGGCGAAGTGTTGATGCCTTGGAGTTCTTTCGACCGACTAAACAAACAGCGAGAGGAGGAGGAAGAACCACTTTTTGCCAATCCAAGAAATGCAGCAAGTGGGACCCTGAAGAGCAAAAACAGCAGTACAGTAGCAAAGCGTGGATTAGATGCCTATCTATATTATCTTTTAGGTGACAATATCACAGATGATGGACATTATGAGAATCTACAGAAAGCTCATAGCTGGGGATTCCAGATAAGTAAAAACATCAAGCTGGTGAATTCCCTTCAAGAAATATACGCTTATATTGATTATTGGGATCAAGAAAGGAAAAAACTTCCAGTAGCTACAGATGGTGTCGTACTTAAAGTGAACTCTTTAGCGCAACAGCGGAGTCTCGGTATGACAGCCAAAAATCCCCGATGGGCCATCGCATACAAATTCCAAGCAGAACAGGCAGAAACCACCTTAAGACAAGTAGTGTATCAAGTGGGAAGAACTGGTGCCGTGACTCCTGTAGCCAACATGGACCCTGTTCAACTAGCAGGCACACAGGTGCGAAGAGCTACTCTACACAATGCTGATGTGATGCAGAAATTACATCTTCATGTGGGCGACCGTGTTCTAGTGGAGAAAGGAGGAGAAATCATACCTAAGATTATTGACAATGTGACCGAAAACCCCAATCCAAAACATCAGATTCAATTTGTCACAAATTGTCCCGTTTGCCAGACCCCACTTGTTAGATATGAAGGTGAAGCCGCATATTACTGCCCCAACGAAACAGGATGTCAGCCCCTGATTCTAGGAAGAATAGAGCATTTTATCAGTCGCAAAGCTATGAATATCAATTCCATCGGCCCTGAAACGGCAGAAGATTTCTTCCGACGTGGACTTATCCATGATGCCGCTGACTTATATACCCTGACAGAAGAACAATTATTAACGCCTGAGGGAGGAGGTCAAGTAAATGCAAGAAACATCTTGCAAAGTATTCAAGAGAGTAAGGATGTCCCCTTTGAACGTGTCCTTTATGCAATCGGTATTCGTTTCGTGGGCGAAATCGCGGCAAAAACGATAGCGCGCAATTTGGGAAGCATGGAAGCTGTGGCAAATGCATCTATCGACTGCCTTTTGGGGATCAATGGAATAGGAACAGTTATTGCCCAAAGCATCGTGCAATTTTTCAGCAATCCTGTCAATCAACGCTTTATACAGAGACTGCAAGAATATGGCCTACATATGAAACTCTCAGAACAAGAACTCAGCAGTCACAGTGACCGTCTGACAGGAAAGAGTATCGTTATCAGTGGAGTCTTTGCTCATCACAGCCGAGACGAATATAAGGCTTTCATAGAAAAACATAATGGGAAAAATGTAGGTAGCATTAGTGGAAAAACATCATTCATCTTGGCAGGTGATAATATGGGACCTGCAAAGTTGGAAAAAGCGCAAAAACTAGGTATACCTATCGTGAGTGAAGATGAATTTCTAGAGATGATTGGAGAATAAATCAATAAACCACCTTCTTTCCGTCTCTAATATAGATACCGTGCATTGGAACACGAACTTGTCGACCTGTCAGATCATAAACAGAAGAGGACTGATGTGAGGAATGGATTTCAGGAATCGCATTTTCTTGGCCATGAACCACAATTCTAAGCGAAGATGGATTGGTGGAAACCAAACCACTATCACGATTTTGGATTTGCAAATACCAGCGTTGAGGGCAAAGGTTATCTGTATCCTGCCCTACAGGTAGAAGTTCATTTCCTGACAAGAAATAAAAACATTCTTGGGAAGATAGAGATGTGGGTGATACCTCAGAATATACTCCTATGAAAGAATAACGGAAGGACATACTAGAACATGAACGAGAGAGACTTTCAGCAGGATACAATTCCGTATTATATGCTACAAAATCACGATCACCTATGGTTGCAGCACGTATCAAATATGGCACATTCGGCAACAATCTACCAGAAAGAATCGGCATGATTTCCAGATGCTGAATCTCAGGTAAACCATCATTATCGACATCATACGAATCAACCGAATTAAGATAATATACTTGGACATCTTGATTACTGAAAGTGGAAACTGGCATAGAAACAGGAATGTAGAGAGGTTGATAATCCGTGTCACTGAAGTTGCGGAGGTAATGGAGTTCCTGGACTTGATACTTACGTCTGTTCGTCAACTCAGCTGCATCGCGAATCACATAATAGTCCATCTCTTGCTCTTTATTGTAATACTCAGAATTCTGGTATGCCACCTCTCCATGTGACTCGTCTAACACAGGATATGTATCTACTCCAAGCGTTTGAAACCAATAATCAATCCCATTGTTGCCTTGATTCAACAGATAACAGATTTCACCACTTGACAATTGTTCTTGAGAAACATGAGTCTCTGAACCAGTATCTCCTATAGGAAAAAGGTAGAAATTATTGAACGAAGTAACATTACTATAATTACGACACAAGGTGTGACTGTTATCAGGAGACACATCCATATTTGCAATTATGAGACAATTGGAAATATGAGTGGAAGCAGAAGCCCATCCAACTATGCCACCACAGCTATTGGTATTATGGCCTTCCATACTGCCGGCATAAAGACAATTGCATACACTGACAATCCCAGATTCTGAGACAGCCAGAATACCTGCATGGGTTCCATCTCCACTAATCGTACTTTGTATATCCACCAAACTCGTACAACGTTCAATCGTTGCACCGTAAGCATGAGCGGCAATACCTGCAGCAAACTTAGCGCTTGTCTTGATTTCGCCAGCAACAGTAAGATCTTTAACAGTTCCACCAAGATATCCAAACAAAGCGGCATCATCACGATTACGATTATATGAGACAGTCACAGTATGGCCTGCTCCATCGAAGATTCCAGCATAATGACGAGATGAAGAACCAATAGACTGACTGTAGCCTGTGAAATCAATATCAGCCTTCAGCAATGCATTTAGTGATGTCTGACCATCATTCACTAAGGAAGCAAATTCAGATAGTTCTTCTGCAGATGAAATTACATACGTGTTCTGAGCATTAACATCGGTTGCTACTTGTAGTTTTATTTCAGCAGGCATCTCAGTGTACATAGGATCCAGTGATTTGATCACAAGAAACCATCGTTGCGCAACCAAATCGGAGGAAAAGTTATAATGAAGAGAATTCCCCTGCAAGACATAGCCACCTAGAAATGAAACTTCAGAGGACATCATAGATTTATATTTCCCTTGAAACTGATAGCTATAAGTCATACTATTGCAATCAACAGATTTCTCAGTCGCCCCAACATAGGTTACATCGTGAGCAAAGATCTGCTTAGTTCCCACATTTTTCGCACGGACGATATATGGAACATTGGGAAGGACATCTCCATCATGCAGACGGAAAATCTCAAGTCTTTGTTCATCTGGAATCTGATCGCCATCCGTATCATAAGCAGTGAAACTATTGATATAGTATACTTCGACATCTTCATCTGCAAAGCAGGACACAGGCAAACGGACAGGGATATAAAGTGGTTCGTAATCTGTATCAGAGAAAGAACGATTGTATTGAAAATCAGAAATCTGGAATTCATAAGGAATTGAAATATCTTCACCATCTTTCAACACAAAGGAACCAATTGTAGAAGAGTTCGTAAACCCATATGGACCTATATATACAGTACCATGAGAATCAAATGGAACAGGATGTGAATCACGAATTTGACCATTATCCAGATTCTGATACCATGAAGGAGAGCCACTGGATTTCCCATTCATCAAATAACAAATCTCTCCACTATGCAATTCAGTTTCTGATATAGATTTCTCACCGCCCACTTCACCAAAAGGATGCAGATAAAAATTGTTTGTACTAATAACATTCCCATAATTGCGACTGATAGTATTACTGCCGCTGGAACTGACGGAAATCTCAGCAATCTGAAGACAATTGATGATATATGTAGTCGTAGAAGCCCAGCCGACAAGCCCACCACAACAATTGGTGTTGCTTCCCTTCATGGAACCTGCATAGAGACAATTCTGAAGTGTACCGCCACCATCCGTAACAGCAATAATACCTGCATGAGTACCATCACCCCAAATGGAACTGATGATATCAACATAACTGGCACAATTTCGTACAGTTCCTCCATAGGAATGAGCAGCTATTCCAGCAGCAAACTTGCCTGATGTGGTAATTTTACCGCAAACGGAAAGATTTTGAACCACTCCACTAAGATATCCAAACAAAGCAGCATTATCTTGGTTACGATTATAGCCAACCGTTATCGTATGACCGGCACCATCAAAAGTACCATAATATTGATTCTGTGACGTGCCAATAGAAACATCATAGGCAGAAAAATCGATATCCTTCGTCAGAACAGCTCCGACGGCCTTTTTCCGACCACTATTTACCAATTCAGCAAAAGCTATCAGATCTTCTGGTGTACTGATTTGGAGAGTCGTTTGACGCCCATAAGGATCGCCATATTCTAGCTTATCGTCCAACCATATGATACGACCCTTAATGAAATCCTTCACGACTTGCACTTCCCCTTCAAAAGAACCTGCAACCTGAGGATTAGCGAAAATATATGTATTCAAGACTGGCCAACGGATAAAATTTAATCGCTGGGAAGCATCCAAGACAGTTGCCATTGAATCCACATATGCAAGTAGACTCTCCTCTGTGATAGCTCCTGACTGACGTACATCGTTCCACATCTGCATCATCTCTTTCATTGTAGCAGGATCATAAGTTATTTGGTCTACCCAATTTTTGATGGTTCCCGCATAAGAAACCACATAACGATACGTGAAATCATGAGCTGAAACATTAGGATACGAGCGACCATCATTATCGAACCCCAGATTGAAATCCCATACAGGACCTATCTTGAAAAGATTATCCTCACGATCTTTGTAGAGATATGCACTCCAATACATATCCGAGTTGGCACAAAACTCGTTTGTGAGAAAATGTTTCAGGAAGCTATCCATATCCAACATAGAGCGGTATCCCTTCTGAGCATCCTGATAATCAGGACCATAAGTGCGCTCCTCCAGCAAATTGAAATATCCTTCAATATATTCCGCCTGCTCAGGCGTAATCTTATCATCTTCAGGAGAATGAATAGTGACAGGAATACCATGTTCAGAAACAAACATAGATTTCTCTCCATAAGCCAACGCATCCATCTCGAGTAGATAACCGCCTGTTATCTCTGGCTCTTCATTTCCAGTTGAATTTAACTCTGCGATATTAACACGATCATCATTCACAGTTATCTGGTCAGTCAACTGATAACATCCTTTGTACTCACCATTCATGATGACATCAACTGCTTGACAATATGGAGTATAGTCTGCTTGGAAACGACGATTAACCTCGAATGCCAAGATATTTCGCATAAGTGTCTTGTCATCGTGATTGTTAATTAAAGTCCATTTCTTGGCTTTTGCGGGAGATTCCTCTGGAGATCCTTTCAAGACACGGACCTTCTCATCAAATTTTATTCGATATGGTTTCTTTTCAAAACCAAGGGATGAATTACCACGAAGACGAGAAGTGCCTGTCTTTTCCTGAATCATCGTCCCCCCATGATAAATAAGTGTGATATTAGAAGCTATCTCATTGACTTTATCATAAGGGTCTTGGGCGTTTGCAGTGTGAATAGTAATAGTAGGTAGATTCGTCACTTGATAAAATTGTGTGTCATCTCCCTCACCCTCATGACCATAGAATTCCACTTCCGCAATATTACATCTTACATCATTGGGACCAACATATCGCACATATCGGAAACCACGTGACACATGAACGTCAGCATAATGCATTCTACCTGTCGAACTCTGCTCGACAATTAGATATAAAGGAACAGCATCACGGAAATCCTCCCTATTGGCCCCCTCAAAAAGAGCCAACTGAACACGAGCAGGGCCATATGTGGCATCGTTTCTTGGTGACCAACCTACACGAGAGATAACATGAGGGGAACCTAAATCAAGTCCAATCCAAGTCTTTGACCGAGCAAACGATGCAAAGAAAGTATCAAAATCACCATCAAATGCACATTCTCGATTATTAACAGTAGTAGAAACTGAACCCGTAGAATAATCTACACTAGCCTCCGTTCCTATGATAGTTCCAGATAGTTTCTCGTCTGAAAAAACATACAAAGGCAATAATAAAATAAGCGATAAGAAAAGAAAACGCATCACATCCTCCTATATGGCAAATGACACTTCCAAAGCCGAGATTCAATAAAACCATTTCAGGCAAACAGGCCTATCCATTGCAATTCGATTCCCTGTATCGCTCAACAGGCCTGTTTCAGCATTACGGAAGAAAATCTGGATCTCATTGGTATCACGACATGCTACCAGAACATATCGATCATTAGGGGTAATAATAAAATTGCGGGGATGAGTTCCCGTCGGCTGATATCCTACACGGCTCAATGTGCCATTCTTTTGAACACGATAAATGGAGATACCATCTCCTCTCAAGCGATGACTGGCATAAACGAATTTGCCATCCGAAGTTAAATGAATATCTGCACTGCCTCCCGCATCCAAACTGTCAGCCCTTACAGATTGTATGACTTTAAACTTCTTTCCATTATATTTTATAGCGAATATCTCACCAGATAATTCTCCTATCAGATATGCATATTTTCCATTAGGAGCCCAGCAGAGATGACGTGGACCAGCACCTGGATTCACAACAATGTCCTTATCGGCTTTCAATACAGTTCCATTACGGAAGACATGAACTTTATCTGTCCCCAAATCATTAGCCATCATATATTTCCCATCGGGTGAGAAATAAACAGCATGCAGATATGGCTTAGTTTGGCGCTCTGGATTGACACTACTACCAGTAAAAGGAATAACCTCAACTTTATCCAATGTTCCATCAGATTGAACAGAGATACGTGAAACAGCACCACCTGAATAATTAGCCGTATAAATATATTTCTCATCAGGTGAAAGAGTGATATGACATGGCCCATCACTTTTTGTTAACTGTGTGTTAAGAATTCTGAGATCTCCTGTCAATCGATCAAAAGAAACAGAACTGGCAGATGAACCACCTGAAGATTCTCCCACACAGTACAATCGATTACCCTCCTTATTCAAACATAGGAAACTAGGATTTGACAAGCCGATGATACCATTCTGATATGCATATGTTCCTTTCTGTTGATTAAATCGATATACACGAAGCCCTTCTCGATCCTTAGGCGCATAACTACCTACAAAAAGATATATCTCGTCATTCATGATATTGGCATACACCGTATTTCTCAATGTCCCCTGTTCATCATCACCCGAATAATCCCAATACATAGCACCACGCAGATGACGTTGCTTGATATACTGACACTTAATAGCAAGTGATTGGGCATTGTCATAACCAAAAACCAACTCTCCATTTTCTGGATCTGCCAAATAGGGAACCATCGCTATTGAATCCCAACGTTGAACGAAATTGCCAGGTTCAATATTTTTATAATCGCCATACCCCTTGAAACGCTTTCCTCCACGCCCATAGAAAGGCATACCCATCACAAGCATATTCCCAGGAATCCCTTTAGCAATATGAGCATCTACAGCCTGACTGCTGGTCATCCATCGTGTATGATCACTAGGAAAAAGTCCAGAATGAAGGACAGGAGCATTTCCCATATCGTATGCCATAATGTTGACAAAGTCTATATATGGTTTGATTGCAGGGAAATCAATATAGTCAGCCGACGCAACTGAGGCAAGAGTCAGTTCCTTATCCTCTCCGATTGCCTGACGAATATCATGCATCAAGAGAGTGTAATTGTCCTTGTCTGTAGGAGCCGAGGAGATGCCTGCCGCATTGCTGGTAGGATACTCCCAATCTATATCAATGCCATCCAGTCCATACTCATCCACCACCCGTCGGCAATCCTTGGCAAAAGCATGACGCAAGGCTGGATCTGTAACCATTTCTGAGAAACGTCCACTTCCCCACCCTCCTACACTAAGGAGTACCTTTAAACGAGAATTCCTTTGTTTCAAGTCAACCATCTGGCGAAGACGATCAGGATTATCAACACGAACTCCATCAAATGAATCAGTGACATGACCAAAAGCATAATTGATATGAGTCATGGTGAATGGATCTGGAACAACACTACTCCATGATGTCACATAAGCTACGATGACAGGATCTGCTTGTCCTAATGCTGTTTTCCTCTTTGCATCCATCGAGAGAGTACTCAACATAGCAGCACAAAAGATGAAATAAAAGAATGTACGAGTTTTCATGTGAATAAAAATTACCAACGAAGAGATGTAACAGAACGTGGAAGAAGACTCAAATTAATGTATTTACCACCAACCGTCAGAACAGAAACCTTTTCTTCAGTCTCATGCTCGTTCATAATAACAAAAGCAATGGAGTCATCTGGATTACGGAAAGCAGAACACATGATTCCGTTTTCAGTTTCACTGGTTGAAAGCCGAACAGCAAAAGGATCCACCACACAAGAGAGATGTCCTATGATATAATAATGTGAGTTATATGTTATATCGTGATAATTGCTGCGATCAATATCGACAGCACCATAACACGTTTGACAACCTCCATCACGATTAGGACCGCGATCACTATCCAACATCAGATTCCATACAATTACAGCACGACATCCATTATTGACAGTACCAAGTGCTGTTTCGCGCATATCATCCATCAAACGTTTACTAAGATTGCGACCATCATTCCACATACCTATAGAGGTTTCCGTAAAAACAAGTTCTTTATCAGGACGTTCCTGCCCTATTCGTAGCAACTCTCTACGATTACCTCCATAATTGTGATACGCTGCACCTGAGAGAAAACTGGCAGCCTTCTCATTCTCATAAACTCGAAGAGGGTATTGTTGTTGCTCAGGCATTCTGTCATAGTTATAATTGTGATCAAACGCATAAATTTTGGTCGTTATCTCAGCTTTTTGAAAAGCAGGCCCCAATGCATCTGCTATGAACTTCTGTTGTTCTTTCCATCCCATAAATAAGGAAGCGGAATTTCCACGATTCAATGGTTCATTCTGAACAGTTATCGAATAAATGGGAATTCCATTCATCTCAAAAGCCTGAATCCATTTCACAAAATACGTGGCATAATCATCGTAATATTTGGGATTGAGCTGTCCACTTGTCCATGATTCAAAAGGTTGCAGTTCTTCCAAGTTATTCACCTTCATCCAGCGTGGACAAGTCCATGGGGACCCCATAATCTTAATCTCTGGATTGATATCAAGAATCTCTTTTAGAATTGGAATCACATAGTCAGTTTCCTCAGGAGTCAAAGCAAAATTCTCAATGCCGGGTTTATCGCAACAGGTGTATTCACTCATAGAGAAATCTGAACAACCAATAGAGATGCGAGCATAACTGAAACCAAGCCCTTCTGTGGGAGAATATGTTTTTACTAGAAAATCATGACGATCCTTTTCTGACATCTGCATCAAGTTATAGCATGTAGAACCTGTTACAGCCGCGCCGAATCCATCCATCTTTTGATAGGTAACCAAAGGATCTATGGTGATGACTTTAGCTGAAGATGGCTTCTTACTAAGTTTGATACTTGACCTATGAAATGTTAATGCGCGATCAGATGTGCTAACAACAGACTTCACGTGAGATTTTGCCCATAGAGGACTCGTCACAGATAGAAAAACACTAGAGAATATTAAAATAAATCGATTGAGACTCATAAAATCCGTTATTAATTTGCTTATCGAAGGCAAAGATAACAAAAAAAGCCCAAAGTCACTTGGACTCTGGGCTTTTTTATAATTGAACTATTGAGAATTACTTCAATAATACTTTCTTGCCGTTTACAATGTAGACACCCTTCAGGCTCTTCAGGTCAGATGCGGTAGCATTCTTCTTCATTTGAGCACCAGAGAGACTGAATACATCCACACCGTTACCGCTGGCCATGATACCCTCGATACCGTCGGTCAGATACAACTTAGCATCCTGAGCAGCTTCGTCCTTAGAATTGTAACCTACGAAGTAGGTCAGGTGGAGAGGCTTGCTGTTAGTATTGCCCCATTCGCTGACAAAAGAACCTGCAGGTATAGTAATGTATACTACTGCGTGATCTTCAATTGCCTTAGAGAGGGACAGAGTCAATACGTTGCCAGTTGCTGTAATAGTTGCAGGAATCTCCTCGTTGGTGTTGAAGTTCTTGACGGTCACCTTAGGTGTACCAACCAGACTGAATGCACCAGCTGTTGAGGTGCCGTTGATGGCTGACAGAGAAGATACTATCTCATAGTCACCCGTCAGCTCGATAGGAGCGGGATCCCAGTCGAAGCCAACCTCAACAGCAGCAAGATCCTCGGCGGAAACTTCCTCAACACTCAGAGTAGAACCGTTGTCG
>JAFRTJ010000055.1 GCA_017427185.1 Bacteroidaceae bacterium | reverse complement strand
TGCTCCGGTCAAGCAGCTCTTTCCTTTGCCATATCTGTGTCCTTTTGAACCGTTACTGGCTGCAAAGATGCACATTTTTCGTGAATTTCCAATGGACTCAGGCTAGATTGTATCCATCCTGACAGTGTTCCTACGTTTGGAAGGTTATATTTCATGGCTATTTCCTTCCGTGATTTACCACTTTGCATGTACTCGATGCAAATACTGCGCTTCAATGAGCGACTGAATTTTTGTCTTCCCATAATTCTTGAATGACTTTGAAAATTTAACATTTAAGGCTCTATGGGAGTCAACCTATTTCAGTACAAGACAACTTCCCCTGTTTTTATGGTTGAATCCCCTTTTGGATTATTTCTTCTGATGTGGTTGACAGTCGATTTGCTGAACAAGTGGTTCTTCTCCAATTTAGTTGAAAAGTAGGATTACAGATTGTTGTTCAGACATCATTCAAGCCACAAGAATCTTTAAGTTTTTTTGTGGTGTTATAATTATGTTTAATTAGCAAACCCTAAGCACTTAACTCTTGATTGCAAGCGGTTATCGAGTTAGTATCTGACAAACGAACACATCCCCGGCAAGAATGAATCCTGTCGGGGATGTTTGTTTTATTGTTGAGTCGAAGTAAACTTCACTCTTCGCTCACTTAACCAGCACCTTTTTACGGCCTACAACATAGAGGCCACGAGGCAGATTCTGGAGGCTGGCCTTGCGGGATACGTTGGCGCGAACCAAGCGACCCTGCAGGTCATAGACGTTGACGAGAGCAGGCTCAGTGGCCTCCTCAGCCAGTTCCTCTACTGCCACTTCGATACCACTCTCCACGTTGTAGAAGGTGCCGTCATCGTTCTTGCAAACCACCTGGTGTGACTTGTCGAAGACGGGATGCTCGTCCTTCTCTAAGGTCTGGAACCAAACGATGGTCTCTGGATCTGTATTACCTTCGTTGAGCATGTAGGTCAACTCGCCGTTGATCATCTGCTCCCAAGTGAATCCGTTGACCTGAGTGCCTCCCAGAGAGGTCAGGCAATAGCAGTTCACGAACTCGGCACTACCGCGGCGTGCGAAGTAGTATTCGTAGCCTTGGATACCTGTCACATCACTGGTGGTCCAGCAGTTGGTGACGTTGGCATTGCTGCCCAGCCATCCTGAGATAGCGGCAGATTCCTGCAGACCGTCCACGCGGCCAGTGACGTAGCAGTTCTCGAGCGTGAAGTGGCAGGTGCTGCCCATGCAGCAGCCGATAATACCGCCTGCGTTGACGCCAGAGGAAGTGACGGTGCCTTCGTTGCCCACGTTCTGGATCAGGACTTCACCAGAACCCAGCGAGCAACCTACCAGAGCCGTATAGGAACCGCCTGAGATGGAGCATGTGCTGTCGAGAACCAGGTTGCGCAGGGTGAAGCCTCCTGTGATGCCTCCGAAGAGTCCCTGATACTTGTCTGGGCTGTTGTGAACGAAATGGCTGATCGTATGGCCGTTGCCGTCGAAGATACCTGCATAGCAGAAACGTGCATCGTAGATGGTGGACTGGTTGCCCTTGCCGATGGTGATGTGGTTGACCACGCTGGACATGTCAATGTCTGCCGTCAGGGCTCCATTGATGTGGGTGTCGCCGCTGTTTACCTTGGCTGCGAACCACTCGAGTTGCTTGGCGTTGCTGATCCAGTAGTAAGCGATACCGTTGTACTCGGAAGGTGTCATGAAGCCTGGCTGTGCACCCTGGCAATTCACGCAGACAGCGTCGACGTACTGATGGGCAGGAATCTCGTTTGTCTTGGTGTTGGAATAGGTGCAGTCAGCATCCAGCGCACGGCCGTCGCAGCGGAGGTCACCATTGCAGTAAACCTTTCCGTGAGAAGCGAAGGGAACGGGGTAAGCGTCGATTTCGTCGCCCTCGAGGCGCTGGAACCAGTCGCCCTCTCCGTACATCAGAGCGTACTCGTAGGTGAACTCGCCCGTAGCGATGGTGCTGGCGTCGGCAATCTGGATGGAACCATCGTTGGCAGAGCCAAACACTGCCTTATAGAAGCAGTTGCTGATGGTGGCCTGTCCAGGATTGCGACAGATGGTGTAGGAGCCTGATGTTCCTAAGGAGATGTCAGCAAGCATCAAGCAGTGGTCGATCGTGGTCGTCGTGGTACACCAACCTACAATACCGCCTGAGTTGGTGGTGTTGGCGCCACTCATGGACCCTCCGAACGAACAATAGGAAACTGTTCCACCGCCATCCGTCACAGCCACGATACCTGCATGGGTTCCGTCGCCGCTGATGCTACCAGTGATCTGTACATCGGAAGCGCAGTGGTCAAACGTGCCGCCATAGGAGTGGGCAGCAATACCTGCAGCGAACTTGGCGCTGGTGTTGATGGTACCTGTGGTCTCGAGGTTCTTGATGGTACCGCTGACGAAGCGGAAGAGGGCTGCATCGTCTGAAGTGCGATCGAAGGCCACTGTGATTTTGTGGTCCTGACCGTCAAACGTTCCTGCATAATGTTCTGAAGAAGTACCAATCATGGTGGATTGGCTGCTGTAGTCGATGTCTGTCGTCAGGACGGCATCCATGTTGGGATCAGCCACATTGGTCACCTGAGCGAACCATACGAAGTTGAGCAGGTTGTTGATCTGGTAAACGCCATCCACCTGGCTGGCAGAGAGTTTGTTCTGGCGCAGCATCTGATGGCCTTCGGTATTGGCTTGCTCTGTGCTGAAATTACCGTCTATGAAGGCTTCCCAGACGTTGTTGTAGGCGTCGTCGACTTCTCTCAGCAAGGGATCACCCTCTTCGATATATCCTGCATCGGACAGGTCGAAGGCTGTGGACTGCAGGGCTTCTGCCTCAGCCACCATCTTGGCATAGGCGCGCTCGCTTTCCTCGATGGCCTGGAAGAGGCTGGAGAATTGCTTGATCAGCTCCATCTTCTCCTCGTTGTTGGAAGCTGCACCAGCGGCCTCCACCAGCGTGCGAAGCTGCTCGTTGAGCGACAGGGAGTAGTTGGGGTATGCATTGGGATTCTCCACAGAATACTCGTAGGTATCCAGAATGACATTCGAGCGGGCAACCATACCCTCCAGCGTGGCATCCAGACCTTCTGTGGCATCCTCGAGCTCACCCAGATAAATCAGGCGGAAGTTGCCGTACCACATACCTGAGGTGACAAGCTGACGAGGATTCTTCACGCCCACGGTCAGAGTGCCATCGGTTACCTCTGCAACCAGCTTGTTGATGTATCGCCCATTCTTGTAGGCATACGTACAGCCGACGGGGCCCAGAGGAACATAGCCGATGACATTGCCTTCATCGTCGGTCATCTCGTAGTCGGCAGCGCTGCCGGTAAGCAAGCAGTTCTCTCCGTCGACAGCTTCTTCCACAGGCAGGTATTCCTCGTATTCTAGAGGCAGATACGTCTGGACGCCATTGGCATATACCATACCTGCGTAGTTGACACCCTTCAGGTCGGCATTCCAGCGATAGTGGCCGTTCATCTGCAACTCATACAAACCATTGCTCAGACCTGTAATCGTCTGGCTCAGATCCACACGGTTGTTCCAGTTCTCAGCAGCAGAGCCCATGCCTTCCACCGTAGCGGTAGAGGGACGTGAGCCGTAATTCAGCGTCCAGCCGTTGGAGCCGTCGCTGAAGTCGGGATTCGTCATCAGTCGAGTCACCTCAGAGCCCTTGCTGTATCCGTTGGCAACGGCGGTAGCCAGCATCTCAGCCACGCGGGTGGTCTCTTCCTTGATTTCCGCTGTGCTTAGCGTGTGTTTCTCCCAGATGTGGCTGTAGGAACCATTCACAAACGTTTCGTCGGGCTGCAGGTCTGACTCCAGGTAGTCCACCAGGATGTCGCGATCCTCGCCAGCGAAATCATCATGCTCGTCCAGATAATTCACTACGTACTCGATCTGAGTCTGATAGGCAGCATAAGCGGCCTCACTCTCCTCCACAGCAGTACGCTCAGCACTGATGCCTGAGTATGCCTCAGCGAATTCCACCATGTTGGTGATGGCTGTCAGGTTGTTGAGTGTTTCGCGATAGGCATCCACCAAAGATTGGGTAGCGATGACACTTTCGCAGAACTTGTACTCAGAGTTCAGGCAATCGTTCTGGAACTCCTTGTAGCTTACTGCGTCGTGAACGTCAGCATAGGTGTCGCCACTGGTGTGGTAAACGATTCCGTGGGTGTCGTCCCAAACGGGATGCTCGTCGTCGCCAATCGACTGGTACCAGATAGGAGAGGTAAAGCCATTGCCGTTCATTTTGTAGGTGAGAGCACCACTGAATACCTCGTTCTCGTCGATTTTGTTGACCTGTGTGCCGTTGAGTGACCAGCAGTTGGAGTGGGTCTCTGAACTAAAGCGGTAGAAATAGTGGGCATCGTCCTGGATACCTGTCACTTCGGAAATGGACCAGCAGTCGTTGATGACAGCATTAGTGCCCACCCATCCGGAGATGGCACCCGACTCGTTGTCTCCAATGACTGCACCTGTTGTGTAGCACTGAGTGATGTTATAGGTCGCGGCACTTCCCATGTTGCAACCGATGATACCACCTGCGTTCCTGCCCAAGGCGGTCACTGTACCCTCGTTGCCCAAGCGGGTCAAGGTCACTGTGCCACCAGAAGATTCACCAACCAGACCGACATAAGCCGAACCTGTGATGGAGCAAGTCTTGTCGAGAATCAGGTTCTCGATCGTACAGCCGTTCACGAAACCAAAGAGGCCTACGCCTTCCTCTTCAGGACGGTTGATGGTCAGATTGCTGATGACATGATTCTGTCCGTTAAAGCTGCCCTTGAAGGGATTCGTTGAGGTTCCGATGGGAGCAAAATCCGGGTATTCGTCCATGTCGAGATCAGCAGTCAGCTTACCCTTGATAGCACTGTTGCCCATGTTCACCATCGAGCCATACCATACCAGATTGGCAGGCTCACCAATCTCGTAGAAACCTTCTTCGTCCTGTGTCAGGTAGTTGGCATCAGCCTGACCGCAATTGCGGCAGAATCCATCCTCATACTCGTGGGGAGGAATCTCGCCAGAGGGGGTATTCGTGTATGAGTCTCCAGAACCCAAAGGCGTTCCATCGCATCGCATGGCTGCACCATAATATACCTGAGCATGGGAGCTGAACGGCCAGGGGTGTTCATCTTTGCCCAGATCCTGATACCAGCCTATCTCCTTCTGGTCACCGTTGAGAATGAAGCAAAGGGCACCTGTCGAGATGGTGCTCTCGTCCAATAGGTTTCCTTGGGTTCCATAGAGGCTGTAGGTGTTGGTCAGCGTCAGAGAACCACTGTAGCGAACCACATAATGGTTCTCGTCCTGAATGCCCTCCACTACGGCTGTCGTCCAGCAAGAAGATATGACGGCATTGCTGCCTACCCATCCAGAGATGGCAGCCGACTCCTTGCCTCCAACGATATGACCTGTGGAATAGCAGTTCGAGATGAGGAACGTACAACCACTTCCCACGTTACATCCCATAATACCTGCCGCATTCTCGTTCACGGTACTCACATCGCCCTCGTTAGCAAGGTTGCGGATGGTCACTGTACCAGAGCCAGTGGAAGCACCCACCATACCTGTGAACTTGTTACCTGCGATGGAACATGTGTTGTCCAGAATCAAATTCTCAACAACCACGCCACCGCTGACAGCTCCGACGAATCCGAAATAACCGTCAAAGCCACCGCTTGCGTTGGGTTGCTCCTCGATGACCAGATTGCTGATTGTATGCTCCTGTCCATCGAAGGTTCCTGTGAAGGGATGTGCTAAAGTGCCGATAGGTACAAAATCATCACACCATCCTGTCATGTCGATGTCGGCAACCAACTGACCCTTCACAGACGTTTTTCCATTCTGTACCTGATTGGAGAACCATTTGAGGTGCTCAGGACTTGCCAACTGGTAATAGCCATCCACCATATCGATGTAGTCAGGTTGGGATGCACCACAATTCACGCAAACGCCCAGTTCGTACTGATGGGCAGGAACTGCAGAACCCTCTGAATTGGAATAGGTCAGCGTGGTACCTTCTACTGGCGTCCCATCGCAGTTCAACTGCCCCACTGCATATACGCGCTGATGCCCTTCGCTGAAGGGTACAGGATAGGCATCCGTGCCAATGGTCTGATACATGGTGATATTGCTTTGGTCACCATTGAGCATAAAGCAAGCAGCACCACTAGCCAATTCTTCTGGCGTAACTGCGGTGGAACCATCGTTCGCAGTCGCACCCCAACTGGTACTGGTCACGCAATTATTTGCCACCACATTGCCTGGATTACGACATAACAAATACGAACTGCTGCGGTTCGTGGTGATGTCGGCAAGCATCAAACAACTGTTGATGATTGTTGTCGTAGATGCCCAGCCGACAATACCGCCGCAACTGGTGGTGTTTCCACCTGCCATTGTACCAGCAAAGACGCAGTTGTTGACAGTCACACCGCCGTCAGCTACCGCCAAGATACCTGCATGGGTTCCATCACCTGCCAGGGTGGAGGTAATGTTCACCAAACTGATACAGTTCTCGATGGTTGCGCCATAAGAATGGGCAGCAATACCAGCGGCAAACTTTCTGGAAACCTTGATTTCACCTTTCACGATCAGATTCTTTACTGTACCCGTGATGAAACGGAAGAGGGCAGCGTCGTCCTGATAACTGAAATCATAATTTACGGTCACAGTGTGGCCCTTTCCATCGAAAGTTCCAGCATACCGATTCTCTGTGGTACCCACCATGAGGGTATCCAATTCATTGGTGTACTCCACGTCAGCCGTGAGCACAGCATCAATGTCTACCTGGCCATCCTCGTTGACCATCTGGATGAATTGGGTCAAATCCGCAGCAGATCCAATCTGGTAGACACCATCCTTCTGCTCCAATGCAAAGACACCAATGGGGGTCATGAGTGCCATGAGCACCACCAATGTTCTAAGTAGTTTCTTTTCCATTGAATTTGATTTTTTATGGTTAATAATAATGTGAATTTCTTTTTGAAAGTCTCGTTAGAACTCAATGTCGGCCCAAAACGGATTATGGTCCGAAATGATGTAGGAGGGATCGTCAGGAGTGATCACCGTCTGCTTGACTGTGATGCTGGGTGTGATGAATATGAAGTCTATCTTACTGCAATCCTTCGGGTCAGTGCGGCTGAAGCTTTGGAAAGTATATGGTACTCCCGTATGCTTGGGACTGATCTTGAAGGCATCTTTCAAAACAAACTCATTGGTGGTGATGGTCTTGTAGGCATCACTCTTGTCTGTCACGTTGAAGTCACCTGTCACGATGGCTGGCCGATCCCCCACGATTTCCTTTATCTTGCGGATGATGAGGAGAGCACTCTGCTTGCGGGCCTCCGTTCCGACATGATCGAAATGGGTATTTACCGACATGAATATCTGCCCCGTCTTCTTGTCCTTGAACTTGCCCCAACTGGCAATGCGCTCCAGGGCGGCATCCCATCCGCGACTGCCTGCTGAATCGGGCGTCTCGCTGAGCCAAAAGTTTCCTTTGTCCAAGGCTTCGAAACGGTCCTTCTTGTAGAAGATGCAGGAATACTCGCCTTCTTCCTTTCCGTCGGTTCTCCCCACGCCAATGTAGTCATAATCCTTCATACGTTCCTGCATGTCCAAAAGAGCGGGATGAAGCACCTCCTGCATGCCCACGATATCCAAGTCGTTATCCAGGATATATTTGGTCACTCGATCACGACGTGCAGCCCATCCCCATCCGGCCTTAGTGTCGTCAGGATGAATCAGACGGATGTTAAAAGTCCCATAGCGTATTTGTGTCTTGTCGGCAGCTACGCTTACCAATGCTGAACTGAAGGTCAGCAGGAATAACAAAAACAGTTTCTTCATTGTATTACATATTTATAATGCCCTGCAGGCAACAACAAACATATTTTGCCCTCTTTCTGGGGAGCGGTCTCTGTATTCAAATAATTGCTCATATCGATGCCAAGCGTTTGATAATCATCCTTGTTCAATAGCTTCACGCCATCCAACTTGCCCCGTACGTTCTGCAGACTGTTGGTGGGGAGGTAAAGCAGGCCTTCTGTGCCATGAGGAACGGTCACTTTCAAGGTAATCTTTCCGTTCTTTTTCTGGAAAGAGGTTTCCACCATTCCCCTTACGGTAGGAATGCTGATGCTGGCCTCGTTGAACGTCACAATCTGAGGATTCACTTCAAAACGGGTCCATCCTGCCTCGACGGGTTTCACCCCCATCAGGTATTGGGAGATAATGGTCAGCGCTCCACCGCTCCAAGCATGATTGGTAGTTCCTCCGCCAAAACCATTAGAACCGATGCCCCATCCCTCGTAAAGAGTGGTGTGCACAGGATCCATTACCATTTCGTTGAAACGCTCGCGCACACGTTCCATTCCGAAATCCCCATGTCCCATCTGGAACAAGGCTTCCATCACATATTTCTCCATGTAAGGCGAAGCATGCTTTTGAGTGTGCAGGAGTTGGAATATCTGGTCGTATTTGTCTGCATCAGCAATACCGCTGACCACAGCCAATGCCTGCACTCGATCATCTGTATCGCCCTTGAAAGAAGGATGCCTGTAAGCCTTGCCGTCCCAGCATGCATTGTATCCTTTCTTCACCTGCTCCTTGAATTGACGGTAAGCATCAGCCTCCACAGGTTTGTCCAGTAGGTCTGCCATGCGGGCTGCACTCTCTAAAGCCATATAGTGCCATCCGGCATACAGGAGGCGAATGTCGCGATGGTCACCCCAATCACCCCAGTCCCAACCGCCGTGCCTTTCTGCAGTCAGCCCTGTCTCATCCAGTTTCCAGATGTCCAGATATCTGCGCACAGCGGGGTATACAGCCTCGATGACCTCTTTGTCACCCGTATTCATGTAATAGTTCCAGAATCCGTAGAGGCTGACGCTTGCCAGCATCTGGGCGGGTAACTCTGCTTTATAGGTACCAGGGATAGGGCTGGACAAGGCACCATCTTTATGCTGGAAAGCTGCCAGTTCCAGAATTCCCTTTCGCATCAACTGGTGAACTTTGGTGCTGTAGGTGTTGAAGCATTCGCCCATCAGGATGGTAACATCGCCCCACCATTGGGCACGCTCGCGCTCTGGACAGTCATAGAAGGTGTCTCGCATGTTCACGTAGAGTGTGCGCAAACCTTTCAGCCAGAAGCGATTGAAATAATCGTCATCGCAAGTGAACGCTCCCTCTGGCAGACCATCATAGCCTGTCTGACGATACAAAATCTTCTTCACTTCCACGCCCTCAGGTACAATCACATAAAGAAAATCTCCATTCATCCATCCCAGGCTCTCATAGGTCTGCTCGCCTGAACGGGTAACGTACTCAGCCCTTACTCCTGTTTCTGAGCCCACTCTAACGTGGTCAGTCTCCAGTCTTACCAAATGGCCGCCTGTGTTGTCCTGTAGTGTCACGGCAGGTGTTATGTGCATGTTGTAGGGCAGCCGGCACACCAGCGTATCTCCTTCTGGACCTGCATGACGTTCATACTTGATGGCTTTCTGGCCATAATCTTTCCATTGGGGGATAGGGCGCAGGAGCAAACGGTTCCAGGGTGCATCGCCTGCATGACCCAGGACTGTCGAAGGGTTGAAGCCGTCCAGTGAGGACAAATCTGCTGTCTGCCACTTGCCGATATCTTGACGGGCATCGAAATGGATGCTCGACTCACTCAGTCGATAGTTGGGCTTGGGATCGCCACAGACACCATAGGCAGGATGGATGCGCGACAACCAGTTTCGTCCGCTATAGAGTCCGATAGCGTCTGCAGAGAAAAGGATGCCACTCTTGCCGCTGTCTGTATGCGAGAAGCCACTCTTGCCAAAATACCAAAGCAACACGGCTATCTGGTTGTTTCCCTTCTTCAGATAGGGAGCCAGGTCTATCTGGTCGTAATAGGAATCCTGAGGTGTGGGGCCTCGTTTCAAACTGCCCTCGAAGACCACTTGCTTCCCATTTATCCATAGCCAGTATCTGCTGTCTGCCGCAATGTTGGCAAGCACTTCCAAGGGGACCTTCCCTAACTTCACGTCCTGCCGAAAAGCCAACCAGGTTCCAGGCTGATTTACCTCGCCCTGGGATGCCGTGATCCATTGGGCTTCAGGATTGAATTCTGCTGCTTGCATCAGGCTTACGCCCAATAGCATCAGTAAAGTGAAAAGTGTCTTTCTCATTTGTTCACGTTTGTATTAGTCGGTTATCATGAAAGTTCTTATTCCATCAGCACTTTCCTGGCTTTGCCGTTGCGAATCTCCACATATATGCCTCGAACAGGGGTTTCCACTCGTCGTCCCATCAGATCATAATAGAAGGTTTTGTCTGACGCGGCAGATTCTTTCACCAGATCGTCAATGCCGTCGATGATAGGGAAGCCGCACTTCTGCTTGTAGTCACCACGATCATACTGCCACTGCAAGATAGGATACCCATTCCCTGCCGTGGGATCAGCATACCAGGGAGCGCCCCATTTGGCTGCTATCTGCTGAAGTTCCTCGTGAGTCTTGCCTTCCTGTGCCACATCGTTCAGAAGCATTCCGTCGAGGATGTAGGTTTCATTCAACTGGTCATTCTCTGTCACAGTTCCGAATGCACTCGCTGAATTGCCTGATATCACTTGATTCCAGGCAATCACATTCTCGTAGACAGCAGCTGGCGTCTCATTCGTTTGCCCTCCAGCCACAATTCCTCCAGCCACAGGACCGTTCACGTTGCCTGCTGCATAACTGTTCTGGAGTGTCAAATTTGAACGTACGCGGCCAACGATTCCGCCTACGTAGTTGGCACTGGCTCCTGTTCCGTTGATTTCCACGTTGGTGTAGACGTTGCGGATGATGACAGGCGAGTAGTTCAGGTATCCGCCTATGACTCCCACATATCCCTTACTGCTGATGTTTCCTGTGAAGTAACAGTTCTCCACAACAGATGTCAACAGATTGCCTTCTGCATCTTTGAAACTGCCGTTTCCGATGAAGCCTGCCAGGATTCCAGCGCCTGCATTCGTCGAGGTCACCTTTGCATTTACGAATCCCACGTTGCGGCACTCGCCACACAAGGTGCCAAAGAAACTAGGATATCCACTGGCATCCACAGGAGTCAGGTTTTCTATCAGATGACCTTTCCCGTTGAAATTGATGAAATAGCGGTACTTGTTTGAAGAGGTGTTCAGTTGCTTCCACTCATAGCCCTCCATGTCGATGTCGGCTCCCAGTTCGAAATAAGTCATCTGGTCTTGAACGAGGACATCATGCATGTGCTCCAGCTGCTCAGGACGAATGATCACATAGGGATTCTCAGCCGTTCCGTCGCCTCGCTGGAACGTCTTTGCCTGTTCCTCTGTAGCCTTTCTGACGCGGCTGATCAAATCGAGCACCTGCTTGTCTGTATAGGTGGGATCTTTCAGCACGACCTCTGCCTCCTGGAAGATGGTGCTGGAAGCGGCATGCTCCACTCCATGTTGCTCTGCATAGGCCAACTCGTCTGACAACTTGGCTAATTCAGAACGCAGGGAATCATAATAGAGTGTGCTGCTGCGGATGCTGTCGAGCGTGGCAGCCATTGCATGCAGCAGTTTGTATCTTGCATCAGCATCTTCCACATCCTTGCTCTCCTCCACATATTTCTTTAAAGAGGTACGATAGCCCTGATAGAAGAGTCCATCGACCTCAGCGATCGAGTCAGCCAGATGCGCGTATCTGGGCAGCAGCTGCTGGCAAATATCTGCGTTCTTCTCGCGATAAATGATCTGCAGACCGCCTGCATAGAATCGAGTCGTACTTCCCATCGGCTCCGTTGTGTGCATGCCAATGCTCAGTTTCCCATTCACCACCATTCCATACACGCTTTGACTGTATCTGCCTGTAATGAAATCAGAGCTGGCAGTAGCGGCGCTCACACTGGCTCGAGCATTATAGATGGCATCGTCCTCTATGTCGTTCAGGTAGATCTTCACCTTGCCGCGAGTATAATCGTTGAGGCGCAACTCGTAGATTCCGTCCTTCAGACCTGTCGTATCCTGATGCACATGGAATTCTCCGCCTTTGGCTGAAAGGAGAGGCATGAAGGGGGTGCCCTGTCCTGTCATTGCTGTGCAATCGTCGCTTTCCTCGTGCTTCCAGTTGCGGAAATTGCGATGCATGAAATCCAGGTCGCGGAAGCGGTAGGTAAGGTTCTGGCCGTCACCCGTATAGAAAACGGGGCCAACCTGAGGCGTGGTAGAGGGCGTCCCGTCGTTCACAGTAGGCCACCCGTTCGCGTCCCACACGATCTTGTCCAGGAGGAGCAGTCGACCGTTTCCGCCGTTGTTCGCATCGTAAGAGTGGTACAGGATCCAGTCGTCTCCGTTGTCATCTGTGATGATTTCGCTGTTGTGGCCTGGGCCTTTGAAGCGGTTGTTGCCTTTGATGATGGTCGTGTAGTTGTTGTCGAACATGGTGCCTCCGTTGCGGTTCACGTAAGGCCCTTTCAGGTTTGTGGATCGCCCTACGACTGTACGGTAGGTGGAATTCAACCCTTCGCAGCAGCTGCCCACACTGGCAAACATGTAGTAATAGTTCTTGTGCTTGTGTATCATCACACCCTCGAAGGCGCCGCCTCCAATCTTTGTCTTCTGGTTGAAGTTCTTCACGCTCAAGCCGTCGTCTGCCAATTCTGCCACATAGATGTCGTGGAAACTGCCCCATACGAGATACTTCTTGTCGAACTCCTCAACGTAACAGGGGTCGATACTGTTCGTCACGCCTATCTCGCTGCTACGGAACAATTTTCCTCGATCCGTGAATTTGTCAGGAGTATCGCCCGTGGCGACACCAATTCCTGTACGTGTTCCATTGCCCCACAGGGCGCATGCATAGTACATCAGATACTTGCCGTCCACGTAGTTCACATCGCATGCCCAGAAACTGTAGTTGTCAGTCGAGGTGTCGTTCCATGTGGGACGGGGGATGACGTTGTTCAGTTTCGACCATCTCATCAAATCCTTGCTGCGCAGGCCTCGCTGTCCTGTGGCATAGGAATAGAAGTATCCGTCAGGGGCTCGCTGCACGCTGGGATCAGGAAAGTCAGAGCCGTAGACAGGGTTCGTGTAGGTTTGAGCCTCAGCACAGAGCATGATGAATCCGCTGGCGAGACAAGTCAAAAGTAATCTTTTCGTGCGCATTTGAGTCAGTTTTACCTTATTTTTCTGTACGAAGATACATTTTTTTTTCCATTCTTCCGAATTATCCTCCTTCAAAACCATCTTTTCCCTTCATTTTTCTCCACTGGAGTGTGTCCTGTTTTCGAAAAAAGACAAATTCGTAATGATTTCTTTGCGAAACTGACCACAAAAAATGCAGTTGGAAAACACAACACGTTGAATCTGCAAACACAACACGTTGAAACCGCCAAGTCAACACGTTGTGTTTCTCCTTTCGACTGCAGACCTTTTTTCATGCCTCCTGATAATTTTTTTCGTCGAAAAGGTGGCGGGAATGAGATGATTTCGTAACTTTGTGGGAAAATTCATAGAAAAAAGAGAGCCATGAGACGTACTGTTTATGCAATCCTGCTGTTCCTGGCAGCAGCATCCTTGCCCATGAAAGCGAAAGAGACGGAAACTCCACGCATCGTGAACATCATCAACTTCATCCGTGGTGTAGAGCCTCGCGACAATGGAGTGATTACTCCTGAAATCCTTTACAGGACGGTGGAGGAGCAGGCTAAGTGTCTGAGGAAGAATGACCTGACGGGAACTTACCTGCTGATGTACAATGCGCTGATAGAGCCAAGGTATCAGACCCTCCTGAAGGAAGAGAGGAAGCGTGGATGCGAAATAGGCGGATGGTGGGAGATAAGCCAGCCGCAATGCGAGGACGCTGGGGTGAAATGGAGGGCAGATGTGCCTTGGCTGCACCACGCCAACGTGGGTTTCTCGATAGGCTACACGCAACAGGAGCGCGAGAAACTGGTGGATACGTACATGGAGAAGTTCAAGGAAATCTTTGGCAACTACCCAGTCTCCGTGGGTTCATGGTTCATCGATGCCCATACATTGTATTATATGTGGGAGAAATATGGCATCGTGGCTTCCTGCAACTGCCGCGATCAGGTGGGAACGGATGGTTACACGATGTGGGGCGGCTACTGGACAGGCGGCTACTATCCCTCGAAGAAGAATGCGTACATTCCTGCGCAGAGCAAGAAGAACCAGATAGGCGTCCCTGTGTTTCGTATGCTGGGAAGCGATCCCATCTATCAGTACGATGCAGGATTAGGCATAAACGTCTGGCAGTCAGTAAAGACGTTGGAGCCGACATGTACTGACGGCGGAGGGAGCGAAAAGTGGGTTGACTGGTACTTCCAGACGTTTACTGAGGACCCTGCTTTAGGGTTGACTTACACGCAGATGGGGCAGGAGAATTCCTTCACTTGGGCTCGTTTCCATCCAGGCTTCGAGATGCAAGCCACGAAATTGGCTCAGTTGCGCCAGAAAGGGAGTATCCGACTGGAGAATCTGGAGGAGACAGGGGTATGGTTCAGCAAGAGGTATCAAGTCACACCTGCTTCAGCGCAGAGTGCGATGTCTGATTATTCAGGCAACAACAACCGCACCGTCTGGTTCAACAGCCGTTACTATCGCACGAATGTGATATGGGAGGGTAATCGGATAAAGCTAAGGGACATCCATCTCTTTCGTGAGGAGTATGCCTCGAAATACTTAACCACACCCTGCACAACGCCCAACTTCCAATACATCACACTTCCCTTGGTGGATGGCAACCTGTGGAGCACTCAGGAAAGCCTTGCGGCCATGCGCTTCTACAAGAAAGTAGGCGAGACGCTGATTGAGTTGCAAGGTGGGCAGCCTGTGCTGACAGACAAGGGGAAAACGCTGCTGGTGGAATGGCCCCTGCAGAATGCTGAAGGCACGCTGGCATTGCTGTTCGCGGAAGACAAATTGCAAGTGACAGCTCCCAAAGGGTTGGACTGGTGCATGGAACTACGGACTCAGCCTGAAGCAGACCTTCCCTTCACAAGCATCCAAGAGAAGCAAATAACGGCTCAACAGGACAAATTCCCCTACTCCGTTATGCTGAAGAAGGGTACTGTCAAGGACTTGCGAAACGAGGGACAGGGGAAGGTGATGCGATGGGAACCTCAAGGCAACAAAATCATAGTGGAGATGAAATAGGAATCACCTCTTTTCCATAGGAACCAGACTTCTCTCTGCAAAGGTTATCGCCTCTTAGAACTGCTCCAGATAAGCGATGCGGCTGGCTGTGCTGGGATGCGTGCTGAACAGGCTGTTGAGGAAGCTGGAGATGTCTTTGACGAGAGCCTGAGGATGGATAATGAACAACTGGGCAACGTCCTCACGTTCTACCTCACTTAGCCCTGGGTCATTGCTGATCTTGCGAAGGGCAGAAGCCAAAGCAAGAGGATTTCCGCAAAGCTCAGCTCCCCCAGCATCAGCCATATACTCACGCTTTCGACTGATGGCAAAGCGGGTAAGAAGGGTGAAAAGGTAGCCAATGGAAGCCAGGACGACAGCCACCAGCATAACGACGATAATGGCTGCACCAGAGTTGCCATTCTTGCCACGCGATCCCACGCGACGATTTCCGCCACCAAAAACCAACGTGTTCCACATGATGCGTACAGCAAGAGTCATGAGCGTACCCATGATTCCCACGAAGATGATGCTTACGATGAGCAGGCGGGTGTCACGATTGCGGATGTGGGTCAGCTCATGACCAATCACACCAGCCAACTCGTCATCGCTGAGACGGTCGCAGATGCCAGTAGTGACGGTGACGGTATAGCTGTTGTCATCGATGCCGCTGGCAAACGCGTTGAGCTGCGGATCATCGATGACATTAATCTTAGGCATAGGCATACCGCACGTCATGGTGAGATTCTCCACAATGTTGTAGACGCGAGGATTCTCTCTACGCTCCAGCGGACGGGCTCCCGTGGCCTTGCGGATCATTGCGGTATTGGAGAAGTACGAGATGGCAAACCAGATGCCAACAATCACCAGCACCCAAGGCAGGACAGCTTTCATCTCATAGTTGACATAGTCCCAATCCACCGTTACAACATCACCGTATCCTGGGTCACTCACGCCAAAATAGGCCAAAGCAACCAGGAACGCATAGATAACTCCCAAGAGAATGCATGGGAAAAGAGCCAGCAGGATGAGACTCTTAATGTTGTTCTTGACCTGCTGGGTGCGAATGCCTACGTATTTCATTCAGGAAAGGAGATTAAAACTGTATCTCTGGTGTTTTCTCGTGCTGTGCACGCTCTATCTCAGGAATCTCGAACATAGGCTCTTTGTGGAAGCCGAACATGCCAGCCAAAAGATTGCTTGGGAAGGTTTGAACAGCATTGTTGAGCTCACGTGTAGCACTGTTGAAGAAGCGACGAACGGCAGCAAGCTTGTTCTCAATGTCGCCAATCTCAGTCTGCAACTGGAGGAAGTTGGTGTTGGCTTTCAAGTCAGGATAAGCCTCGACTGCAACCTTCAGGTTAGCCAACGCGTTCGACAGGGCATTCTCAGCCTGAATCTTATCGTTGATATTGGAAGCCTGCATGGCGGCAGCACGGGCATTGGTAACACTCTCGAGCACACCCTTCTCATGGGCAGCATACCCCTTGACCACAGCCACGAGTTGAGGAATCAGGTCATACCGCTGCTTGAGCTGAACATCAATGTTGGCAAAAGCCTGCTCACGATTGTTGCGCAAACGCACCAAATTGTTGTAGATTCCGATAACAAACAAGACCAGAACAACAACAACGCCCAAAATAATAATAAGTGTCATTTTCTTGTTGGTTTAAGTTAATTGTACAATTTCGAATTCCGATGGTAAAGTTAGTCAGTTTTTTTCGTTTTTGCATTGTTTTCCGCTATTTAATTGTGCTTTTTTTTGAATTCTTTGCTCATTTCAACTATATTTTTTCCGTTTTTGAACATTTTTTGACACTTCGATTGTGGACTATTGGGAAAAAAAGTATTATATTTGCACCCCTAAAAAGAAATAAAGTTTGTGCTATGAGACAACTAAAGATTACAAAAAGTATCACCAGTCGCGACAGTGCATCACTCGATAAGTACTTGCAGGAAATAGGTCGCGAAGGCTTGCTTACTGTAGACGAAGAGGTAGAACTCTCCCAGAAAATACGTAAAGGAGACCGTATGGCTTTGGACAAATTGGTTCGTGCGAACCTCAGATTCGTTGTTTCTGTAGCAAAACAATACCAAAACCAAGGCCTTTCATTACCTGACCTGATCAACGAGGGTAATGTGGGTTTGATCAAAGCTGCTGAGAAATTCGACGAGACTCGTGGATTCAAGTTCATTTCTTATGCTGTATGGTGGATTCGCCAAACCATTCTGCAGGCTTTGGCTGAGCAGAGCCGTATTGTGCGCTTACCCCTCAATCAGGTGAGCGCAGTAAACAAGATCAGCAAGGCAATGACAAAGTTTGAGCAGGAGAACGAGCGCAAACCCAGTGCAGACGAACTGGCTGAAATCGTCAATGAATTGCCTGAGAAGATCAACGACTCGTTGCGTGCCAGCGGTCGTCATGTCAGCGTGGATGCTCCTTTCGTTGAGGGCGAGGAGAACAGTCTTTTGGATGTAATGGTCAACACGGACTCCCCTATGGCAGATCAGTCTCTGGTGAACGAAAGCCTGAGTACAGAGATCGACCGTGCCCTGAGCATGCTCAACGAGCGCGAGAAAGACATCGTGGAAATGAGCTTTGGCATCAACCACCAGGAAATGACCTTGGAAGAGATAGGAGAACGTTTCGGCCTGACTCGCGAGCGTGTACGCCAAATTCGCGAAAAGGCTATCCGCAAGCTCCGTCAAGGCAACAGAAACAGTCTGCTGAGATCTTATTTGGGTTAAAGCACTAACCCTCACCTTGGGGAACTAGTGGCATCTCCATTTCCCTGTCTTCATGTCTATATCAAACTCGTTGTGATAGGGGAAAAAGCACTTTTCCCGTTGGAAAGCAATGGGAAAAATAATGGTTGGAGAATCAGGCAGATTCTTGTCCCACCAACGGTCCCCTACATAAAGGAGTGTGGGGGATTTCTTGTTTCCCACCTTCAGGATGGAGGCTGCCTGAGTTTCGTATGCCACATTGTCGCCTACTGGGACAAGAGGAGACCAGCCGGAAGTCAGGCTCTTGCTCCACGACATCATGCATTGATTGGGAGCCCATCCTGTGCAAGCACTCGAAAGCATATAATAGGTGTTACCCAAACGAACGATGGCAGGAGCCTCGCGCCGCATTCCCTCCATCAGCATAGTGCACTCCACAGGACGCAGGTAATCGTCAGAGAGGCGGAAAAGACCCAGATGTTGGTTTTCCTCGATGGTAGAAATGAAATAAGCCTGACCATCCTCGTCCTGAAAAACATTGCAGTCGCGTGACTTGATGCCCAACGGACGGCCACTCCACACGTACTCGTAATCGCCGTTCACCTTGTCGCACTGGAACACGGCTGCCTCAGATGCGCTGTAGTCACCAGCTTCCCAATGGCACCAGACGACGAATTTGCCCGTCTTCTTGCAATAGAGCAATTTGGGGCGTTCTATCATGCGGCCCTTCCCTAAAAGGGGATGGGTGACACCATTGCGGATAATTTTGTTCTCGAAAGTCCAATGCTGCAAGTCAGTGCTGCTGTACATATTCACATCAGGCTGCCAGCGGACACTCCTGTCTTCTCCTATCATATACCAGCGGTCGCCCACGCGTAGGAAACCTGCTGCATGAGCCTGAACTTTCTTTCCCTCCGTATCAATCCATATAGCCCCATTTTCGATGTGACTCCACTTTCCTTTTGCTGAAACGGGGCAGAGAGCCAGGAAGAAGAGCACAAATAACAAAACTCGATTCATAAGCGTTCCTTCTAAATTCATTCGTCGACCACAAAATTACGAATAAACGAGAGAAAAAACAAATTTTATTTGTTACTTGAGTTGTTCCGAGTGACAGGAATTTCAGCAAAGTTCTAACCTACACACGCAAGGCACATACTCTGACTCAACACGTTGTCTTTCCTGAGAGATATGCTGCCGCCCTCATTTCCTATGAAAAAAACTTGCTTGCTTTTACTGCTTATTCCAAATAATGTGTAAATTTGTGGAGAAAAATCAACACCCTCTGCACCACCCTTACGAGGTTAGGGGCAGGGGGCTTTCAAAGGATGGATCGCTCCTGAATCTCGAGGAGGGTGTGGATTTCGAAGGTAACGGGCGAGGGTGCGGCAAAGGATTCGGGATGGGCGTTGAAGAAGATGGTGTCCAAACCTGCCTGCTGGGCTCCCAAGATGTCGGTGCAGAAGTTGTCGCCTATCATGACGGTGCTCTTCGGTTGGGCTCCACTGATACGGAAGGCATACTGGAAGAACTCGGGGGAAGGCTTGTTGGCTCCCGCATCTTCGCTTAGGATGATAGTGTCGAAAAAATCGTACAAACAGCTGGCTTTCAACTTGCGATACTGCACCTCGTGAAATCCGTTGCTGCACATGTGGAGACGATACCCTCGTCCCTTCAGGTACCGCATCAGGTCGTGAGCTCCAGGAATCACGCCAGGCTTGACGGCACACGATTCGAGGAAAAAGTCGCTGACCTGGTTGCACAGTTCCACCGATGGCTCCAATCCCTTGCCACAAGCGAGAGGGCGGCGGAAGCGCTCAACGATGAGATACTCGCGGGAGATCTCGCCGTGGGAGTACTGAGTCCACAACCCAATATTGGTCTGCCAGTAAGGCTGATAGAATTCTTCGGGCGTGGTAAAATAACGATTCAAACCGAACTGCTCATACACCTCCGCGAGAGCTATCTGAGCATTCCCATGTGTGTCGTAAAGCGTATCGTCGAAGTCCAGAAAGACATCGGCATAAGGAAAACGTCGGTTGCTCATTGGCGAGGCATGATGTTGATGGCTACGGAACCCGTTGCACCACCGTAGAGCGTGCTGCTGGTACTTGCAATGCTGCCGCCGTAGGAGGAAGACTGGTCGTAGGTGCGGCCGTCCTGCACCTGGATGCCGTCACTGTAATAGCTGTAACGAGCGGTGAAACTGATAGTGGCGCGACCTGCTGCTTCGGCTGGGATGGTAAACTTGACGTATGGATCATCGCTTCCGTTGGCGTGTCCGTCATAGTTGGTCTTCTTGCTGATCTGGATGATGGAGTCACGGGTGAAGAAGTCTTTGGAGTCGGTCACGACGCATGCGAGCACCCAAGTGTACGTGGTGGCTTCGATGTTGTGTCCTTTTTGGTCCTGACGAGCGGTGACGCGGATGGTGTCGCCAGCAAGGGGACGTGTGGTGGGAGAAACCTCAAAACCTTTCCACGTGGGAGGATAGGACACATTGTCGTCGTCGTCATCGCAAGCCACGAAGGTCATTGCGAGCAGGGGAAGGAGGAGAAAAAACTTTTTCATTTTATTATCTGATTTTTTTTTACATTTTCTATTTCCAAAAGATACGGCATCAAAGGATATGATGCTCGCGGAGTTTGCTGTAGAGCCGCTGGATGGGAAGCCCCATCACGTTGAAGTAGGAACCCTGGAGACCAGTGACTCCAACGAAGCCTATCCATTCCTGGATGCCATACGCGCCAGCCTTGTCGAAGGGACGGTAGGTCTGGACGTAGTAAAGGATTTCCTGGTCGGTGAGCTGGGCAAAGGTGACGTGGCTGACGGAGGAGAAAGAGTCCTGCCATTCGGCTGTAGTGAGCGTGACTCCCGTGATGACCTGATGAGTGCGGCCGCTGAGCTCGCGCAGCATCTGGCATGCTTCAGCCTCATCGGCAGGTTTGCCATAAACGCGTCCGTCGAGATAAACGATGGTGTCGGCCGTAATAAGAACCTCGTCGGGCTGGAGGGAATAGGCGTGCGCCTTCTCGCGCGAGATATACTGAGGTATCTCCTCGCCCGAAAGTCCCTCGGGATACGACTCGTCGATCCCACGCAGGACGCGGACCTCGAAGGGGATATCCAATCCGCCAAGCAGTTCGCGGCGGCGGGGGGAATTGGATGCCAGAATCAATTTGTACTCCATACGCTCTTCTTTCTCTTTTTCCATTCTTTTCTTTTGCAAAAGAGGCGGAGGTCACCAGCCAAAGGCTCTCTCGTCGGCCATCCACTTCCCTTGGGCACGCATCACCTGCTCGATGACATCGCGTCCGCAGCCGTAACCGCCCTTGTGAGGACTGACGTAAAGGCAGGATTCGATAATCTCAGGAGCTGCATCAGCGGGGCAACAAGGACATCCACAAAGGCGCAGCACCTGATAGTCAGGGATATCGTCGCCCATATAAAGAATCTGCTCGTCGAGAAGACCATACTTCTTGCGGAAGGTTGCGTAAGCTCTGATCTTGACGGCTGCTCCCAGGAAGATGTCCTGAATGCCCAATCCCTCATAGCGGCGACGGACGGCCTCGGTATCTGCCCCAGAGATGATGCCTACGAGGAATCCCATCTTGATGGCGAGCTGGAGGGCATAGCCATCCTTGATGTTCACCGTGCGGAGTGGAACCCCGCTGACATCCATTCCGATGGTCTCTGCACTGAGAACTCCATCTACATCAAAGATAAAGGCGCGGATGCGGGTCAAATCATAATTTATCATGTATACTGCGACTCAAAAGTTTATAAATCTGTTGCATATCAGGAGCGTCAGCCAACAGGTCGAGATGATGATCCATCACGTTCTTGTCATAGCGGACAGCGGGTCCCGTCTGCGCTTCGTGGGGAGGAAGGGTGTGAACCTTGCTGGCTGTCTCGTCGATGAGAGGAAGCATCACGTGGAAGGGGATATCGTGAGGCTCCAGGATACGGGCACTCAGGTCGTACATGTGGTTGACAAAGTTGCAGGCAAAGACGGCACTCAAGTGGAGATAGCGCCGGCGCTCACCGTCGAGATGATAGACCTGCTGGCTAAGTGCGCGAGCCAACAACTCCATCAGGCGCATGTCCGTCTGGCTTTCGAGGAAAATGGGAATCTGGCAGAAATCTACGTGTCGAGACTTGCTGAACGTCTGCATCGGATAGAAGACTCCACGGCGCAACATGGGCAGGACGTCGAGTGGCATGCTGCCTGCCGTATGGACGAAGAGGGCTCCTGCGCCACGACGAGGATTCCCAGCCGTCGCCACCTGCCTCAGATGGGCATAGAGACGCTCTGCCAAGTCCTGGAGGACAGCATCGCGCACGCTGAAGACATAGACCTCAGCATCTGGCAGAATCTCCTCTATACGGGTCGTGAAGGGGCAATCTAGCAAGGCTGCCAAGCTGGAAGCCGACTCTTCCGTGCGGCTGTAGACCTGCAGCACACGATGATTCGCCCGCTGGAACGCCTGACTGAGATGTGTGGCCAGATTGCCCGCTCCGATGAAGATGATGTTCATTTCACAAATGGATTCGAGAAAACTCCCATGTGGATTTTGTTCATGAGGAGACGTTCCTCGTTGAATGGTTTGCGTTCCATTCCCTTGCGTCCCAATGCGATGATACTCAACACTTCCAGGTTCTCAGGAATCTCCAGCAAGCGCTTCACGTTATCGCCTGCCGGACGACCTTCTGCGTCGAACCGCCCACGAATCTGAACCCAGCAGCTGCCTAGTCCCAAATCCTCGGCCTGCAGGAGCATCATGGTGCTCGCCACAGAAGCATCCTCTATCCAGACATCGCTGACGGCAGGGTCACCCAAGACAACCACAGCCTCAGGGGCTTCTGCCAAGAATTCGGCTCCCTGAGTCTTGCATTTTGCCAACTCGCAGAGAACACCAGGCTCGGTCACCAAGACGAATTCCCAACTATGCAATCCTTTGCTACTGGGAGACATCAAGGCTGCCTTCAATATGAGATTCAAATCAGCAGAATCCAACAATCCCGGCTTGAACTTGCGCATCGAGCGACGCCGTTTTACCAAACTAATGAAATCAAGCATACAATAAAAATTGTTTATTGGGACCAACTTCCGATCCATTGGACAACCGACTGCATCAACCGTCCTTCGACCCATAAAAAACGAACTCTGAAGTGCAAAATTACACAATAAATATCACAAAACAAACAAAAATTCCAAAAATTGCGTTGGACCAAACAAATCGTGGAGTTACTTACTCAGCATCTTCTTGCCATCTACGATGTTTATGCCCTGACGCACATGCTGGAGCCGTTGCCCAGAAAGGTTATAGATACCGCGGAAGGCAGGCTGCTCGAGCTGCGGAAGCGTGGGAAGTGCGATGCCTGTGGGTTCGGTTGGAGTGAGAGTCTCGTAGGAAACACCCTCGAGTTTGAAGGCGCTGATGCCGAAACTTGCCTGCCCAGTAAGGTTGACAATGATTCCCAGCGACACCTGGGTTTCCTCGGCAAGGCTGAAACTGAGACTTCCGTCCACGAGCTTACACCAAGCTATAGCTTTTCCCTCGCAAACCTTATCGCTTACCATCATTTTTCCTTCGCAGACGACAAGACGGCTCTCCTGAGCATCGCTGCCATCGCTGAAGGTGACACTAAACCGATACCTGCCAGCTGGAAGGAGAACGGGTTGCCAGAGACGGTAATCGAGAAGTGGGCTGGCAAAACCGCTCCACTGGGTCTCGAAAGTGATGTCGCTGCGATGTGCCGTATCAATGTGTGCTCCTGTGGTAATGCTACCAGCAACGACAGCATTGGCATCTTGCCACTTGGAGCGGCTGTTTCTCATGGCAAGTCGGAGGAAACGACTGCTGTTGTTGGGGTTGACCGTACCTGATGCGGTAATGAAGGGATTCTTGTAATTCGTAAGGTAGATGGAGGAAATGTCGCCATGCATGAGAGCCTTCGTGTCAAGCGTGAAGACTCCTAATGATGAATTCCATGCATCACCATCAGGACCAAAGCCTATGCGCTGGGCATGACATAAAGAGGAGGTACGGTCGAGAACATCTCCACCATTCTGGTTGAAATCGTAGTAGAGCAACAGCTTGCCTTCTTCCTGAGCTGCCTGCACATCGCTAATGTGCTGGTTGCAGTATGCCGAAATTCTGTCTTCATCAAGAGCAGCACCCCAAAGGCGTACTTCATCAATCTGACCACTGAAGCAACTGGTTTCTGAGCCCATTGTGACGCTCTCCATGGCTGGGAAATTGCTGGCCAGTTTAGAAGCAGGAGAACTGAAAAGCAAGGCATCGCGATAGAACTTCACGGCTCCCTGACGGAAAACGATTGCATAATGGTGCCATTCGTTGCAGACGATATACCCTTCGTCGGATTGTATGGTCTTGCTGCCCAAAGTGACGGAAAGCACTCCCTTGGAATCAACTGAGGTAGAAAACTTACCCTGAGATGAAGAGAGATTCACACTACCCTGATACTGCTGGGGCCGCATCCACCACTCGAGGGTGAGAGCGCTCTGCTGCTGTGAGAAGGGACAGGAAAGCTGCAGGCGTTCTTTGCCTGTAAAATTGAGACAGGTACCAGGATTGTCATTGCTGACAATCAGATAGCGGTTACGGGTAAGGCTGTTGCTGCCCAGCTGATTGGTGACCTGAAGACTGATGTCGTAGATACCTGGGGCAGTAGGCACAATATAGGGAGATTGATCCTCGACCAAAAGAGCACGGGAACCGTTGTTGAGTTCCCATTTCCAAGAGAGAGGAGTGTAGCGGCTGTTGTCAATCAACTGAATCGTATCGCCCAGCATGATTGCTGTTTGGGAAAGTTCGAAGCGAGGGCTTGGAGCTGACTCGCGCACCGTGACCTGATGGGTGACGCTATTGGAGCCGTAAGGATTGGTAACGGTAAGAGTGACGGAGAAGGTTCCCGTCTGAGGATAGAGAGCCGTAGCATTGGTGCCTCCAGTTTGCTCAACTTCAGCTCCAGGCATACTCCACAGATAGGTACATCCATCTCCCTTGCTTCGGTTGATGAAATTGAAACGGTCGCCAGCAGGCAGATCTGCATCGAGGACGTCAAAAGCTGCCACAGGAGCAGATCCCTCTACCACCACGACTTCCTTGGTTTCTGTCAACGTTTCACCCGTAGCAAAAAGGGCGGTGCAGACAATCGTGTAGGTTCCTGCCTGAGAGAAGGTAAAAGTGGGGCTCACACCATGCAATGCTGGCATCTGGGTGTCAGCCACCGTCCAAGTCCAATCCGTAGCATTGAGCGCACTCTGTGCCATAAGACGGAAAGGAATGCCCGCCAGATGGGTAGTCTCTTCGTCGTCAATCGTGAGATAAGGATCGTTCTGCACACCTGTGAATGGACCTTTGATATCCTGGATCTCCCAGGAACCGATAGAATGGAAAGAAGCATGCTTTCCACTCACACACTCGCGCAGATAAGTCTTACCATCGATTTCAATGGGATCCATAGGAAGGTAAATGAGAAGGTCAGGCATGAGAGCTGGCATAGCGATTGGAATACGCATGTTGCTCCTTATCTCCGTTTGCGTGCGTGCCGTGCTCCAAATACGTATGTCGTCCAGTCCGCCCAACCACCACTGATTCTCATTTGTATGACCGAACTGAAGGTCGCCAAAAGCGGGAAGGCCAGAATAGGTGCGAGAGGTTATCTGACCTTTCTTGAGCCCATTGACATAGAGAGTGAGCACATTACCTTTGATGACGATAGCAATGTGATTCCAACGGGAGGTACTGGAAAAGACATTGCGTACATCCAGGCGGTCTAAGCTGTTGCTGTCCCACCCCACTGAAAGGGTTCCATTGGAATCATTGTGGAAGAGGAACTTTCCCCATCCTGGACCCACCTGATCGATATAGCTGACATTCTTGGTTGCGCGTATCCAGAACTCTATGGTGGCCTCGTTGAGAATCTCTGAGATAGCGTTGGGAATCGTGAGTCCACCCTTGTTGAACATAACCAGATTGTTGGTTTCATGCTGGAGAGGCTGGAATACTACAGGGTTGGAAGGAGCAGACTCCTGCATATACTCTCCCGCACGATAAACTGCTTTTATGGTGAAAGGACCTTCTGCTCCATCAGCTGGAGTATAATAGCTCTGCCCGACAGGCAACTGTGCCACCAGAATATTGTTTTCGTAAACATGGTATCCTGTGAGTGTGAGACTGGAGGCCTGAGGAGCCGACCAGACAAGCACACCATCCTGGAAACTAAGATTCGCTACTGGATAGAGTTGCTCACCAGGCACCACAACACTGACAACCACTTCTCCGCTCCCTTCCTGAATCTCGACATCGGATTGGTCGAAGGGAATCTCCACACCTTCGTTCTCTATCTCATAATTGATAATGGAAGCCTTGTAAATATGGCCGCTACCAATGGTGTTTGCATTTCTTTTGACAATGAAGAAGTACTTGAGAGGCTTGGTGCGATCGACCGTTGCAGTGAGGTCAGTCAAGTCGTAACCAAACTCCATAGGTTCATAATGCATGCCATCTGCCCAACGCCCCAGCATGGGCACCTCAGGTGCAGGACTTGCCCCCAACGTGTTGCCTGCATTGCGAAAATGCTCGAAGGGGATAATCTTATCGGGCTGGGTGGCATTGATGTCTTCAGAAACTCCAGCACAGAGCAAAAGCTCGCTACGATGGCTGTAATCCATCAATAGCTTGATGGTGCGCAAAGGGCGATAATCCTGACGTACGATATGCGCACCAGGAGACCAGGCCCACGTATCATTGCCTACAGAATAGCTATACTTATAGGGACAATAAATGAACCCCTTGTTCTCCCAGCCGTCGCCCCACGAGTTGGCAATGATCCATGCTCCTACCTCGTCTTCATCAACCTCACCTACGATACCGTCTCCGTCAAGGTCGAATTCTATGCGGTCGTCGTATCCGCATACAGTAAGAGCATGATTGAAAGTATCGCCCCATGCCTTGACATACTTCATGCCAGCCACGCCTGCTGCCTTGTTGGCTGGAGAAGAAGGGATGGCGGCCCAAGTGCCATAAGCAGCCACGCCGATACCAGCCACACCACCTCCGTGCATAGTCGTATCGCCACTATAATTATAAAGCCATTCCTTAAGTTCCTGCCTACCTTCTGGGGTGTTGGTGGGAGCAAAACTGATATCGTGGGAAATCTTGTTCCACATGGCGCTATACCACTTATCATAACCCTGCATCCACCCATAATCAGGATCATCGTGAGTCTGGGAGCCAAAGAGTCGGCTATAGGTGCGTCCTCCATAGGTGGGAACGTTAGGAATGCCTATACCACTTGCTATGTCTACTATGTTGCTGGTCTGATAGGAAAGCAACCATGTGAAATGGGTAGGATACTGATTCTCAGGCAAGGAGGAATCGAGGTCGCGATAGCTGTTCATCTCGTGAGTGAACATATAGCCGACACTTTGAGCCGAACCGCACGAACCGCCATCCTGATTGAAAATGGGAGGGAAATACTTGTCCTGCCCGTTATTGACAAATGGGGGCAATTCTACTCCCCCTTGCTTAGCGCGAGCCTTACGGCGTGCCACATAATCAGCTGGCTGGGGCTTGCTTGATACATCATAACGAAGATTGGGAAAAACACTACGGTCTATCTTGACTACCTTCCCATCAGGCATAGTATACTCTTCGATTTGTGCCATAGAATGGAGAGATGGCACGAGAAAAACTATCAGAAGCAGTATTTTATTCATCTTTTTCTACAGGTCTTTATCAATGGATTCAAAGAGGACAGAATGAAGGGTTTTTTCCATATTGCCTATTCACGGATCTTTCTTTCACGCTCACCGTCCCAATAGCCGCAGTCCAACTCGAAGAAAGTGGAGGTATAAGGAATGGTAAGCGAGGTCTTGATGATGACAACCTGACAGAGACGACTTACTTCGTCGAGGCGGGCAATCAGTTCCTCGTGAGGCATCCAACGCACGTTGCTGAGGTCGAGAGCCTGACTCATTCTGGCTTTGTATTCGTCCCATCCAGGTGCCAGTTCTTCAGAAAGGGCCTGCTGCTCCTGATCCTGATAGATATGGGCAAAGACGTGGGGAGCCTCTTCAATCATGCTGTTGACTGTCTCGACGACTTCTTCGTATGGCTCTGCTGCGAATATGGTCTTGATGCCAGGATTGGTCTGCAAGGGATAGGCCATATCTGTGACTACAATCCAGTTGCGATGTCCCAGGAGGGGCAGCTCTTCTTTCAGGAAAGCCTTCCAGTCAGCAACTTTATCGTCATCTTTCTGCGTGGTGTGAGTAATCGCTGGTTGGCAGGCAGCCAACAGGATGCTGCTGCACAGGCTCATTGCGCTAAGAATCTTCATAAAACTAAAGGATTTAGAGAAAAACATGGGATAGAATTGTATGGTTATTGAGCAGAAGGAGTATACTTCTTCGTCTTGCTGCCTATTGTTATTTTCTCGAGTGGAAGTTCTCCTTTCAGCACCTTGAGCTGGGCAGTTCCATCAGCCTTGACCTCACACGTTCCCCACGCATAGCCCGTACTCCAGAAGTAACACCCTGGCTTATCTGTGAAGGTGATGTGACGATCCACACCTGAATAATGGAAACCGCTCAACGCCAGGATGGATGCCCAACTGGCCATCGAACGGGCATAATGATGTCCGCACTCAGGCTCGCTGAAAGGATTTCGCTTGGCGCCATCAAAGCGGTCGCGTATGAATTTTATGCACTTCAATCCATCAGCCGTCATACCCTCGTAAAGCATTCCTACGGCTGCACAATACTCGAAACCCGTCATCGCCTCAGCAAAATAGGGGAAAGGCACTTCCAGACGTCCTTTGGGCCACGAGGCCATGAGGAGTCCTGATTCCTTCCCATAGACGAAGGAGCGCATGTTGTTGAAGTGACGGCTGAAGTCGCTGAGATAGTTGTATTTCATAATGCTCTGCAAGGTCGTGCGAATGTGTTCCTTATCGCCCAAGTAGCCTAAGCCGCAGATATGCGCCATATACTGCCCCACAAGCTGATCCACAAGGCATCCACGGCCCAGCTGGAAGTCAGGAATTTTCGTTGCAGGGTCGTCCATGTCGATAAACTCAAACGTCTCTGGGTTGGTGATGTGATGCTCGTAATACTCACCATTGAACAGGTTCTCGTCCATCCATCGGCTGCCCTTCTCGAACAAGGTGCGACACTTCTTTGCAAAAGCTTTGTCCTTCATGGCTTTTGCCATCTCCTCTGCGGCACGCAGGGCACCCATATACCAGAATCCCATCTGAGGATTGGGGCCAAAGTAGTTCACGTCCATCGTGTTGTGTTGCGAGCCTTCCATCACACCATCCTGATTGGCATCCCAACTTCCCTTTCCATCGATGCCGTTGTCGGCAAGCCAGGCATAGCCCAACACCTTCTTCACCTGCTCCCAATTCTTGGCAAGGAACTGGTTGTCGCCCGACAGTTGCCACTCGCGATACATCTTCATGACGCATCCCATCTGTCCGTCTGCCGCAGGAGAATTGCGCTTGGCTGCCTCAGACAAAGGCAGGTCGGCGCGGAAGTTCATCAGGCCATTTTCTTTCGTCGCATAGTTGAATTCCACGTCACGCATCGTCTGGGCCAAATCGCCAAAAAGGAAAGGTGTTGCCACCTCGTAGTTCCACACGTGTGTACAGGAGCCGTGACACGATCCATCTCTGTTCCAAACGCCTTCCCATCCCATCATGTGGCCGTCAGGCAGACGGAAGACGGTCTGAGAGCGCAGTACGCAGAGGTTGAAGAGGGCAGCCTCTTTGACCACATCAGGGTAACTGCTCTCCAAGAGCGAATTGACGAAGAGACGTGTGTCTGCTTCCAGCTGTGCCATGCGTGGCACAATCTTTGCAGCTGCCTCCCAAGCGTCTGCATAGAGCGTACTGTAGTAGTTGCCCACCGTCGTGGGAGACCACGATTTGCGGTTAGGGAAGTTCCAGGTAAGGTAGAAGACGAAGGTCTCCTTCTGCCCTGCCCCAATACGTTTCTTCACGGCAAGCGAGCCCATAGGATCGACCTCGAGCGGCCAAACCTTTTCCTGCAGCACGCCATCGCTGCTGAAGTCGTCCCAGAAGTTCAGAATGGTGTTCTGCCAGGCATTGGGTTTGTTGCACGTGCGGTAGCTCACTCCCTCGCGACTCGTTGTTGTCAGGGCCATCGTGCCCCAAGCCTGGTCTTCAGGATTCACGCCTTCTGAGTAGTAATAAATGCCTCGCAAGCCATCAGCCTCTCGATAGGCATTCTTGTTGTCCTTGCATCCCGCCATATCATTCATGCCTCGCCCATCACGGCCGATGAAATTGCGCAAAGTGGCGCACACGGATACATCCATCGCACTGCTCGACGTATTCGTCACCTCATAGGCAAGCACAGCTACAGGCAAGCTGCTGTCGTCGCTGTTGCAAGGAACGAGGGGATTGAAACCCTTGATGCGCACCTTGACTGGAAGTTTCGAATCCGAAAGATTGACCTGTCCGAAAGGATAGGCTGCATCGAACGAGGCACTCTCGAAGCGGGGCAAACCATGATGGTTGACTTCCTCGCCACCACCCCCACGAACGTATTCATGAGGATAGATCGGTCCCTCGAGCAACGTTGTCGTAGCTTCCTTATTGTCTGGCTTGACGTAGATGGCAAAGAAGGGAGTGTTGCTGCTGCCCGTATAGACCGTGCTGAACCCCTTGGCTGGGATGTTCATGATTTCCCAGTCGCGCAGTTCACCACGTCCTCCCAAAGAGACTTGTCCAGTGCCGATACCTCCCAAGGGCAGGGCTACCTGGAACAGATGGTTCTGGTCATAGTGTTTCAGTACAGGCCACTCACTGGGTGTCCACTCTGAGGCATGCATGCTCAGCGACACAAAGGCCATAACCAATGCGGAGAATAAAACTTTCTTCATGGTGCTTTAATCAGTTTTCTTAAACAATCAATGCACAAAGATACTGATTTTGTTGGACATTATGAAATATAATGTCATAAATTCCTCAAAAAAAGAAGCAGAAAGTTTCCCATTTCCCTCCTTATTCTTATATTTGTAAAGAAAATTTACAATCAGAAAGAATTACTTAGAACCATCAGCGAATCCCTTGAACTGCAACTCCAATTGAACCCATCGCGGCTTGTTGGTGTCCGCTTCCACCCGCTGGTTCGAGACACCAAGCCCCAAAAGGCGGATAGGATGGGAACGGAACTCCACCTGGCTCAACAACTGTTTGGCCAGAGGAAGCATCTCATCCTTCGTGCGCAACACATGGTCTACTGTGATGCTGCGCGTTATCTGACGGAAGTCCCAGAATTTGACCTTCAGCGTCAGCGTACGCCCCTCGAAATCATTCTTCGCAATGCGCCGTTCCAGCTCCAGGACCGCATGATACAATTCTATCGTGGCAGCCGATGGGTCGCTGATGTCCTTCTCAAACGTCTGCTCGCAGCTGACGGATTTTCGCTCCCATTCAGAGATGACTGGACGTTCGTCGATACCACGGGCGAAATTGTAGAACACCTGCCCCATCTTTCCGAATTCCTCCGTCAGATGCAGCAGCGACAGCTGGCGCAAGTCCGCACCAGTAAACACACCCATGCGATGCAGCTTCTGGGCAGTCTTCTGCCCCACTCCCCATATCTTCTCCACCTTCAACTGTGATATAAACTCGAGAGCACGGTCTGGGTGAATGACCGTCAAGCCATCTGGTTTGCGCCAATCAGAGGCTATCTTGGCAAGAAACTTGCAGTAGCTTACTCCTGCTGAAGCAGTCAACCCTGTGGTCTCGCGTATGCGCTGCTTGATTTCCTTGGCAATATCGACTGCCAACCCGATGCCCCGCTTGTTCTCCGTCACGTCGAGGAACGCCTCATCGAGTGATATGGGTTCTATCAGGTCGGTATAGTCGTGGAAGATGGCTCGCAACTGTGCAGACACTTCCTTGTAACGCTGGAAATGAGGTTCCACAATGATGAGCTGCGGACACAGACGCTTAGCCAACTGGATGGATTGGGCAGAGTGTACGCCAAAGCGGCGGGCCTCGTAGCTGGCCGTAGACACTACACCACGCTCTGCATCATGTCCAACCGCTATCGGCATACCTCTCAGTTCTGGCTGGTCGTGCTGTTCGACAGCCGCAAAGAACTGGTCCATATCCACATGTATGATCTTCATTGGCGAGAGGATATCGTAGTAAGGGCAAAGGTACAACATTTTTCTGACACTGCCGCTTCTTCCTGCCTAAAATGCACCTACAGCCCAGTCGTTGATGTACTTCTCCACGCCACTTTGCCTGCATTCTCCAAAAATCGTTACAACAAGCTCGTTTTCAACGTCTTTCCATCGCATTGAAAGAGCTTTTTTGACTCGCCGTTAAGAAAAAGTTGACGGGAGATATACAAAAAAGGGTATGTTTTCCGTTTATTAGTTTGATGAGACGAGTATACATATTAATATATGTAATGGTTTTGTGTCCCTTCTTCATGCTTGCCCAGGAGGCGAAGGAGACACAAGACACGGCCACTGTACACCTGAAAGGGCGAGTTGTGGACGAAGACCAGTCACCTGTGGAATTTGCCACCGTTCGCGTTGAGGGACAGCCCATTGGCACCACAACGGACCTGAACGGACAATATCGGCTCAGTTTCAAGACAGCCGACAGCGTGGCTATTCTCTACAACATGATAGGCTACGAAAAACGTCGACGCGTACTGAAAAAGCCGCAGGGAAACCTTACCCTGAACATCGTGATGAGAAGCGCAGGAAAGGATATGACGGAGGTGACAGTGAGCGACACACGGCGCCAGATGGGGACGACACAAGAGCTGAACACCAAAGACCTGAAACGCATGCCCAGCACGACTGGCAACGCTGTAGAGGAACTGGTGGCTACCCAGGCAGGAGTCAGCACCCACAACGAGCTGTCGAGCCAGTACAACGTGCGTGGAGGCAGTTTCGACGAGAACTGTGTCTACATCAATGGAGTGGAAGTCTACCGCCCTTTGCTCATCAGCAGCGGACAGCAGGAAGGACTCTCCATCATCAACAGCGATATGGTGGAGAAGGTGAACTTCAGCGCTGGCGGATTCGAGGCAAAGTATGGCGACAAGATGAGCAGCGTGCTCGACATCACCTACGCACGGCCAGAGAAGGCAGAGGGCAGCGTGCAAGCCAGCCTGCTGGGAACCAACGTCTATGGCGGATACGGCAACGGAAAAATCAGCTTCAGCAACGGGCTTCGATACAAGACCAACCAGTACATGTTGGGGAGCCTGGAGACGAAAGGCGAATACAGGCCAAAATTCCTGGATTATCAAGGCTACTTGAGCTGGACTCCCAACAAGAACTGGTCAGTGGATGTGATAGGATACATCAGCAAGAACAACTACAACTTTACCCCCAAGAACCGTGAGACAAAATTTGGTACGCTGGAGGACGTAAAGAGCTTCACCGTCTACTTCGACGGCAAGGAGGCAGACCTCTTCCGCACACTCTTTGGAACCATGAAAATCTCACGAAAGCTGGGCGCTGGAGCCCTCAGCCTGGCAGCCTCTGCCTTCAGCACAGCTGAGCGCGAGACCTATGACATACAGGGGCAATACTGGCTCAACGAGACCACAGAGGACGAGCAGCTGGGCGTGGGGACTTATATGGAGCATGCCAGGAACTACCTGAACAGCAAGTCCCAGACGCTGAAACTGGCCTACGAATATGCCAAGAGGCACCATCAGCTGCAAACGGGACTCTCCTGGAAACACGAGAGCATCGACGAGAACAGCCGCGAATGGGAATATCGCGACAGCAGCGGCTACAGCGTGCCCCACACAGGAGAGGACCTGAAGGTAATCTACAACCTGAAAAGCGTGAACGACATCAGCAGCAACGCGATGGAATTCTTCGCTCAGGACACCTATCGCAACGAGAGCAAGGTGGGCATCCTCAGCCTGAACTATGGAACTCGACTGAGCTACTGGAGCTGGAACAGCGAATGGCTCGTCTCGCCACGCGTGAACCTGGGATTCGTTCCCTCCTGCAACGAGAACCTCACCTTCCGTCTGGCCACAGGCATGTACTACCAGCGGCCCTTCTACAAGGAACTCCGCGACACAGTCACCACCAACGGCAATACGGTGGTTCAGCTCAATGGGAACATCAAGAGCCAACGCTCCTTCCAGGTCGTGGCAGGCATGGAATACAAGTTCCGCATGAGCCAACGCCCCTTCAAGTTCACTACGGAGGTGTACTACAAGGCTCAGAGCCACCTGAATCCCTACAACGTGGACAACGTGAAGATTGTCTACTACGGAAACAACATTGCCGACGGATACGTCGTGGGAGCCGATTTCAAGCTCTATGGAGAATTCATCCCAGGAACGGATTCCTGGATAAGCTTTGGCCTGATGAAAGCCCAGATGAACCTCAACGGAAAGAGCATCCCCCAGCCTACCGACCAGCGCTACAACTTCAATTTCTTCTTCAGCGACTTCTTCCCTGGCACCACCAAGTGGAAGATGAACCTGAAAGCCAGCTTTGCCGACGGCCTACCCTTTGGCCCTCCGCATACAGGATTGGAGAGGAACGCTTTCAGGGCTCCTGCCTACAAGCGCGTCGACATAGGCATGAACTACCGCCTCCTCGACAACGAGGACCGTCACCTGCGTTCCGACCTGGTGAAAAACATCTGGCTGGGGCTCGATTGCTTCAACATCTTCGGCCTGAGCAACGTGAGCAGCTATTACTGGGTGACCGACATCAGCAACCATCAGTACGCTGTCCCCAACTATCTGACAGGAAGAATGATCAACGGGCGCATCCTGATTGAATTCTGACACGAAGGAAGCACCTAAACATAAAAAAAGGATAAAAAAGAGAACGTCGAAAGACATAATTTCGTATCTTTGCCTACAGTTAAACACTATAAACACTAAAAAAACAACAAAATTATGAAGATTTCACGTATTGAACATCTGGGCATTGCCGTACAGAGCATTGATGCAGTACGCCCCTATTTCGAGGACGTTCTGGGTTTGAAGATTTACAAGGAAGAGGTTGTCGAGGACCAGAAGGTTAAGACCGCCTTCATGAAGGTTGGTGAGGTGAAACTGGAGCTGCTCGAGCCCACATCACCCGACAGCACCGTACAGAAGTATCTCGACAACGGCGGTCGTGGCATCCATCACGTTGCCTTCAAGATCGAGGACGGAGTGGCCGACTCATTGGCTTACTGCGACTCCAAGGGCATCCGTCTCATCGACAAGGCTCCTCGCGGCGGAGCAGACGGTCTCCACATCGCTTTCCTCCATCCCAAGAGCACCTGCGGCATCCTGACAGAACTCTGCGAGGAATAATCCTTGCTGTGCGATACTGACACATACTTTAATCCCCCTTTAAGAATCCTGCCCTTATGAGAAAGTTCACTAAACTGACAATAACAGGAGCCCTGCTGATATCAGCCTCCATTTCATCCCTGGCTCAGGACATCACGCCAGAGAACAGATACCTGCAACTGCGCGACCAGATGGAGAAGACAGAGAATGTGAAAGAGCAGAAAAGCATCTTGACCAAAATGGGCGAGACGGGTACCTTCCAAGCGATGGCCTATACGGCAAACTGGATGACCAACCGCAGACTGAGAAAAACGGCAGCACAGGTTACCAAGAAGATTGCTATGGCTCACCCTGAGTACAACGGCATCAATTACCGCCTCCTCCTGAAGACTGCGCAAGCAGTTCTGAGCGAGAAAGAAGAAAGGGAGATTGAGGACTTCCTCGGCGGACTCTCAAAGGACGAGGAAGGATTCGTGTCCATCTTCAACGGAACCAACCTGAACGGTTGGAAAGGTCTGGTGCAGAACCCCATCGCTCGAGCCAAGATGACGGGCGAGGAACTCGCCAAAGCACAGGAAAAAGCTGATCAGGTGATGCGCGAGGACTGGAAAGTGGAAGACGGAATGCTCACCTATGTGGGCCACGGATACGACAACATCTGCACCGTCAACCAGTATGCCGACTTTGAGATGCTGGTCGACTGGAAACTCGATCCTGCAGGCAAGGAGCCTGACGCAGGAGTCTATCTGAGAGGAACTCCACAGGTCCAGATCTGGGACATCGCACGCGTGAACGTGGGAGCACAAGTGGGAAGCGGCGGACTCTACAACAACCAGAAGAACCGCAGCACTCCCCTCGAAGTGGCAGACAACAAGCTGGGCGAGTGGAACACCTTCTACATCCGCATGGTGGGCGACAAGGTGACTGTGAAGCTCAACGGAAAGCTGGTGGTCGACAACGTGGTGATGGAGAACTACTGGGACCGCAAGCAGCCCATCTTCCCACGCGAGCAGATAGAGATGCAGGCTCATGGAAGCCGCACCTGGTTCCGCGACATCTACATCCGCGAGATCAAGTAATCAGGCTGTAAAAATTTTTCATACTCACTCCCAAGAAGGGGACGTGCCGTCTGGCATATCCCCTTCTTTTTTCTTTCCAAGAACAATCCGCTGGAATGTTGTGTTCATCTTCTGCACAGGCGCAGGCGGAACGATGAAGCCGACTATTTGTTTTAGGGCGATTCTGGAACATTTCTTTTTTACAAAATCAGAAAAAATCATTTTATGCTGTGTTTTTTCATTTTTCTTCGTATATTTGCGGAGTGAACTTATCTGATACTGCCTAATCAACCATTATAACATATAAAAAGAAAACTTATGAAGATGAGATTTTGGATGGTGCTGATACCGTTTGCAGCACTGATGCTGGGCTCGTGCGGTTCTGACGACCCCACCCCCAACGTCCCTGAGACTCCTGTAAATCCGCAGGACCCTGACTGGAACTACACAATCGACCCGGAGCCTGGGTTCGAGAACCTGACGGAGGCTCAGTACGACGAGATGCTGGCCGACTTCATGGCGCGTGTGATTTATCTGTGTATCTCGCCAGATGCCGAATACAACGACGTCGAGCTGCTGGACCATTACCTCAACGGCTTTGCCTACGCTCAGCGGCAGACGCGCGGCATTTGGGGACAGATGAAGGCCGCATACGACTTCGCCAAAGTGATGAAGGATGCCAACGTGCTCCACCGTACGGTGCTGGTGGGAGCAGTTGCCAACTATGGCTACTCGTCGAGGGAGAAGCGTGCTGAGATTTGGCGCGACATTCGCGACTCAGGCTGCCTGCCAGGCAAATACCAATCGATGGATAGCGACGAATTCTGGAAGGAATTCTCGTTGGGCAGAATGGACAAATATGCCCGCCAGGTCTACAACGCCGTGATGGAAAAGAGCAGTGAAATAGGGCAAGACAGAAACGTGACGGGGGACCTGGCTGCGGAAATGGCAAGCAACAAGCTGCGGCACATCGACCTGACGATGACCATTGCCCCCAAACTGCTCGAGGCTGGCTGCAACGTAGTGTTCGCCTTTGGCGACGACATCATCTCCAACGGCCAGCTCGCCTACGACTTCGTGAACAAGAACGGCAAACTGGTGCTGGAAGTGATGGATGGCAACATGACAGCCGACACTTGCCTCGACGCTGTGAACAACAACCTGAAGCTGATTTCAAAGGCACTGGAGGAAGTGGTGCCGACACAGCAGGAGCTGTTCGAGCTGCTGAGCGACATGTCGTTTGAGCAGATCAGCGAGTTGAACAAAGAAATTGAGACGGCGGTCAGAATGTACGGCGACATGACAATCAGCAACGATGACCTGGGAGTGTTCGTTGACCGCGCAAGGGAAATCCTGGGCGTACACCCCTGGGTGATGAACTTCGCCGACCTGGTTTATGAGGCAAGCGACGGTACGGAGTTCGAGATTGTCACGAACGAAGGCAAAGCCTTTACCTTCTACTATACCGACAAGAACGAGAACGTCCTGCTGGAGGCCAAGTGTGCCGTAACGGAAAACTACATCAATATCCGCGTGGATGATATGGATGAGCGTTGCGACCTCCTGCCCCGTGATGCATCGCTGGGAGACGTGTTTGCCATCCCCTACAAGTCCTACGCCAACTATCCCGACCCACCAGGCACTATTTCTCTGTGGTGGAGTTCGAACTTGCATTCCTTCAAAGACTTTACAAGAAAGAAGGAAGACGTGTTTGATGCCATCCGCTTCCACTGTATGCTGAGTTTCGACTTGAAGGGGGAACAAGGCGGCCGTGGCTCATGGAATACGGACGTGAATTTCGCCAGCGACCAGATGGTGATTACCAAGGGGAAAGAAAACACCTATACACTGGTAGCAGAAAAGGACTCAAAGGAAATCAACGACCTCCAGGAGGTACACCGCACGTTGAAGATCACTTACCGCGACCTGGGGCAAGACGAAAAACGCAAGCCGAAGATGAGCGACATCATTGAACTGGAATACCATTACTATCCGCATGGAGATTTGGTGCTGAGTGGAAGTTGGGGTGTGGAACATGTTTCCATTACCATCAAGAACCTGTGGTTCCAGGGCTACAAGAAAGACACGTATGCCGGCTTTACAGACTCTGAGTGGCTGTCATGGACCAATCGTGAACTGAAATGGCAGGGTGACGACCGCGTGACAATCTATCATCCATTTACGGTCACTGATTTCACTTACTACGAGAAACATGTCCCATACGGCGAGGAAGCCTATACACTGTCTGGCGTGTTTCCATCGGCAACGGTTGAATCTGGTGAACTGGATGTCGAAGCGTTCATCGTGGACAATCGCGAATATTAATTGATTAGCTGAAGATACTGTCCGTTACAGACGATTCCCATTGACATAAAATTAGGGCTGAAACCTACTCTATTGGTTCCAGCCCTTTTTGGCTGCTTTTGTTCTCGCCAAACAAAGCCCAATATATCCATGGGCAGAAGTACACATTTTTCAGACAGCAATTGAGCCACCAAAATCACATCTTGCAACAGAAAAAAAATAAGTTGCGAGCCGAGATTCGAACACTTTTCTTTATGTAAAATATTTTCAGTTTCAACACTTGGTAAGCCGGATGACATGGGCTCCAGGTTCAACCCCTGCCAAGGATAGGGATTAAGGTATCAAACAGGCATTCAACCTATGGCAGGGTTAAGGTAAAATCATTCAACTTTTTCTAGGGTAGTACAGTACATTCACTGTTTACACTGTCTTGTACTGAAATAGGTTGACTCCCATAGAGCCTTAAATGTTAAATTTTCAAAGTCATTTAAGAATTATGGGAAGACAAAAATTCAGTCGCTCATTGAAGCGCAGTATTTGCATCGAGTACATGCAAAGTGGCAAATCACGGAAGAAAATAGCCATGAAATATAACCTTCCGAACGTGGGAACACTGTCAGGATGGATACAATCTTGCCTGAGTCCATTGGAAATTCACGAAAAATGTGCATCTTTGCAGCCAGTAACGGTTCAAAAGGACACAGATATGGCAAGGGAAAGACAGGAAGAGCCAATGGACGTCGCTGCC
>JAFRTJ010000054.1 GCA_017427185.1 Bacteroidaceae bacterium | reverse complement strand
CGGACTGGACAAGTGAATTCCCCTCGAACAGGGCTGGAGCCTATCTGTATGAAGGAATGATGGAAGGCTACATCCGTAACCTGAACACGAACTATCTGTGGAAGTACCGCCCCTATTATGAAACCCAAGATGGCTCACGCTTTTATGGCGACTGGACAGGTATCGACCCAACAAACACATCGTACTTCGAGCCTACTGTCCACACTTACGACAAGATAGAAGTGAACGGCAACAGGGCGAGGGTGAAAGGCTATGCTATGCGTGGCTCAGACAACATCGTGAGTCAGGGCTTCAGATACTGGCGCAGCACAGAGAGTGCATCAAGAGCAAAACAGGTGGAAGCCGACGGACAGGTGATGTCCATCGAACTGAAAGGTTTGGACTACCACACGACCTACCGTGTCGTAGCCTTTGTGACCACCAGTGAAGGCAAGACTTATTATGGAAAGGAACAGCTTTTCACCACAGGTGACCCAACCGGAATAGAAGAAACGTTCGCAGATGAGCCGCAAAAGATAACAGAGGAAGGCATCTATGACCTCAGCGGCAGGAAGCTGGAACGGATGCAGAAGGGTATCAACATTATCCGCAAAGCGGACGGGACAACCAAAAAGGTGCTGGTTAAGTGAGAGCGGAAAAATCAAGCTTGCTTGAGTGTCTTACCGAGCGGAAAGCAGTTCGATGAAAGTCAAAGTGCTTGTGAAATAAAATCAACGCTGACAAAAAAAGATGAAGAGAGGCTGGCGAACAATGCTGGTCTCTCTTCGTTTCTTTTTCCAGTTATTATTGTTCTCGATTTTTTCAAAATTATTTTGTGCCATAGGGAAAGATTCTCGATCTTCTCATGCAGCACAAAAAAAGGAAACCTCAGACGAATCTGAAGTTTCCTGTAAAAGTATCCTGCTTAAAGGAAATGCTCTTACTTCAGGCACAAAGTCAAATTCTTTGCATCCTCTGCAACGTTGATCTTGTCTTCGCGAAGCAACCAACCCATTGCCAGATATAAATCTTTGTCTGACTTCAGGCCAGCAGCTTTCTTCAAATCCTTAGATACCATTGCACCATTCTCGTTCAAAGCAGTCCAAACAGCACCTGCTAATGTTCCAACTTTTTCGTTCATAACTTTTTACCTTTTATAAAAAACTATATCTTAACACTCTGTTTGAGCACTGCAAATTTACGTCAGATTGTTGATTCTAACAAATTTATTGGGGCAAAAACATGTTGAAAAGCATAAAATCGCATTTTTTTGACATAAATCAATCCCGCAAAGGGAATTATTGTGTATATTCGCATTAGAAATAAACTTTTAGAGAAGATGAAGAGAACAATACTACATGTATTACTGGCCTCATTTTTGGTTAGTTTATGTGCGTGCAAGAGGGAAACTTTAGACGAGCGTATCGCACGCGAATGTGCCAACTTTACTCGTAAGGAATGCCCAAAATCCATTGACCAATGGACTCGGATGGACAGCACGACTTATACTCCAGATGACAAGACGGTCCACTATTTCTACACGGTGAAGGGCGACCTTGATGTGGACAGCATCTACACGGATGAATTGAAGGAAGTCTTTCGAGAACAACTTCTCACCAACATCAACGGCAGTATCTCGCTACGCGAGTATAAGCAGCACGATTGCTCTTTCCGCTACATCTACACAAGTGAGAAGACTGGTCACACGTATGTGGAGTACACGTTCAGCCCTGAGGACTATAATTGAATTGCCCAATAAAAGAAGGAGAGATTATGCGACGCAAATCTCTCCTTTACATTATTTATTATAGAATTATAATTCCAGGAAGTCTGTTTTCTCAGATCATCTCTTCTTCCTTCGCTTTCTTGCATACCTCCTCCAGAGCACGGCAGAGTTGATCTGGACATGAGGTGGATTTGGAGCCGCAGAGTGTACCATTGAGTTTCTGAATCACATCGTCAGGTCTCATGCCCAACACCAATTTCGACAGTCCTTTTGTATTACCATCGCAACCGCCTATGAAGTGGCAATGAGAGATACGCCCATCCTTGATGGCTACATCGATATACTGACTACACGTACCCCACGTCTTGTAAAGCACTTGTGCCTCGCCATTTTGCTTAGCCGCTTCGTTCGTTGTTTCCATCTTTCAAATCAACTCTTTTATGGGTAGTGAAATAATAAGCAGGGAAAAAGGATTACTCAGTCTCCTCTTCTGGTTTCATGTTTGTGTAAACAGTCTGAACGTCGTCAAACTCTTCCAAACGCTCCACCATTTTATTGATGGTCTCCCGCTGCTCTGCAGTTACGTCCTTCAGATCATTGGGAATATAGGTAAACTCGCCGCCAACATCTTCGTATCCATCGCCTTCGAGTTTCTTCTGAATGGCATTGTAACTGGTGGGATCGCCATAGATGGTCAGTGTGCCTTCTTCCTCATCCTCGTCAACGTCCTCGTCTACTCCATAGTCAATCATCTCCAGAATGAAATCATCCATGTCCATGTCAGCCTTCTTCTTGAAGGTAAACACACATTTGTGATCGAAGAGGAATGACAACGAACCTGTGGTTCCCAGATTACCACTGAACTTGTTGAACACGCTGCGTACATCAGCCACAGTACGAGTGGTGTTGTCTGTCAAAGTGTCAACAAATACGGCTACACCATGAGGGCCATATCCTTCGTAGGTTACATTCTTGTAATCACTTTGGTCCTTACCCATCGCGTTCTTAATGGCACGCTCAATGTTGTCCTTGGGCATGTTCTCACGCTTGCAGGTAGCGATGACAGAACGAAGTGCAGGATTGTTCTCAGGTTCAGGACCACCAGCCTTCACAGCAATAGCAATCTGCTTGCCCAGACGGGTAAATGTCTTAGCCATGTGGCCCCATCTCTTCAATTTGGTAGCTTTACGATATTCAAATGCTCTTCCCATTGGTTCAAAATTTTTATGTTATAATTAGTTTTCTTTCTAATGTATTATCTGAGTTCAGCCTTGAACTGCGTCGTCAATTGGTTAATAAGTTTCTGCATGATAGCGTCGATCTGCTTGTCATTCAGTGTCTTAGTCTCATCCTGCAGGATGAAGTTGACAGCATAAGATTTCTTGCCAGCAGGCAAGTTCTTTCCTTCGTAAACGTCGAACAACTTCACGCACTTCAGCAACTTCTTCTCAGTTTGATAGGCTGCCTTCTCGATGTCGCCAAAGAGAACCGCTTCGTCCACCAGGAGTGCCAAGTCACGACTGACAGCAGGGAACTTGCTTATCTCATGATATGAAACTTTCTGACTGCGGATGGCTTTCATCAAAAGGTGCCAGTTCAAGTCTGCAAAGTAAACAGGGTTCTCGATGTCGAACCGCTTCAAAATCTTATGGGATACGATGCCAAGTTCTGCATATGTCTTGCCGCCACGATTCTGGATAGCAAGGCTCTTGTCATAAATGTCGCTCTTACCTTCTGCAAAAACCAGTGCTCCAAAAGGAACACCCATACGCGTCATGATATTGAGAACGTCTGCCTTCAATTCTGCAAAGCTGGTATCCTCGTCAGGATGTGCCCAACAACCGCATACGCGCTTACCCGTAATCCACAAGCCCAAATGGTAATCCTCGTTGTAGGCATCCAGCACATGCTTGATTACCTCAGGATCTCTGCTGCTGCTCACGCCAGGAATGATATTCGGATCCTTGCGCTCTTCATGGAAGTAGTAGCAGTTACCGTATTCAAAGAAGTGGAGGTCCTGGTTGCGATGGTTGGTATTCCGCTGGATGCTTTCCAAACCGCCAAACAACAATGTCTGACGCAACACGTTGAGATCCTGGCTCAGAGGATTCAATAAACGGACGAGGTTCTCACTCTTATAGGATTCCAATCCGTCGTAGTATGCGCTCTTTTGCAAACTGTTGTTCAGAATTTCATTGAAGCCTGCACCCACCAACTGCTCAGCCACCAGATTCTGCAGCTTTTGGCTCTTGTCGGGTTCCCCTTTCACAGAAAGGCTGCTCTTCAGCGAAGTAGGAATCTCAACGTTATTGTATCCATAGATTCTCAGGATGTCCTCTACAACGTCACAGGGGCGCTGAACATCCACACGGTAAGCAGGCACACTCAGTTTCAGTCCTTCCGCTGTCTCCTCATTGATTCTCATCTCCAAGCTGGTCACGATGCTCTTTACGGTTTCAGCAGGAATATGCTTACCTATCAGGTCGTCCACATACTTGTAAGAAAGGTTTACATCAAAGTCAGGCAGAGGATTGGGATACACATCCACTATCTTCATGCTTACCTTAGCACCTGCCAACTCCTTAGCCAACAAAGCTGCTGCCTTCAAGGCATATATCTGTCCGTTGGGATCAATACCTCGCTCGAAACGGAAACTTGCGTCAGTACTCAATCCATGCCTGCGTGAACTCTTGCGAATCCAAGTGGGATGAAAATAAGCACTTTCCAAAACTACGTTGCGAGTGCTTTCATACGTTCCACTACCCTTACCGCCAAACACACCAGCGATACACATGGGTTCTTCCGCATTGCAGATAGCCAGATCGCGATCACTCAATTTATGTTCCACTCCATCCAAAGTCACAAAGGGAGTTCCTTCGGGCAACGTCTTTACAACAATCTTCTTACCAATCACCATGTCTGCATCAAAGCAATGCAAAGGCTGGCCGTAGGCCATCATAATGTAATTCGTAATATCCACAATGTTGTTGATGGGACGAAGGCCGATAACACGCAATTTGTCCTGAAGCCATTCAGGGCTCTCCTTCACCTCGCAGTCGGTCAGCGAAAGCGCACAATAGCGGGGACAAGCCTCCAGATTCTGCACATCAACCTCGATGGGCAAATCTTCGTTGTCCACCTTAAAGCTGTCTACAGAGGGACGGTGCAGACTGGTCTCGTATCCATTCTGGATAAGCCAGGCATAGAGGTCACGAGCCACACCATAATGGCTGCAGGCATCAGCCCTGTTGGCAGTAATGTCTACCTCTATCACATAATCACTCTCGATGTGGTAGTACTCTTTGGCTGGAGTTCCCACCTGAGCCTCATTTGGCAGCACGATGATTCCGCTGTGGTCAGTTCCGATGCCTATCTCATCCTCTGCACAAATCATGCCGCAACTCTCTATGCCACGCAACTTGCTGCGCTTGATGGTAAAGACTTCATCACCATCATACAGTTTGGTGCCTATCACAGCTACTACCACCTTCTGTCCAGCAGCCACATTGGGAGCGCCACATACTATCTGCAGGGGATCGCCTTGACCGACATCAACAGTACAAACATGCATGTGATCACTGTTGGGATGAGGTTCACAAGTCAGAACCTGACCAATCCAAAGGCCTTCCAAGCCACCCTTCACGGTCTGGACTTCTTCTACGCCATCGACCTCAAGTCCTGCGCTGGTCAGGGCATCTGCCACTTCCTGTGCACTAAGGGTTGTGTCGACGTATTCACGAAGCCATTTATAAGAGATATTCATATATGTTTATTTGTTGTTTCCTAATTTTTGCGCGCAAATTTACAAAAAAATCATCACATGACAAAGGATTCTACCATCCAATCTGTCATTAGACCGCTTTTTTCAATCATGTTCCTGCATTATCCTTCACCACAAGATATCCATTGTGCAATATCTCCAACCTCAAAGCAAGCAGTTTACACACCTATCTTTCCACTACCTTTCTGCCATCTTTTATCACGATTCCTTTGGAATGTTCCCTCTGTCGAATGCCTTGCAAATTGTAAACAGAGGATGCATGACATTGGGATTTCATCTCCTCGAGAGCCGTCCCTTCAGGGACTTTCAGCAGTTGAATATCGCACACGCTCGCCCATTGGTGGATTCCTTCTGCTGTAGAGGCGGAGATGGTTATTGTATGCTCGCCTTCCTCCATTACTTCGAATGGCAGATACCTCCATTCCCATCCGCGCCCTCTTCCGCTGTTGGCATATCGCCCAGAAGCAGACCAGTTCGTGCGACCTGACGTGTCAATTCCTCGACCATAATCCTTGTTGCAAGGGAAGAGAACACTTTTGTCGTCCACCCTCATGCGTACATCCACCAAAGCAGATGCTGCACGTCCTGCTGCCTTCAGCACATACTTGCCACGAGACAACGTGATGCGCTGACTCATCTGCATGCTCCAGGAGTTCAAACCCCAACCTGCTTCCTGTTCATGGTACGAGGAAGTTGAGCTCCCGTCCCAGTGTTGTCCTGTGAGAGTCGTATGATTCAAGGCGGTCCACGAACCTAAGGTGACCTCATCCGTATAAGCGGCATAGTCAGCATCTACGACTGGCTGGAGCGACCTCTCCACTTCGTTTCTCACATCTTCTGGCCCGTAGTAGGTCAGGACAACATTATCCAATCCCATCCACATAGAGCCACCTCGTGAGGCTTTGTCCTGTGCCAAACCTATCTCCAACTGATTGTTCTCCACAAAGACAGGCAGATGATAATTCTCAGCCGTCGTGGCGTCCAGATTTACCTTTTCATTTCCTGCATAGACATACGGCGCGTCGTCCAGATGGTCAGCAAAGGCCGTGATGCTCAGTTCGTAGGTTCCATTGGGAATACGGGTCACGTTCTGGTACATCTTGCCGGTAAAGTTGCTCGCCTTCCAGTTCTCATAAAAGGGAGGCACTTCCTTGTTGTTCTTTGCCGTTGATTGCGTCTGGATATTCTGGGCCCCAGTGGTCGACGTCCATCCTGCAGTCCCGCTATCGAAGGAGCCATTGGTGACGAATCTTGTCTTCACTGGATTTGACAGACTGGCACCCGCTACGGCAGCCGTATTTCTACCCAACACGTCTTTTGTCCATTGAACAATCGTTTCATATTCCTTCTCTGTGATAGGAAGGATGTTTCCATGTCGTGGAGTGAACGCACCGCTTGTACGCGTATTGGCTTCCACCATGAAACTCACGAAATTCAGAGTCGAGCAGAACTGATAATATCCACTCGTGTAGCAGTCGTACATGACGACATAGCGCTCATCATCAATCAGCCGATAGGCGCCCACGCCTTCCACTGGCACGTTTGTCTGCTGGATGGCATCCGACAATTTCGTCCATTTGCCTGTCAGGGAAGTGGCTGTCACATGCCCCAACCCGCCAGCATTCTCGTTCTTATAGAATCCATGATACGTGTCTCCCACTCTGATGATGTTCATGTCGATGGTAGCTGAACCGCGGTCATACATCCATTTCGGCTCACCTTCCAGGTCACTGAAGTCCCTGTTCGCATAGCAATAGTATACCTTATCATATTGGTTGCTGGAGCCTGCTCCCAGCAAGGAGAAATAGATCATGTACTTCCCTGCCTCAGGATCCCAGATGGTCTCTGGAGCCCAAACGCGGGTCACATTGGAGAAAACGGTTCCAGCATATCTCGTGGGGAAATGGACAGTGTGATGCTCCCAGTTGACCAAATCGCGCGAACGCATCAAGACCAAGCCACGATTCGACGACCATCCTTCTGCGCTCATCATGTCCGTAGCCACCATATAGTAGTATCCGTCATCGTTTCCACGCAGGATATGAGGGTCACGCAGTCCTCGCTTAATGGCTATCGTATCAGCCTTCACCATTGCATTTCCATCATTCAATACACTGAAACTGAAGGGATTATCCTTGTCTGCCACCGCATAGTAGATGTTCTCGTCTGAGTTGCTGGGGAAGAAGGCAAAGAGATATTTCGTGAATCCCGCCGCCTCCTGTGCTCTCCCATTAGACGCCACTGAGAGCATCGCCATCATCAGTATAATGAATTTCATCTTTGAGTTTGCTTCAACTATTATTACATTATCTAACCTCTGAGGGACATATCCTCAGCTACCCTTTGACCACATGCTGACCACTCCCCAAAGTCTGCGTTTTTCCATTGGGGAAGACAACTTCTGCCTGGGTGCCTTGGGGAACGCTGACATTGAGTTGCAGCTTCTTGCCCTTTTTCTGAATGCTCACCTTTATCTCGCCACTCACGCTCTCTACCGTGCAAGCCGCACGATTCAGGTAGCCCATTTGGGGACGGATGCGGAAGGTCTGGAATCCAGGGGAAGTGGGTTCTATGCCACAAACCTTTTGGCTCAAGATGGTCAAGGGGCCACCACTCCACCCGTGATTATACGTTCCCCAGCACGAGTTCACCATCGGCTCGCCAGGTTTGGGCTTGACACCCTCAGGCATCCAGTTTTCTGGCAAGGTGGTCAACCCTGGGAAATCCAGCATGGGTTTGTAGCGCTTGCGGATACGGTCGAGACCTGCGTTGGCTGCGTTCATTTGGAACAGGGCCTCCAGTACGTATTTCTCCATATAGGGGCTCGCGTGGTACTCTTTGGTAAGACACGTTGTGAGGGACGGATATTTGTCTTTCGATGCCAGACCTGACACGACGGCCAGCGCATTTCCTCTGTCGTCTGTCTCTCCCGTATAGTCAGGCGAACGGTATACGCCATCTTTCCAGAATCTCTTGTCGAAGTTTTCTTCCATCTTCTTCATCATGCCGCTTATCTGAGCCACATCAGCTGACTTGCCAAGCATCTTTGCAAACTCCAGTTCACCCTTCAGGGCAAGATAGTACCAGCAATTCTGCAGGAGCAGTTGGTCGATATTATCGCCCCAATCACCCCAGAACCATTCTCCATGACGCAAAACAGCCAGCCCATCGGCATCCGTCTGCCAAACATCGTGGAGATAACGGTGCAGGCGGGGATAATGAGTCTTGACGACAGAGAAATCATTGCCATAGAAGCATTGGGTATAGACGCCATACCAGCCGCAGGTCGCCAGTATCTGGCTGGGCAACTCCTTATTCCAGTTGCCTGCAGGACAGGGGGAGTAGAACACTCCATCAGCACGCTGCCAATTGAAGAGCTCGTTCAGACCCTTGAAGCCCAACTGCGCACCCTCTGGGCTCAGCGAATAATACGTCTCGCCCAACTCGTTGACAGCATCGCCCCACCACTGGCCGCGCTCACGGTCAGGGCAGTCCATGTAGTTGTCTCTCATCGTGATGTAGAGGGTCCGCTGAGCACGTTTCCACAATTCATTGAAGAACTCATCGTCGCATTGGAAGGGCTCGACAAAGTCGCATCCGTATCCTGTCTCGCGGAACTTCACTTCCTCCAGCTCCACGCCCTTGGGCAGGATGTACCAGACTTCGTGTCCGTTGAACCATCCGAAGTTCTCATATTCCTGCTCTCCTTTGCGGGTGATGTACTCACATCGAGGAGTGGCCGATCCGCCTATCATGTGAACGTCCGTCTGTATCTTGATGAGCTGTCCTTCTTCTGCTGATTTCAGCTTCATGTAAGGCGTGCATTGGCAGTTGTAGGGAAGATGGCACACCAGCGTGTCGCCGTGTCGCTCTGTACTCACATAATCCTTCAATCCGCAATCCTTCCACTGGGGAGTGGGGCGCTTGACGAGTCGTCCCAAGGTGCAGTTCTCGACATCGACTGGCAAGACTTCTTCCAGGCCATAGGTGTAGCTGTTTTTGTACCAGCCCTGCTCCTCTTTCCTGGCATCAAAGCGAATGTTGCTTTCTGAAATGCGATAGTTAGGCTTCGGCTCACCCGTCTCGCCGTATGCGCCATAGACGGCACCTCGCCACGTCTTGTCGGAACAGATGTCCACCCCATCGGCTCTGGCCTCGAAGAGAAGGCCTGCCGTTCCGCTGCTGACATGACTGAAGCCGTTCAAGCCAAAATACCACGTCAGCACAGCTATCAAGTTCTCGCCTGGCTTCAGGTAGGGCGCGATCTCAACCTCGTCGTAATAGCTCGCATTGGGAGCAGGCCCTCGTTTCAGCCCTCCCTCGAAAACGACAAGCTGCTCATTGATATAGAGCCAATACTTGGAATCTGTCGCGATCTTTGCCTTCACAGAAGCAGGCACCTTCTCCACGTTCGCCTTTTTGCGCCAAAGCATCCACGTGTTGGGGCGACTCTGATGATGCTCCAATGTCAGGAACTGTCCCTTCCAATTCTCTGCCTGCCCCAGGAGAGGAAATGCGATGAGACCTGTCAACAAGATGTGTCTGAATTTCATGATTCAAATTCTATTATGTTTTACAATGTGTATTCCTTCACAAAAACAAGCAAGGAGCAACGGTCTCCCATCTGCTCCCTGCCTGTTCGAATGTATCCTTAACTCATTAACAATAGGGATAGGCATGCACCCCAAAGGCTTATGCCAGATAGTTGTAGAGCAGCAGACAAATAATCGCGCCAACCACTGAAATGACAAACGAGCCAATCCAGTTGTCACTCTTGATACCAAACAGACCAGCCACAAAGCCGCCTACCACACTACCTACGATACCGATGATAATGTTCCAGTACCATGCGTGACTTGATCCCAGCAGCCAAGATGCACATGCACCTGCAGCCAGACCGTAAAGAATCCATAAAAGAAATCCCATAGCAGTAAATTTTAGAGTTAGAACATATGTTCGATGCAAATTTAGTGATTTTTTTCTGAAAACAAAAATTCTCAGCACTTTTTTTCATTGGACCTGCATGAAAGAACCAAAAAACACCCGCCCCAAAAGCTTGTTCGGAATGGCAAAAATGTAAAGATTAACGAACACAAAATGAACAGGCAAAAAAGACAACGTGTCGAGTCAGGCAGATCAACACGTTGACTTCCTCATCTCAACGTGTCGAATCCACTGTTTCAACACGTCAATTCCTCTGCCTCAACACGTCATCCTCCTCACCCTGACATGACAACAAGAAATGAAGATAAAGTAAAAGAACAGGAAAACATATGTAAGTAGCTTACTTTCAATAAATTCATGTAGTATAGATATATTATTCATTGGATAGAATATCGTCATGTAAACACTTAACTGAGAAACAAAAGCAGAAAAGATATTTAGTAAATATTTTTTACTAATTATACATCAACCAATTATAATACAAAAATGGTCAGAAACAAATAGGGAAAGAGTCGTTTCTAAGACGAAATAAGCGAAGGGGGTGAAAAGGATGTATCCTCATACAAGATTCCCCCTAAGCACCATCTCCATTACGAGAGGACTCATCATTCCATGATCATGAACAAGAGCTAGAAAACATGAATTTCAAGACAGGAAAAAACAGAAATATGACCCCGAATATATGAAGATGAAGCTGCCATATGATATAAAAAATGCTAAATCGAAGGGAATAACAACAATTTTGTGTACCTTTACGCACTTTTTCAGAAAAGATGTACTGATGAGACAGATAAAAAGATGGGTAGTCATATTTGTGACAAGCATTGCAGGCATGAATGCTTGGGCACAAGGAGGAGATGCGAGCAATTTGATAATCAACGAGATACAAGTCTCGAACATTGATCAATACATGGATCCATCATTCAACTATGGAGGGTGGATTGAACTCTATAACCCTACGGATGAGATCATCTATCTGACAGGACTCTATCTGTCGGAAAACGAAAACAATCTGACACAATTCAAGTTGCCCAACGGAATGGGGACTGTTCCTGCCAAAGGATTTCGAACGATATGGTTTGACCACAACAGCTCGCAAGGCAGCTACAGTGCCAACGCGATACGTCAGGTGAACTTCAAGCTGGACTGCGATGGCGGAACCATCTACCTGAGTTCTAAGACGGGAGAACTGATTACGAGCGTTACATACCCTGAAGCTGTTCCTCGCTGCTCTTATGCACGGCAGACTGATGGTGGAGATGTATGGGGGACGACAGCTACTCCTACGTTAGAAGCAAGCAACGAAGGAACAATTTTCACGACTCAACGACTGGACGCACCACAAATCAGTTCAGAGGGAAAAGTGTTGGATGCAGGAGAGAAAGTAACCTTCCAGGTTGACATCCCTCAAGGTGCCACCTTACGCTATACCGTAGACGGAAGTACTCCTGGAAAGAACAATGGTTACACAAGTCCATCAGGAAGGTTTACCGTGAGCCGAACCTCCATCTACAGATTCATCCTGTTGCAAGACGGTTATCTGCCCAGTCCTGTAGTAACCCGCTCGTTCATCTACAAGAATCACGACTACTACCTGCCCATCCTGAGTATTGCAACGGATCCTGCCCATCTCTTTGACAATAAGATTGGAGTTTACGTGACTGGCACCAACGGGAAAACTGGAAATGGCCAGAACAGCCGAAAGAACTGGAACATGGATTGGGAACGACCTGTGAACGTGGAGTATCTGGTGCCTATGATTGACGAAGGGGAACGCATCTACAAGACTGTGTTGAATCAAGAAAGCGACTTCGAAATAGCTGGCGGATGGTCGAGAGCTTGGGGCGGTGGTACTGTGGATGGAAAAACCTGGGAAATGAAATCAAGTTTCCGACTGAAAGGCGACAAGCGATACGAGGGTCAAAAATACTTCAACTATCCCATCTTTCCCCATAAACCTTATAACAAATACCATTGCCTGCAAGTAAGAAACGGAGGAAATGACTGCTATGCCCGCACAAAGGATGCCAACATTCAAGTGATAGCTCTGGAATCAGGATTCTATCTGGATTGTCAAGATTGGCAACCTGCTCACGTGTTCTTCAATGGTGACTATCTTGGGATGCTGAATATACGGGAGTCAAACAACAAACACTTTGGGTACAGCAACTATGGCATCGATACTGATGACATGGACCAGTTTGACTTGAGCAACGCTCAGTACAATCAAAAAGCAGGGGATGCTGTGGCTTGGCAGAAATTGCTGAGTCTGGCCTCTGAGGTGGGTAGAACCAGGAGTCCAGAAACATATAAAAAGGTGTGTGACATGCTTGACATCGATGAATACATCAACTATATGGCGTTTGAATGCTACATAGGATGCAGCGACTGGATAACCAACACCAACAATGTGAAAGGATTCCGCTCCAGATCCGATGATGGGAAGTTCCATTTTGTTGTCTTTGACCTGGACTCTGCTTGGGACGTGGACAACATGACGAATCTTATAGTCAGCACATCTGGAGGAGCCAACGTGGATGACCTGTTCCGTTCGCTGATAAAATATGAGCCATTCAAGAAACAGTTCATTGATGCCTTCTGTCTGGTAAACGGCAGTATCTTTGAACCAGAACGATGCAGCGAAATCATCACCTCGATGTACGAAACGATGAACAAAGCCCTGAATTTCGAAGGAAACTCTTCAAACATGAACATGATAAATACCATACGCAATGCTCATAACGGAAGTCGAATCAACAACTTAAGAAGTTACTTCAGTCTTAAAACTCCATATCGAGTAAACCTAAGAAGCAATATTGATGAAGGGCGATTACTGCTGAACGGCCAAGAGGTGCCCACACGAAAATTCGAAGGCATCCTCTTTGCCCCCATAACACTAACAGCAAAGGCTCCTGCTGGATACAAATTCAAAGAGTGGGTGCTGAAAGGTTCGACTGCAGAAAACACTCAACAGGTGATAGATTGGAACAACGAATGGAGCTATTACGATCAAGGCTCACTGGATGGGAAAAACTGGAAATCGATGGAATACAACGATCAAAACTGGCAAAAGGGAAAGGCTCCCTTAGGCTATGCCAGCAATACTAGTCCCATGTACTCCATGATAAAAACCACTCTTGATTATGGAGGAAATGCGAACGAAAAACGTCCAACTTACTATTTCCGCAAAAAAATCATACTGAATGAACAACCTGACGAAGACTATGTGATTACCTTAAACTACAAAGTGGATGACGGATTCCGCATCTATGTGAATGGAAAGGATGTAGGAGGATACCGAAGTCTGGAAGGAACTGTTTATTCGGACGTTACAAACGTATGGGCAAGTGAAGTGCCAGACGAAGGAACTTTCCAGATAAATCCTGCCGAATTACACCTAGGCGAAAACATCATTGCTGTAGAAGTCCATAACACATCGTTAAGCTCGTCTGACATTTTCTGGGATTGCAACATCACAATGGACAAGATGCAGAAATCCATCCTAAGTGATAAGGAAACCTTCAGCCTAAGTGACAAAGAAAAAGCGGGGACTTATCAAATTGAAGCACGATATGAAAAGATCAGCGAAGGAACCAAAAGCTATGAAGCTGGTGCTACTCCCATACGCATCAATGAAGTATCAGCAGGAAATGATATTTACGCCAACGAATACTGGAAGAGAAATGACTGGATAGAACTCTACAACACAACTGACCAGGACATAGATGTGGCAGGCATGTATCTGAGTGACAATATACGTAAGCCTCAGAAATACAAAATTGCAGCGGAGAATATTAACACCGTGGTTCCTGCTCATGGCACCCTGATTATATGGTGTGATGGAATGGATCAGCTGACCCAACTGCACACTCCTTTCAAACTGGAGAATTCGGACGGTGCCTCGATAAGTATTCAAGCAGAAGATGGCACATGGGCCGACCGCATCTATTATCTGGCTCAGCCTCGCTGGTACACCTATGGCCGATACCCTGATGGAGGAGATCACGAGTCTCTCCTACCCCAGCCCACCATCGACAAGGCAAACATGCTGGGCACATTTGACTTTACAAGTATCCAAGAAAACGATTGGAACAGTGACGACATAACCATTACATTAGCCCTTGCGGAAGGATGGAACTGGACCTCGCATAATTTGGCAGAGAACATCGATCACAGCAGATTCACCACCTATGCAGCAGCCATCGAGGGACAAACAGAATCTCTCAGATTCGACGAAGAAAAGGGATGGACGGGACAATTGGAAGCTCTGAATTCTGGTCAAGGATACAAAGTGAACATGAAGAAGGCATCTGACATCACTCTGCGAGGAAATCTCTTCAATCCAGCCGAAGAAATCATCCTAAAGGAAGGATGGAACTGGATAGGATTCCCTCTCTACAACAGAACACGTCTGGAGACAGCACTTGAAAACTATACAGCTACGGAAGGTGACTTGATTCTGGGGTTGGAAGGAATTGCCACTTATGAAGAAGGAACATGGGGAGGAACCCTGACCTCATTAGAGCCTGGACAAAGTTATCTGCTGCGTACAAAAAAAGATCAGAACTTCACATGGAAATCGCTTAGCAGAATGACTGCGAAGAGACGACGCTATACACCTACCCAAAAAGAACGCGAGGACTCTCCATGGGAACTGAATATCCACACTTATCCAAATGTGATGGGGCTGATAGCACAGCTTGAGATCAATGGAGAGAAAGCTATGGAGAAGAGCTATACCTTAGGAGCTTTCTCTGAAGATGGTGAATGTCGCGGCATAGCAATCCTTGAGGACGATAATCTCTACATGAACATTCATGGAGAAGGCGGTGAGAAAATTAAACTTCGTCTTATGGACGCAGAAGGACAGACGTTCGATGTAGACCAGGAATTTGTATTTACTTCAAACTATGTACGAGGAACTCGACAAGCTCCGCAGCTGCTTACCATTGATGGCACTAACATTAAAGATGTTAGCGATATTGTGCTTAACAGCAAATTGATTAGAATCGAATACTACAATCTGGCAGGACAAAAAATGAGTCAACCTGTCGGCATCTGCATCCAAAAGAGAATCTACGAAGGGGGCAAAACTATCATCAGAAAAATATTCTGAGAGAAAAGAAAAAGGTGGAGGGAACTTGATGACGGGAAGAGTATGTCATACCGTAAACAGGCTACCTTTATGTATGCTCAACCATCCGATTGACCACAACTGCACATGATGCATCACCAGTAATACTCATTGTAGTACGCGCCATATCGACTATTCGATCTACTCCTGCCGCAATAGCAACACCTTCGACAGGGATTCCTGAAGAAGCGAAGACCATAGCCATCAAAGCTAATGAGCCGCCAGGAATACCAGGAGTACCAATGGAAGCAATGGTGGCAGATATAGCGATGGCAGAATATTGAGACATTGAGAGATCTATGCCGCAACAATTAGCAATGAAAACTGCCGTGACACCTAAATAGATAGCCACGCCATCCATATTGATAGTGGCTCCCAGCGAAAGGATGAAATTCCCTATATCGCGTGGAACTCCCAAACGTTCTGTACATCGCATTGTGACAGGCAACGTGGCTACTGAAGAATCACTAGAAAAGGCAAACAACATGGCTGGAAACATGCCACGCAGGAACCTCAGCGGATTCATTCGAGCCAACAGCCAAACACAGGGGACATAAACGATGAGGATGTGAAGGAAAAAGCAAAAATAGTCTGTCCCAACAAGAACTGCATAAGAACCCAGAATGGAAGGACCATTGACAGCAACCACAGGAGTAAGCATGCAGAAGACTCCCATAGGAGTAAGCAACATGATGTAAGAGAGAATTTGGGTGACTATCTCATTGAGTTCCCTCATCAAGTCTACCAACAGTCTGGCACGCTGTCCACAATGAGCAATAGCAATGCCTAATAGCAAAGCCATGACGATGACCTGAATCATCGTAGTGGTAGCCAAAGGCTCTATCATATTGCTGGGCACCATATTTATCAATTGATCCATGAAAGAAAATTGGGCAGGATCTGGTAGCGAGGAAGTGTCAAAAGGTATCTGGATGGGAGGGAACCAAGGACGCAAAACAGAAGATACCATCAAACCTAAACATGAAGCGAAGATGGTGGTTACTGCAAAATAAAGAAGCGTACGAACTGCAATATGACCAATCTGTGAAGTATCACGCATAGAAATAATTCCACAGATGATGGAAAACATGACGAGGGGGACAACAATAAACTTGAGCAGATTAAGGAAAATGTCGCCAAAAGGACGGATATATTGAATGGTAAACTCCGCGTTCCCTTGAAGGAGATATCCCGCAATAATAGCCAATATTAGAGCCAAAAAGATTTGAGTGGTAAAGGATATTCGCTTCATCTGCTAAAAGAATCAGAGATTAAAAAGGTGCAGATTCGTCGTCCGAGTCAGGAGTGAATGGATCAGGAATCCGATCAGCGAAATCATGGGCAGAAGCAAGTTCCTCTGGAGAAGGATTGGACTCATAAGTGCCACCTCCCATCCCACTGACAAATGTTTCACCTGGGAGAGGAACACGATCGTCTGGATCTTGGAAACGTGCTAATTCACTACGGAACTGAAGAATAATCTCGCCCACAGAACCATTGCGGTGCTTAGCAATGATGAATTCTGCCATCCCACGCATATCATGCCCCTTTTCATCCTGATAAAGATGATAGTATTCTGGGCGATGGATAAAACATACTATATCGGCATCTTGCTCAATAGCTCCAGATTCACGAAGGTCACTCAACTGGGGACGTTTCCCTTCGTACCCTTCACGTCCCTCAACCCCACGATTCAACTGGCTCAAGGCAATGATAGGGATATCAAGCTCCTTAGCTAATCCCTTGAGAGAACGAGAGATAGTAGAGACTTCCTCCTGACGACTATTGATATTCATTCCACTGGCATTCATCAACTGAAGATAGTCAATCATGATACACTTGACCTTATGCTCACGCACCAAACGGCGGGCCTTTGTTCGCAACTCGAATGTCGACAAGCTGGGGGTATCATCGACATAGATAGGAGCATCAATCAAATAGTTGACACGAGTGTCCAACTGAGCCCACTCATGAGGAGCCAGACGGCCACTTCGAAGCTTTTCGCCAGAAATCTCACAGACATTGATCATCAGACGCTGCACCAGTTGTTCATTACTCATTTCAAGAGAAAAGAGAGCCACTGGGATCTTGGCATCTATCGCCATCTTTTTTACCATTGAAATAACAAATGCCGTCTTTCCCATTGCAGGGCGCGCTGCAATAATGATGAGATCACTGTTCTGCCATCCATTTGTAATCTTGTCAAGCTTATCGAATCCCGTACCTAGACCACTCAATCCATCAGTTCGAGCGGCAGCAGCACGCAGATTCTCGTAAACTTTATCAATAACAGGATTTATCTGAGTATAGTCTTTTTTGTGATTGTTCTGAGAAATCGAGAAGATTTCGCTCTCCGTCTCCTGCAATAAATCGGCAACGTCCTTGGAAGGATCAAAGGCGCCATTCAGGACAACACTTCCAAAAGTGATTAGTTGACGAGCAATGTATTTTTGCTTAATAACATTGGCATGGTATACGATATGAGCACTACTGGAAACCATTGCACTAAGCTGCATGACATATGGCGTTCCACCTGCTTCTTCAAGACAATCCATCTTCTCAAGCTCATCAGAAACCGTAATGATATCAACGGGTTTCTGTTCAATATTCAAAGTCTGAATAGCTTGATAGATAAGCTGATGACGATGATCATAGAAACTCTCTGGAGCAAGAATTTCACTGACCTGCGAGAATGCATCTTGCTCAACCATAAGAGCACCTAAAACGGCAGCCTCTGACTCCAGATTCTGAGGTTGCTTGCGACCCAGCTGGTCTACACTGGGAACTTCCACTATCTTTGTCTTAGTGGAACGTCTTCCTCCTTTAGCTTCAGGCATATAAATAGTTAGCTAATTTCGTTGTAATACTTTTATGTAAAATCAGGACACAAAGTTAAATATAAATGTTGAAAGAAAAAATAAAGAAACATAATTTTATCCCAAAAAATGCGAGATATTTTGAAGCCTCATTTTTTATATGTAACTTTGTGCCCCATTGAAAGAGACTCCTAGAGAGTCCATGTGAATTCTGAAAATGTGGGCAAAGAAAACTACGCTGGAAGATATCAAAATGAAATAAACTCAATTACTGCATCCACAAATTTCTTAAACGAAAAGGTCCATAATGATATTCTTCCCTATAAAACATGATATCAGGATAGAATGAATAGAATAAGAAAGAACTCCCCCAAAGCATGGTTCTTAGCTGCCAGACCCAAAACGTTGACTGGAGCGGCTTCACCAGTGATATTGGCCATTGCAACTGCATGGGCTTCGAGTGAGGAGGTTGCATGGATTCCTGCTGTCCTCTGCATTCTTTTTGCCCTAACCATGCAAGTGGATGCCAATTTCGTAAACGATTATCTTGATTTTCAACGCGGAATCGATAAAGAAGACCGATTAGGGCCAGAGCGAGCTTGCTCTCAGGGATGGATAGAACTACACCAGATGAAAAAAGGTATCTTCCTGACAACATTAGTGGCATGTTTGGTAGGGTTACCGCTCATTTATTGGGGTGGATGGGCAATGGTACTGATCGGATTGACATGTGTGATATTCTGTTTCTTGTATACAACTAGTCTCGCTCGTTTGGGATTAGGAGATATACTGGTATTGGTCTTCTTTGGACTCATTCCTGTTTGCACTACTTTTTATTTAATGACAGGAAAACTGAATTCAGAGATTATTGCTTATTCCATCGCAATGGGCTTAGTGACAGACAACCTGCTGATTGTAAACAACTATCGTGATCGAGAAGCAGATGCGAAAGTAGGCAAGAAAACATTGGTAGTGATTATCGGCGAGAAGGCTACAGACCTATATTTGTTTCTAGGTATTCTTGCTACAGCAATCGTGCTCTTCATTTTCATTACAGAAGGTGCTTGGTGGAGAGGCTTATTGATGCTTCCGTTTCTATACTTTCACTTCAAGAATCATCTGAGCATGGTAAGGATCAATCACGGAAGAGAATTAAACAAAGTATTAGGAAGCACGTCTGCTGCCATCTTTCTTTTTGCCATATCTGTGGCGATAGCAAGATTGCTCTGACCATGAACAAAGGAATACAGCATAACATATTTAATAATATACGAACGAATTAACAAGGATATAGATTATGGCAACAACTGACGACAAGAAGATTATTTTCTCGATGGTCGGCGTAAGCAAGGTCATTCAGCAGAACCAAAAACAAGTATTGAAAAACATCTATCTGAGTTTCTTCTATGGTGCCAAGATCGGTATCGTAGGTATGAATGGTGCAGGTAAATCCACTTTGATGAAAATCATTGCAGGATTAGACCAACAATACCAAGGAAACGTAGTATGGAGCCCTGGGTACACTGTTGGGTATCTGGAACAGGAGCCTTATCTTGACGATGAGAAGACTGTGCTGGAAGTAGTTAAGGAAGGGGTGCAACCCATTGTAGATGCATTAGCTGAATACGAAGAAATCAACCTGAAATTTGGTTTGCCTGAATATTACGAAGACGAGGATAAGATGAATGCTCTCTTTTCTCGCCAAGGAGAACTGCAAGATATCATCGACAGTACAGATGCATGGAATCTGGAGAGCAAGCTGGATCGGGCAATGGACGCGTTGCGTTGCCCCCCAAAAGACCAGCAAGTAAAGTTCCTCAGTGGTGGAGAGCGGAGACGAGTTGCATTGTGTCGTCTTTTGCTGCAGAAACCTGATGTCCTTCTTCTAGATGAGCCCACCAACCATTTGGATGCAGAAAGCATTGACTGGTTAGAGCAACATCTGAATCAATACGAAGGAACCGTCATAGCTGTAACACATGACCGTTATTTCCTGGATGATGTGGCTGGATGGATTCTGGAGTTGGATCGAGGCGAGGGAATTCCTTGGCAAGGCAACTATTCCAGTTGGCTGGAACAGAAAACTACCCGTATGGCTCAAGAAGAAAAGGTAGCAAGCAAACGCCGCAAAACATTAGAGCGTGAGTTGGAATGGGTACACATGTCACCCAAAGCTCGCCAAGCTAAAGGAAAAGCTCGTCTGAACAGCTACGACAAGATGCTTAACGAGGAGCAAAAGGAGAGAGAAGAAAAATTAGAGATATACATTCCCAACGGCCCTCGATTGGGCAACAAGGTCATCGAAGCGCACGGAGTATGCAAGGCATATAATGAAAAAGTACTGATAAAGAATCTTGACTTCATGCTGCCTCCCAATGGAATAGTTGGTGTGATCGGTCCGAATGGAGCAGGTAAAACGACCCTCTTCCGTATGATTATGGGGCTAGAGAAGCCAGATGCTGGAACTTTCGAGGTGGGTGAAACCGTTAAATTGTCGTACGTGGACCAAAGTCATGCAGACATCAAGGCTGACGAGAGTGTTTACCAAGTAATCAGTCAAGGCAATGAGACAATCCGCATGGGAGGCAGAGACATCAACTGCCGTGCTTATCTAAGTCGCTTCAACTTCAGCGGTGCAGATCAGGAAAAAAAATGTGGAGTTCTCTCTGGCGGTGAGCGTAATCGCCTGCATCTGGCAATGGCATTGAAACAAGAAGGAAATGTGCTGTTGCTCGATGAGCCAACAAATGATATCGACGTGAATACGCTTAGAGCATTGGAAGAGGGCTTGGAAAACTTCGCTGGATGTGCAGTCGTTATCAGCCATGATCGCTGGTTCCTGGATCGCATCTGCACGCATATCCTTGCCTACGAGGGTGATGGCAACGTATTCTATTACGAAGGTTCTTATACTGACTACGAGGCCAACAAATTGAAGCGATTAGGGTTGGAAGAGCCACGTCGCATCAAGTATAGAAAGTTGACAGATGATTAAGTGGGACAGGATCATATCCTTCATGAACATTATATTAAGGCATAAGAAGAGACAAATGAATACAGAAGACAAGAAGATACTCATTAAAGACCAGGAATTTGGTGGAGAAAGGCCCTTGTATACCCTACACGATGCACGGCTTGTGAATGTAACTATTCATTTGGGTGAATCAAGCATCAAAGAGTCAGGCAACATAGAAGCTGAGAAATGCACTTTCGAGGGGAAATACGTTTTCTGGGAATGCAGTGGATTCAAAGTCAAAGACTGTCTGTTCCGTGAGTCTGCCCGCTCCTCTCTTTGGTATAGCAATGACGTAGAGATGAAAGATTGCCGAGTGGAAGCTCCCAAGATGTTTCGAAGGATGAAAGGTATCAAGATCGACAATTGCATATTCACCAAAGCAGAAGAAACCTTATGGGACTGCGATGAAGTGGAAATACGGAACAGCCGAATCGATAACGCTGACTATCTGGGAATGCACACCAACAACGTGCTGCTGGAAAATTATCTCCAAAACGGCAATTATTCTTTCCAGTACTCCAAGAACATGACCATACGAAACTGCATACTGAACTCAAAAGACAGTCTGTGGGAAAGCGAGAACGTTACAATCATTGACAGTGAGATAAATGGTGAGTATCTTGCTTGGTACAGCAAGAATCTTCGGTTAATCCGTTGCCACATTACTGGCGAGCAGCCTCTTTGCTACTGCGAGAACCTGTACATGGAGGACTGCACGATGGGCGAGGATGCCAATCTGGCTTTTGAGTACAGCAGCATAAACGCAACTCTGAAGGGACACGTTCACAGCATAAAGAATCCTACAACAGGAAAGATTGTAGTGGAAAGCATGGGAGAAATCATCATCGACAAGAACCAAAAGGCACCAGCCAACTGTATCATAGAGGTATTGAAGAAATAGGGAACCGGCATGAGATTCGACAAGAAGACATACAGGAAAGGGACAGGTTCCCTCAAATGGGATGAGAATCCAAATATAGAATACCCACTTTGGGTTGCTGATATGGATTTTGAAGTTGCCCCCTCCATCAAAGAGGCACTCGAGCAACGCGTTCATCATGGAATCTTCGGCTATGCACTACCCACAGACAGCTTCTACGAAAGCATCATAAAATGGCATCTGAGACGACATCATGCAGCATACAGCCGCGAATGGATAATAACTGTGCCAGGTGTGGTGCCAGCTATAAGCAGCATTCTGCGAGCATTGACGAAACCTGGCGATGGTGTACTGACTCTGTCTCCTGTATACAACTGCTTCTACAGCAGCATCCGCAATCTCCAATGCAGAGCTGAGGAATCCGTTCTTCGTCAGGTTGGAGATACCTATCAGATTGATTTCGATGACTTGGAGCGTCGAGCCAGCAAGGAGGATACAAAGGTTCTTCTGCTATGCTCGCCACACAATCCTTCTGGAAGGGTTTGGACTCAAGAAGAACTTCAACGCATTGGGGATATTTGCCTGAACAACAATGTATTCATCGTTTCTGATGAAATACATTGCGAACTCGTCATGCCTGGCCATGAATTCATTCCCTACGCCACATTGGGGAACACTTATATGCAGGAAGCCTGCATCTGCACGAGTGCAAGCAAGAGTTTCAACATAGCAGGTCTGCAGAATGCTCAAATCATTTGCCCCAACGAGAAATACAGGAAACGTATTGATCGTGCAGTTAACATTCACGAGGTATGTGATGTGAATCCTTTTGGTATCGTAGCCACAGAAGCCGCCTACAATGAAGGAGAAGAGTGGCTGGAGGAACTCTGCCAATATATATGGAAAAACTACAGGGATGCCAAAGAATACATTGAGAAAGAAATTCCTAAATTGAGAGTCATCAAACTGGAGGGAACCTATCTGATGTGGGTTGACATACGGGCTCTCGACATCTCTGATGAGACGTTCTGCAGAAACCTGAGAGAGCAGGAAAGCCTATGGCTGGCAGAAGGATCGCATTATGGCAGAGGAGGCGAAGGTTTCATCCGCATCAACCTGGCCACGCAACACGAGAATGTCATGATTGCCCTCGAGAAACTAAAGCACTTCATCGACTCCCTCTGATGTCATATACAGAAAACAAAGACCGGCTGCTTTCCCAGATACGCGATGGAGTGAAGATGCCTCCTCGCGATCAGTTAGCCCTTGCTGCCATGCTGAGCATTCCCTCCATGTTGGCACAGCTGGTTCACATCATGATGCAGTACATCGATGCAAGCATGGTGGGAAGCCTGGGAGCTGAAGCCAGTGCAAGCATCGGACTCGTGAGCACCACCATCTGGCTCTTTGGAAGCCTGGGAAGCGCTGCTGGAGTAGGATTCTATGTGCAGGTAGCCCATCGCATAGGAGCAGGAGAATGGTCGGAAGCCAGGCAAATACTGAGACAGAGCTTTATTGCATGCATGGTTTTTGCATTCATCCTTACTGCCATCGGATTATGCATCAGCCCTACTCTACCCCAATGGCTGGGAGGAAACGAAAGCATTCAGCACGACGCATCCATCTATTTCATGATCTATGTGCTGTGTATGCCGTTCTCCATCCTGAACTCTTTATGCAGCGGAATGCTGCGATGCAGCGGCAACATGCACATTCCCAGCGTTCTCAACATCCTGACGTGCATACTGGATGTCATCTTCAATTTCATGCTGATTTTCCCTACTCGAACCATTCTGGGGATTACAATACCTGGAGCAGGACTAGGCGTGATAGGTGCAGCCTTGGGAACCATGTTTGCCTACATCATTTGTTCGCTGACCATGTGTTATTTCGTGACAGTACGCAGCAAGGAACTTAACATCTTCCAGGACGAAGGAACCTTCATCCCCCAATTAGAGACGCTGAAGCGTGCCATAACGATTGCTCTCCCTCTGGCTGTCGAGCATGTCATCCTCTGTGGAGCACAAATCGTCAGCACCATCATTGTGGCTCCTTTGGGAACCGTCGCTATCGCAGCCAACAGCTTTGGCATCACAGTTGAAGCGCTGTGCTATATGCCTGGGTATGGGATTTCGGATGCTGCCACAACCCTTATAGGACAAAGCCTGGGAGCAAAACGAAGGAAACTGGCACGCAGCTTTGGACAGATCACCGTCAGTATGGGAATCATCATCATGACCATCATGGGAGTCATAATGTTCGTTGGCTCACCTGCCCTGATGACACTAATGACTCCTGATGCGGAAGTCCAGCATCTTACTGTGCAGGTGCTCAGGATCGAAGCCTTCGCAGAGCCCATGTTTGCCGCAAGTATCGTTTGCTACGGCATCTTCGTTGGCGCAGGCGACACCATGATTCCTGCTTCCATGAACCTGGGAAGTATATGGCTAGTGAGAATCACCCTGGCCTCCATTCTGGCAGGAACGCTTGGCTTGCAAGGCGTATGGATTGCAATGGCGATAGAGCTCTGCTTCCGTGGTATCATCTTCCTGGTTCGCTTCCACGGCGACAGCTGGATGAAGAAGATACAGGATGTGACTCCAGAAACAGCATAACACATTCTTTGCCAACATTGGAAAAACTGACATCCCAGCCGCTTCCCATCCGTTGATGGGAAAGAACGTGTTGAAAGGGGAAAGACAACGTGTTGAGTTTGCGGTTTCAACGTGTTGCGTTCGAGGTTTCAACGTGTTGTGTCTGCGATGGCGACGAGAGAGCGGAATGATGAGGTTCCAGGCTGTGGGGGCATGCTACAGAATCTTAGGGAAGCCTCTCACTCTTCTTTGCTAGGTTCTCCAAAGTCTGGTAGCATTGCATAAGACCTCGAGGAACATGGAAACAGCCTTTCCATTTGCCACCCTTTAAGCTGAGCAGCACTTCCCCTCGACGGTTCAGGTACCCAAACCACTCAGGATACTCTGGGTCGACAAAATGCGACCACACATACTCGTGGACACGCTTGAACCAACGCAAGCAATCCTCATTGCCCGTCAGTTCGTATCCTTTCAGGGTAGTGATAAGTGTCTCGATATGCACCCACCAGAGTTTCTGGTCCCACTCCAGCTGCTGCTGGGGATGTCCCAAACGATCCAGGAAGTAAAAGATGCCGCCGTATTGCTCATCCCAACCATATTCTATCTCGCGCAGGGCGATGTGCACAGCCTTCTCTATGAGGTCCTTGCGCTCCAGACGACGCCCCAAATCCATGATGAACCACATTGCCTCGATGGCATGACCTGGATTCTGGAGTCTGCCTTCAAAGGAGTCCACCAAGGAGCCGTCCTTTCCGACGTGTTCCACGATCATGTCAAGTTCTGGACGATAAAACACGTCCATCACCTCATGGATACAATTCTCGATGGTCTCCTTCAGGAAGTCTGGCTGCAAGAGAGACTCTATCTCGAGCGACACGTTGCAGAGAATCATGGGCAGGTCGAAACTCTTTGTTGCACGGGCACCTGGCGCAGCCTTGCTCCACTTGCCTTTGGGATTGTCTTTCTTGGAAAGAACTATGTCGAAGGTCTTCTTGGCAACCTCAGCATAAACAGGGTTTCCTGTAGCAAGATAGAGCTGTCCGAAAGCAATGACAGCAAACGTGTAGGAAAAGATGTTATAGGGTTCCACTAAAGGATGCCCTGCTCGATCCAGGGAAAAGTACCAGTTGAAGTGTCCGTCATGACCGTACTTCATGAGGAAGTCTGCTCCTGCGATAGCAGCATCCAACCAGTCCTGTCGAGGGGCTACCTTATTATATAAGGTGGCCAGCATCCAGACTTGCCGCCCCTGGAGCCATATGAACTTATCCGTATCAAAGACTGTTCCATCGCGCTCGAGGCAAGTAAAGAATCCGCCATATTCAGCATCGATGCTCTTCTCCATCCAGAAAGGCATCACGCGATCCAACAACTCACTCTTGTATTGTGCAGCAAGTGCTTTGAAATCTACTTCCATATTCTAGCTTTTTTGTTTATTGAATAAGACTGAAACCAACCATCCAACCATCACACTCACCACGATGCCAATGGCGCCATAGAGAAGGAAATGGATGTTGGTGTAAAGACTGATGGCAAGCACCACCAGGACGCCCGTCAGGAAACCTGTCAAGGCAGCTCCACCACGAATACGTGGGAAGAAGACGCCCATCATGAACAGTCCTCCCAAGCCACTCGTCAGGAGGCCAAGAATCATGTTGAAATAGTCGAAGAGCGAAAGGATGTTCCACGTCACCATCAGCAGAGCGATGGCCACGCCAATCACGCCGCTAACGATACAGGTCACACGTGCCACACGAAGCAGGGAGGAATCCTTCACCTGAGGGCAAAAGCGCTGATAGAAATCCACGCTGAATGCCGTGCTGACAGAGTTTATGTTGCTGCTGATGGTGCTCATGGTAGCAGCAAAGATGGCAGCAATCAGCAAACCAGCAAGACCTACAGGCATCTGACTCATCATGAAGTAAGGGAAGATGGCATCCGCCTTTTGCATCGTGATATCCAACTCAGAGGGATTCGTCTTGAAAAAAGTGTACAAGCCTGTGCCAATTGCATAGAAGACGACTGAGACAAAGGCACTCATTACTCCGTTCAGGAGGATTCCCTTGGCAGCCGACTTTTCGTTCTTGGTCGTCATGTAGCGCTGAATTACAGTCTGATCGCTCGTATAGGAAATCAGATTGTTGGCTATTCCACCCAGGATAACCACCCAGAAGGTTGCAGAACGCCAGTCGAAGCTCCAGTTGAAAAGTCGGAACTTATCGTTTGCCACAGCAATGTCAATGAATCCACCAAATCCTCCTTTCGTGTTGGCGATAAGATAGACCATCGAGAAAATGGCACCACCTACCAAGATGATTCCTTGAATGACATCTCCCCAGATGACAGCTTCCACACCGCCCATCGTGCAATAGACAATCGTGACGATACCCATCAGGATAATGCACAGGCTGATATCGATGCCTGTCACAGCTGAGAGGGCGAGGGATGGCAGATAGAGAACCAGGGCCATACGGGCAATCATAAAGATGATGAAGATACCAGATGCCAGCAGACGTGTGGCTGTATTGAACCGTCTCTCGAGATACTCGTAAGCCGATGCGACCTGCAACTTGCGGAAATATGGCAGATAATACTTGATGACAGGGAAGCTGACCAGTAGGATGGTAATCAGCATCGGATAGTATGTCCAGTTCGTGGCAAAAGACTTCGCAGGAATGGCCATATACGTGATGGCGCTCAGCATCGTGGCATAGATGCTGATACCAGCTGCCCACCAAGGAACACGCCCACCTCCACGGAAGAAGTCCTCAGCACCTGATTCGCGACGCATGAAATACACGCCCAACAGAAGCATCCCTACCAGATAAAGGAGAAGAACGGTCCAGTTGACCCAGCCGAAATGTTTCTCGTTGACTATCTCAATGACTTGCACGTCACTTGTCCGTATTCCAGGCTTCATCTCTCCACCAGAAAGGAACCAATAAGCCTTCTGAGGAGTAAGCGTAGCACCAGCGCGTGCAAGGATGGAATCGCCAGGCAAGGCCGTCCAGGCGTCTGTAAAGGTGTTGTATACCAAGATGTCAGGATTGAACTGATACCACGAGACAGGATGCGTGTAGTAGGTAGTGCTGTCCTCCTCATTGTTGATGGCTCGCGTGAAGATGTCGCTATTCACGCCTCCTTCGAAGATGATGCTCGAATAGCCTGAATTGGCACACGTTGCTCCCACGGTAGGAAGCTGTTCATCGTCCGCCCATTTCAGTCGCTTCCAGTGTTTGGTCCTGAGATTCAGTTTCAGTCCATCCCTGTGCACGAAGCCTCGCTTGGTTGCTGTCGTGGGCGAGAAACCTCCAAAGACATAGAGGCAGGGGCCAGAAGGATCGTTCTGAATGGTTGCCACAGGCTGTATGCGAGCTTTATCAGGCATCATGCCCACCAGCTGCCAGGCTTTCCCTTGCGGCCAAGCCAGACGGAACACACGTTGATTGGGCATATCGTCTGTCTGTCCTCCTACGGCATAGATGTAACTACCCTTCTCGTCATAGGCTGCAGCCAGATTGTGGAGCCCTACAGGGAGTGGCGGATAATTCTGCCTGCCGCTATGGTCATACTGCGAGAAGAAAGTCCTGTACTCTCTGTGGTCGATGTTCTTCATCAGGAAGGTCTCACGCGCAGAGCTGTTTCCTGCGGTTCCTCCAATAACGAAAGTTCCTTGGGGAACAACCACACTGGCTCCGTATGCAATGGGATAATACTGCTTGGTTCCTCCCTCTGCAAGAGGAGCCTTTGGGAAATTGCATCCACCCCATATCCATAATTCGCCGTTCACGATACCTGCATAATGACCAGACACGTCTTTCTGCAAAGCGATTGTTGGAGTCAGATAGAGGTTGTTTGTTGCATCCATTGGCAACAAAGAAGCTATGAAAATCAGAAGTAGGGATATGCGTTTCATCACTACGGGTTTAGAATTCATTACAATGATGGAAAAAGTCGATTTCCTCCAGCTCACGACGCAGTTGCAGTTCCTCGTCATCCGTCAGGTTCTGGAAAGGAGTGCGGTTGGGGCCCAAGTCGAGTCCAATGAGTTTCATGATGCGCTTGCCTCCCACGATGTTTCCGCGGAAATGACATATTACATTGATTACCAGCTGAGAATAGTCCTGCAATTGCCGTGCCTTCTCGATGTCACCCTCGTTCCATGCTTCGATGATGCCCACCAGATTGCGACCGTTGTAGTTGGTTGTCCCCCCAATTCCACCACGAGCGCCTCCCATCGCCAGGCAAGGCAAGATTGTCTCGTCCTGACCATGCAGCATGTCGAACTTCCCATTTCCATAGAGGCGGCATTGATTGTACTCATACAGACTCTCGTAGGTGTACTTGATACCTGCGAAATTGGGAATCCTTCCATCCACAGCCTCGAGGAACTTCACCATAGGCAGATAGGCGCCATTGAAGGCTGGAATGTGATAGAAATAGAAAGGCAGGTTGGGAGCGCCACAGGATATCTCCTCGCAGTACTTCACCAACTCCTCCACCCTGCTCACCTTGGGAAACGGAGGAGCCATCGCGCCAATTCCCCAAGCGCCAATCCTTTGGGCATGCTCAGCCAGCAACCGACTGTTGCGCACACAGCAGGAACCAACGTGCACTATCACCTTGAAGCCTTCTGGAGCAGCCTCCATCCAAGCCTCAGCCAACTGCATGCGCTCCTGCTCAGTCAGCATGTAACCTTCGCCACTCGAACCATTGATGAAAACACCCTTCAGCCCATTTTTCGCCAACATTCTGGCATAGGCAGGGATAGGCTCCAGATTGATTTCCCCATTGGGATGAAAGGGCGTGAACGGAGCATCTATCAGCCCTTGTATCTTTTCAAATTCCATGGATTATCTGCATTTTATCATATATGTTTTACCTTTCTCTGTTGGGAAGGAGATGACGTCTTGCGAGTCGACTGTGACTGAGACCTTACCTCCATTCTTCGCCTTCACCTCACACGAGGCAATGCCAGGGTACCTGACAGCACACCGTTGACCAGAGTCGCTGCGGATAGCCGCCATTTTCAGTTTGCCCCCTTGCCACTCCTGATCCACCTCGAAGTTTCCCACAGCACGCAAGCCCCTGACGTGACCAGAAGCCCACACATCAGGCAAGGCTGGCAGCAGCTGCAGCGTGTCCGTCTGGCTCTGGAGCAGCATTTCTGCGATGCCTGCACACACACCAAAGTTTCCGTCGATCTGGAAAGGCGGATGAGCGTCATAGAGGTTATAGTAGACACGACCCTGTTTCTTTTGGGGTGAATAATCCGTAGAGTAGCCAGAGGAATGCATCAGGGCATTGTGCAGGATGAAATGGGCATGATTGCCATCCTGAGCACGCGCCCAAAGGTTCACTTTCCAACCCATCGACCAGCCGGTAGCCTCATCGCCACGCAAATTCATCGAATTGATGACAGGCTGCAAGTATTCACTCGTGGGGCCAATCTCATTCAGAGGATACAAGGCCATCATGTGGCTCAGGTGACGATGGCTGGGATCGCGGCTTACGTCGTAAGTGGCATATTTCCATTCGCGAAGGAGCAAGTCGCCTTTCTTCACTCCATTCCTGGGGTTGGTCCAAGCCTGATGCTTCTCCGTATTCGCTGTGTAGACCTCCGTATGAAGTCCTTGGTCAGTCTTGGCAAGATAGTCATCCAGCCTCGCCACGTCCGTATTCGTCAGGCCGCACACTTGCAGTCCCAAGATATCGATACTCTGGCGAACGCTCTTGAAGAGGGCGTAAATCAGTTGCTGTGCGTGAGCCGTGCCGTCCTCGCTGGGATGGTCACCCTGCTCTGGCGAGAACTCGTCAGGTGCCACATAACTTCCGTCTGGCTGGATGTTGAGCTCCTCGCAACCTCGATCGGCAATCAAGCGCTCCATCCAGAATTCTGCACAATTCCACAAGACAGGGAAGGCACGTTGCAGGAAAGCCGTGTCCAACGTGTAGCGGTAATGTTGCCACAGGTGACTGCAGTACCACGCATTGGCCACGAAGTAATTGGCACCCCAAGTGCTCATTCCGCCAAAGATGTTGTTCTCCGTGAAGCAAGTCCAGCCTGTCGACGTGCTGCCATAGCTTGTGGCAGCCTTCTTCCAGTTGTCACGCTGGGCCATCGTGATAATATAATTAAGGTAGCAGAGATGAAGCTCTGAGAGATTGGTCGGCTCAGCGGGCCAATAGTTCATCTGCACATTGATGTTGCTGTGGATATCCGAATTCCAAGGGGCATGACTCATGTTGTTCCAGATTCCCTGCAGGTTGCTTGGCAAGTCCACTCCACGGCTGCTGCTGATCTCCAGGTAGCGGCCATAGGAGAAATACAGTTGCTCCAGGAAGAGTGCCTCTGGTTCCGTGCCTGTCAGGTTCTTCTGCTCATCGTTGTAGAAGTCTATCAGGTCGTCCGTGGGGAGGCTCGAGGCAGCCTTGCCCAGCTGCAGGTCCACCCTTTCCATGAAGGGGCAGAAGTCTGCGAGGTGGTCTCTCTGGATATCGCTCCAGGGCTTGGCAGCCACTTTCTCCACCCTATCCTTCACTTCCTTCTTCACGTCCATCGTGGGCGACACGCACGAGAGTTGGCTGATGTCGAAATTCGTGGCACCTATCAGGACCAGTTTCACCTCATCCGCACCTTCAACCTCGATGCCTTTATCCGTTTTCCTGACAGAAGCCTTCTGACCCGTGGGGACCACGCGGAACCTTGCCGCAAAGGAGACCGTTGTCAGCTTCCCGCTGAAGGAGCCCGTTCCCTCTGCCTCATACGCAGCCTCGCTGACGCCCAGATCCTCGCCTGGCACCATCGAGAAGCGCAGGTGCAGCTTCCGCTTGCCTTTGGCCTGATACAAGGCTACCACGGCATTGTCTGGATAGGATGTCAGGTAGCGGCGCGAGTATCGCGTGGAAGCGCTTCTGTAGTCGACGCCTCCAATGCCCGTCTCCAAATCCAGGTAACGCACGTAGTCGCGAGCCCCATTGTCCTCAGAGTATCCAATGTCGCCAGAAAGGTCCTCCACATAGACGGAGCCAAAGTTCTTGTACTGCCCATAGCTGCCCATATCGTTGGGACCACCCGTCCAGAGCGTCTTCTCGTTGAACTGTATCTCGTCCTTTGCGATGCCTCCAAACAGGCTGGCCCCCAACTGCCCGTTTCCGATGGGCAGGGAGTATTCCATCCAGATGTTCTCAGCGTTGGTCAGCGTGGCAGGCTCATCGTACCACAGCGTCAGGGTGTGCTGCGGACGGAACTTCGAGACACCTTTCACGCAGAAGTCACGCTGCTGCTGAGACTGGGCAGGAAACACGGCGCAAAGAAACGCCAGAAGGATAAAGAATCTATTCATAAAGCCAAACATTCTTGATTTGTTCTTCTTGTATGCAAAGTTACGAAAAAAAAATGAAACTTCCAAATTTCCCACAAAAAAGAGGCGAAATCTTTGCCTGTTCGAGAAAAAGTTGTACATTTGCAGTCGTTCTTTGACGTGTTGCTGCTTTAGCTCAGTGGTAGAGCGCATCCTTGGTAAGGATGAGGTCCCGAGTTCAACTCTCGGAAGCAGCTCCAGAAGTATCTCAAAAAAGGGGAAAAACAAACCAACATCATTATACAACATAACATGAGGAAGATATTCACTTGCTTATTGGCTGCCATTGGCCTGACGAGTGCCTGTGGCCAACAGAATTTCGAGGATGCCGAGGTAAAAGGCTTCTCTGAGTTGATTGAGGACCCCAACGTCGTACTCTTGGACGTCCGCACCATTGACGAGTTCAACGAAGGGCATATCGAAGGCGCCATCAACATCGACCAGGCGCAGGACGACTTCATCGAGAAGGCTAAGGCTGCCCTCCCTGCCGAGAAGAAGATAGCTGTCTACTGCAGAAGTGGCAGACGCTCAGCAGACGCTGCTGGCAGACTGGCTGCCGAAGGGTTCCAATGCGTGAATCTCAAGGGCGGCATCATCGCCTGGAAAGAAGCAGGACTGCCTGTCACCACAGCAAGCTACGAGACTGACACGTTCAAGACACAAAGCGGAAAGGCCATCAGGTTCCACGCCCTCATGCACGCCTGCATACGCATAGAATACGATGGAAAAGAGATAGAGATCGACCCTGTAGCAAAACTCAGGGACAGGACGGTGGACTACGCCTCCATGCCCAAAGCCGACTACATCTTCGTGACTCACGAGCATGCCGACCATTACGACGAGGCAACCCTGAAACTCCTCTCCAGCGAGAACACCCAGCTGATTACCAACAAGCGGTGTGCCGAGATGTTCAGCGCAACCAAGGCGGATGGCGCCCTGCCCAAGGTAAAAGTCATGACAAACGGCGATAAGGCAGAAATAGCGGAAGGATTCACTGTGGAGGCTGTGCCTGCATACAACACGACGGAAGGACACCTCCAGTTCCATCCGAAGGGACGCGACAACGGCTACGTCCTGACCATCGACGGTCTGAGAATCTACATCGCAGGCGACACGGAGGACATTCCTGAAATGGAGAACATCCAGAACATCGACATCGCTTTCCTGCCCTGCAACCAACCTTATACGATGACAACTGACCAGCTGGTAAAGGCTGCCAAGGTGGTCAAGCCAAAGGTGATGTTCCCCTACCACTACGGCCAGACTGACGTGAGTTCCGTTCCCTCGCAACTCAAGAACGAAGGCATTGACGTCAGAATCAGGCACTACGAATAGGTACCCATCACAGTGCACGGCGTAACGACGTAACGACGTAACGACGTAACATTTGCAAAAATTGAAAATAAGAAAAAAGATGTGAAAATTACCTTTATATTATATATTATATATAAATATTATTTATATATAATATATAATATAAAAAATAATCCCACTCTCTACGAAACAAAAAGTGAAAAACGAAATGATACGTCGTTACGTCGTTACGCCGTCAAAACAAAGATTAGTACTAAATTTTCTTGAATTGTATAAGAAAAATCTTTACATTATAATAAAACGAACAGACAAAAACACCTTTTCTCGGTCAAAGCCAGCACATTACCCGTTCTTCACATCGGCGCAACGTGTTGAAAGAGAGAAGGCAACACGTTGAAACCCACGATTCGACACGTTGATTTCCCGCAAACATTCAGATGAGAGAGGGAGAAGAACATGAAGCAGGAAGAAGATACAAACAAAAACAGCGAAGATGGACTACACGGCACACTACGACTCGCCTCTTGGCGGCATCACGATGGCCTCAGACGGAACGGCGCTCGTTGGCCTCTGGTTCGACGGACAGAAGTATTTTGCCGACACGCTGGCTGAGGAGCATGAGGAACATCCAGACCTGGCTGTGTTCGACCAGACACGGCAATGGCTCGACATATACTTCAGCGGCAAGGCTCCAGATTTCACTCCAGCACTCTTGATGCGCACTTCCCCTTTCCGCAAGAAAGTCTGGCAGCTGCTGATGGAAATTCCCTTTGGCCAAACGATGACGTATGGCGACATTGCCCATCGCCTCAACTGCAAGGGAGCCCAAGCTGTCGGAGGAGCCGTTGGCCACAACAGCATCTCGCTCATCATCCCCTGCCACCGCATCATCGGCTCAAACGGCTCACTGACAGGCTATGCCGGCGGCATCGGGAAGAAAGCTTTCCTGCTGCAGATGGAACACGCTGAAACCCCTCTAAGCCAAGATTCTATTCAACAACAAGCCACGTAAAGCCGCGGGCAGGAATGCGTACTGTCAGGCGGACCGACCTCGAGTTGTCCAACTTGTATGTCTTCGCTTTGCCCTCCTGCTCACGAATACGGGCCTTGTGGGTCAAGCCCGTGTAGTAGAGAGGCAGAGTGATTTCTCTGGTAATGTCCTCGCTGAGCGGATTGTAGAGCATGGCCAGCGCCCGTTCCTTCTCCTTAGGATTGACGTGCATGATGCCATCCCAGTCGCGAGCATCAGGCTTGCGCAGGTGAATGATATCGCTGTTCAGGATACGACGGTATTTCTTATACCAGCCGATGACCTCAGTGACCATCAGCTTCGTTTCCTCTGTGTCATAGAGGCGCGGCCCCCGATAACAGGCTTGGATGCCTGTACCATAGTTCTGCACCATGTGGGTCCTGTACTCGTAGAGATGCTCGTTCAAAGGCTCCAGAGTGGCTGCAGCGCCTCCACCATGATACTGCACGAGAGGCACAAAACTCCACATCGCTCCTGAAGGGTTCTCCCACGTGCAGTCATAGAGAAGCTGACGGGAGTGGATGAGCTGACGTTCTCGAGGCAGGGACCAATTGACCTCCCTGTATCCTACGGACGTCTTGGTCGTACCGTTCATGAGATAGAAATCAGGCACGTTCATGTAAACGCCCTGACTGGAAAGATGGTGATAGAAATCCGCTATCCGATGGAACTGGTTCCACTGGGAGTCCTTCAGCCCCTTGTGGTGGCTGTGGGTGACGGAGGCACAGAAGTCGCCAGGATAAGACCCATCGTGCTCCAGGCAACTCATGCCAGTACGCTCCAGGAAGGTGGTGAGTTTCGTGAAATACTCCTCTCCCCAATCGCTGCAGAGGCATGGACAGCTTCCAAACGTGGCTCCACCAGGCTTCCCCGTCTTGGCGCTGATGACGTCCACCTCAGGACTGACAGAACGGCTTGCCAGCAACGAATAGCACCCCATCTCGATGCCTTTGGAATGGGCGTAGTCCACCAATTGCTTGTATCGCTGGATATTCTCCTCGGAAATGTCCTCCATGTTGAGTCCGCTGCCAAAGGAGATGATGATCATCTCGTAACCCGTCTGGGCACACTGGTCGACAGCCTGCCTCACCACAAAGGGGTCAGTGGAGGTAAGATGCAGGAAGATAGGATTCTGGGTAGTCCAGGGAGCCAAGGCAGTATAGAAGCGGCGCGTGAAGAGTCCCTTGCGCTCGCGGTCGTAGCTGTCGAACGGCATCTCGAAAACCGTGAAGGAGCGGAAGGAAGCGCCAGAGGGGATGCTCTGGTCAGGGCCGACATCAGGAGCAACCTCCAGGATGCAGGGCGTGTTCAGTCCGTAATTGCGCTGCGACGTGTACTTGGGGTCCTTCCTCCAATGCTCCGTGATGTCCGTCTCGCGCTCTGTGAAACTTCCACTGCACTGATAGTCACTCTCGATGTGGATGTTGGGCAGCCTGAAGCCATCCTTGGGCATTCCTGACTGAGACTCTGGCTCAAAGAAAGCCAGCTGTTCCAACTTGAAAGCATCGACGTTGATAGTGCGAGATGACTGATTGATGACCTCGAAGTTCTTCTGGATGACAGGAAGATGGTCGAACAAGCCAACATGGACGCGCACTCTCACCTCGCTCAGCTCTCCAAAGCCTCGCAGGGTGAAGACAATCTCCTTGCCCTGGGGATCTTCCGTGTTGAGAGCCCAGCGCGTCCGTTTCCAAGGAATACGTAAAGGGATGGGTTGCACATCGAAATCCTCCACCACAAAAGAGCTGTCGGCAGACGTCATCTTCTCAATCCAGTCCTCCAGCAGATAGCCTCGTTCCTCCTGCCCCTGCAGGCCGCCTATCCCATAGTTCTTCCCATCGATGGCAAGAGTTCCCTCAGAACCTACTGCGCGCAGCATCCTCTCGCCTGTCATCCGATTCACATAATCAGTGGTGGCAAGGTTGGGGAAGAGACGAAACGTGCGCCACACCATCGCATTGGCAAGAATGATACTTTTCCCATCCGCTGACCGATAGACTCCAGTAGAAGACTGCTCTGGCGTCAGGAGCCAGTCGAAAGGAGTCTTTGTGGAAGCAAGCTCATCGAAAACGGGCAAAGCCGCTATTTTCTGTTGCAACGTTTCTGCTGAGACACTTATGGGCAAAAGCAAAAGCAAAAAAGGCAAAAGGCGTTTCATATCTATTTATCTATGTTTTGCTTGTTATGTTTCTTTTGCAGTTAAGCCAATACTATGTGCAAAGCGTTTTCACCCAGACAGAACTATCGGCTTAACTACTTAACTACAGACTGCTTAACAACTTCAGAAACTTACATATTTTACAATTACATATTATTGTCTATTCCTTTGGAGGCAGGAAAAGTTGCACTTCACTCAGCAGGGGGCAGGCTTTGCTGCTCTGTACTGTCACACGAAGAGCTGAAGCCTCCATATCCGGCAGTCGCATGAGGTGTTGCGGTCCGATGGTCGTACCCTCAGCCACAGTCTGCCATTCATCAGAACCATTGAGAGCTTCAACGCTGAATGACTCTATCCTTTGTCCCAATTGTATCGGCTCCCTGAGCCGCATGGCATAAAGGCGCTCAGGCTTCTTCAGGATCATCGTCATCGAAGCCTGCTGAATGCTGTCATCCGTGGCCCAATAGGTCGCTTTATCGCCATCCATCACTCGACGGGCACCAAACTTGCGGCTTCCGCCACGCTCGTTTGAAGCCTCGAACTTCTTTACGCCAGACTTGCTGAGCGGTTGGCTGAACTCACGTTCCAGCGCCTGTCCAAACTCCACAAGACGTGCTGAATCAACAGGATGAATGAGGCCCTCTTTGTTGGGCGGAATGTTCAGGATAAGGTTCGCACCACGCCCTACCGACTCATAATAAATCTTCATCAGATGATCCAGGCTCTTCACCTTGTCATCCTCAGAAGCGTGGTAGAACCAGCCTGGACGGATACTCACATCCACTTCAGCAGGATGCCACATCGCTTCGCCCTCGACGTCAGCCACAGCCCAGTTGGGTTCCTTCATCCATCCACTCTCGTTGCCACACCATCGCGCATCAGGTCCATTCCCCCAGATGATGCAGTCAGGCTGCAATTCGCGGATGAGTGCAGAGGTGTTTCCCCAATCGTAATAGCCAGGCTGAATCTGACGCTTCTCGCACAGGCCACCATAGTAACCGTCCCCACCGTTTGCTCCATCTTCCCAAACCTCGAAGATAGGGCCGTACTGGGTAAGCAACTCGCGCAGCTGACCTCTGTAATAGTCGATGTAATCAGGCGTGCCATAACGCAAATCATGACGGTCCCAAGGCGAGAGATAGACTCCAAACTTCAGACCTACGCGCTGGGCTTCTTTGGCCAGGTCACCCACCACATCGCCCTTGCCGTCTTTCCATGAACTGTGAGCCACACTGTAGTCTGTGAGTTTGCTGGGCCACAGGCAGAATCCATCGTGATGCTTGGCGGTCAGGATAACTCCCTTCATTCCAGCAGCCTTCATGACCTCTACCCACTGGGCGGGATTGTATTTCGCAGGTTGGAACTCATCAGGATCTGCATCGCCATACCCCCACTCCACATCGCGGAAAGTAGTGGTGGTGAAATGCACAAAGGCATAATATTCCGTCTCATGCCAAGCCAGCTGCCTGGCTGTAGGAACAGGTCCGTAAGGTTCAGGAGGAGTAACCTCAGAACAGGATGCCAACGCAACAGCCGTGATTGCGAAGGCTAGAACAAATGACAGAAGAGAATGTTTCATGGGAGTATGCTTTTTAGTGTTTATAAATTGTTTTGCTTGCACAAAATGTCTTTTAGTCAGGTTTAAAATCCTTTTTTTTCAGGAAAGAGAACAGAACCCTTTTTCTATTACTCTCCCAAGCTATTTTCTGCAAATTTACAATATTTAATTCAAATAGCTTTAATCTCGAAAGAAAAAACTACAAAGAAGGCACATCGTACTGCCTCTCGAGTCTATGGAGACGTTTCATGAGCTGACGAGTAATCTTCTCCGTCCCTTCCTGCCCATAGATGTTGTGCATCTCCTGAGGGTCAGTTTGCAGATCATAGAGTTCCCATGCGTCTATGTCATTGTAGAAATGGATGAGTTTGTAGCGTTCAGTACGGATTCCATAATGACGTTTCACCATGTGTTCTGCTGGGTATTCATAGAAATGATAATAGATGGCATCGCGCCATTTCTTGGGTCCCTGCTCCTCGCGCAACAGAGGGAGCAGACTCTCGCCCTGCAGGTCCTGGGGAATAGGCGCACCAGCCAAATCAAGGAACGTAGGGGCATAATCAATGTTCTGGACCATCTCGTCCACCACACCCCTCCGTTTCAGTCCCTCTGGCAAACGCATGAGGAGAGGAGTGTTGAGACTTTCCTCGTACATGAAGCGCTTGTCGAACCATCCGTGCTCACCCATATAAAAACCCTGGTCGCTGGTGTAGACGAAGAGCGTGTTGTCGAGCAAGCCAACCTGACGCAAGTAATCCATCAGGCGCCCCACATTGTCATCGAGGCTCCTGGTGACCTTAGCGTAATCACGCATATAGCGCTGGAACTTGTACTCGACCAGATCCTTGCCCTCAAGATGGCGACGCTTGAAATCGCAGGACAAACTATCATAGAAAGTCCAATACTCCTTCTTGCGCTTCTCGTCGAGACGCTCCACCAGACTGACATAGGAACCACTGAGACGCGAAGAATCTCCTGGCAGATACATCTTCGTGTCGTAGATGATGTCCATGTCGTGAGGACTGGCAATCGTCATCTCCTGCTGCTGAGCAGCCAACCTGCCTTCCCACTGGTCCCAGAAATTGGATGGCAAGGGGAAAGTCTGGTCTTCGTACTCACGCAGGTATTTCAGCTCAGGCAACCAGTCGCGATGGCATGCCTTGTGGTGCACGAAGAGAATGAATGGCTTGTCCTGGTCGCGATGCTCAATCCAGTCGATGGCCTTGTCTGTAATGACGTTGGTGCAATATCCTTCCTCCTTGCTGCGTGTCCCATCCTGATGGATGAAGGTAGGATTGTAATACTCGCCCTGCCCTACCAGAATGTCATAATGGTCGAAACCAGTGGGTTGGCTTACCAGATGCCATTTTCCGATTAAGGCTGTCTGGTAGCCTGCTTGCTGCATCAGTTTAGGTAATGTCTGCTGACTGCCATCAAATATGCCATGCTCATTGTTGGTGAACCCATTCTTATGGCTGTGCTTACCCGTCAGCATACATGCTCGACTGGGACCAGAAAGGCTGTTGGCCACGAAACTGCGATGAAAGATGACGCCTTCCTGAGCAATGCGGTCCATGTTGGGTGTCTGAATGGGACTGTTGCCATAGGCAGAAAGCATCTGAGCCGTATGGTCGTCGGACATTATATATACAATGTTGGGACGCTGCTGCGCCTGAGTTGCCAAGGCAGTCAGAGGGAGAAGAGAGAGGGGCGTCAGTTTCATTTGAGTATTTTTTTGAGGTATTTTGCAGTATAGCCCTTTTTGCTGGCCACCAATTGCTCAGGTGTGCCCTCGAAAATCAGTTTTCCCCCTCTCCGTCCGCCGTCTGGCCCCATGTCGATGATCCAATCCGCACATTTCACAACATCCAGATTGTGCTCGATGACAATCACCGTGTTGCCACGATCTACCAGACGATTGAGCACATTCAGCAAGACACGGATATCCTCGAAATGAAGTCCTGTGGTTGGCTCATCGAGGATGTAAAGCGTTTTGCCTGTCTCCCTTTTGCTGAGTTCAGTAGCCAACTTGACACGCTGGCTCTCACCTCCAGAGAGTGTAGTGCTGGACTGGCCCAGTTTTATATAGCCCAATCCAATATCTTGCAGGACCTTAATCTTATTAAGAATAACAGGCTGGTTCTCGAAGAATTCTACTGCCTGATTGATGGTCATATCGAGCACATCCGCAATGCTCTTGCCACGAAAACGCACCTCGAGTGTCTCGCGGTTGTATCGTTTGCCTTGACATTCCTCACAAGGGACATACACATCAGGAAGGAAATTCATCTCGATGGTTTTATAGCCGTTACCGCTGCATGCCTCACATCTGCCTCCCTTCACGTTGAAAGAGAATCGCCCAGGCTTATAACCACGAATCCTAGCCTCTGGAAGCTCTACAAAGAGAGAACGGATATCATTGAAGACACCCGTGTAAGTAGCTGGATTAGAACGGGGTGTGCGGCCCAGGGGAGACTGATCCACATTGACAACCTTGTCGATATTGCCCAATCCCTCGATACTGCCGTAAGGGAGAGGATCACGCAAAGAGCGATAGAAATGCTGGCTGAGAATGGGTTGAAGGGTATCATTGACCAAGGTACTCTTTCCACTTCCACTTACACCTGTCACACAGATAAGTGTCCCAAGAGGAAACTCCACATCCACGTTCCTGAGATTGTTCCCATGGGCTCCATGCAGGAAGATGCTCTTCCCATTGCCTTTGCGACGCTCAGCAGGAACTTCTATCTTCAGTGTACCCTTGAGATACTTGCTGGTCAAAGTATCCTTTTTCAGCATGTTCTTGTAGGTGCCCTGGAATACCACCTCACCGCCACGACGACCTGCCATGGGACCTATGTCAACGATGTAATCAGCATTCTCCATCATCTCCTGGTCGTGCTCGACAACAATGATGGTATTTCCTGTATCACGCAGGGCCTTAAGCGTGTTGATCAGACGGATATTGTCACGTTGATGGAGGCCTATGCTTGGCTCGTCGAGGATATAGAGAACATTGACCAACTGGCTGCCAATCTGGGTGGCTAAACGGATGCGCTGGCTCTCACCTCCAGAAAGACTCATCGAAGAACGGCTTAGGGAAAGATAATCCAATCCCACATCGAGGAGAAAACTCAAACGAGTGCGTATCTCCTTGAGAATCTCTGGTGCAATCTTGCGCTGCCGCTCCGTCAGTACATCATCAAGTTTCTGCAACCACCCATAAAGCTCACTCAAATCCATCTCTGCCACCTCAGCGATGTTCTTGTCAGCAATACGGAAATTCAAAGCTTGCTTGTTGAGCCGCTTGCCATGACACTCAGGGCACTCTGCAGTACGGCTGAACTGATCGATCCATTTCTGAGCAGAAGCACTGACTTCAGAATCCTGCATCTGCTGAATGAACTTGACCAATCCCTCGTATACTATATAATAATCATTGGAAGTATGAGTTATCTCTGAGGGAATACGCAATCGCTCAGTAGAGCCATTGATGATCTCGTCGATGGCATCGTCTGGGACCTGAGAAAGAGGAGTGTCGAGATCACATCCATAATTCTGAAGGATGGCCTGTATCTCCCAAAAGATCATGGCTTGGCGCGATTTCCCTAACGGTGCGATTCCGCCCTCTTTGACGCTCAGCGAACGGTCAGGAATCACCTTATCCACATCAATCAGACTGACATAACCCAAGCCCTTGCAACGAGGGCAAGCGCCACGAGGGCTGTTGAAGGAGAAATCGTGAGGGGCAGGATCGCTGTAGCTGATTCCACTGGTGGGACACATCAGGCGTTTGCTGTAATGGCGAACCTCATTGGTGTCGAAATCATAGACAAGCATCTCTCCATCACCTTGTTTCATGGTTGTGGAGATGCTTTGGACGAGACGTTTGTCCTCTCTTTCCTGAATGACAAGACGGTCCACAACGACCTCAATATCATGATTCTTGTAGCGATCCACCTTCATGCCTGCAACGATCTCCTGAATGACACCATCCACGCGTACATAAAGATAGCCCTTGCGACGTATGGTGTCGAAGAGTTCCTTATAGTGACCCTTGCGATTCTTGATGAGAGGAGCCAACAAATAAATCTTTTTGCCCATGAAGTCCTTGAGGAGAAGATCCAGAATCTGCTCCTCAGTATACTTTACCATCCTTTCACCTGTGACATAAGAGAATGCCTCACCCACACGGGCATAGAGGAGACGGAAGAAATCATAAATCTCTGTGCTTGTCCCTACTGTAGAACGGGGATTCTTGTTCGTGGTTTTCTGCTCGATACTGATGACAGGGGACAGACCTGAGATCATATCCACATCAGGACGCTCCAGATTGCCCAGAAAATTTCGCGCATACGCACTGAATGTCTCGATGTAACGACGTTGTCCTTCCGCGAAGATGGTATCAAAAGCCAACGAAGACTTTCCGCTGCCACTCAAGCCTGTGATGACTGTAAGCGAGCATCGTGGTATCTCTACATCAATATTCTTCAGATTGTGAACGCGGGCACCCAATATGGTGACCGTTTCGCCTGCGCTACTCATCCGTCCCCGTCTCCCCTTCTTCTGATTTGGATGGACCGTTGTGACCTGTTAAAACTGTTATCGTCTTCTTGATATGGTACTTGCGTCCTTCAGATCCTACGGCATTGACAACCAGGAAATAAACGCCATCCTTGACATACTTGCCATGCCATTTGCCATCCCACCCATCAGCAGGATCATTCCAAGAAAATATCTTGGTACCCCATCGATTGAAAACAGCAGCCTCGAAGGATACAATACTTTGCCAGCCCTCTTTAGCCATGAGCTTCTCGTTCCAATCATCGCCATTGGGTGAGAAAGCATTGGGGAAATCCAGCTTACTCTCACTGATACTGATCTGGATAGGATTCTCCTCACCTTCCTGAGGGTAGGGAATCGTGTCATTGCCTAATACGAAGGTCGCATAAAGCTGTACACGGAAGGAGCCATATTCGGCAAACGTATATTCAATTTCTTCCTCAAAACGATGAACCAACAGGTTATCCTCCTCACCCTCTTTCCATATTTTCCATTCATAGCGAGCTGAATATTGACCCACATTTTGGGGATTCGCATAGAAATGAGCCTTCAAAGGAGCACTTTGGGAACCTTCCAATTCTGTGACTTCTTCTCCATCGAAGGTAACATACACTGCAGTGGGATTAACAGAAGGGAACTCATCATCCTGAGCCCATAGAGATATGGAGGAAATCAACGCTAAAACTGTCAATATTTTCTTCATGACCATACAATATTTATGCAAATTTAGAAAATTTATCTGAGAGAAACCTCATTTATAATGCAAAAAGAATTTAAGGACAGAAAAAAAATGTTACCTTTGCACACATGAAACGATTATTTGTCATACTTTTGCTTGCAATTCCTGTCTCTATTTGGGGACAGAGAACACTGGATATCCTTCAGAATTGGCATCAGGTAAAAAAGGGTGAAACCCTCCAATCCATTGCGGAAACCTATGGGATTACCCCTGAGCAACTGAAACAAGCCAACCCTGACATTAAAATCAGGAGAAAGAACAAGATAAAGAAGGGAACTCTAATCACCATACCCAAACCTGTCGTAGAGATTGAAGAGACTTCTGAGAAGGAAGTCACTCCCACCCCAACTGTCGTAAAGTTCTACAGTACAATCAGACTGGCTGTATTGCTCCCCTTTGAGGAAAATAGCGATCGTGGCGCCAAATTCGTGGAATTCTATCAGGGACTCCTGATGGCAGCCGATAGTGTGAAACGTCAAGGCATCAATGTCGACATCTACGCCTTTCACACAGGCTCCACTGCCCAGGAGATGCAATCGTTGCTCAGGAACAACGACTTAACCCAGATGAACGTCATCATAGGGCCAGCTGACCAAGCCCAAACGCCTTCATTAATCACCTACTGCACAGACCACAACATACGACTAGTGCTACCCTTCTCTGCTCCCAATACAGATACGGCAGGCCATCCTCTTCTTTATTTAGCCACTCCAACCAGTTCACTCACCCAGCAAGGTGCGTCTATGCTGATAAGCAAGAAATTTGAAAACAACAACTTCGTCATTCTGGAGACGGAGAAAGCTGATGATCGAGGAGCCAACATGATTGCTGTATTGCGCCAGGAACTTGGTCACAAAGGCATCTCTCCACGTACGATGTCTATCGATGGAGATGACTTCGCAATCGAATCATCCCTGAATCAGTTCAAAACAAACTGCATCGTGCCAGACAACACAAGCATCAAAACCCTGAATGTGTTCTTTGCCAAACTGCGCAACTTTCAGCAGAATCATATCCAATACAAGATATCCATGATTGGATACCCTGAATGGCAAACCTACACAGGAACCTTGCTGAAGGACTTCTATACCTACGACACATACATTTACAGCTCTTATTATCGGAATCCCCTTCAGGAAAGGACAAGCACATTTGAACGCAACTTCATGAACAATTTCAAGCGACCTATGATTGTATCCTATCCTCGCTACGGCATGATGGGCTTCGATTTGGGATATTACTTCATGAACGGATTGGCACGACTGGGCGACACCTTTGAGGAGCATCAGGGCGAACTGAATTATTTTCCTTTTCAGCACACATTCAATTTCCAACGAAACGGAGAAGGCAATGCGTTCCTGAATCGTGCTGTGATACTGATCCACTACAAGCCAGAACAAGAGATTGAAATAATGCAATGAGGCGTCTCATCCCTTTCATTATAATATGTGTACTCTTCCCCACGCTAGTCAAGGGACAAGTGGGCGAAGCACGCAACGACCTGGCAATTGGTTTCAATGGGGATTTCGCCTTGAACAAAATATCTTTCAATCCTACCATCAAGCAGAACTTCCATCAAGGGTTGGGCTTTGGCTTCTCTGCCCGCTATGTCTGCGAGAAATATTTCTCTTGCCTATGTGCCCTGCAGGCAGAAGTCAACTACATGCAGTTGGGATGGGATGAACTCATCGAGACAAGTACTGACACCTACAACCGCACAATGGATTATGTGCAGGTACCTTTATTGGCCAATCTGGGATTCGGCAAGGAACGCGGAGGAGTAAAGGGGTTCCTGGTCATAGGTCCCCAAATAGGTTTCTGCATAGGAGAAAGAGAGAAGCGTGGAGGCGAATGGAGCGACCACACGCTATATCTCCGTCCTAACCACATTGTGGAACAGTACGATATGCCAGTGGAGAAGAAATTCGAATACGGATTAACTGGTGGATTGGGAATGGATGTCAGCACCCGCAGCGGCCATCACTTCATTCTGGAAGGACGATACTACTATGGGCTAAGTGACATCTACCACAATAGCAAAAGAGACACCTTTGGACGAAGTGCCAACGGTGCCATTATTGCTAAACTTTCCTATATGTTCGATATCATCAAGACAAAAGGAATCTAAGGACGAAGACGGTCCAACGAGCGGACCAACATCTCATCTTTCATGATTCCTCTGAAAGCCAAATATAGAAATATTATACTGGCAAAGGGGATTGCTGCCATGATGGAAGGACGGAAATGAGCCTCGAAAACGCCACCTAATATGTAGGCAAACACGCCATAACATATATACCATCCTACCAAAAGGATCATGTTGAACACACACATGCGCATTTGGGCTGCTCTGCGGCGAAACATGAAAATAGAGAAGAAGGTCAAAGTGGATGGAATCAGCAATAGTACAAACAAAGCCCACGGTTTGAGAGAGCGATGTCCATCAGCCAAGTGAACCCAAAGGTTATACAAATCCCCCACACGTTCACCTTCTTCAGTATAGAAATGACCGACACTCACACACATGCATACGACACAAAGGACGAATGCCAGCATCAAATAGACGGTCTGAATACGCTGAATCATTGCTTAATCCAATGGGTTACCATCCTTAGCAGGATTGCGATAATAAATTTTCCCATTGATGAACTCCTGAGTTGCCATCAGGGTTGGTTTGGGCAGCTTCTCGTAATAACGGCTGATTTCTATCTGCTCGCGATTCTCAAAAACCTCATCCAGATTATCCGTCACACTGGCAAACTCCTGCAGCTTCTTGCTGAGTTCATTCTTGATTTCTGATGAAATCTGATTGGCACGCTTACCAATGACAACCACACTCTCGTAGATGTTATCTGTATCATCACACAAATCCATTACGTTACGAGTTACCGTATTGGTAGGCGCATTTGATTTCTTGTAATCCATAATATTCCTTTTCGTTTTGTATTTATATTCTTAATCTTCTTCCAAACTGATGTTCTTTTTCTTCACGATGTTCTCAGCGTCGTTGAAAATTTTCTGAGCTTCCTTCAGATACTTGCTCTCAGGGTAATCATTGACGAAAGCATAATACTCATCAACCACATCACGATAACGTGTAATTCGCTTCTCTTCTACACTCTGACGAGCCAGTTCATATTTGGCTTTCAGCATAAGAATGGAAAGTTCCTCGCGACGGCTTGCCGTTGCAAAAGGAAAATCTTTCAACGCATTCTCAGCCGTTACTACGCATGCCTCATAGTTGCTTCCTCCATAAAGGCTGTTACCCATATAGGTTCCAAGGTCATAATACAACTTGGCAGACAAATATTCCTTTTCCACCAACTTATCCTGCAACTGATAAATCATCTCCTGAGTCTGTTCCTTCAAACTGGTATAAGGATAGAGATCAAGGAAATTCTGCAACTCATTGATGGCCTCCATGGTGTTGCTCTGGTCCAAGCGGGGATCTGGCGTCTCGTGATAGAGAGAAAGACCACTATAGTATCTGGCATACTCCACGTAAATGCCTTTGGGATAACTCTGATAGTACTTGCGGAAATAAGCGGATGCTGACTCATAGTCTTTAGCATTATAGTTGCTCATCGCAAGCAGATACAGACTCTCTTCGCCATAAGCAGTCCCCTTGAGAGAAGCCAACAGGTCGCCAAAAAGCTGGCTGGCACGCGTATAGCGCCCCTCCATGAAATAAGCTTTGGCAGCCTCGTACTTATACTCGTAGTCACTCGTCTTCTGCAATCGGTTGTATTCACCACAACTGCTCAGCAAGACGGACACGAATAGAGACAGAAGAATGTATATTCTTGTACTTATGCGCATAACAGGGTGCAAAAGTACAAAAAATCAGTCACACTTCATCATTCCAGCTCTATATTTTTTGCCAAAGACCCCTTTTTTAACGAATTTTATTGGGATTTCTGCATGGTTTCCATCCTAATCAACTCATCTCTCAACAATGCAGCTGTTGTGAAATCCAACTTTCTGGCTGCCTCTTGCATACGAGAACGTGCCTCCTTGATTTTCTTAGCCAACTGCTCAGAAGACAACACTTCCAAAACAGGTTCCGCCACCAAGCTCACATAAGGTTCTGGGTCTACATAAGCCCTTTGGCCTCCTATCTGCTGTTGGGCTTGAACCAAGTCGCCCATCGTTCGAGCCTTCTGGATTTGGTGAGGCGTTATATTGTGTTCTTCGTTGTAATGCAACTGGATTTCTCTTCGCCTGTTTGTTTCCGCAATAGTCTTGGCCATAGAGTCAGTAATCGTATCTGCATACATGATAGATTTGCCATTCAAATTGCGGGCAGCTCTACCTACCGTCTGAGTCAATGAACGATGGCTGCGCAGGAAACCTTCCTTGTCTGCATCCAGGATAGCCACCAAAGAGACCTCTGGAAGATCAAGTCCCTCACGCAACAGATTCACTCCAACCAACACGTCATATTTGCCTCCACGAAGGTCATCCATAATCTGCACGCGCTCCAATGTGTCCACATCGCTATGAATATAGGCTGTGCTGATGCCATGTTGCTGTAAATATTCTGACAATTCCTCCGCCATACGCTTAGTCAGGGTTGTCACCAGTGTTCGTTCACCCCGCTCGATTCTCAATTGGATTTCTTCCATCAAATCATCCACTTGATTCTCAGTGGGACGGACTTCTATCACAGGGTCCAGCAATCCAGTGGGACGAATCAACTGCTCCACCACTACACCTTCACTCTCAGCGAGTTCATAGTCAGCAGGCGTGGCACTTACATAGATGACCTGATTGATCATCTCATGGAACTCCTCGAATTTCAATGGTCGATTATCTCTTGCTGCAGGCAACCTGAAACCATATTCCACCAGATTCTTCTTGCGTGCCTGATCGCCTCCATACATCGCACTGATCTGTGGAACAGAGACGTGACTCTCATCAATCACCATCAAGAAATCTTTTGGAAAAAAATCCAACAAACAGAAGGGTCGTGTCCCAGCTTCTCGTCCATCAAAATAGCGGCTATAATTCTCTATGCCAGAACAATGTCCCAGCTCACGAATCATTTCTATGTCATAAGTGACACGCTCATGAAGACGTTTGGCCTCAAGCGTCTTTCCGATCTCCTCAAAATAGGCAACCTGTTTCTGCAGGTCATCCTCAATCTTGCGGATAGCCAATTCCTGCGTCTCATGGCTCGTCATGAAGAGGTTGGCGGGATACACATGATACTCATCGAAGTCCGCCACGTGTCCCATTGTCACGAAATCCACTTCTTCCAAGGATTCTATCTCATCGCCCCAGAAAGTCACTCGCAGTATGTTGTCGCTATATGCCAAAGCAATATCCACTGTGTCTCCTTTTACGCGCACCTCACCACGATTCAGACTTATGTCGTTCCTGACATATAAGCTGTCAAGCAACTTCCGCAAAAGCACATTTCGATCTATCCTCTGCCCCACACTCAGGTCAATCACGTTCTCATAGAATGCGGCAGGATTCCCCATTCCATAAATGCAAGACACACTGCTCACAACTATCACATCACGCCGACCACTCAGCAGAGCACTGGTGGCTGACAGACGCAGTTTGTCAATCTCCATATTGATAGCCAGATCCTTCTCGATGTAAGTATCCGTACTTGGGATATAGGCTTCAGGCTGGTAGTAATCGTAGTAACTTACGTAGTACTCTACTGCATTGTTGGGGAAGAATTGCTTCATCTCGCCATAAAGCTGCGCTGCCAACGTCTTGTTGTGACTGAGAATCAGCGTGGGACGATTCACGCTGGCAATCACGTTAGCAATGGTGAACGTCTTTCCACTTCCTGTCACTCCCAGCAACGTCTGGGCTGGCATATTGTTCTGCACTCCTTCCACGAGTTGGCGGATGGCTTCAGGCTGGTCTCCAGTGGGCTTATATGCTGATGTTAATTCAAATTCATTATTCATCGTAAATGCAAAATTACAACTTTTCCTGCAAAACAAGCCTCTCAGGCAGGATATTTATCCAAATAATGCCACACATAAATGCTTATTCAAGAAAATCTTCGTAATTTTGTCGATATCAACGAAACAAATTAATTCAACACATTATATGAAAACAAAGTATCTCGTACTATTACTCGCAGGTTCCCTCATGACAGGAATGCCTGCATCAGCTAAAAAGGAGAAGAAAGAGAACAAGACTGAACAGACTTCAAGCAAGAACAGCAAATCTGGCAAGAAGAAGTTCCTGAGCAGGAAAAAGAAGACGCAAGAGGCTCCCAAGGACAGCGCAAAAGTTGAGAAACCCTCTGTGGACCGCAATGGTTTGTTCCATGTGACTAAACTCAAGAACGAATGGTTCTTCGAGATTGGCGACAGCTTGATTGGACGCGATTTCCTGACCACAGTACGCTATACATCTACCCCCTCCAACAGTGGAAAGTTTGGAGGCGAACAGCTCAATGAGCAAACCGTCTATTTCGAATTGGGAAAAGATGACCAGTTGTTGCTTCGCTCACGTCTACTCATCAACGTGGCAGACAGCACACAAAACATCAACAAGGCCATTACCATCAGCAACGAGAATCCCATCATTGGTTCCTTCAAGATCGAGTCCCACAAGGATAGAGCCTATAAGATCAAAGTGAGTGGATTCTTCAATCAGGACAACCCAGCATTGGGCTTGCCTCTCGCTGTCAAGAAGCAATACGAGTTGCAAGGCCTCATAGGAGAGATGAGCTTCATCGAAGACATTAAATCCTTCCCTCTCAACACAGAGGTCCGCACCGTTAAGACTTTTGCAAGCAATGGTTCAGCACTGATAGCTGCACGCGCTACTGGTAAGGTTACCTTCGGACTCAACATAAGCTTCATTCTCTTGCCAGAGAAGCCGATGATTCCACGTTACTATGATCCACGTGTTGGGTACTTCACAGAGAGTTTCACCAACTATACAGACGAGCAGCAGAGGGTTCAGGACAAAACCTTCATCGCACGCTGGCGTTTGGAACCTCGACCTGAAGACGTGGAGAAGATGCGGCGAGGCGAACTGGTTGAGCCTGCCAAGCCCATCGTTTATTATATCGACCCTGCTACGCCTAAGCAGTGGCGCAAATACCTGATCATGGGAGTTGAGGATTGGCAGAAAGCCTTCGAGAAAGCTGGATTCAAGAATGCCATCCAGGCACGCGAATGGCCTGAGAACGATTCCACCATGAGCATGGAGGATGCTCGATACAGTTGCATCCGCTATCTGGCTTCTCCCATCGAGAATGCCTATGGTCCCCACGTCTCTGACCCGCGTTCTGGCGAAATCCTCGAAAGTCATATCTGCTGGTACCACAACGTGATGAGTCTGGTTCACGACTGGTACATGATACAGGCCAGCAGCATCGATGAGGCAGCTCAGAAGATGAACTACGATACTGACCTGATGGGGCAACTCATCCGTTTCGTTTCCAGTCACGAGGTAGGTCACACCCTAGGACTCCGCCACAACTTTGGCAGCAGCAGCACAGTTCCTGTGGACAGCCTGCGCAGCAAAGCATGGGTGGAAGCTAACGGTCACACTCCCAGCATCATGGACTATGCGCGCTTCAATTATGTGGCTCAGCCGGAGGACAACATCTCTCGCGTAGGCATCTTCCCACGCATTGGGGATTACGACATGTGGGCAATCCAGTGGGGTTATACTCCCATGTTGGATGCGAAGAATGAAGACGAGGACCACAAGTTGCTGGAACCCATGACTGCAAAGAGCCAGGAGAATCCACGCCTATGGTGGGGAGATGGGGAAACGATGGAAGGCACCTGGGATCCACGCCGTCAGCGTGAAGATTTAGGTGATGATGCGATGAAAGCCAGCACCTATGGAATCATGAACCTGAAGCGTGAGATCGTGAATCTTCCCTCGTGGACTTCTGATGATGAAAAAGACATCTACGGAAACAGCTTGCGCATCATGTACAACCACATTATAAACCAGCTGATGCGATATTGCGGACACGTGACACGCAACATTGGTGGCACACTCATTACCTATCGAACCAAGACGCAAAGCGGAGCTGTCTATGAGCCCCAACCCAAGGAGAAACAGAAGGCTGCCTTGAAGTTCATGAACGACCAGTTCCTGAATGAGCCCGTCTGGCTGAAAGAAGTGTCCTATGCAAATCGCATCAGCCGCGACCCTCAGAATCTCACTACCAATGTGGGAGTACGCGCTGTAAGCAACCTGATGGATCGCCTGGACCACTTGAACGAGTTCTATTCTCCCCAAGAATATCTGACCGACCTGACCAAACTGATTTTCAGCGAGGCAGACGCTCGCAAGAAAGTGACTCGCTATCGCATTGCCCTGCAGAACGAGATGCTTCGCAATCTGCGTCAGGCCTATGGCAACAACAACACCTCCATCCAACCTGCCGTACTCTACACCTTGCAGCAGATCCAGAAGAAGGCAAAGGCGGCCAGCACTTCTGCTCCTGATGCAGAGAGTCGCGCCCACTGGGCCAGCGTCTATGACCAGATAGGACGTAGCCTGACGTGGAAGTAAACCAGAAGGATTCACGCAGATGTGAATCTCTGATCTTTGTGGATAGACTCATGAAACACGAATTGAAAAGGGTTCCTTTCAGCACGCTCGAGGGCGTGATGGTGGGAAATGCTCAGGACGATGATGCCAAGACGGGTGTCACAGTCCTCTACTTTCCCCATACCGCCTCCGCTGGAGTAGATATCAGCGGAGGTGGACCTGCTTCGCGCGAAACTCCTGTCCTTGATCCCACGCGTAACAATACACCTCTCAACGCACTCGTGCTGGCTGGTGGATCAGCCTACGGATTGGAGGCGTCAACAGGAGTGATGGAATGTCTGGAGCAACACGGGATAGGTTACGATACAGGCTATGCCTTGGTCCCCATTGTGGTGCAGAGCGACATCTACGATCTCTCCTATGGATCTGCGTCTGTTCGTCCCAACAAGGCGATGGGGTACTTGGCTTGCAGCAGAGCGCTGGAGGGCAATGATCCAAGGAGCGGAAATGTAGGAGCTGGAACAGGAGCCACCGTAGGGAAGATTCTGGGGATGGAACGCGCAGAGAAGAGTGGCATAGGATACTCTGCCCTGCAACTGGGCGAGCTGGTGGTGGGAGCTGTGGTGGTCGTGAACGCGTTGGGAGACATTTACCAAAAGGGACAGAAAATAGCCGGATTGTCCAACGCTGACAGTGCCGCTGAGCTGTTCCGCACGATGCAAGCTCCCCTCCCTGGAACCAACACCACCATAGGAGCTGTGATTACCAATGCCGGATTCAACAATGCCCAAATGCAGAAGGTAGCCTCTATGGCTCGCAATGCCTTCGCACGCTGCATACGCCCTGTAGGCACCATGCTCGACGGAGACACCATCTATGGAATCTCCACATCAGCTCATCCTGTAGAGGCAGATATCAATGTGGTGGGTACGATGGCTTCTGATGCAATGGAGGCTGCCATCGCCGATGCTGTCCTGCAAAGTAGGGACGCCTGAGAATCAAAGAGTCTTTTTGCTCCCCTGGAGGTACACACCCTTCTTGGGCTTCTGCTGAAGCTGCTGACCTCCCAGATTGTAGATGGGTGCCGTGGAAGATTGCTCCTGGAGGTCGACAGGAAGAACACCCGTTGCGTTCTGCTTGGTGATAGAGACCATCCCATCGCCCACTCCATTCGTCAGGTCGACTGTACACACATAGGTGTCGCCAGGCGTTAGCTTCATACTGCTGCTGCGAAGGAAGATATGGCCATTCTCATGACCTTGCCGCCCCATGCCTATGTTGAAATAGAAACTCTCGACTTTGGAACTGTAGGACAACTTGTAGGCTGAGCCACTCGTTCCCATGAATTGAGGAGTCCAAGCTCTGGCGCCATAGAAGCAAAAGTCTACGCTGGCAGGATTCAACTGCTCTCCTACCGTAAAGGTCAACTGATAGACCTTCTGAGACACCCTGGCCATAGGGATTGCGTTCTCCAACTCCCATTCCTTGCCTCCTCCATAATGAGGTTTCCCTATCGAATTGGCAGCACCAATCACATAGACGTTGCCCACGCCATCAGCGCTCATTGCCACCTCTTCTGGACTGACCAGCAGCGTCTGGTTGCTCAAGTCCACGCTTACCGTATAGAGTCCGCTCAGGGGTTTGAAGATGAGCTCTCCCTCCCCGTTCCGCAGGAAGAAATCTGGATCCACATACCAATGCTCGCTGTCCACGAAGTTCTGGTCATACGCCTGACCTTGCCTCAACTCAGTGGTCAGCGTGTAACGGTTCCAAGCCTGGTTGGCCATCACCTGCCCACCCAGTTTCAATTCTGGTTCTTCGTCTGCACCTATTACCACAGAAGTGACACTCTTGCCAGAAAGAGTCACTGTGGCAACTGCATCCGCCTGCTCGAAGATGGAGACTGTGCGCGAACTGCTGCTGTTGTTCACCAGCAGGATGGCATACGAATTGTCAGGATTTCGGAAGGCCACATGCGAGACGTTATCGATTGTGGAGCCTGAGGTACGGATACGTACAGCACCAGGCTGCACAGCCACAGAGGCATGAGCGATGATATAGTAGTGGCTGTTGGCGGTAATCGTGTGATAGTCATCCGCGCTGATATCCACCGCTCCATAGCAGGTGGTGCATCCGCCATCCAGATTGGGTCCGCGCCTAGTGTCGAGCATCAGGTTCCACACCATCACGGCCCGGCAATAGCGGGTAGCTGTGGAGAGCACCAGATTGTTCATGTCTGCCAGCAGGCGGGCACCCAGGTTACGGCCGTCGTTCCAGGTGCCTATGCTGGATTCCGTGAAGATGAGCTCCTTCGTGGGAGCCTGATTGTGGATGTCTGTCAACTCTGACACATTGCCCCCATAGTCGTGATAGGCAGCGCCCACCACCAGCTCGCTGCCCTCCATCGTATCATCGAGAGCGTTGTAGACATTCACAGGGTAATCCACCTGACTCGCCACTCCATCGTAGTTGTAGTTGTGGTCAAACACGTAGATCTTCGTCTTCAGTCCAGCCTTGCTGAAGGCAGGGACCAGATGCTTCAGGAAGGCAGCCTCTTCTTCCCAGGGCATATACAGGCTGGCACAGTTGCCACGATTGAGAGGCTCGTTCTGAGGCGTCACAGCATAGATATCGATGCCATGCTGGCGGAAAGCCTCGACAAACTTCACGAAGTACTGGGCATAGTCGCTGTAGTATTGCGGATTCAGATGGCCATTCGTCCAATGGTTGTAGGGTTGGGTGGAATTCAGGTTCTCCACCTTCATCCAGCGAGGGCAGGTCCAGGGCGAGCCGATGATCTTCATCTGGGGATTGATCTCGAGGATTTCCTTCAGGATGGGTATCAGGTAATCCTTCTCGTCGCTTTGCAGGGCGAAGTTCCCAAGTCCCTTCGTGTCGCACAGCGTATAGACTCGGCTGGAGAAATCGCTGCATCCGATGGACACGCGGCAATAGCTGACTCCAAAGCCCCGCTCAGGGGAAAAGGTCTTACGCAGGAACTCATGACGGTCCAGCGGATTCATCTTCATGAGATTGTAGCAACTGGAATACGTGAGTCCGTATCCAAAACCATCCATGCTCTGGAACTCAGTTGTAGGCACCAAGCGGATACGGTTGGCACTCATCGTCGACGACGTTTCCTGAATCGTGCACTTCAGGGCCTCTGTCCCATCCGCCGTAGTGGAGAAAATCCTGACGTTTCCAGCCTGGGCAGCCAGCCCAAAAGCCATCGCAAATATAATCAAATTCTGTCTCATCGCAAAACGTATTTAACAGGGAAACACCTATCCTTTTTTTTATCGAGTCTTCAACACAATCTCTGTTATTTCAGGCGTGGCACCAATGCGCATGGGCAGTGTACCACCCAAACCGATGTTGACGTAGAGCGTCTGGTCGCCCTCGTCGTATCGACCGTCACATTCCGGATAAATCCATCTGCTGGGAGTGAAACCCATGATACGGAACTGCATGGCGTGCGTGTGTCCGCTCAGTGTCAGAGGGATATCCGTCTGCCCCACCACCTCAGCTCTCCAATGGCTTGGATCGTGGCTCAAGAGGATGCGCATCATACCCTCTGTGCCCTCCATCGCCTCGTGAAGCCTGCCTCGACGGATTATCTGATGGGCTCCGCAACTCTGGTTCTCCACACCCAGGATGGCCAGACTATCCTTGCCTCGATGCAGAATCATATGCTCATTGAGAAGCAGATGCCACCCCAACTCCTCGCGCTGCACCCTGACCAGCGAATCCACGAACTCCTGGCGCTGTCGAGGCTCGAGGCCTCTCATGTAAGGGTTGTAATCGTGATTGCCCAGGATGCTCACCACCCCATCGCTGGCACGAAGCTGCCTCAGCACAGCCACGAATGGAACCACCTCCCTATAGTCAAAAGAAACCAGATCGCCCGTGAAGCAAATCAAATCAGGCTTCATCCCGTTGATGGTCTGCACCACCTCTTCGAGCCTCTTCTCATGCCCAGCCCAGCCATCGAGGTGAAAATCGCTGATGTGCACTATCCTGTAGCCCTCGTACCCCTGAGGTACCTGCCGGCTGGAATACTCCACCCTCTTCACCTCATATGTGAACCGGCCCCAATAATGGCCATAGAGATACAGCCCCCACCACAGCCCCAGAATGATCAGGCTCGCCCACGCAAAGGGACGCCAAGGCAAGTGACCGTGAAGCAATCTGGCGCCCAACCATCCCAGCACATAGACAATCTGCGGCACGAGGAGCCAGAAGATGCTCACAACCAGTATCAGGATTATCATGAATCTGCTCATCGTTATCCAAGCGGTTTCTACCTTATTCTTCCATAATCGGGTACAAAATTAGTAAATAAATTCCACATCCCGCCATTTCAGCCTCCATTTTCACTTTATTTGTGATACTGGCATGCTGGAGGTATGCCCTGTTTGTTCAATATTTCAATCTCTTTCATTCCCTGCGCTCAGGGCTTTTTTGTTTGTGCATTACATCCAGCAAATGGGACTCCGCCTGCGCCTGAGCACCTACTGGAGCACAATAAATGTTGAAATGGTAAATGCAACGTGTTGACTCCGGACTTTCAACGTGTCGATTCCCTCTTTCTAACACGTTGCAAAGTTACGAAGAACTGGTGAGCCGTTGGCCGTTATTGACCGACTTTGACCGTTATTGGCCGATATTGCCCATAATTTGTAATGAAATTTCTTGCACATCTCGATGTTTTTTTGTAACTTCGTGCTATAATAAATAAACGATGACGATGACGAAAAACGATGACGAAAACGATGACGATGACCGTAAATGGTAGATGGTAAATAGTAAATGGTAAATCAGTAAATGGTAAATGTGAGATGAAAAGTTACCTGAAGAGTGAGTTGGCTCGAGCAGCTGGAGTCAGTTGCAGTACATTCAAACGCTGGTTGCGTCAGCAGAGTGAGATGTTTTGTCAGTGGGGCGTTACACCAAGAACACAGCTGCTGCCTCCCGTAGCGGTGCAGTGGATATGTAACGCATACGGAATAGATGAAGGGGAACTTTGAGGTGATTGCCGTGTTGCGTACGTTACATGCGTTTCATGCGTTTCATGCGTTACATTTCGAATTTTAATGTGGCGATTGATTTTATATTATATATAATAATATA
>JAFRTJ010000053.1 GCA_017427185.1 Bacteroidaceae bacterium | reverse complement strand
TCCTCCCTTCTTTCCATCCTGCCTTCCCATTCTGGTGGCTATTGCGGCGGGGCCCCACCTCTTCCCATTCCGAACAGAGAAGTTAAGCCCGCCCGCGCCGATGGTACTGCGTCTGTGGGAGAGTAGGTCGCCGCCTTCTTTATGAGAGAGTCCTTTGCGGGCATTTGCCTGCAGAGGACTTCTTTTTTTGTGCGACCCTTATAGCTTGGTAGATGTCAGCAATGAGCAGTGGCTGAAGTAACACGATCAAACGTTTTACAGATAGTTTAAGGTGCGCCTAGTTTCATTGACAACTTATGTGACCTGAATCTATATTCTTGATTTGCTTTATCTTATATAGATCTTCCTTCGTTGTTTTCCCCCATTTATATAGAGCACATCCTCTATGTATATGTTATTTTGAGGTTTTAGAGTTCTGCTTCCATTGATGGAATAATAATTAATGTTCATAATCTCATTTGACTGGGTCGGAGAAAGGAATACATTTGAAGTGGCGTTTGTTGTATTATCGTAGGAAGTATCTATATTTTGATTCCTTATTGTTGGATGATAGAATGTGTAGAAATTATCTCCACCGTCAGGATATCTCCCTATAGTTACCTTTGGAGAATGATTATAGTAATGTATAGTATCCTTCCATTTTCCATTTGGAGATTGCAGAATCATGGTATTGTTATCTGTATTCTTCAGTTTGAAGGGAAGATGTATTTGGGTTAATGAGGGCTTTCCATCGCACCATATAACCAAATGCTCGTTTGGCTTCATGATTGTACAGACTTCGTCCGAAGCATCGATTTGATATTTTGTCGAATTGTTCTCATCGTCACTAAAGTACCATTGGGATACATCTACAGGTTCCCGCCCTCTATTATACAATTCAATCCAATCTGCCCGTTTTCCATAGTCATTCACATAGATGTCATTTGCAGCGCTGACCTCATTGATACAGATGGGCGATACATCATCTTCCGCTGTTTGTTCATAGACAGCAGTATAGGTGCCATCCTTCTTCATTTGGAATTCTTTATCACGGCTCAACCATTTTCCGGTTTGGTCTTTCCAACCGATAAAACGGTAGCCTTCTGCCACGTTTGTAGTTATAGTTACAGGAGCGAAGAGTACCCCTGAAAATTTACTGAAAGGGACTTCCATACCCTCAATTTGAATCCGTGCAAATGAACAGTTTGTACCCAAGTCCACATTGATTTTATTGGAAAGTGAGTATGACTTTATCAGGGATTGAATACGAGCATCCCTGTGGCTTTCCTCCCACATCGTCTGTTGCAGTTTGCGGTATGTGGCTGTTGTCTGTCGACCATCTAATGCTAGTGCATCTTTTACCAAGGCACAAATGCTGTCGGCAATATACTGACATCTCTCTGGAGTATAAATACTACCATGAAGGATGCAATAAGCCGTTACAAATTCCTTGCGAAACTTACTGTTTTCTTTGAGGTTGCGATAGAGATACACTATTTCATTTGCATCCAGTTCTTCAACATTGTTGTTTTTTTCCCAAGTCAAGTCTTGGTCAAAGAATACGAAGTGAAACTTTCCTTCGTCCTGTGCTCCGCCTGAGGTTTTAGCCGAAGAACGATAGCCTTTCACGTTATTGTTGTTCATTACCCAGTCGCTTGTACCTGTATAGCATATCGTAGCCATATAGCGCACAAACTCGTCAATGTCCAGAATTTCTGCAATACGTTTATATCCTTCTTCCGTATCAGCATTGTATGACAATTGTATCATTCTGTCAAACGCCTCACGAGTTCCACCTTTCTGGTGATAGCTGCCGCTGCTGTATTCAAAGCCGTCAACCTCATCGTCGTCGTAGCCGTAGTTTGCAGCTCCATGGAAACGATTGCTTGGTTCTCTCACATTCATCATGGCCAAGTATTTACCATTGATAAACACATGTGCAGGTTGAAATTCTTGAGCATCAACATAGAATCCGCTGCTTGTCAACACCTGCTGTGTAATGGCATCCATGATGCGAGGCCCTCCATAAGTCCTGTTGTTGTTTCCGCCATTCCGTATCAGCAGCTGCTTATACTTGCAATATGGTTTGTTTTTGAATATAGGATAATCGAAATGGCCGTTTCCATCATATAGTTTCTTGGCTTGTACTTTGAATGAGGCTGGCTTAAAATGTCGACTCCATCCACCAGCTACTTCAAAACTCGTCTCTTGATTGATGACCATTTTGCCGTCCGCGGTTAGATATTCAAAGTTGACGGGACGTTCCCAATCCATGTTGAGATTAGACTTACCATTTGAACCTCGTCCTGTTATGCCATTCTTGCCATCCACATAACAACCAATCATGTTGTCGTAGAGATTGCGTGGGTCTGTGGTGACTGCAACTATGGGCAGATAATAGTCTTTGTCTTTGTAAATATATGTACGTGTGACTACTCCGCTAGGCAGTTTGTCGTCAGAGAACAATCGCAGACGCAATACAGTTGTCTGTACAATGTGGAAATGGCCGTCAGAACTTGTCTTGCCGTTCGTGAGTGTCGGAGTGCTGCCGTCCGTCGTGTAGCGGAGAGTTGCACCAGAAGGAATCTGCACATGCACATTGAAATCCGAGGTGAAAAGCCTGGAGTCGCAGTTTACTTCTGGAGTTGGCAAACACTCCTGAGCATAATGGCCTGCATTAGTCTTTCCTGGCGTAGGCATACCACAATACTGCCATTCATTGGCGTCTAAACCAACTCTCGCATAGCTGCAGCGTGGAATAGATTCAGGATAAGAAACTGACAAATCCACATCTTTACCATTTCTCGATAGATATAATGTTCCTCCTTGCCTGTCCAGTTTGAATCTTACTTGCTTTGCTGCATTGGGACCGTATTCACCATCGACAACATTGTGATCGAAAAAGAGGCATTGATAGTATCCTGGCTTCAAAACGTCGTAACCTGACAACTTGTGTTTCATCAGATTCATGACATCATCGCTAACATACCATCCGTCCAGCGAAACATCCGTATACCCCTGATTATACACCTCCACCCAACTGCCATAGTTATAGGAGTAATCAATCGTCTGGTCGATGTTTGCGACGCAGACTTCCGTGAACATAAGTGGTGTCTTGGCTTTAATATGCAATTCCATTGCAATCGCCAGTACAATAAAAGGAATCTTCTTCATAAGTAACATTTCTTGTCTTTCTATAAGGATAGATACCACTAACGGGAAAAGACTGCATGGTATTTTTTCTTTTGCATTACTGTCTGGTAGAAATCACTCCTTCTGCCTTTCGTGTGCTTACTAAAGTCTCGAAGATACGAAAGATTTCAAACGAGGGTGTCATCTTCAGTAGCTTATTTAACGGACGCCAAGAACACAACGCGTTGCATCGAGCGACACAACGTGTTGTGTAAGCCAAAACAACGTGTTGTATGAGCCAAAACAACGTGTTGTGTAAAACGGGATAACTTCTACTATTCTACAGAAAGTTTTGGGGACTTTATTCGCGAATTACACGTTGACCTCCTGCACTCCAGTAGATGCTCAGACGTAGGCAGAATGTTGACCTAAAGCTTCCTTCAAAGCTTGAGGGTTTAGCTGCACGCTTGATGAAATAGAATAATTCGTGCAATTCGTGTCTTTTTCTTACTGGACACCAGTAATTTGAAATTAAATGTCTATCTTTGTCCTAGAAAAGACATTTGGCACGAAACTCTATATAATAAGAAGGTAAAAAGATTATGAATAAAAAAATCACCATCCTGCTTGTTCTCGTTGCAATCACCACGATGGCACAAACCAGTCCTGATACAGCTATCAATCCTGGTTGGCTATGGGAAATCAGCGGCAACGGGTTGGCACAGAACTCTTATCTCTTCGGTACTTGTCATGGCGATGGCATCAGCTTCACCGACGAAGAGATTTACAGCATCACGGGGCTTTCCGATGCTTTAGACGAGGCTCAGACCGTCTTCTTTGAAACCGATATGAGTCGCAAGGAGATTAGCGATGAAGAGAAGGAGGAGATAAAACAGCTTTTTGGCAAAATCTATAACCCCGGCCCTGAGTATATGATGCCCGAAGGCGTGTTCTACAAGCCTCTCTTCGACAGCGTGGCGCACTTCAACGAGGTCAACAAGTTCATGTCCTACGAGATGAAGGACGTGGAGTACTGGAAGAAGACACCCGGCTACTGGTGCATCCGCCTGGTCTTGTACTGGTTCAGCAAAGCAAGAGTGTGCCGATCCGTGGACTCTGCTCTGTACGAGGAGGTCACGAAACGCGGAAAGGAAATAGGCGGACTGGAGACACATGCCTTTGGGATGGGAAAGTTAATGCCCATGTTCTCCGATACGGAATCCATTGATACGCTCTCCATGAAGGAGCAGGCAAAGATAGTTTACACGTTTGTCCATTCTCTTGACAACGACAGTGTCTTCCAGATTCCCAAGTTGCACGCAGTCTATCTGGAGAACGACACCAGCAAGCTCCAGCGTTATTTCGAGGAGGGTTCCCAGAAGATGAATATACGACTTGAGGCTATGGGAAGCAAAGGAGATGAAGCGAAAAAAGCAATGGGCGAGATGAATGACTACCAGAACGAGCACCTTCTGCGTGAGCGGAACGAGGCCTGGATACCCGTCATCAAGGAGAACATAGCCAAACGACTTTGTTTGATTGCTGTCGGCTGCCGTCATTTGCTGAACGATGATGGCTTGATAGCCATGCTTCGTCGGGAGGGATACAAGGTAGAGCCTGTGATGAAGAGGGAATAGAAACGCATCAGGAATTTCGGAGCAAATACCACGCAGAGGTGGTGTAGAAATTTCGTAGGTACGGAATACGGGTGAAAAACGTCCACAAGCGAAGAGGCTTGAGATTGAACTTCTGCTTGTAGTGAGGATTGATGAGCCAAAGGGTGCGCTGGCAGATTGTATAACAAGTTAAGGAAGAAAGATGTTCGAAGTTCTCGATGGACATGCGTGAGGCTCGTATGCGCATCAATTCATCAATGCACTCGGATGTGGTTCCGCTTAACTTCAATAGAGTTACGTAAAGTGGCTTGGGCAACAGGTGAATGAAAGGAAGCTTGGAGGCAAAGCCAACACTTATTTGCTGATGACCGCCAAAAGGGTTCTGCCAGGCAGGGAAGGCAAAAAACAGTAGACCATTCTGTTTGAGAAAAGGTTTGATGTGAAGCATGAAATCCTTTTTATGAGCCGATGCAATGTGTTCTATTACATCGTGTACAATAATGAGGTTGTAGCGTTCTTCCTCGCTACTTGGCTGTTTTACAAGCAAGAAATCTTGGCAGATGAAAGCACCTTGTTGATGTTTCTCTTTGAAAAAAGCATGGGCTTCGTTGATACGTTTCCTGCAGATGTCTATTCCTGTCACGTTGGATCCTTTCTCTGCGAAAGGGAGTAGGTTGCCGCCCTCGCCACAACCTATTTCCAAAACGCGAATGTTTGGTATCAGTGGAATATATGTTTGCAGGTAGTTCAAGTAGAACTCACGAGCAGTATTAGCCAACTCACAGAAGTATTGCTTGCGGTTCAAGTGTCGTTGTTGCATTTCTTTTCTTGTCTTGTTGTTCCATTAGGATAGATACCCCAAGGCAAGGAAAGACTGCACGGTTTCAAATAGGAAATTACCATGTGAGGCGGATTCCCAATGGCAGGGAGAATACACACGGATGTTCTGTGTGATAGGTCTCTATGCTACTGCCCGTTGGGAAGTAGTATTGCAGACTTGGCTCTGCAAAGAAACCGATGTTAGGCGTGAGGTTGTACTGCAAGCCGAGTCCCGTGCCGAACGACCATTGCAGTGGAGCATGGAGTGTGGACTTGTTGCTGAGTTCCATCGTGCCATTGATATAATAGTTTGTGTTGAGCGGTGCATAGACAGGTATCTCCATCTTCACGCCAAGATTTCCATAAAGATTCCATCGCCTCACATTATATATATTATAGGAACCCTTCAATGGTATGCCGAGGTAATGGATGGTCTGCTGTTCACGGATGGAGTTTCCATTTGCACCTATCTCGGACTCTGATTTCAGACGACTGTAACTCAATCCTGCCTCCCAACCGAAGCGATTATTCAGCCTATACTTCAATGCCAAAGAGAAGGTTATAGGGATGTAGTGGTGTGTCATGCGCTCAATTATGTCTGAGCCTGGTAAAGCAGCATTGTTCAGAGCAATCTTCATCAGGATTTGCTGTGTCATGTAGTCGCCCTCATAAATTCCACTCTTTAGGGCTTCGGCATATTCGCTCCATTTGTCGAAAGAACGGACAGGTGGAACATCACTCGTTACGTCTATCATCTCAGTTTCTGTGAAAACAAATGGGTGATTGACATTCTGTTCTCCCATGCTGCCATTGTATGATAAATCCATCGACCACCTCTTCTGCTTGTCCTTTACTTCTATAGGCTTTTCAGGAAGCAGGTCAGCAATATATGTGTCTTTTTTGTGGTCTGGGTCGGGTTGTGGCTTTTCGTCCTGTATGATGATAGTTGTGTCTCTCGGTACGATGTCAATTCGGATCGTATCGGTCAATGCGATGCTGTCTGTCTTTTTTCGTACGATGGAAACTCTTGCCTGTCTGTGTGTTTTCTCTCTTTGTGTATCTGGAATGACAGATTTTTTTATGGGCGATTCCGTCAGTTCGTCTTGTTTTGTAACTACGGGCTTATGTTTTTCTGGCAGGTTGTCTGTTTGGAGAAAGAAGTAGGTGATTGGTAGCAACAAAGGCAGTAACCACAATAGCCAATAATGGGCGAGTGACTTTTGCAGCACCTTCTTCGCCCTTGCCAGTTGCGATGAAGATGAATGGGTGGCAATGCCCATAATTTCTGCAATTTCCTTGTGCGACATTTCCTCAATAACTGCTAACCTAAAAACCTGTCCGTAGCCTTTGGGCAATGCATTCACAGCCTCCATCAGTTCTGCCATTGTAGGCAAAGGCTTGTCATCTTCTGGCATTGTTTCCTGGGCCAATTCTTCTTCCGTGAGTGTAGAAAGAGAAAGCATAGTCGGTTCTTGGTGGCGTTGCTTATAGCGCAATGCCACATTGGTTGTAATGCTCGTCAGCCATGACTCAAAGCGTCTTGGATTGCGTAGAGAGTCCATCTTTGCAAAGGCTAGCAGGAAGGCGTCATGTGACAACTCCTCCGCTACACGACGGTCGCCCACAATGCGTTGGCATATCCTTGCCATACGTTGGTAATATGTCCTATACAGACCTCTGAGAGCCGTCTCATCGCCTCGTCGTCCCTGCTCTATGAGTTTCTCTATGTCCATTGGAAACATTCTGTCTCTATCAACATAGATACTCCTTTTCCGAAAAGACTGCACGGAAATCACATCTTTTTTATTTTATCTTCATTTTGCCTTTGACAAAGAATTCAAAATACAAAGTTACGAAATGCAGCATGAAGATTTGACTAACGGATTTGATTTTTGATTGTTTTTCTTTCTCTTTTCCTTATATTTTTTTTTATTGTAGATTGATTTGTAACCTTTTCCGAGTGAAATTTGGAGATTTGTCAAAGATGCAGTATCTTTGTAGCGAGATATAGTTTTAGCATGACTACGCAACAAGAATTTGAAAAGATAATGCAGGAATGCAGGGCTCTGTTTGCAAAGAAACTGCATGACTATGGAGCAGCATGGCGTATTCTGCGTCCTTCTTCTTTGACAGACCAAATCTTCATTAAAGCTAGTAGAATCCGTTCTATAGAAACTAAAGGTGAGGCTTTTGTAGACGAAGGTATTCGTTCTGAATTCATTGGAATTGTTAATTATGCTATTATTGGTCTTGTTCAGTTGGATTTGGGTTATACGGATACTGTTGATGACATGACAGTGGACGAAGCCCTTTCTGCTTATGATAAACATGCCAAGGAGGCTTTTTCCTTGATGCTAAAGAAAAATCATGACTATGATGAAGCATGGCGTGGCATGAGAATCAGTAGTTATACGGATCTTATTCTTATGAAAATTTTCCGTACTAAGCAGATAGAATCTTTGAATGGAGACACATTGGTGTCAGAGGGCATTGATGCAAACTATATGGACATAATGAATTATGCCGTATTTGGACTGATTAAGTTGACATTCGGTGAGTTATAGACAGAAGAACAGATTGCGCTGGTTGCTTGTAAACGGTTGTCGATTCCTTTTGGCAGTCGTTTTCTGCTTTTCAGGTGTGGTCAAATTGATAGATCCAAGGGGAACGGAATATAAGATTCAGGATTACGGGCAAGCGTTTGGTTTATCGTACCTGTTACCGTCTCTGGTTCCTTTGTTCTTATCTGTGGCTCTAGCTCTATTCGAGTTCTCAATGGGAGTCTATATGATCTTCGCAATTCATCGTAAGCGTACGACTCGCCTTATAACATTATTTATGTTGTTGGCAACTCCGTTTACGTTGTATTTGGCGTTGACAAATCCCGTTTCAGATTGCGGTTGCTTTGGAGACGTGTTGATTCTCTCAAATTGGCAAACCTTTGGCAAGAATCTCATCTTGTTGGCATCAGCATTCGTAACAGCCATTTATCCCCGATATATGACTCGATTTGTGCTGGAACGGAATCAATGGATGATATCGTTATACACTTGGTTCTATGGCTTGCTTTTAGCCTCGTACAACATCATTAGTTTGCCTTTAATTGATTTCAGACCTTATCATATTGGTTCCAATATCCGAGAAAAAGTTGAAGGAAAAGGAGGAGAATGGATAACTTATTTCCTGATGGAAAAAGATGGAGTGCAAAAAGAGTTCTTATTAGAGAATTATCCGGACAGCACATGGTCTTTCATAGAAAGTCGTACAGAGCAGATACATGCCCCTCGGCAGGAAATAAATGATTTTTCAGTTACTGACATTGCGACAGCAGAAGATGTAACATGGCAAATTCTGGAGGAACCGGATTATCAGTTTCTGCTGATTTCTCCCCGTTTAGAGGATGCGGATGATGGTGTAATGGATCGTTTGGCAGTACTGAATGATTATTGCCATGCCCAAGGATACAAAATGAGATGCTTGACAGCAAGTACTGATTCAATTATCCAGCGATGGCGTGATATCACGGGTGCTGAATATGATTTTTTTCATGCTGATAATGAAGTGTTGAAAACAATGATACGTTCCAATCCGGGTTTGATACTAATGCACGATGGGATAGTGGTAAACAAATGGGCTAGCAGCAATCTTCCGGCAGAAGAAGATTTGGTGGCACCATTGGACGTTCTTCCATTGGCTCATCCCAAGCAAAGCAGTTATGTACGGCACTTGGTTCGATTGTTACTTTATTATCTTGTCCCATTATTGCTGTGGACGTTGATAGATAGAATTCTGGTGGCAAAGAAATTAAAAAAAAGGAAGAAAAATAGAGTTCTAATTAATCAAATTAAAAACAAAAAACAATGAGAAAAAAGATCGTTGCAGGCAACTGGAAAATGAACAAGACCCTGCAGGAAGGAGTAGCTTTGGCAACAGAACTGAAGGATATTCTTGCAGTTGAGAAACCCAATTGTGAGGTTATTATAGGTACACCATTTATTCACTTGGCTACAATAAGTGAAATGCTGAAAGATAGTGTGGTTGCTGTTAGTGCTCAAAACTGTGCTAACAAGGCTAGCGGAGCATATACAGGTGAGGTTAGTGCTGCTATGGTAAAGAGTACAGGTGCTGAGTATGTCATTTTGGGTCACAGTGAGCGCCGTGAATACTACAACGAGACTCCAGAGATTTTGAAGGAGAAGGTTGATTTGGCCTTAGAGAATGGTCTGAAGGTAATTTTCTGTATAGGCGAAAGTTTGGCTCAACGTGAAGCTAACGAGCAAGAAGCTGTTTGTAAGGCTGAGTTGATGGGGAGTGTATTCCATTTGTCTCCCGAACAGTGGAAGAATATCGTGATCGCTTATGAACCGATCTGGGCAATTGGTACCGGTAAGACTGCAACTGCAGATCAGGCAGAAGAGATACATGCTTTTATCCGCCAATGTGTAGCTGAGGTTTACGGTGCAGAGGCAGCAGATAATACCAGTATCTTGTATGGTGGTTCTTGTAAGGCCAGCAATGCTCCCGAATTATTCGCAAAGCCTGATATTGATGGTGGATTAATTGGTGGAGCCTCTCTGAAAGCCCCTGATTTCAAGGGCATCATAGATGCGTGGAAGTAATATTAGAAAACTAGGAATCATTCTGGGAGATATACATGTTGTATGCCCAGAATGATTCTTATTAAATCATTATATGCGAAGATTTCTTTTTTCAATCCTGTTTTTCTCCGTGTTTGACATGTTTGCTCAGACTGCATACACAGAGCAGCTGCAAAAAACAGTGGAGGGACAAGGTACGGTGACAATACACCAAAGCAAAGCTATTACAGATCTGGTGAATGGCGTAACCAAAAGTGTCGTTTCTCAGCAAAAGACTACCCAGCCCAAGCAGCAGGTGGATACAACAAAGGCTACAGCCCAAGAAACAAAACAGAGAGAAGATTCTACTCTGACCAATCTTCAGATAACGACAGGAAAGAAGGTTCGCGTAAATGGCTATAGGATTCAAGTGTATTTAGGTGGTAATTCACGACAGGCTAAGTACGAAGCTCAACAGATGGGACGTCGCGTGAAAAGCTATATCGGGGATTTGGCAGTCTATACACATTTCATAAGTCCTCATTGGATTTGTAGGGTTGGAGACTTTAGAACTTATGAGGAAGCGAATGAGGTCTTTCAGCAGTTGAAACAGACTAACAATTTCAGTGAGGCAGTTATTGTAAAGAGTAAGGTTTACGCATATTATTGATGTAGGAAGGAAATGGATAATCAGTTGGTCAAGCAAGTAGAACTACAGGAGCATATTCTGAGAATTTTGAATTTGTTAGGAGAGGACAGTAGTCGTGAGGGTTTGATAAGGACGCCCTTACGTGTAGCTTGTGCGCTACAGGATATGACACGTGGTTATAACCAAGATCCAGTTGCCATTTTGAATTCTGCTAAATTCAGCGAAGAGTATAGCCAGATGGTTATCGTGAAAGACATTAACTTCTATTCACTTTGTGAACATCATATGCTTCCCTTTTATGGCAAGGTGCATGTGGCATATATACCCAATGGGGAGGTGACAGGGCTAAGTAAGATTGCTCGTGTTGTTGACTGTTTTTCGCATCGGTTGCAGATTCAAGAACGCTTGACCAAGCAAATTCGCGAGTGTATCCATGATGCTCTTCATCCTTTAGGTGTTATGGTGGTGGTTGAGGCTCAACATATGTGTATGCAGATGCGTGGTGTGGAAAAACAAGGCAGTGTAACAACTACAAGTGATTTCTGCGGTGCATTCAATCAGGCTAAAACACGAGAGGAATTCCTTCAATTGATACGTCAATAACGAGATCTGCTTATCTCGTAATTACTTGATCTCCACATTTTTTTGCTAATTCACATTCTGCTTTCTTCAGTTCTTGGAATTGGCGCATTAAATACCGATAGGTTTCTTTATCATTCCTTCGGATGTCAGGTTTCTTGATTTCGGCTAATACCTGATTGATTTTCCTTCGTACGATGTCTAGTTTCATGTTTGCCAATAGATGAGTGGCGGTTTCCATTAGTTGTACGTGAGAAATATCGCCTTCCCTTTTTTCCTGGAAATGTATTTTGCTTAATTGTTCTTTGTCGGTTCCAAGTTTGAATGCCAAATTGCTGATCTTGCTATCCTCATGATTCAGAAAATATTTTTCGGCTTGAAAATCCTTGTCATTTGCATGTGTGATTGCTTCGTCCATAATAATTCTGAATTCAGGCGTTTCTAGTGTCAGTTGATCAGCTTGAAGGTTATAATATACAAACTGAATGAGATTCAAAGGAACGGAATTGCCTTTATCGTCTTCTCCATTGCAAACAAATCGTTCCCCATATCGGATAATCATTTGCATGAGTGGAACCTCTCGGGAATTGACCTGCAAAGATTGACTGGTTTCGATTGGAGTTGGGTGGGTAGGTGCTGTAGTGTTGTTTTCTGTTTCTGAGTTTTTTTCTTGAAGGACTTCAGGTTCAGGCATAGGCTTGTCTTTGAAGGTATTCCTTCGCTCTTCCCGTTCTTTCTCTTTACGCCATTCTTCTCGGTTCAGGGCTATTTGATTACTGACAGCGCGCAAAATCTGTCTCTCGTCAATCATTAAGGTTTGTGCAGCTTGGCGAATGTACAGCATCCGGGAAATTTCGTCAGGTATCAAAGAGATGCTTTCGACGATATTACCTATTAATTGTCGCATCTTGACAGGATCACCCTGTGCTTGTTCCATTATATGATTGGTCTTGAATTGAATGAAGTCTACTTGATTTTCTGCTAAGTATTGCTGGTATTCGGTAGCATTGTGTTTCCGCGCAAAACTATCAGGATCATCTTCGTCTGGTAGAAGAAGTAACTTCACATTCATTCCTTCAGCCAGAAGCATGTCGATTCCTCGTTCGCTTGCGTGAATGCCAGCTTCATCACCATCGAAGATTACCGTAATGTTGGATGTCATCCGATGGATTAGTCTAATTTGATCCTTGGTAAGGGCAGTCCCAGACGAAGCCACAACATTCTCGACTCCATTTTGATGCATTGCCATCACGTCTGTGTAACCTTCTACGAGATAGCATAGATCCTGTTTGCGGATGGCTTCCTTTGCTTGGAATAGTCCAAACAGTTCTTTCCTCTTGCTATAAATTATGCTTTCTGGTGAATTCTGGTATTTTACGTTGACTCCCTTGGTAGCCTTGTCTAGCACACGTCCTCCGAAACCTGCTATTCGTCCACTCATAGTGAAGATTGGCCACATTATTCGTCCCCAAAATCGGTCACGAAGTTGACCTTTCTCATTGCGGACACACAATCCAGTACCAATACTGCTCTGAGGTTCCTTTTCGTTGATGGTGTTGATGAGATATTTTTCTTGGTATCCAGCTTTTAATGCATCCGTTCCCAGATTGTGGTCACGCGAATTGGGACAGTATCCAATCTGGAATTTTTTGATGATGTCATCGCGAAAGCCACGACTATGCAAATATGCCATACCGATAGCTTTTCCATCAGGAGTTTCGTAGAGCTCATGTTGAAACCAATCTCGTGCCCATTCGTTTAGGATTAACATGCTTTCGCGATCATTTTTGGATTGTATTTCTTCTGGTGTGAGTTCTTTCTCCTCAATGGGAATACCATATTTACGAGCGAGATATCGAAGAGCATCTGGGTAGGAGAGTTGTTCGTGTTTCATTATAAAACCTACAGGGCTTCCACCTTCTCCACATGCAAAGCATTTGCAATAATTCTTGGCTGGAGAAACTGTGAAAGAAGGAGTGCGGTCATCATGAAAAGGACATAATCCCTTAAAGTTAGCGCCAGCTCTCTTTAGTGTGACGAAATCAGATACTACGTCAACAATGTTGGCTGCATTTAGAATCTTATCTATAGTGATTCTGTCTATCATTCCTTTTGTCCCTTCAATACTTCTTAAATGTTGATACCATACTCCTGTTTGATTTCCTCCATCACAAAAGTACTTTCGATACTACCTACACTTTCGATGGCACCTAAAACGTTTAAAATAAATTCCTGATAACTCTTCATGTCAAGAGCATGAATCTTAAGTAGGTAATCGAAATTTCCACTGATGTTATAGCATTCTGTGACCTGAGGTACTTCGCGAATGCGCTCCACGAAGTCCTTGGCAATGTCACGATTCATACGGCGCAGTTTAACATTGCAGTAGACAACAAATCCCTGGTTAAGTTTCTGAGCATCGAGGATGGCAATGTATTTTTTTATATAACCTTGGCGTTCGAGACGTTTCAGACGCTCAAAAACAGGTGTTGTGGACAGATGGACCTCGGCAGCCAATTCTTTGATGGTAAGACGGGCATTGTGTTGTAATGTCCGTAGAATAAGTGTGTCGATCTTGTCCAAAGTTTCCATGTTTCTTCTGCTTTGAATTGCAAATTTAGATAAAATTTGTGAGAGTGTTGTCTTTTTCAGAAAAAATATGTAAGTTTGCAGTAGAAAAGATTTAAAAGAGTAAACAATGAATTCAGAATTAGTTAACCGTTTTTTGAAGTACGTTTCCTTTGATACCCAATCAAGTGAGGAATCAGAAAAATGTCCCAGTACTCAGAAACAATTTGCGCTGGCAGAATATTTGCGTGATGAATTGAAAAGTCTTGGTTTAAAGGATGTGGAAATGGATGATCATGCTTACGTGTATGGAACCCTTCCGGCCAATGTGACTCGAGATGTTCCTGCCATTGGTTTCATTAGCCACATTGATACTTCTCCAGATTGCAGTGGTGCCAACATTCATCCTCGAATCATAGAGAATTATGATGGTTCAGATATCGTGTTGGATGCCGAAGAAGGTATCGTGACCAATGTTCTTCAGTTTCCAGAATTGAAAGATCATATAGGCGAGGATTTGATCGTGACAGATGGTCACACTCTCTTGGGTGCTGACGACAAGGCTGGTATCGCAGAGATAGTGACCGCTATGACTTATTTGCAAAATCATCCTGAGATAGAACATGGAACCATACATGTTGCCTTTAATCCTGATGAAGAGATTGGACAGGGTGCCCATTTGTTTGATGTACCCAGATTTAATTGTCAATGGGCTTACACGATGGATGGTGGAGAGGTTGGCGAATTAGAGTATGAGAATTTTAATGCAGCTAGCGTAAAGATTCAGATTCATGGACGGAATGTTCACCCAGGCTATGCTAAGGGTAAAATGCTTAATGCTTGTCTTATGGCAAATGAGTTTATTAGCCTGTTGCCTGAAAATGAGACTCCAGGAACCACTGATGGGTACCAAGGTTTTTTCCATTTGTGCTCAGTTTTGGCAACTGTGGAAGAGGCCAGCTTGTCTTACATTATTCGTGACCACGATAAGGAGATGTTCGAGAAACGTAAACAGATAGTTTTGGAGAAGGCTGAGAAGCTGAATGCCAAGTACGGCACAGGTACTGTTACTCTCGTTATTAAAGATCAGTACTATAACATGAAGAGTCAGTTGGAGGACAAGATGCATATCATTAATATCGCCCAAGAAGCCATAAAGGAAGCATGTGGATTCTGCAATGTTGTTCCTATTCGAGGTGGAACGGATGGAGCGCAATTATCTTTCAAAGGTTTACCTTGCCCTAATATTTTTGCTGGTGGCCTGAATTTTCATGGTAGGAATGAGTTTGTTCCCATCCAAAGTATGGAGAAGGCGATGATGACTGTTGTCAATATTTGTAAGTTGACAGCACAGCAATAGAAAGGAAAACAGGACAGGCGAGGTTAATCCTCGCCTGTTGTATTATCGTCATCATCATCGAAATCAAAATCTCCGAAAAAGAGAGGTGTTTCATTGGTGAATTCTTCCAGATTTCTTCGCTCTTTTTTTGTGGGACGTCCTGTGCCTTTTGCTCTGTTGACAAAGCCACTTATCTTGCTCATTTCCAGTAGTTCAAATTGGTCTGGACTTGTTACGTTTTCTAAAACCTCTGGAATCAGTTTGGCTCCTATCCGCCTTTCTATGGCTTTGAGAATCCTGAAAGAGTAGGTGATAGGAGGTTTTCTGACATTAATCACATCCCCAACTTTGACCATGCGGCTGGGTTTAAGCACAGCCCCCTGTATGCTGACTTGTCCTTTCTTGCAGGCTGCCGCAGCAATTGTGCGGGTCTTGAAGATACGTGCTGCCCACAACCATTTGTCAATTCGTGCCTCCTTATTTTCCATTATAGTTGTTCATTGCAAATTGTATTCCACTCATGGCAAAAGCCTTGATAGCGTCACATGCCACTAAAGCCTTCTCCTCCACAACTTTTGTGTCTTCAGTGCTGAACTTTCCCAAAACGAAGTTAATCTGGGCACCATGTGGAAACTCATTCCCTATGCCGAATTTCAATCGATTATATTTTTCAGTACCCAGTATTTGAGCTATATGCTTCAGCCCATTATGTCCTCCTGCACTTCCATTTTGTTTGAGCCGAATAGTACCTAAGGGCAGGCTGAGGTCATCTACTACAACAAGAAGATTCTCCAAGGGCGTTTTCTCCTTTTGCATCCAATAGCGGACAGCATTTCCACTTAGGTTCATATAAGTACTGGGTTTGAGCAATACCAGTTCTGCGTTTTTTATTCTGGTTCTTGCTACAAAACCATAGCGTTTGTCTTGGAAGACGGCGTTGCATTGCTTTGCTAATGTATCTACTATCAGGAAGCCAATGTTATGGCGAGTTCCTGCATATTCGTCACCTATGTTTCCTAGACCGACTATGAGATATTTCATATCGCTTGGTGTCTCTTCTTTCTTCTTGTGGAATAAAAAGCTAAATATATTCATTCTCTAAAATTAAAAGCGGGCAATGGTTTCCCGTCGCCCGCTTGCTCTGTCAAAATGACCTTATCAGAAATTATTCTTCTTCCTTAGATGCGGCGCTCATTGCGTTACGTGTCATCTTAACCTGACAAACAACTACGTTGGGGCTGGTAATGATTTCGAGACCCTCGAAGCTCAACTCAGAAACTTTGATGGTCTTACCCAAACCAAGGTGAGTTACATCGATGTTCAACTTCTCTGGAATAGCTGTGTAGGGAGCGTATACCTTCAGTTTCCTGACGCTTGCAGCCAACTTACCACCAGCTTTAACACCTTCTGCCAGACCATTCAATTTGATGGGTACTTCCATTACAATGGGTTTCTCTTCTGTGATTTCATAGAAATCCACATGCAACAGGCGATCTGTAACAGGATGGAACTGGAGTTCCTTCATAATAGCCTTGTGTTGCTTGCCATCGATGTCCAAATTAACGCTGTAGATGTCTGGTGTGTAAACCAGCTTGCGCAGAGCTTCTTGAGTTGCTGAGAAACTCAGCGCTTTGGGCATACCATTCTCGTCCTTAGCCTCACCATACAAGTTGCAAGGAACAGAACCAGCCTTGCGGAGTTCTTTGGTTGCTTTCTTACCAGTAGCAGAACGGGCATTGCCCTTCAAATCAATACTTTTCATTGTCTAATTTTTTTTGTGTTACTCTAAATTAAGTTCAAAATTTGCTTAATTCGCCATCACACGGCTGCAAAAGCGGCGCAAAGTTAATCAATTTTATTGAGAATTCCTCGCCTTGCTTCCTTTTTTTTGCCTTTTGACATTGTTTTTTACCAAATATCCTCAGGTTCTTCTGGATTATCATATACTTCCTTGGGACAGAATTCCATATAATCCATATAAAACTGTAGGTTGGGATTATCCAAAACTTGCTTGAAGCGGATGTAGTATACCTTGTCTGGATCCATGAATTGACGCAGCAGGATTCGGCGTGTGCTGAACTCATCGTTACGTGCCATTACGCTGTGTCCAGGATTTCCTGCGCAATAGAGATTGGCTCCTTTCATGAAATTGTTCATACGCAGTTTCTTGTCCAATTCGGCATTGTAATCATCATCATCGGTATCAGGGGCCCAACCGATTCCGCTGGGGAACGTTCCGGCTGTTGTTCTGCGTTCGTTACCTCCGATGCGAAGATCCATAGGGATACCCATAGGGGCCAGATTGTCAAAATCATCGCCCCAATAGAACTGCACCATGCTGCGGTAATAGCTTCCACTGGTCACCGAATAGCGGAGCTCATAAGTTCCGCTGCGTGGCACGGGTGGTAGTCGCACGGTCATCTCCAATTGACCATGTACGCGTGTCTCGTCGCCTTGGTAATTGTGCCAGCCACTATTCATATACCCTACGCTGTAGTAGAAGTAGGTGTGATCATCCATCCATGCATCATTCAGGTATCTATACATGTTGTCATTGGGTATGGCTACCATCTGGTGTTTGTTGTCTTGGATGGTTGAGCATCTTAAATCATTGTTCACCATCTCTGTCCACAAGGCACACATATCAAATCGAATACGGTATTTGCCCAAGTTGTCGCGAGTATCGTCATCATATACCAGCAGCTTGTTGATGGGGTAGATGATAGCATTGCGAATATTGTTTTCTCCTTCACGATTGGTCTCTCCAACGAACACACCTTCTTTGTCTGGGTCACACGAGAGCTCATGGTAGGTGCCATGACGTCTGTTGTCCAGATTGGGGAATCGGTTCAGGTAAACTCCGTTGCTTTCACGACTCTCGTAGATCTTCAACAACCTGCGTTTGCCCAAAGTGACATAAAACTCAGACATGGCTACACCCAAATTTCCGGTTGTGTGATTATATCCCATTTCATTATAATGATAAATAAGACGATCTGGAGTCAGTCTGGCTGGAATGATGTGATAGGTAATGAATCTGTTCAACAAGTTATTTTCCTGTGTGTAGTTCTTGTCTCGTGTGGCATCGGGATAGACCCCTTGACCTTCCAGATATTCCATGACGTCATCCAAGGTAATTTCCAATGCAGGTTTGCCAATTGCATTGCTCCAGAATTCGTCTGTCTCAGCAAAGAATGAGAAACCATAATATCTGTGCTCGGGCGCACATGCATTGGTGTCATAGGTATAACCATACTGACTGGTATAGTCAGGTATTCTTCCTTCTTGGTATAACTTTTCGTAAACATCATCCCTTACTTTGGACAAAGTATCCATCAATCCTGCTGCTTCAACCATCAAGGCTGCAACATGGAATCCTTCCTTTCTACCTCCCAATATGTTAGTGAGATATTGGGCAAGAGAGTTGTTGTCGGGTGCTACTACGTTATGCACGGCATGGATAATTCCATTTGAAACAGGAATGTCTCGATTTTTCTTGTCCACTATGGCATCAGCCACTTTGATATCCCAATCTGTTGAATCTCCGTATTGAACAGTAATTTTTGTGTCGTTCATTGTACTTAGGGGGAGTTCCGCACCATTGGCAATTGGGAAGTTGTTGGTCTCAAAAGCATGTGTGTTATCTCCACCATCAATGATGCTGTTGTACACGATCACCTGACGCACACTATCCAATGTGATACTGTCGTGGAATCCGTCCCAAGATGGTGTTTCTATAATTCCCTTTGCATGCAGTTTGTTCAGGTATTCCTCAATGGCTTCATTGGTTGGTGCAAACACAGTGTAGTTTCCTCGGGCACTCACCAACTGTTTGACCGTGGTTTTTGAAATGGCACTTACGGGCACCATGTTCAGCAACTGGTAGTACGTGCTATATTGTTCGTGTGTCTCCAGGTAGCTCGTAACGGTGTAGTCCTGGAAAACATATCGTGCAGACTGGTCAATCTTTTCTGTGCAACTGAACAGTGTGCATAAGGGGAATATAATCCACAGAATGTTTTTCTTCATTAGAATAAAGTGTTATGTTAAAATTCCAGGTCGATTTTTATCTCTCCATTTTTTTCTTCTCTGGATTCTCTCTCTCCTTGATTCTGTTCGATGAACTCCATTACTTCTTTCAGGCAGGTTCTGAATTTCTGGAAATCCTCTTGGTAAATGAATATCTTATGCTTCTCGAAATTAATCTGGGGCATATCGGTATCACCAGAAATCAGTTTCTTGCTTTCTGTGATGCTTATGTACATGTCATCCTTTCGATTCTTCTTTACATCTACATAATAAATACGGTGTCCGGCTTTGATAGTTTGGGAAAATAGGATGTCTTTATCCAACTCTTTTTTTGTCATTCTTGAAGTGTCCATATACGAATTTGGCTTTGTTTCGTCCCAAAATTCTTCATATTTTCTTAATCTTCCAAAAAAAACAAAGAAAAATGTGCTGAATTGGCCGAAATTGACTACTTTTGTTCTCTCTTTTTAACATAAGTGTTATGATAAACCGTGAGCTGATCAGATTGAAAGTTGTGCAAATTGTCTATTCTTATTATCAGAATGGAAACCAAAAGCCAGATGTTGCAGAGAAAGAATTGCAGTTGAGTATGTCAAAGGCATATGACCTTTATAATTATTTGCTCTTGTTATTGGTTGAAATCAATCGAATCGCACAAAGATCCTTTGAGACAAAACAGAGTAGGGCACAACGTTTGGGAGAGACAACAGAGCTGAACAAAAAGTTTGTGAACAATCGCTTCATGCTTCTGCTGGAGTCGAACAAGCAGTTGAAGGAATTCAGTGAAATGACAAATCGTACGTGGATTGACCAGGAAGAGTTTGTCCGCAATCTATGGAACAGAATCGAGGCAAGTGATTATTATCAGGCATATATGGAAAGCGATCGTGACGACTATGACGAAGATCGCGAGATATGGCGCCAGATATATCGCAACTTTATCTGCAATAATGAAGGTCTGGATTCCATCTTGGAGGATATGAGCCTCTATTGGAATGACGACAAGACCATTATCGATACTTTTGTGTTGAAGACCATCAATCGTTTCAATCCAGAGAATGGTGTTGACCAGCCATTGTTACCAGAGTTTCGCGATCCTGGTGACGAAGAGTTTGCTTGCCAGCTGTTACGACGTACTCTTGCCAACTCAGACTATTATTATAAGCTGATTTCTGATTCTACCCGCAATTGGGATGTGGAGCGTATAGCACTGATGGATCGTATCATTATGCAGATAGCATTGGCTGAGATAATTTCCTTCCCAAGCATTCCTGTCAGTGTGAGCATCAACGAATATGTAGAGGTCGCCAAGATGTATAGTACGCCCAATAGTGGCAAATACGTGAATGCCACATTGGATCACATTGTAAAGAAATTGGAAAGTGAGAACAAACTTATTAAAAACAAATAAAAAACTCTTAGTGTTATGATGATTTTAATGCAAGCCGCGGCTAATGGCAGCATGTCTATGTTGCTTATGATGGTGTTGATTTTTGCCATCATGTGGTTCTTTATGATTCGTCCTCAGCAGAAAAAGCAGAAGGAGATCCAGAATTTCCGTAACTCCATTACTGTCGGTCAGTCCATCGTTACTGCTGGCGGTATCTATGGTGTAGTGAAACAGATTGAAGAGGCAGACAATGCTCTGATTGTAGAGATTGCTAAGGACGTTCGCATCAAGATTGATCGCAATTCTGTATATGCTAATGCTGCGATAACAGCAGAAAAGAAATAGTTCCCGATAAGAACTTTGTCTACCAATGGGTTTAAGGCTGGAACGATACTGGCGGCAAATTAGGTATTTCTTGTTGAATCCCAAGAGCAAGGAATTTCTGGTTTTCTTGTTTTTCTTTTTCGTTTCAGCAACTTTTTGGGTACTTCAGGCCCTTAATGACACTTTCGACCTAGAGGTGACAGCGCCCTTGCAATTACGGGGAGTGCCCAAGAATGTGATGGTGACCACAGAACTTCCTTCTGAGATAAAGGTGACTATCCGCAATCGAGGAACATCTCTGATTCATTATTTCCGCCATCGTGAGCTTCCTCCTGTTGGCTTGGATTTCAATCGCTATGACAACGGATCGGTCAGCGCACGTGTACAGATTCCCTCGTCTGATGTTCAAAGATCTGTTCAGAACCAGCTAGGCGATTCTAAGGTTCAGAGTATACGCCCTGATACGTTGGAGTTCTACTACAATCGTGGACTCTATCATCGTCTTCCAGTCAGGACGACGGGGACCATCTCTGCCTCTCCTCAGAATTATCTTGTCGGCATTTCTTATGAGCCAGATTCTGTGGATGTGTACGCGCCTTCCTCTGTTTTGGATACTTTGCAGGCTGCGTATACTCAACCTGTTGAGTTGACGGATTTGACACGTTCCGTTTCACAAGACATCATGTTGAATGCAAAGCCTGGTGTGAAATATGTTCCATCTTCTGTCAGGTTCACAGCAGAGGTTGACTATTATACCGAAAAAACAGTTGAAGTTCCCATCATCGGATTGAATTTTCCTGCAGACAAACAGCTCAGGACGTTCCCTTCGAAGGCAAAAATCACGTTTCGTATTGGAGCCGCTTCGTTCAAAAGGATTACTCAGGATAGTTTTGTCCTTGCAATCACTTATGAGGAACTCCTGGATGGCCTCGAAAAGTATCGTCTTCATTTGAAATCCATCCCTGAGGGTGTTTCGAATATACGAATTATTCCTGCCGAGGTGGATTATTTGATTGAACAGGTAGAAGGTGTGGACGAATGATGCGTTTGGGTATAACAGGAGGAATCGGGAGCGGTAAAAGTTATGTGTCTCGTCTGCTGACCAGGTACTTTGGTATACCTGTTTACGATTGCGATGCGGAAGCCAAACGGCTCAACAACGAGAATCCTTTCATCAGGGAGCAACTGATTCGTCTAGTGGGTCCTGAAGTTTATGATGCGGTAGGTTTGGTAAAGCCTGTTTTAGCAGAATTCCTATTCGCGGATTCTGATAATGCCAAACAGGTGAATGCCATCATTCATCCTGTGGTTCGTGAGGATTTCACTCAATGGTGCCAGAGACAGGAGGCGGGAATCGTGGGACTGGAGAGTGCAATTCTTTTCGAGAGTGGATTCCACTTAAGTATGGACAAAGTGCTTTTCGTGGATGCCCCTTTGGAAGTACGTATTCGTCGTGCTGTTTTTAGAGATGGGGTACAAAGAGAGCAGATAGAGGCACGTATAGCTCAGCAGGATTCTTCCTCAGCTATGAAACGGGCTGATTTTGTGATAGAAAACGATGGAGTGTCGGATGAGACATTATTACTGACACTCAATAATATAATAAAGTATAAACTTAAATAAAAAGAAAAGAATATGTTAGAAACGATTTTGGCTATTTCTGGGAAGCCCGGATTATACCGTTTGGTATCTCGTAGTAATCATGGTCTTATTGTTGAGACTTTGGATTCCGCAAAAAGGCGTATGCCTGCATTTGCTACAGACAAAGTAATCTCATTGGCAGACATTGCGATGTATACAGATGCCGAAGAAGTTCCCTTGCGTCAGGTGCTCAAGAATATTCAAGAAAAGGAACAAGGACAAAAGGCCAGTATAGATCCAAAGAAGGCCGACAAGGCAGAGTTGATGGAGTATGTTTCACAGGTACTTCCCAACTATGACCGTGATCGCGTATATCCCTCCGACATGAAGAAACTTGTCATGTGGTATAATATCCTGGTTGAGAATGGATTGACAGACTTCGACGAGGTTCTTCAGGAAACTGAGGGCAATAATATAGAAGACCGCAAGGAGGCAGAATAATCAGCTTCCTGCCCCCTTGCTTTCCTGTCGATTAGAGTATTTCGCAGAACTCAATCTTTTCGTTGTTTGGACCCTGGATGAAGAAGTAGCGTGCTCCGTTCTTCCAGAAAGCTATGTCGTTGATATTCTCGTCCAGCATAGTGTAGCCGCATTGTTTTACCTTTTCAAACAGTTCATCTATATTTTTCACGTCCAGACAGAAATGGTCTACTGCTCCGTTTGTCATAGCAGGATTGCTGTTTGGAATGACCTCGATGAGCAGGTTACCCAACTTCATGAAAGCGAAATCACGTCCATTGATGTCGTGACGAGTTGCTAATTCGAAGCCGAGTGTGGTGTAGAAGTCAATTGTTTTCTGAACGTCCGATGTGGGTAGCCCAATGTGTTGGATACCAGCTGAGTATGCGTTCAGATCCAGTGGCGTGTCTGGTAGGTTCTCTTCGTTGAAGGTCACAGCAGGAGCCTCCTCTTCAGGAGCTGATGCATCATTGGTCGTTTGGTTGGGAGTTTGTTGACAAGCAACAGCAGTGAACAGAGCGACTGCCAGAAATAGATTCTTTTTCATGTTTGTTTTTTTTTTAGGATTTGTATACGGTTTGAACTTAATGTCTTCTCTCGTCTAAAAGAGTAACAATCCCGCAATGCCACAGAGAACAAGAATTAGGATTGGACTCATTTTGTAAACCTTTTGAGCGATGAAGGCAAAGAAGAAAAGGCCGATGCTGATCCAGAACTGCCAGGGGCAGACGCTGGGGGAAGAGAAGTTCTCGCTGTTCATCAGCAATAGGGCGGCTGCAGCCAACAGTCCTACTACGGCAGGGCGGAGTCCCTGCAGAGTTTCCTCGACAGCAGGATGCTCCTTGAATTTCATCAGGAACTTGCTGATGAGAATCATCAATATCAGGCTGGGCAGAACTACAGCAAAGGTGGCAATACAACTTCCCAGAAATCCCCAGTAATATTCATGACCAGCATTTATGAGGCTGATGTATCCCACATAGGTGGCACTGTTGATGCCGATAGGACCCGGTGTGCTTTGGCTGATGGCCACAATGTCGGTGAATTGCCCCATTGTAAGCCAATGATAGCGGTTTACGACCTCACCCTGTATCATGGAGAGCATTGCATAACCGCCTCCGAATCCGAAGAGCCCTATTTGAAAGAAGGTCCAGAAAAGTCGTGCGTAGAGTATCAGCATAATTCAGTTCGGGTTCTAATCTTTCACATATCGTCCATAAGCAAAGCCTCCCAGACCTGCTAATAGGATTACATAGATAGGACTGACTCCCAAGAGCCATATTGCCAAAGCCACCATTACGGGAATCCATATGGTGTACTTCGTGATTTTTGCTGTCTTTGCCATTTTGAAGACAGGTGCTGCTATCAGAGCAACTACAGCTGGACGTATGCCTCGGAATATCCTCTCGACGTAAATGTTCTCTCGATACTGTTGAAAAAAGAGGGCGATGGCCAGAATGATTAGGAAAGAGGGTAGGCAAGTCCCCAAAGTGCTGATTATAGCACCCGAAGTCTTTCTCAACTTGTATCCGATGAAAATGCTGATGTTTACAGCAAAAATGCCCGGACATGATTGTGCCACAGCCATCAGGTCTATCAGTTCCTCTTCGCTTACCCACTTCTTTTCGTCTACCACCTTCCTTTGTATCAAAGGTATCATGGCGTATCCTCCTCCAATTGTGAACAGTCCTATGTGAGAGAAGGTTACGAAAAGTGTCCACAGTAAGTTTGGGGTGCTTGTTTTGCCTCCTTCTGTGAGCATATTCTCATTGTTCGTGTTTGTCTTGCTGTCCATCATGGAATCTCTTGGATTTGCGTTCTCTCCTTTCTCGCTTCATCTTTGAAGGGATGAGTTCTTATCTCTTGCTTATCACCCAGTTGTAGGCATTCACAAAAGCTTCGATCCAGGGAGTCACCTGATCGCTGTTGAGGCGCTCATGAGGATAATATCCACATTGCCAGGGGAAGAAAGCGCGTTCCAGATGAGGCATCATTGCCAGATGGCGGCCGTCGTCAGAGCAGATTCCGGCAGCTGCATGATCACTTCCATTGGGATTGCCTGGATAGCTCTCATAGCTGTACTGCAGCACGATGTTGTAGTCATCCTTCTTGCTGGGCAAGTGGAATTTCCCTTCTCCGTGAGCCACCCAGATACCCAGTTGGCTACCGCTTAGGCTACCCATCAGTACACTGCGGTTGGTCAGGACAGTCACACCCACGAAATTGCTCTCGAACTTGTGGCTGTCGTTATGCAGCATCTTTGCCTTTGACTTCTTCTTGCGATTCAGCAGGCCAAGTTCCACCATCAGCTGGCATCCGTTGCAGACACCCAATGAAAGGGTATCCTCGCGGGCATAGAAACGATCCAGTGCTTCCTTTGCCTTAGGATTGTAGAGGAAGGCTCCTGCCCATCCTTTTGCGCTGCCCAGTACGTCGCTGTTCGAGAATCCGCCGCAGAAGACGATGAAATTGATGTCGTCCAGTGTCTCGCGTCCAGTAATCAGATCGGTCATCATTACGTCCTTCACGTCGAATCCAGCCAGATACAGCATGTATGCCATTTCACGTTCTCCGTTGGTTCCTTTCTCGCGGATGATGGCGGCACGTACGCCACTCTTCTCGCGGCGGTCAGGATTCAGACCATATCGGCTCAACTTTCCATTGAAACTGGGCAGGATGGTCCACTCCAAAGGTTGCTTCCTGTAGTTCTCGAAACGTTCTTTGGCTTTGCCGTTGAAGCTCTGCTTGCGATCCAGCAGATAGCTGCTGCTGTACCATACATCACGCAGATAATCGATGCCGAAAAGATATTGAGCACCAGCCTTCTCCACCAGGATGTGACGTTCTTCGCAGGGGCGACCGATATTGACGTAACCGACACCAGCATCTTCCAGGAACTTTTTCACTTCTGTGCGATGCTTGTCGGATACTTGGATGACTACACCTGGATTCTCGGCAAAAAGGATTTTCACCAGATCATCCGTCTTTATTTTGTTCAGATTGATTTCCAGTCCACCTTCGGTGTTGGCAAATGTCATTTCCAGGAGAGTGGTGATCAATCCGCCAGCCGAAATGTCGTGTCCTGCCAAGATAAGACCTTTTCGGATGAGTTCCTGTATTGCGTTGAAGGCATCGCGGAAATATTCCGTATCACGTACGGTAGGCACATCGTCGCCTATTTTGTTGTAGCTTTGTGCGAAAGCAGAACCTCCCAGTCGGAGTTCGTCGAAGCTGAAGTCGATGTGATAGAGGGTGGAAGGCTCGTCCTGAATTACGGGGCTTACCACTTTCTTGATGTCACTTACCTGACCTCCGCTGGTCACGATGACAGTTCCTGGAGATATGATTTTCTCACCGTTGGGATATTTCTGTGTCATCGAGAGGCTATCCTTTCCTGTAGGCACGTTGATGTGGAGACCGCAGCAGAAGTTCGATAGGGCCTCCACAGCAGTGTACAGACGAGCATCTTCGCCTTCCTGAGCGCGGCAGGGCCACATCCAGTTGGCGCTGAGGCTCACGCTGTCAAGCCCTTCTTCCAGAGGAGCCCAGACAATGTTGGTCAATGATTCGGCAACCGAAAGCACACTGCCTGCTGCTGGGTTTGCCAAAGCTGCCTGGGGAGCATGTCCCAAAGCGGTGGCGATACCTTTCACGCCTCTATAATCCAGGGCGACTACACCACAGTCACTCAGGGGCAACTGCAGCTCTCCCTGGCATTGCTGGCGAGCCACCTTTCCAGTTACGGAACGGTCTACCTTGTTTGTCAACCAGTCTTTGCATGCTACGGCTTCCAGTTGCAGCACACGAGCCACCTTTTCGTTCAGGTCCTTTTCGTCGTAGGTGACATCCTCGTATTTCCGCACTACGGTCTTGTCCCGCATGATGGTCTTGGGGGAATGGCCAAACATTTGGCTTACCTCCAAGTCAAAGGGACGTATGCCGTCGCCTTGCTGGAAGGCAAAGTGAGCGTCACCCGTCGTCTCGCCCACCACATACATGGGTGCCCGTTCGCGATCGGCTATCTGGCGCACATGTTCCAGATGCTTCTCGTTGATCAGGAGTCCCATCCTTTCTTGGCTTTCGTTGGCAATGATTTCCTTTGCCGAGAGCGTCTTGTCGCCAATGGGCAGTTGGGTCATGTCTATCAATCCTCCGCATTCCTCGACCAGCTCGCTCAGACAGTTCACGTGTCCGGCACTGCCGTGATCGTGGATGCTTACGATGGGATTCACATCCTCCTCACAGAGAGAGCGTATCAGGTTGTAGGCACGTTTCTGCATCTCTGGGTTGGCACGTTGTACGGCATTCAGTTCGATGCCGCTGCTGTACCTTCCTGTCTCCACGCTGGATACCGAGCCGCCACCCAATCCGATGCGGTAGTTGTCGCCACCCACGATAGCAATCTTGTTCCCTTTCTTGGGAGTTCCTTTCAGACAGTCTCTCTTTGTGCCGTAGCCCACACCACCTGCCAGCATGATCACTTTATCGTAGGCATAACGTTCACCGTTTTCCTGATGCTCGAAAGTCAGCAGCGAGCCACAGATGAGGGGCTGTCCGAACTTGTTTCCAAAGTCACTGGCACCATTGGATGCCTTGATCAGGATTTGCTCAGGGGTTTGATAGAGCCATTCTCGCACGGGCAGCACGTGTTCCCACTCGCGGTCTTCGTCAGTTCGTGGGTAGCTGGTCATGTAGACGGCTGTACCTGCGATGGGCCATGATCCGGTTCCTCCGCCCATACGGTCACGAATTTCACCTCCCGTACCTGTGGACGCTCCGTTGAAGGGTTCCACCGTTGTGGGGAAGTTGTGGGTTTCAGCCTTGATGCTGATCACGCTTTCGATGTCCTTTATGACGAAGTAGTCACTCGTGGCATGCTCTGTGGGAGCGAATTGCTCAATGACGGGTCCTTGTGCGAAAGCTACATTATCTTTATATGCAGAGATGATTTGGTGGGGATTCTCTTGAGTGGTCCTCTTGATCATCTGGAAGAGACTGCTCTCCTTTTCTTCCCCATCGATGATGAAGGTGCCGCCAAAAATCTTGTGTCGGCAGTGCTCGCTGTTGATTTGTGCAAAGCCAAAGACTTCACTGTCAGTCAGTTTGCGTCCCAGCTGGCCCTCCACTTCATGCAGATAGTTGATTTCCTCGGGAGAAAGCGCCAGACCCTCCTGCTCGTTGTAGGCCTCCAGATCCTCAATGATTTTGATGGGCTCAGGCTTGCGGCTCGTGGTGAATAACTCTTGGTTCAAGCCGTGATACATACGTTGAAGCATGGGGTCGTACTCGGCTTTCTCGTCCTTCACGGGATAGTATTCCTCGATGCGTGTGATGCCTGTGATGGCCATGTTTTGGGTTATCTCGACGGCATTCGTGCTCCAGGGGGTGATCATCTCGCGGCGAGGACCCACGAAGTATCCTGTCAGATGCTGCTCGTCCTCGACCGATGCCTCGCCATAAAGCCAACATAATTTTTCCTGTTCCACAGTGTCCAATATGTGGTCGCTTTCCGTAGCGATGATGCTGTTGCTGGGGGTTTTGAAGAAAGTTATAGTCATATCTTTTTGTTGAATGTTTGTTTCTGACTGCAAAGGTACTAAAAAAGATGCGGATTATCTCTTTTTCCTGCCAGAATCTTTTCAGAAGATTTCTATGCCTACCTTAAACTGACACGAAAAGTCCTGCCTTCTGTCTCAGCGGGAATCAGGATGCGATCAGTCGATAGGATGACAGGTTTGATGCGCCGTTTGGTCTCGTTGCGGATGACACACTTCTTGGCAATGTCCGGATAGCCAATCACGATGGGGTTGCCAGCGTGGCTGTGAATGGTGGCGAGACGAAGTTGGTTGTTGTCCCACTGCAGGTCCACCTCGAAGCCTCCTACGGCACGCAGTCCTCTCACGCTTCCTTTCTTCCACATGGATGGCAGCACGGGCAGCAGCTGGAGTGTGTCGGTATGGCTTTGGAGCAGCATTTCCGCAATGCCGGCAGTGAAGCCGAAGTTGCCGTCGATCTGGAAAGGTGAGCACGAGTCGAAGAGATTGTAGTAGACGCCTCCTGTACTTTTCTCGACGCTGTAGCTGATGTCGTAGCTCGTGCTGTGTGTGAGGGCCAGCTTTATCAAGTCAATGCATTGGTCTGGCAGGAGAGCACGGGCAAAGAGATTGATTTTCCATCCCATAGACCATCCTGTAGAGGCAGGGCCTCGCAGCAGCAGACTTCTTACGGCAGGTTGGAAATAAGGGCTGGATGCGGGCAGATGGGAGAATGGGTAAAGAGCCATCATGTGGCTGAGATGCCGGTGACCGGTTTCCTCCCCATTCCCTTTGGCAAAGTCGGAATACTTCCATTCGCGCAGGATTTCGTCGCCTGCCTTTATGCCGTTGCGAGTGCCGAAGGTGCCTTCGTAGGTCTCCGTATGCAATCCGTTGTCCAATTTCTCGAACTTGGCTTTGAGCTGACCCAGGAAGTCCTTTGTGATGCCTGCCTCGTCCGTGCCGAGTGTCTCGATGGCTTTGATGGTGATGTCGAACAGGTTCCACACGACTTGTTGGGAATGAGCTGTGGCATTCTCAACGGGTCCGTGTTCCGGACTCCACTCATTGGGACATTCCCAACTGCCGTCGCTTGCTTGCTGGAGGCGTTCCATCCACATCTGTGTGGCAGACAGCAGGACGGGTAGCGCCTTCTTCTTCAGGAAGATGCGGTCCATCGTGTAGCGATAGTGCTGCCACAGGTGGTCGCAGAACCAAGCGCCGGCTTCCGGGTAGTATGTGGCCATCCAGTCGGTGCAGTTGCCGAAGATGTTGTTCTCAAAAAAGCAAGCCCATCCCGTGGATTGTCCGAGCCATTCCTTTGCGTATTGCTTCCAGACGGGTTGAACGATGGCCATGTTGTAGAGGTAGTTCAGGAATTTCTCGTGCATCTCAGGCAGTCCTGTCGCTTCGGCTGGCCAATAGTTCATCTCGATGTTGATGTCGGCGTGTATGTCGGCGTTCCAAGGGGGAGTGTTGCTGTGGTTCCAGATACCTTGAAGGTTGTTGGGCAGGTCTACACCTCGACTGGAGGCGATGAGCAGGTAGCGCCCGTATTGGAAATAAAGCATTTCCAGCATCCTCGCTTCTTTGGAACGGATGAAAGCCTCCTCGCTCGTGAGTTCGCTGTAGGCGTCTATCATCTTGTCGGTGGGCTGGTTGTTTGCTGCTCCGTCGAGTTCGAGGCGGCAGCGGTCAAAGTAGTGGCGATAGTCTTTTATGTGGGCTGCCCGAATCTGTTCCCAACTCTTTGCGGATGCAGCATCCAGGGTTGCCTTTATTCGGTCTGCCAGTTGGCTCGTGTGGCTGACGAATCCGCTTGCCACAGGGTCGTAGTCTGTTCCTGCAGCCAGAAGCACCAGGATTTCGTCGGCGCCAGTCACGTGAATGCCTCTCTCGTCGGTCAGCGTCTTTCCTCCTTTGGCTATGACCCTCATGCGGGCGTTGTAGGAGACGGTGGTCAGTTTGCCTTCAAAGGAGCCTTCCCCGTTGGCGTATGTCTCTTTGGTGGAGTGCGCGTCCCATAGGTAGAAACGATGGCTGAGCTGTCCGGGCTTGGTGGCTGTCAGGTGGACTGCCAGCAATCTGTCGGGGTAGGAGGCAAGGTATTCGCGACGGAAGGTGATGCTCTTGTCGCTCGACTTCCATTCGGCGGTGGCGATGGCTTCTGCCAGATTGAGTGTGCGTACATAATCTTTAACGCCTGCGTTGGCGGAGGAGGCGAAGTGCTGGGAGAGGTCCTCGATATAGAGGTGGCCAAAGTTCTGATAGCCGGCCCCGCGGTCGAAATCGGACGAGGAACCCGTGACAAGTGTCTTCTCGTTGAACTGCAGGATGTCCTGCCGTATGCCGCCGTAGACCATTCCACCCAGTTGGCCGTTGCCGATGGGCAGGGCATACTCCATCCAAGGGTCCGACACGGCGGCAGAGGTGACGGGGGCCGTGTACCAGAGTGTCAACGGTTCAGTGGGACGGTAGGAGGCAAGAGCCGAACAGTTCCATTCGTCGAGTCGGACGGGCTGTGGGTCAGCGTCGGGCGTCGTCTGCGCCCACGTCAGGATATTGATCAGTACCCACAAGCAGAGAAAGTTAGTCAATCTTTTCATGTCTTAAGTCAGGCAATTTTTTTCTTAGTGTCTGCAAACGGAGTCAAAGGTACAACTTTTATTCGGAAAGGCAAAAAGGGACAGCGATAAATTTGTTCACCAAACACTTTCGGAAAAGTGCTGTCTCCTTCTGGCGGACACAACGTGTTGAAACCGCAAACGCAACGTGTTGACTTCGCTTTCTCAACACGTTGTGTTTTTTGCTTCTCCAAGTTCTCAACAGACAGCTACAGCGCTACAGTGCTACAGTGCTACAGTGCTACAGTTGTTTTTCAAGGTATACACACTTTTTTTGGGGGGGATGTTAAATTCATTCAGTTTTTTTGCAAAACGTCCCCATTTACTCTACTAAAGACATAGTTATATTATATATATTTATATA
>JAFRTJ010000052.1 GCA_017427185.1 Bacteroidaceae bacterium | reverse complement strand
TATAGTATAATATATATTATATATTATACTATATATTCTAAAGTCTAACTGACACAAATTGAATATCCTTAATGTTACATTGTGACAAAGTTACAAAGTGACAAAAAAAGGCAGGGGGACGGTTGATGTCGCATAAATATTGAAGTTGTATTTTGTAATGGTGAAAGTTAAGAAATGAAAGCCCGCACAAATATCTTCCAAAACATTTGGAAGTCAGTAGCGAATTCAGTACCTTTGCACTCAAACTCGAGCGAAGAACTTAAGAAGGTTTCGGCATTATGATTATGAAGCAGATAAAGACAGCCAGTCAGTTTCTGGCAATGATTGTGAGAAGATTCTTCAAGGAGGCAGGCCTGACAAAGGGGAGCCTTCTGGAGGGGGACGAGCGCAGGGCTTACAGACTCTCGCAGGTGGAAAGGTTGCTGACAAAGAAGCGTGGTGGATTGCCGTTGGCTATGCATCTGTCGGACTTGTTCTGGACGGCTGACGAAGGCAGAAATCCGATGTATGAGGACGACCTGCTGATGACGTTGGCAGGTCAGCTGAGAGAGGGAGAAATGCGCCGTTGGCGGCTGATACAGGAAATAGCAGGCCTGTGCCATGACCTGTGCCTGCACTTCACGTTTGACCTGAAGGAGGCTTTCGGCTTCAGGAAGAAGGACTTTTGGGTGTCGAACGGGCAACTGGTGAAATGGCTTGCCTCTACGGAGTATGAGCAGGTGGCGATGCACACGGCATACATTCTGAAGAAACACGCCATCAGCGTGTATGAGAGGCTGCATTATTTGCCGGCACAAGACGAGCTGGCAGAACTGTATTCGGTAAAGTATATGCAGCTGGTGGGCAAGCCTGGCTTTACGGATATGTCCCCTCGTGACTATGTGGACATTATACTTGACTCGCTGCTGGCGATTGAGCGGCATTGGCAGCGTGGGCGCAAGCTGAAGCTGGAACCCGAGCTGGTGATGCTTCACGACGAGATCTGCGAGGGCGTGCCCAATCGGTTTTATGAGAGGGTGCTGGAGGCTGCGCAGGCTCTCTACGACTACATGGACACGGAAGTCTGCGGTCGGCTGGTGCTGGAGGAGTACGACGAGAATGCATCGTCGTGGAATGACCAGCCTGAGTCCGTAAGGCTCGCCACGGCTGAGGTGCTGAATCGGTTTGCAGATAAAGTGCGTGAAGTGCGGAGTCAGTATCTGGCAGGAGGCTGGTTGACGGACGACTCGCTGTCGTTCAGCTACCTGATGGCTCATGCCCAGAGGTGTGGTCATGGCTTTTGGCGCGAGGAGGACGAGGCTCTATGATGATAAGCTATTCGCGCGGCGACTATGAGTCGGCATCGCAGTGGCTGGAGGCTCTCAGAGGGGACGATGCCTGGCTGAGCCAGCTGCAGCAACTCCAGAACGCATCGCCTGAGGAACTCGGCAGGCATCATCAGATGGCCCAAAAGAGGATTGAAGAGGGGGCAGCGGGTGATTTCTGGTACTTCTATAAGCATCGGGTGGAGAAAGTGGTTGAAGAGCTTTGGCAGACAGGTGAGCTGACGCTTCCCAAGCTGAAAGCCCAGGCCATCTGGATGCTTACGCTGGAATGGCTGGAGAAGGAGCAGAAATCCGTGATTGAAAACAGGAAGGAGATCGTGGGCAGGTTGACCCCCATCTTCTATAACGACAAGAGGGAGGCCGATGGTTTCCTCATGGAGATCCAGGGCATGAAGGCCAAGCAGATAACCGATAGAGTAAATCAATTGGTACGCGCGCGCAAGATATCGGGCATGTCGCGTAAACGTGATTTATGGATGGTGCTCCACGACTATGGCCTCTACGGCAAATCGGAGTCGAACTGGAATTCGCAGGTGGATTGACCTGCTTTTGAAAACACCTGAAATGAAGGGAATCGGCCATTGTCGGTTCCCTTTTTTGTTGGTTCCCAGCGCAAACTTGTACGAATACTTGTACAGGACTTGTAATTTCTTGTAATTACTTGTACATCAAGCAGTTGCAGCCACTCATTCTTGGTGGTGCGACAAAATCGGCGTACCTTTGCATTGTCTTCCGAGATATGCAGCCGGCAAGCGAGCGGGCTATCCTAAGAGAAGCGGGAGCATTTTTTAATCAAACCAAAGTTTAATCTGAGACGAAAGCAGGATGCGGGAAGTCTCGCGAGTGAAAAGGATCCAATTTCAGCACTTGCCCGGTCTCGCTAAAGTTTCAGAAAACGATGAGTAAAGAGAAATTTCAAGAACAGATTCTGCAGGATGCAGTACAGATGGACGCAAGTGTCAATTTCCAGTTGAACGGCAACATGCTGATCGTGCCATGTCCGTGGGAGGACGACAAGCAGGTGACCAATGGCAACCGAGTGAAGTATCGTGCCGGCATCGAGGTGGATGCCGACGGCCGCACCAGAGTGAAGCGCTACAATGTAGGCAAGAACGGCCCGATGCACGATACGCTCTACGAGACGCCTCACGGAGCGGTGAAGATGACACGCCCCATCTATGGTACAAGTCACGGCAAACGCCAGCGCCGCATGGATCAGGAGTATGTCTATGTGACCTTCAAGTTCCCGAAGAAATACGGGCTGGCGCTGACCAAGGCCCTCTATGAGGAGGAGGCCGACGAGATTATGTCTTACTTTAAAACAAGAAAGGAGGAAACGATATGGAAATGAACAGAAAGTCAGAGCGACTGATAGCAATCAACGCTCGTCAGAGCAAAGGGCAGACCAGGGCATTCGTAAAGGAATGCCCGCTCCAAGACTACGATGCACTTACTCAGTCACCTCGACTGAGACAGCTGGCAGAACGCATCAATGGCAGTCAGGATGAGGAGGAGCAGAGGAAGTTGAAATCGTGGTTGCCCTTCCGTTGTCCGCACTACACAAGGTTCCGTGATGACTATCGTGACCGAGAGCACATCGTGGCCGAGAGTTTCAGCTGGCAGACGTGCATAGACATTGATGACCCAGCACTCGTGGAGAAGGCCAACGAGATGTCTGAACGCCTCGATATGGAGGCAGGTGGGCGTTGGCAGGGCCTGATGCTCCACAAGGACTACAGCATCCGCCGCAAGCTGCACATCGATATCCGTCTGCCGCTGGGGATGACAGTGCCTGAGGCCCAGCGTGAGTATTGCAAGGCGCTTGGTGTAGAGTGCGACACCTCGTGTTTTACCCCAGAGCGGTTCATCTACATCTCCCCAGCCGATTTTGAAATCTATCGTTCCGACGGGTGGTACAGCCAACTTTCCGAGGAAGAGGTTGCTGCGAGAAGAAAGGCCTATACGGATAGAGGTCTGAGCATCGATGGCCGCACGGAGGATGGCTCCTATTACGACCCAGGGGACGACGGGGATGCCCCCACTCCTGCCCCCGCAGCTCCAGCCGCAGCGCCTGATGCACCTGCAGAGAAAGCCGAGAAAGCCGAAACCAGGTTCCCGCAGGAGTTCAAGGGCGTGCCTTACACCTCTATCATAAGTGAGTACTGGCGCAGAACGGGTGGCGAGCCCTCAGAGGGTGAGCGCAACAAGCGGCTCCATCAGCTGGCTGCCAATCTTCGAGCCATCTGCGACAACTCCGAGGAATGGCTCTTGGAGGTAATGCCCAGCTTCCGGCTGTCCGTTCAGGAAATGAAGAGTATCATCCATTCGGCCTGCAAGGAGCCCACCAAAGGGTCGCGCCTGATAGACCAGATTGTGGGTGCGCTCGAAATGGGTATCTCCCCGGATGAAATCGAGGATGCAGAGGCGGTGGCTGCCGAGACGGGCGTGAAAATCAATCTTCGTGCCCTGCCCATAGGACTAAAGGAGTCGCTTGCCGGGGTGCCAGTGGCGATGCACATGCCTGTGCTCTGCGGTGTGCTGCCGATAGCAGCGGCTTATGCCGACCAAGTGCAGGTTCAGTATTGCGACGGCAATCTGCAGCACCTGGGCCTGATGTCGATTATCCGTGGTGAGCAGTGCTCCAACAAGTCGGTGGTCAAGAATGCCGTTGATGTCTGGAAGCGTCAGTTCGACGAGGAGGATGCCCTTGCACGCAAGCGTGAGGAAGAGTGGAAGGAGCGCAGGAAGGGTCGCAAGGCCAACGAGAAGGCTCCCGAAGACCCGAAGGTGCTGATAAGGATGGTACCTGTGACGGTCTCCTGTTCGACGCTGCTGAAGCGCTTCAAGAATGCCCGGGGACATACCATCTACTCCTTCGGCGAGGAACTGGACACGCTGCGGAAAACGAACGGCGCAGGCTCCTGGAGTTCGAAGTACGACATCTACCGCCTCTCGTTTGACAAGGGTGAGTGGGGCCAGGACTACAACTCGGATGCCGCAGAGTCGGGAGTCGTAAGAGTCGCCTATAACTGGACGATGCTCGGCACGAACGGTGCCATGCGGAAGTGCTTCAAGTCGGACAATATCGAGAACGGACTCTCAAGCCGAATCCTCGTTGCCGAGATGCCAGACGCCTCGTTCTCAAAAATGCCCAAGTTCGGCCGTCGTTCGGCTGAGGAAGAGGCCCGAATCCAAGAGGCTGTGACAAGGCTTCGCAGCTTCAGCGGCCTCATCGATACCCCTCGACTGAGGAAAGCCATCGAGGAATGGGTAGAGCAGAAACGAGTGGAGGCAGCCAAGGACATCGACCGCGTGAAGGATACCTATCGCAAGCGCGCTGCCGTCATCGGGTTCCGTTGCGGGGTCGTCTTTCATCTGCTTTCGGGTAAGGATAAGGAAACGAAGTCTTGTCTCGATTTTGCGCTGATGATGGCCGATTACTGCCTGATGGAACAGATCAAGACCTTCGGCGAGGCGCTCAAGAACGAGTACGTCAACGCACAGGATGAGTGCCAGCGGTATGGAGCCAACCACTCCGTGTTCGACCAACTTGCCTCGACCTTCACCATCGATGACCTGCGAGCCTTGAAACGCGGCTATTGCTCAGAATCTGCCATGCGCATGATCATCTCACGATGGATGCGCGACGGCTGGATCAGCAAGATTGACCGCCACCACTGGACAAAACGTAACAATGTAACTTTGTAACAATGTAACATTAAGCATTATGGACCTCATCCTGAAAAGAGTACACGATTGGCAAGCTGGGAATTCTCCCAGCTGCCAATCTTGACGATGACGATAACGATGACGATAACTGGTAAACAGTATCGGCTTAACTACTTAACTACCGAAAACAGTAACGGCTTAACTACCAAAGCGTTTTGAAACCCTGAATCAGAACTTTATCAGCTTGACAGGCCCCAGAAGACCTGAGGGCTGGAGGGTACTCTGAGCATTCCATGGGTTCACGCTGGTCCACGTCTTGCGTTGAGATTCAGGCAGACGGTGGTCACCAATCAGACGATTCATCCAGTTATTGACAACCTCCACGCGAATCTTGTTGTCGCCCTGACGCAGATAATTGCTGACATTCACCTGATAGGGATAGGTCCAAACTCCACCTACGTACTGATCATTGACATAGACTTTACCCATCACCATGACACGCCCCAGGTTGAGATATACGGGACTGGGGGGCAAGGTGGGCAGAGAGAGGGTGTTCTCGTACTGTGCGATACCTGAATAATAGCGGATGGCTTCGTTGTCGGACTTCGTCCAGTCGGTCAGCTCCTGGAATGTCTGAGGTCCCTGAGGACCACGACGTTCGCTTTGGAACGTGACGGTCCAGGGGGAGGAAACAACAGCTACCGTGGTAGGCTGGGGATAGTTCTCGCGAGCCTGCGTGGGGCGCTGGGTGGACTGGAATACGATGAAGGTGCTCTCGTTGGCAGCCAACTTGATAGGAACGGTGGTGAACAGCCCATTGTCGTCGAACTGAGGCAGGGCGCGCTGCTCAGCAGAAACAGGATTCCATAGCTCTGGCTTGAGGCCTGTCACACGGAACTCGGCATCAAAGGCAATCTCGTTCTCGCTCTGATTGCTGAGGAAATAAATCTCACGATTGCCCAACGTGCGGTGGATGAACTGCACAGGCTGCTGAGGATCCACAAGGCAGTCAGGGACGAGATGGAGCCCGTCCATGATTTCCTTGAGCTTTGTCCCATCAGGGAACACTCGACCCTTGCCGTACGTTCCACCTACCCACATCTTCTGAGCCAGCTGCTGAACCTCCTGGTCGGCATTGGGGTAATCCTGGAGAGAAGGAGAGGCAGTAGGCCGAGGACCCACTACAACCAATCCCTGCTGAACGAGGGAAGAAATCTTCCTGATGACCTCAGGACGCATCGTGTTCTGCTTAGGCAAGACGAGCACACGATACTCCATTCCGCAAGGCAGGACGAGCTTGCCACCCTGAACAGTGGACTGAGCAATGATCTCCGCATTGATGTAGTCGAAGCTGTAGCCGCGAGGGAGAGGGGGATTCACGGCACCTGTCATCTTGGGAGCATCCTCGCCAATGTAGTAAGCAATGTCGGCCACGTATCGACCCTGCTGGAGCATCAGGTTGCATCGACGCAGATAATCCGTGAACAGGTCCATGTGTTCCCACCATACGTTCTTGCGGTTGAACTCATTGCCGAAACCTGCGCTGATGCCAGGGAAGGTGGTCTCGTCAGGCTGCTCAATAAAGAGGTGGAGCAACGTGGCATTGATTCCTTCCGTAAAGAAGCGGTCGGTACGCTGCTTCATGACATAGGGATAACGGCTGAAACCAGGACCTCCCGCCGTACAGGACTCTGCCCAGACTTTCTGTTTCCCATAGATATGGGCACAAGAACTGGCAGCACGATTCTCGATATCACCCAAAGAGCCCTCGCTCCAGAACTCACCGCCTACCTCGTCACTCTGTCCACCATACATCAGGAACTCGCTGGGGAATCCCCAATGGCCATAACACTCGAGCCATGTGGTGAGACCATGCTGGTTACTGATCTGACGCAAACCTCCCACATAATCATAAGCCACACGGTCGGCTATCAGTCGACGAAGGTCCCAAAGGAAACGCTCCGTCTTGTCCTGAGACCCAATCACCTGACCGTAAAGCGTAGGAATATAAGGCACAGGATCGTAGCCATACCGCTTCTGGAAACTCTCTATCATATCATCCGTCCAGTTCTGGCCGCCAGTCTCGTAGCTGTCCTCTACCACAACCTTGAAACTGGTACGGTCCTCAGCCGGAATACGGCGCAGCAACTCACCCAGGAAGGCATCGAAATGGCTTGCCACATGCTCGCGACTCATCTTGTCGACCTCCAAGCCCGTTGCCTCACGAGAAGCTGGAGCGTTGGTGACGCCCGTAGGCAGCATCCCTGTACGCAGGATGGTCCACTGGCCCTTGGGAGCCTTCCAAGCAAGAGAGCCATCTGCCTTGAGCAGAGAAGTCAGATCCTGTACCTGACTCTCAGAAACCAACAGATTGCTGCCCTGAGGTTCCGGCTGGGTAGGCCACATGTATTCTCCCCACATAGGCAATGGAGTCTGGAACATCTTGCCCAGCGATTTCTCCTCGAACCGCTCCACACAAGGCTCATCGCTCACAACAGCCGTAAACGTGCAATCACGAGGTCCTCCTTTGCATGTCACGCGCACCTGAGAGGTCTGAGTATCGGGCAGGCTGACAGCGATGGGAGCATGAGGATGGAAACCAACGTTGAGGGCGTGGTTTGTGCGGTCGAGATGCACGGTCTTGAGATGCTTGAATTCATTCCCCACCTTAGCCTCGATGACGGCATCCGTCAAGAGATAGGAATCACTACGGAACGTGATGCTTCGCACAATGCGCTCTGTCCCCAAATCTATCTCCTGAACCAAATCCTCGTTAGCTTTCTTCTGCAATTGAGCCGTAGTGGGATGGAACTGATCAGAAAGGTCAGGAACCGCCAACACACGGACATCCTTCGCATCCTTTCCCAAAGATGGCAGCTTGATGGTCTGAACACGTCCATCACCCTTCACCTTCACGCTCTGGCTGGCAAGGTATCGCATAGCCTGCTGGGGCTGTACCCAGGGACCTCCTGACTGGCTCCAACCAGGACAATTGAATATACCTATCTCTATATCCAATTCACTGGCACGCTTTAGTGCAGCATGCATCACCTTCCACCACTCGTCGGTCATCACTTTCACTTTACCTGGCTTCACATCGTCCTGCCAGATGTTGCCAATGTAGGCACGAGTGATGCCCTTTTCCTTCATGGCTTCCAGGTCATGCTGGACTCCGCTGACAGAGATATTGTCGGACATCCAGTACCAATAGACAGCTATCCGCTGGCTGTCTGGAAGCTTTTGAAAATCAGCTGACAAGCGGTCGGCAGAGTCTGCCAAAACCATTTGGGGCGTCCCCATCATGGACAGTAGGGCAAAAGCCATACAGAATTTAGATTTCAATCTCATCTTGATTATGTTTTATTGTTTGTTTTGTCGTTTTGTCGCTTATTAAATCTGAGTGCCATACTGCGCCCCACACAAAGAACCCACATCATGGCAAAGAAGCAAACTCCTGTGACAGCATTCTCGAGTCCCAAGGGCGCAAAGGGAAGAGTGCAAACGGAAAAGACAGCGCAACAGGTCAACAACGATTGGTCACGAGCCGTTTGCAGAAGCAGCTTTCGCCCCCAAAGGGAAAGGGAGAGATAACCTGTCAGGGCTACAGAAAGAAGAAAAACCTTGGTGTCCCAAAGGATTTGAAAAGCCATCGTGGTGCGCGAGGTGAGTGTCTCGATATCGGAAGGAGGTTCCGAAATGCCTTTGTTGTAAGCTTGCCACACGCTGATGCCAGTGCCAATGAGGAATCCCACCACCATCGGCCAACAGCCAGAGCGGAAGAAGCGATCGCGGTTAAGGAAGGCCATACAAATGAAACCTGCACACAAAGGTATGGTGATTCCATCGTGGGTATAACTGCAGAAGATACCCATCAAAAGCATCAGCATGTACCATCGACGGAACTCACGTTGACTGACCCGATTGTATTGACCTATGAAGAAAGGGACTATACATTGCGAGCCCAACTCAATCACAGAAGCTTCATCCAGTTGGAAGAACGTGGACGCTCCTGGAAAGAACACCAACATGAAAAAAGCCGTGAAAAAAATCCATGCAGGACGCTCGCCTGTGCACGCAATCTCGCACAACAAATAAATAAGCAAGGTAAAGAGGATTGCTGTAATGGGAATGATGACAGCAGGCTCCCACACTTGATCGGACCGAATGGGAATCAAACTGAGAATCAGAATTACCATTCCTAAGATGACGAGATACGTGAGTGCTGTTTTCATGTCAAAACCCGTACGCATATTCCATTAGAGAGAGTCTATCTCCGCACAAAGATAGCAAAAAATAAACTACGAACCGACAAAATGAACAAAAATATGTCATAGGGGACTGACAAAATGGCGCATACCACAGTTTGGCACATGCTTAGTAGGAATAAGGCAGAAACTTATTATCAATTATAAACGTTCAAACTTAAAGAAACAAATTATGAGTATTAAACCATTAGGCGACCGCGTGCTTATCGAGCCCGCTCCCGCAGAGACTAAGACCGTTGGTGGTATCATTATTCCTGATACAGCAAAAGAGAAACCCCTTCAGGGTACCATTGTTGCAGTTGGTAGTGGCACCAAAGATGAAGAGATGGTATTGAAAGAGGGCGACATTGTCCTTTATGGCAAGTATGCTGGCACTGAGCTGGAACACGAAGGTAAGAAGTTCCTGATCATGCGTCAGAATGATGTAGTGGCAATTCTGAAATAATCAACATTCATAATTCATAAGAAAATGGCTAAAGAAATTAAATTCAATATTGAAGCCCGCGAACAAATGAAGCAGGGCGTGGATCAGTTGGCAAACGCAGTGAAAGTGACACTGGGTCCCAAAGGTCGTAACGTGATTATCGAGAAGAAGTTTGGTGCTCCCCAAATCACCAAGGATGGTGTGACCGTTGCTAAGGAAATTGAGCTTGCAGATCATTTCCTGAATGCTGGTGCGCAACTCGTTAAGAGTGTTGCTAGCAAGACAGGTGATGACGCTGGCGATGGAACAACTACTGCTACCGTATTGGCTCAGGCTATCGTTCGCGAAGGTTTGCGCAATGTGGCTGCTGGTGCTAATCCAATGGATCTGAAGCGCGGTATCGACAAGGCTGTTGCCAAGATTGTAGAGAGCATCAAGGAACAGTCTGAGCAGGTTGGTAGCGACTACGACAAGATCGAGCAAGTTGCCACCGTAAGTGCCAACAATGATCCTGAGATCGGCAAGCTGCTGGCTGAAGCCATGAAGAAGGTGAGCAAAGATGGAGTAATCACCATCGAGGAAGCAAAGGGCCGCGACACCACTATTGGCGTTGTCGAGGGTATGCAGTTCGATCGTGGCTATCTCTCTCCCTACTTCGTAACTGATACAGAGAAGATGGAATGTGTAATGGAGAATCCTTACATCTTGATCTATGACAAGAAGATCAGCAACCTGAAGGATTTCCTGCCTATTCTGGAACCTGCCGTACAGACGGGTCGTCCTTTGCTGGTAATTGCTGAGGATGTGGATTCTGAGGCTCTGACGACACTTGTTGTCAACCGCCTGCGTGGTCAGCTGAAGATTGCTGCCGTTAAGGCTCCTGGCTTTGGTGACCGCCGCAAGGCTATGCTGCAGGATATTGCCACTTTGACTGGTGGCTTGGTAATCAGCGAGGATACTGGCTTGAAACTGGAGCAGGCTACCCTGGAAATGCTGGGTTCTTGCGACAAGGTTTCCATCACGAAGGACAACACTACCATCGTAAACGGTCATGGTCAGCCTGAGTTGATCAAGGATCGCGTCAACCAGATCAAGAATGAGATTGCCAACAGCACAAGCGACTATGACAAGGAGAAGCTGCAGGAGCGTCTGGCCAAGTTGTCTGGCGGTGTAGCAGTCCTGTATGTAGGTGCTCCCAGCGAGGTAGAAATGAAAGAAAAGAAAGACCGCGTAGACGATGCTTTGTGCGCTACCCGCGCAGCTATCGAAGAGGGTATCATCCCTGGTGGTGGCGTTGCCTACATCCGTGCCCAGGAAGCATTGGAAGGTATGGAAGGTGCCAACGACGACGAGACCACAGGTATCCGCATCATCAAGCGCGCTATCGAGGAACCTCTGCGTCAGATTGTGGAGAATGCCGGTCTGGAAGGCAGCGTAGTAGTGAATGAAGTTCGCCAAGGTAAGGGCGACTACGGCTACAATGCTCGTGCTGACAAGTATGAGAATCTGAAGAAGAGCGGCATCATTGATCCTGCCAAAGTGACACGCGTTGCATTGGAGAATGCAGCATCAATTGCTGGCATGTTCTTGGCTACAGAATGTGTCATCTGCGACGCTAAGGAGGACAAACCAGAACTTCCCGCAGGTGCCCCAGGCATGGGTGGCATGATGTAAAAAACGTATCCATTAGGATAAATTCTTGCATAGGCTGTGTGCATTATCTGTGTACACAGCCTCTTTTTTTATGTCAAAATACGAGGGACATATCTTTTTTTTATGTAAATTTGCCCCAAAGAAACATCAAAACGAAACTTTATGAGAAATAAACTGTTTGCTGTAGCCGCTTTACTGCTGGCTAACACGTATGCCTTTGGGCAGAATCTGACTCAGTATGTTGATCCTCGTATCGGCACAGGCGACCACGGGCATGTGTTCATGGGTGCCAATGTTCCTTTTGGAATGGTAAATGCTGGCCCCACTCAACTGGAGGAAGGATGGGACTGGTGCTCAGGTTATCACGAGAGTGGAAAGAAAATTATAGGCTTCGGCCAAATGCATTTGAGCGGAACAGGGTGTGGCGATCTTGGTTCCGTCGCCTTGATGCCAGGTTATGGCGATCAAGAGTTGAGTCGCGAAGGACTCGCTTCAGCATATAGTCATGAAAACGAAGAAGCCGTACCTGGCTACTATTCTGTCCTGCTTGAGAAATTCGGCATCCGTGCTGAAGTGACCGCTACCTGCCGTACTGCGATGTATCGGTTCACCTTCCCCAAAGGAAGCAACAATGCCCGTATCACCATCGACCTGGAGAATGCAGTAGGAGGTGAAGCTCGCGAGACTCGCGTGGTGCCAGTGGATGAGTTTACGCTCATGGGATACCGTCGCAGCAACGGTTGGGCAGCCGACCAGCGAGTGTTCTTCTGCATCCGCTTCAATCAACCCATTCATAACTGGCTTTGCGAAGACACTGAGGCACGCTATGGCGAGGCAACCTTTGAGGTAGGGCCTGGCGATAAAATCATGGCAAAGGTAGCCATCTCTCCTACCAGCGAGGCCAACGCGTTGCTTAACATGAACATGGAAAACCGTTTCTGGGATTTCGAGGAAGTGAGGAAAGCTGCTGACGAAGCATGGAATACCCAGCTTGCACGCGTGCAGGCAAAATTCCGTACTGAACGCGAGAGCCGCATCTTCTACACCGCTATGTACCATTATATGGTGGCACCTCAGGTGTGGTGTGACTTCACGGGCGATTACATGGGCTCAGACCTGAAGATCCACCGTGGTGCTGATTATGAGACACTTACTACCTGGAGCCTTTGGGACACTTATCGTGCTGCTCACCCTCTGGCCACCATCATCATGCCAGATCGTATGCGTTCTTACGCCAAGACCATGATGGCTATCTACAAAGAGCATGGTGAATTGCCCGTATGGCATCTGGTAAGCAACGATACTTACTGCATGGTGGGTGAACCTGGCGTATCCGTCCTGGCTGACATAATCATGAAGGATGAGATGGGCGATATGGATGTGGAGGAAGCCTACAATGCGATCAAAGCCAGCATGTTGCCCACTGAGTTCTCGCCCAATCGCCGTGTTCCTTTGCGTGGCAAGGATTATCTGGCTGAGCTGGGTTACTTACCCTATGATGGACGAGAGAATGAGACGGTAGCCAAAAGCATGGAATACTACATTGCATCATGGGCTGCCGCTCAAGTAGCCGGCAAGTTAGGGCACAAGGAGGATAGTGTAAGATTCTATGAACTGAGCCTCAACTACAAGAAACTATGGGATGAAAAAGCACGCTGCATGCGCGCTCTGGATATGCAGGGCAATTTCCGTCCTTTGCCTGCCAACTTCAACCTGAACCAGCAGACAAGTGATTATACGGAAGGCAATCCCTTCCAGTATATCTTCCTGGTCCCTCATGACGTACTTGGCTTAGCCAACCTGATGGGAGGCGCAAAGGCTTTGGATCAGCGACTGGATGACTTGCTGTCAGCCGACAGTGACCTGGGTGATAATCATGCTCCTGACATTTCAGGTCTGGTGGGTCAGTATGCTCATGGCAATGAGCCCAGCCACCATGTCCTATACATGTACAACTATGTAGGCCAACCCAAGAAAACCCAAAAATGGGTACGCTACGTGATGGACGAGCTCTACACAGACCAGCCTGCAGGACTTTGTGGCAATGAGGACGTGGGACAAATGTCGGCTTGGTACATCCTGTCAGCTCTTGGATTCTATCAGGTTGAACCTTGTGGAGGAACGTATCAACTTGGTTCTCCCATTGTGGAAGAAGCCACCATTCCTTTGCTTGGCGACAAGACCTTCACCATTCGCACTCATGGCGGTAGCGACAAGGCTATTTATGTAAAGAAATATGTGCTCAATGGAAAACAGCTGAAAAGAACCTACATCACCCATCAGGAAATCATGGATGGCGGTACGCTGGATGTCTATATGAGTGAGAAATAAACGAATTCCCATTAAACAAACATATAGAAACATGAAGAAGATTCTCTTTTCCCTGCTGATGTGTGCGCCTTTGGTGGCCAACAGCTCCCCCCTTAACGAGATGTCCGATCCTGAAGCACGAAAGAAACAGGTAGCTGTGCAGAGTACCATTCCTGATCTCCGTCCTGCTGAAAAAGACCGTCTGTTCCGCAGTGAAGCTGTAGAGCGCCAGATAGAAGCATTGAAGAGCAAACTCACTGCCATCAACCCCAAACTCTTTTGGATGTTCCAGAACTGTTTCCCCAACACGCTCGACACAACTGTTCACTACAGCAACGCCGATGGGGACGACGATACGTTTGTCTATACGGGTGACATCCACGCCATGTGGCTGCGCGACAGCGGCGCACAAGTATGGCCCTATTTGCGATACGTGAAAGAGGATGAACCTCTGCGTCATCTCATCCGTGGTGTCATCAAGCGTCAGTTCGCCTGCATCCTTATTGACCCCTATGCAAATGCTTTCAACATGGGACCAACAGGTGGCGAGTGGCAAAGCGACGAGACTGAGATGAAGAAGGAACTTCACGAGCGCAAGTACGAGATTGATTCTCTCTGCTACCCCCTGCGCCTTGCCTACGAATACTGGCTGCAGACTGGAGATGAAAGCATTTTCGACGAGAAGTGGCTCAAGGTCATGCGGGCCATTCTCGATACCTTCCGTGAACAACAAAACTGGAATGGAATCAAGACTTCCTATCATTTCCGCCGTGAGACTCGTGCCTATCACGACACACGCAGCAACAGTGGATACGGTCATCCTGGAAAGGCTTGCGGCTTGATTGCCAGCGCATTCCGTCCCTCTGACGACTCTACCATCTTCCCATATCTGATTCCCAGCAATTTCTTTGCAGTGGATGTTCTCCACAAAGCCGCCACTATCTTGCGCAAGGTAAACAAGGAGACCGTCTTGGCAAGCGAGTGTGAGCAGATGGCTTCCCAGGTGAGCAAAGCCATTCAGGAATACGCCATCGTGAAGCATCCCAAATATGGCGACATCTATGCTTTCGAGGTTGACGGATACGGAAGTGCACTTCTGATGGACGACTCCAATGCTCCCAGCCTGCTGTGCATGCCTTACCTCTGTGGAGTGGATATCAACGATCCCATCTACCAGAACACCCGCAAGTTCTGCTGGAGCGAGGACAATCCCTATTTCTTCCGTGGCGAGGCAGGTGAAGGTATTGGAGGCCCTCATTGCGGATTAGACAAGCCCTGGCCCATGAGTCTCGTCATGAAGGCTCTCACCACTGAGGATCGCGCTGAGCAGGAATGGTGCTTGCAAGAGATTCTTAAGACAGATGGTGGAACAGGATTCATGCATGAGTCTTTCAACAAAGATGATGCCACTAAGTTTACTCGCTCCTGGTTTGCTTGGGCAAACACTCTCTTGGGCGAACTTATCGTGAACATGTATGCAGAATAAAAAAAAGATTTTCCAAGGAGCCCTTCTGACAGTGGGGCTCCTTACTTTTTCATTATCAGCGTGCTCTCCTTCTGAACAAGAGCAGGAAAAGGAAGCGCTCGAGTTCCTCTATGCCAGCATGCCTCTCCCTGATAGCGTAGACTATCCGCGTGAATTCTGGGAAAACTGTGTGCGGTCCACTCTCCAGGCTCGCCACGAAATGCCGTGGGGGAAAAAGATTCCTGAGCGTGAATGGAAGCACTTTGTTCTCCCTGTCAGAGTCAACAATGAGAATCTCGACGATGCACGAACCGTGCTCTATCAGGAACTCAAGGATCGCGTGAAGGACTTGAATATGTATGACGCTGTCTTGGAGGTGAATCACTGGTGCCACGAACATGTCACCTACCAACCTTCCAACAGCCGTACGAAGTCTCCTCTGGTGACGATGAGGACCGCCATCGGACGATGTGGCGAAGAGAGCACTTTCACAGTCGCAGCCTTACGTGCCGTTGGGATTCCTGCCAGACAAGTATATACGCCTCGATGGGCGCATACTGACGACAACCATGCGTGGGTGGAAGCCTGGGTGGACGGAAAATGGCACTTCCTTGGTGCTTGCGAACCTGAGGCAGTACTGGATCTGGGATGGTTCAACGCGCCTGCCAGCCGAGGTATGCTCATGCACACCAAGGTTTTTGGAAACTACGATGGACCTGAGGAAGTGGTAAGCCGCAATGCCTGCTACACGGAAATCAACGTCACAGAAAACTATGCGCCTGTCAGCAAACTGATTGTCAAGGTAGAAGACTCTGAGGGAAAAGCGGTCCCTTCTGCCATTGTGGATTTCCGACTCTACAATTATGGAGAGTTCTATCCCCTCGTCACCAAGGAAACGGATAATCAGGGAACTACCTTCCTGACCAGTGGATTGGGCGACCTGCTCGTATGGGCAAGCCAGAAGAATCGCTTTGGATTCCAGAAAGCCAGTGTGGGAACGCAGGATACTGTGACCGTTGTCTTAACCTATGACGAGTCCTTCAGCGGCAGTTTCGACTTGGAATTTACCCCTCCATCTGAACACAAGAACATCCCTGACCAAACGGAGGAGCAGATTGAATGCAACAAACGGAGACTGGCTCAAGAGGACAGCATCCGAAATGCTTATATGAAGGAGAACTTCGCACAACTACAGTTCAAAGACGAAAACCAAGAGGGCGACGAGGAAGCCAGCAAAATCTTCTATGAATCAATGCCTGAGTTGCGTGCCCGTTCCAACTGGAAGACCATACAGGAATTCCAGCAAAGCCGGTCTTCCAGCAATCGCTCAGGAGATGTTGTCCTCACGCTCAACGACAAAGATCTCTCAGATGTCAGCATGGATGTGCTCAAGGATGCTGCCACACAGACTATCTTCGTCCATCATCCCCTGTGGAAAGACTATGTCCTGGCTCCACGCATCAGCAACGAGATGCTCACTCCCTACCGCGCTACCCTCAAGGAGGCTTTCTCTGGAATGGGAGAAGTGAGCAAACTGATTCAGTGGACACGCGACAGCATCACAGTGGACGACAGCCGCAATCCTCAACTCCTGTGCATGAGTCCTGTTGGAGTCTATCGCAATCGAGTGACTGACCGCCACAGCCGCGACATTTTCTTCGTAGCAGCAGCACGTAGCATTGGCATCTTCTCGCGCATAGACGAGGTGACTGGTAAAGTCCAGTGGGCAGATTTCAGCTCTAATTGGCACGATGTGTTCTTCGAGGAGGAGAAACAGGAACAAGAGCCTCAAGGCAACCTTCTTCTGGCATACACCAACACGGAAGTTCAGCAGAATCCTGCCTACTACAGCCACTTCTCCATCTCTCTCATGCAGGAAGGTCGTCCTCAGCTTCAGGAGTTCCCTGAGGATGCCACATGGAAGAGTACCTTCAAGGACGCCACATCAATGAGCGCTGGACAATATCTTCTGGTTACAGGGACACGTCTCGCCAACGGAGGCGTCCTGGCCCACTTGGAGTTCTTCCCCATCCAGGCCAACCAAACAACCAGCGTGCCACTCATCCTGCGAAACGACAAGGATGAACTCAGGGTGCTGGGCAACTTCGATAGCGAGTCACTCTTCAGCACAATGGAGGGCAACGAGACTTCCGTCCTGAAGACTACTGGGCGAGGATACTTCGTGATAGGCCTCATTCGAAGCAACCACGAACCTTCCAACCACGTTCTTCGTGACCTGGCTGCCGTAGCTCCCCAACTGGAGCAATGGGGACGCACGATTGTCCTCCTCTTCCCCAATCAGGAGGAAGCCGACACGTTCCAAGCCAAGGATTTTCCAAACCTGCCTGCCAACGTGACGTTTGGCATCGCCAGCAAGAATACAACCGATGCCCTGATGCATAACAAACTGGTGAAGGGCGATGAGCTGCCCATCATCTTTATGGCCGACACGTTCAACCGCATCGTATGGAGCAGCCAAGGCTACACCATCGGATTGGGTGAACAACTCTTGCAGGTAATCAGGAAATTGTAGCGACTACACTTCTGACCATCCCCACGTCGGTATGGCCATCTTTTCTCAGGGAGCCATGGATTTCTTTGGCTCCCGTTTCTTTTAGAATGCGCGCAGCATTCTCGACGTTTACACCTGAGCCAGGCATCACGATGAATTCCTCGCCACGACGTGTCATCTTCCGCATATCGACCAGTTGGCGTATCAAGGGGATTCCTTCCTCAGCAGTTCGCTCATGTCCTGAAGTCAGCAGGCGGTCGCATCCCAAGGAAACAATCTGCTCGAAAGCTCTCAAGGGGTCGCGACACACATCGAAGGCACGATGGAAAGTAATGCGCATCTCTCCTGCCTCATCCACCAGCCGCTGACACGTTGCCACATCGATGTCTCCCTCTTCCGTCAGGGCGCCAATCACCACTCCATGCGCACCCAGCGAGCGAGCCATACGGATATCACGCGCCATGCATTCCACCTCGTCCTGACCGTAGACAAAGTTTCCCTCGCGAGGACGAATCAGCACATGCACGACGATTCCGCTCTCCACAGCCATCTCTATCATGCCTGTCGAGGGAGTCAACCCGTCCAGCCCCAAAGCCTGACAAAGTTCCACTCGATGCGCCCCACCCTCCACAGCGGCACGCAAACTGACCAAATCAGCGCAACAAACTTCCAGTTTCATATTCTTCCTTTCTATTCAGACATAAACCATTTCTTCCCTGCAAAATTACGAATAAACGAGCGAAAAGTCAAACTTGCTTGAACTTTTCCGAGTGAAAGACTTCCGCCTGCGCCTGAGCACCCACTGGAGCGCAAGAATTTCGACGAAGTCAATGTTACGAATAAACGAGCGAAAAGCCAAACTTGCTTGAACTTTTCCGAGTGAAAGACTTCCGCCTGCGCCTGAGCACCCACTGGAGCGCAAGAATTTCGACACCAGCAAATATAATGCGTCAGCCAAAATCTGATATCATCCTGCCAGAATCCCCGTTTTAAGTAAAAATTCATGACAGAACAAGATGTATTCAACCCAACAACAAGGAAAAGCATACGACGTCAGGCAATAGCTTTCAGGGTACAACACGATGCGTTCAAGATCTCAACGTGTTGAAACGGAGAAAAGAACGTGTTGAAATTGCAAAGACAACACGTTGAAAACCCATAGACGACACGTTGTTTGACAGGCAGCATAAAGTAAGAAGGGAAAAAATATTGCTAACATCCTGATTCAATGGCACTTAAGTTACACATCGAATTAAACGTATCAACCAAAGAGACAACATCTGAAATCAAAATCAAATACAGCACAGGAAACAGAATCCAAACTGGAAATCCGTTTTCTGAAATATTGACAAACTGCAGATTTCTAATGAGAAGTCCTATTCCCACTCGATGGTCGAGGGAGGTTTGGAGGAGATGTCGTAGCAGACGCGATTCACGCCTTTTACCTTATTGATGATTTCGTTGGACACATTGGCCATGAAGTCGTAAGGCAGGCGAGCCCAGTCGGCCGTCATCGCATCAGTACTGGTGACAGCTCTGAGGGCAATGGGATGTTCATAAGTACGCTCATCGCCCATCACTCCCACACTTCTCACGTTGCTGAGCAAGGTGACGCCTGCCTGCCAGATCTGGTCGTAGAGGCTCACTTCAATATCTCCGTCCTTCATGTCGATGGGTACTCCTGCAGCCAGCACACGTCGCGCCTCCTCTCCGCTCAGGCGGGTTTTGTATTGCTTCAGAGCACGGATGTAGATGTCGTCTGCTTCCTGCAGGATGCGCACCTTATCGCGGGTAATGTCGCCCAAGATACGGACCGCCAAGCCTGGACCTGGGAAGGGATGGCGCGTAATGAGGTGCTCAGGCATTCCTAAGGAGCGTCCCACACGTCGCACTTCATCCTTGAAGAGCCACTTCAGGGGCTCGCAGAGCTGCAGATTCATCTCCTTGGGAAGACCGCCCACATTATGGTGGCTCTTGATGACTTTGCCTGTGATGTTGAGACTCTCGATGCGATCAGGATAGATGGTTCCCTGAGCCAGCCATCTGGCGTCCGTTATCTTCTTTGCCTCAGCATTGAAGACCTCCACGAAGTCGCGGCCAATGATCTTTCGTTTCTGCTCAGGGTCAACCACTCCTGCCAAGTCGCCCAGGAACTTCTCGCTGGCATCCACGCCCACTACGTTCAAGCCCAGACACTTATAGTCATGCATCACATCAGAGAACTCGTTCTTGCGCAGCATTCCATGATTGACGAAGATGCAGGTGAGCCGTTGGCCGATGGCACGATTGATCAGAACGGCACAGACGCTGCTGTCCACACCGCCTGAGAGACCCAGAATGACGCGATCGTTTCCCACCTGCTGGCGTATCTCTGCCACTGTGGCATCCACGAAACTGTCTGCACTCCAATCCTGACGGCTGCCGCAGATGTCCACCACGAAATTCTTCAGCAGCAGGCTTCCCTCCACACTATGGAAGACCTCTGGATGGAACTGTACGCCCCACAGTCTCTCTCCTCCTCCAGCCTGATAAGCAGCATAGCGCACCGTCTCTGTGCTGGCTATGCAATGGAAACCTGTGGGGATGGCAGTAATGGTGTCTCCATGACTCATCCACACTTGCGAGCCTGGATGGAAACCTCGAAAGAGAGGATTCTCCCTGTCGATAGTGGTCAGGTTCTGCCGCCCGTACTCACGGCTGCCAGCAGGTTCCACGCGCCCACCCAGTTTGTGACTCATGTACTGCGCTCCATAGCAGATGCCCAGGATGGGATACTTTCCACGAATCTGGCTCAAGTCCACCTGAAAGGCCTCTGGGTCATACACGCTGTATGGACTTCCACTCAGAATCACGCCAATAATGCTTGGGTCATCGAGTGGCATCCTGTTGTAAGGAAGAATCTCACAGAAAGTATCCAGTTCACGAACTCTGCGTCCAATCAGCTGAGTTGTCTGTGAACCAAAATCCAAAATAATGATTTTCTGCTGTTGCATCTGTCTTGCGATGTTTTAGAGTGACGTTTCAGGCGCAAAATTACAATTTATTTTCCATGTGCCACAAAAAAGTGGACAGATTATTTTGGTATTCCTGCGGATTGAATTATCTTTGCTATGCAATTAGTGAAAAATATATGCGCAGCGACAGTATTGTTATCATCCCCACCTACAACGAGAAGGAGAACATCGAGGCCATCATTCGTGCCGTCACCTCCCTCCCTAAGGAATTCAATGTGCTGGTTATCGACGATGGAAGTCCTGACGGCACAGCCCAGATCGTGAAGAGTCTGATGGAAGCAGAGTTCCGCGACCGCCTCTTCCTCATAGAGCGCGAAGGCAAACTTGGATTAGGTACCGCCTACATCCGCGGCTTCGAGTGGGCCATCGAGCAAAAGTACGACTATATCTTCGAGATGGATGCCGACTTCAGCCACAACCCCAACGACCTGCCACGCCTTTACGCCGCCTGCCACGACGAGGGATATGACGTCAGTGTGGGTTCCCGCTACATCAGTGGGGTGAATGTGGTCAACTGGCCCATCGGACGCATTCTGATGAGCTACTACGCCTCAGCATACGTACGCATGATTCTTGGCATCAAGCTGCGCGACACTACTGCCGGATTCGTCTGCTACAAGCGGAATGTCCTCGAGACTATCGACCTCAGCCACATACGATTCAAAGGCTATGCCTTCCAGATCGAGATGAAGTACACATCCCTACAGCTTGGATTCCGCGTGAAGGAAGTGCCAGTCATCTTCATCAATCGCGAGCTGGGCACCAGCAAAATGAGTGGAGGCATCTTCAGCGAAGCTCTCTTTGGGGTGATAAAATTGCGTCTGAGCAAGATACGCGGCAGGAAATGATCATCCAGCACGCCACAATCATCAACGAGGGAGAACGCTTTACGGGCTCTCTCCTCATTCGCGAGGGACGCATCGCCAGCATTTCCCACGACCAGGAAATCCATCTCGAGGGAGAGGAAGAGATGGAAGCGCAGGGATGTCTCCTCCTGCCAGGCATCATCGACGAACACGTTCACATGCGCGACCCAGGCTTGACCGCCAAGGGAGATATGGAGACAGAGACACGCGCTGCTGCAGCAGGAGGAGTGACCACTGTCCTTGATATGCCCAATGTCGTTCCCCAGACCACCACCCTCTCTCTGCTGGAGGAACGCTACAGAATAGGTGCAGAGAAATGCCACGTCAACTACGCTTTCTACTTGGGAGCCACCAACGACAACCTCGACGAGATTCTCCATGCTGATCCTCACCGCACGCCTGCCATCAAACTTTTCATGGGAAGCAGTACAGGAAACATGCTCGTGGATGATGACAACCAGTTGCGTCGCATCTTTCAACACGTTCCTCTCCCCATCATGACACATTGCGAGGACACGACTCGCATCAATCGGCGTATGGCGCAAGCAAAGGAACGCTATGGGCCAGACCCTGCCGTCGAGCATCACCCTGAGATCCGCGATGCTGAGGCATGTTTTCTTAGCACAGAACTGGCTGTTCGACTGGCACGAGAGACAGGCGCACGCCTTCATGTGGCACACATCAGCACAGCACGCGAATTGGCTCTCTTCCAGCCCAACGACGACCAGATTACGGCAGAGGCCTGCGTGCCCCACCTGCTCTACTCTGATGCCGACTATCCTCGACTGGGAAGCCTCATCAAGTGCAATCCTGCCATCAAGACGGATGCAGACCGCGAAGCCTTGCGAGGTGCCCTTAGCGATGGACGTATCCGATGTGTGGCCACAGACCATGCACCCCATTTGCCCAGCGAGAAAGAAGGAGGAGCCTGTCGAGCCATGAGCGGAATGCCTATGGTGCAGTTCAGCTTGGTCAGTATGCTTCAACTGGTGGATGAACGGGTTCTAACGCTGGAGCGGATGGTGCAGCTCATGTGCCACCACCCTGCGGAACTCTTCCAAATCAGCCAGCGAGGTTTCATCCGCGAGGGCTACTGGGCAGATCTTGTCCTCGTTCGACGCAATGAATCGCCCTGGAAACTCGTTCCAGAATGCATTCAGAGCCGATGCGGCTGGAGTCCACGCATGGGCGACCTTTTCCATTGGAGCGTCCTTTCCACATGGGTGAATGGTTGTCGAGTGTGGGATGGAAAGCAAGTGGACGCGAGAGTACACGGCGCTCCTGTCCTTTTCAGGAGGTGAGGGACTTCCTATTCCAAGTTTGCCAGGAAAGGCTTCAACCACTCAGGACTTACGCCACGACGTCGCGCATAGTCCAGGAACTGGTCATGCCCAATCTTTCCTACTGAGAAATGGCAGGAGGCTGGATGAGACAGGATAAGGCCGCTCGTGGTGGCATGAGGCATCATGGCTCCATGCTCTGTCAGAGAGACGCCAAGAGAGGGGAAATCCAACACGTCAGACAAGATGAAATTTAAGCTTTGGTCAGGCAAGCTGGGGTATCCCACAGCAGGCCGTTTCCCTACGTACCGTTCCTGGAAAAGCTCTTCGATGGAGAGATGCTCGTCAGGCGCATAGCCCCACCACTCGCGCCTCACCATCTGATGACCTCTCTCAGCCGTAGCCTCCGCCAGACGGTCAGCAAGTGTCTGGCAAAGAAGATGGCGGTAAGAATCGTCTGGGAAGAGTTCCTCCACCTCGTGGTCCACTGTACTAACAAAGAGTCCCAGCTGGTCAGGAATGCCTTGCAAGGCAGGACGGATGAAGTCAGACAGGCAGAGGCAAGGTCCATCGAGACACTTCTGCTGGCGCAGCAGGGGGAGAACGATGCCGTCAGGCAAGAGAATATCATCACCATCCGAATTTGCCTGCAGGAGTGCCACACGGAAATGCGACATGTAGCCCAACTGGTCGAGAAGGTTGAGCATCGCATGGGCATCCTCGAAAAGCCTCATGGCCTCCTGCGCACGAGGTTGCTCAGCTGGTGGGAACGATTGCGCCCATTGCTGCCAACACGCCTGGCACCCATGCACGCGAGTAATGCTGCCAAAGGTGGCAGGGAAGCCCCACGCATGAAAGAAGTACAGCCAGTTGACGTAGCTGGCTACCTCGCGGATGTGAAAATGTTGGGTATGGATCATTGGTCAGGATTCTCCACCATGCCTTGATACTTCTCAGGAAGGTCCTTCATGATGATGTCGTAACTGGTCTGCATGACGCGCTTCACTTCCTCAGGGCCGCTTGCCTCAGGATAGATAGGGCTGTGGATGACCAGTCGCAGGGGATGCCACGTGACGAAATTGAAGCCACGCTGACGAGGCAGCACATCGAAGCTTCCATCGATGGTGACAGGCACGACAGGGAGGCGAAGCTCATCGGCCAACTGAAAAGCTCCACGACGGAAGAATCCCATGTGCCCAGTGAACGTGCGGCTTCCTTCAGGGAAAACCATGAGGGAGATGCCGTTGCGCAGGACTTTCCGTCCCTGCTCATAGGTGTGATGGATGGCCTTGGGACCACTCTTGTCCACTGAGATATGCCCAGCGCTTCGACAAGCGCGTCCCACCAGCGGAATATTCATCAGCGATTTCTTCATCATCCACTTGAAATTGCGCCCCAAGAAACCATAAATGAGGAAAATGTCGTAAGGTCCCTGATGGTTCGCCACGAAGACGTAGGAAGTCTTCCTGTCCACCAGCTCATCGCCCTCAACACGTACTGGGAGGAGCATCACCCAGCACATCAGGCGGCTCCAAATCATGGCAGGATAGTATCCCCAGAAATGCGCCCCTCCAATGGCAGAGCCGATGATGGTGACCACAGCGCAGAGGATGGTGCATACGAGCAGAACAGGCGCAGCAATGAAGATTTGATAAAGGCGGTAGAAAAACGTCGACAGGCGAGAGAGACACGTTGCGGCCTTTCCCTTTTCCTTCCGTTGTGGACGTTGATCTGTGTTGTTGGATGTGTCTTGAACCATGGTGCTGAGAGGCTGATGCTTATTCTTGGACGGCTTCCCCAGCATGTATCTTCTCCATGTTCTCGTTGGCAGCCTTCACGTATTCCTTCACGTAAGGATGGTTGCGGAAGTAGGGAGTCGCCTGAGACAATATCTCGTCTATCTGGGGATTCAGGATAGGATACTTGTACGAGCTGGTCATGATCATGAAGATACCAGGGCCCAGTACATTATTATAATTAGTCGTGATGAAACGCGTCACCAGGCGGTCGTTCTCAGCAGACAACTGTGCGCTCTCCCTGTTCAGTTGACGCAGGATTTCATCGTGATCCATGCCATCCATGATCATCTGGCTCTCCTTGTGGGGCAGTTCTGCCAGGCGTGCGTCGAGCTGAACTTTCTTGAGGATGAACGAGTTGAGGCTGTCGTTGAGGGGAGTTCCAGTGGCGGACTGGTCCATTTCGTTGAGTTTCATCTTCACCTCACCCGTCTCCAGCACAAGGGGCATCACGCTCTGGTTCCCCAAAAAGAGGTTGGCCATCATGACGGAATCCATAATGCCCTTGAAAGAGAAGCGCCCATGAATGACCTTCGACGAGTCTATCGTGCACATGTCGTCATTCTGGAACACTTTCAGATACAAGGTCTTACCTTCCAGATTCCCAATCGTGGATGAGCCGTTCACCAGATACTGCTCTGCGCACGAAGTCAGGACCAAGATACCCCAAACGAGGGAAAGATAAGTCTTTTTCATTCCGTTTTCGCCATTAGCTTACCACAAAGGTAAGGCAAATAAATATAAAGCGGAAAGAATTTAAGACACATTAAGACTTTTTTGCCTTTGATAATTCTTGAGGGATGCGCCAAGCCGTGTACAGTTCCAGCACACAGGCTATGGTGAGGCATACCACCCACTCATTGCGCTGGCAGATTCCATAGCGGTAGGTCTGCATACTCATGCAGACAGCTGTCAGGATCAGGAGCACGCAAGCCATCAGCTGCTGGCGACGCAGGCGCACGAGGGTAACCTCACGTCCCAGGTACTCTGCTCTGACCTGCATCAGGCAGAAGCCCAAGGCTCCCAGGGAGAAGAGCCAGAGCGACCAGACGTCAGAGAACATGTGGATGGCTGCTCCCACAACCATCAGGATGGCTCCCACGCGGAAGACCAGGTTCTCCATTGGCGTCAGCTCCCTCATGGCTTGACAGGTTTTGCAGGGGTGGAATCTGGGGCGGCGGCAGGCTGCTCCTCTGCTTGGGAGGAATCCGCCGGCTCGTCGGAAAGCTCATCCTCACGTGTTGATTCAGTCGATTCAACACGTTGATTCTCCTCAGTCAACACGTTGATTTCCTCCACCTGTTCCGTTTCCTCTTCCTCGATGGCATCGACGATGACAAAGACATCCTCGTTGGGGCGCTTCATGCGATACTTCTCTCGCGCGAGGCTTTCCACCACCTTGGGGTTGGTGTTCAGTTCCTGCAGTCGCTCGTCATCCTGCTGGTACCGCTCCTTCAGCATGGCAATCTCGCTGCGCAACTGGTCGATTTCCGCCAAGCGCTTGTGTCGCATGTAGAAGCTGTTCTCGTCCAGGAATCCGTTGACAAGGATGATGCCGATGATGACAACCCAATACTTCAGTCGTCCCAGCACGTGATAAATGCGTTGCAGTGTGCTCATTTGAGTGGTTCAGTCTTATATTTTCCGCAAAGATAAAAAAAATTGTGTGCACAATAATGAAAAGATGCCGTTTTTTTGCTAATTTTGCACAAAAAGAATCACTCAGACATGGATGAATTTATAGTTTCTGCACGCAAATACAGGCCAGCGACCTTCGACAGCGTTGTTGGGCAGCGTGCTCTGACGACAACACTCAAGAACTCCATCAAGAACGGAAAGCTGGCCCACGCCTACCTGTTCTGCGGACCTCGAGGTGTGGGCAAGACCACCTGCGCCCGTATTTTTGCCAAAGCCATCAACTGCCTCAACCCCAAGGAAGACGGTGAGGCCTGCGGAGAATGTGAGAGCTGCCAGGCGTTCAACGAGCAGCGCTCCATGAACATTCATGAGCTGGATGCAGCCAGCAACAACTCAGTCGACGACATCCGCGAGCTCTGCAAGCAGGTGATGATACCTCCCCAGATAGGGCGCTACAAAGTGTTCATCATCGACGAGGTTCACATGCTGAGCGCCTCAGCCTTCAATGCCTTCCTCAAGACGCTCGAGGAACCACCCTCCTACGTAGTCTTCATCCTTGCCACCACAGAGAAGCACAAGATTCTGCCCACCATCCTGAGCCGCTGCCAAGTCTACGACTTCGCCCGCATGACAATCCAAAGTACCGTCGACCACCTGGCTTACGTGGCACAGAAGGAGGGGTACACAGCCGATCCAGATGCTCTCAACCTGATTGCCCAGAAGGCGGATGGAGGAATGCGCGACGCGCTCTCCATCTTCGACCAAATGGTCAGCTTCGCTGGCGGTAATCTCACCTACGAGAGTGTCTGCAAGAATCTCAATGTCCTCTCATCCGATTACTATTTCCGCCTGACGGACCTCTTCCTGGAAAACAAAGTGGAGGACTGCCTGCTCCTTTTCAACGAGGTGCTGCAGAAGGGATTCGACGGTGGGAACTTCATCGACGGACTCGCCAAACACCTGCGCGATCTCCTCGTGAGCCGCGACCCGCAGACCATTCCCCTGCTGGAGGTGAGCGAACAGGCCCATGAGCGTTATCGCGAACAGGCCAAGCGATGCCAACCCAAGTTCCTCTTCCGCGCCATCAAGCTCTGCAACGACTGCAACCAGGCTTATCGCACAAGCCGCAACAAACGGCTGCAGGTGGAAATCTGCCTCATACAGGCCGCTCAACTCACTGAGGACGACACGCCTGGTGCGGGGCTTGGCCCTGCCACGATTCTTAAACCCATCTTCCAGCAGCTGAACAACTCGACGGAGACCACTCCGTCCGCTCCAGCTACCCCTCAGGCTCCACAGCAGAAGCCTCAGCCGACGACCAGCAGCGCACCCGTTCCACCTCTTCCTGCCCAACACATGAGCCTTACTGCCTCGCGCTCGAGCAAGCAGCAGGTTCCCCTGCCCACCATCAAACTCTCCCAGCTGGGGCCTCTCATCAATATGCCCAAACCTGTCGCAACCACGCAGGAGACGACTGGACAGGTTCCTGACGAGAAGCCAAAGGAGACTCTTCCGCTCAACGAGGACGAACTCATCCTGTCGTGGCAGATCTTTGCCAACCGCCTGCCTCGCGAGCAGACCGCCATCGTGCAGCGCATGCGAGAGATGCGGCCCCACAAGACAGGCGACTCGACGTTCTACGTGGAAGCCAACAACCAGCAGGTGGCCGCCATGTTCCAGGAGATCAAACCTGACATAGAGAAGTTCTTCCGCTCCCAGCTCCACAACGACGACATCACGATGGAAATCCGTATCGCTCCCATCCAGAAGGTGCAGGCCAACTTCAGCAAGCCAGAGCTCTACAAGCGGTTTGTCAAGGAGTTTCCCCAGCTGGAGAAACTCACCAAAGCCTTCGACCTGGAGTTCGAGTGATTGCAGCTGTCTCTTTTTCGAGGGTTGGACATGGTGTTACAGGACTATCTTATAGGTGCGCTTGTCCACATTCACGATATACATCCCTCGGGGTAATCCCCTTAAATACTGTTGAAAGGGAAGGTTGGCCTGCTTAATCTGTTTTATCACTATGCCCGATGAGTTGGAAATGACTATATCACAATGTTCGGCACAGGCAAAACTGTCGGAAACACCAGTGAAAGAATCAGGCCAAAACGTTGCCACCCATGTAAGACCAGTTCTGTAACTGGCAAGGTCAATCTCCCTTCCCCAGTGAATGGAACGGTTCCAGTTTGCCTCAGTGACAGTAATAACTCCAATGTCTGTTTCGCTCTTCCCTATCACTACCACTGAATGCGTATCGTTGTTCAGACGAATACCGTCGCCGATGTGTATCTCAGGAATATTGTTGTAGCTTGCCTCTATGACTCGTATCGGATACTTGTATTCGGATGCATATTCCATCATGTCTAACATATAGCCGAAACAGCCCGAACCTATGAAACAGCCGGCAGAATAGCCGTTGAACTCAACGGTATTGACATACTTGGTGTCATTGGTGTAACGTGTCCCTTCACGATAACCTGCCATGTTCTTGCGTTGCATGATGCGCTCGTAAACTATGGCTTCATCGAGCTGTGCCCATACCGGAGAGGGCATCTTCAGAAAAAAGAATAGCAACAGCGTTAAGGGACTAATCTTTCTCATCTTTCTTCTCATATCTAGCAATCTTTCTTTTATCCGCTTCTGAAGCTTACGCCCCTTAGAACTTGCACTTGCGCAGTTTCTTCAGCCGCTTGCGGTCCTTGGCCAATGCCTGCGCGTAGGCCAGCATCTTGTCAGCATAATTGGTGGTGATCCATGTGACGCCATAGGCGGTGGCCCAGTCGATGAGGTAAGGGGCGTCGCACATCCACAGGTAGGTATCCAATCCCAGGGCATTCGCCTCGTCGATCCATTTCACGTTGTGCATGAAGACATTGAGGTGGTAGGAGATGGCAGCGAACCCCATTTCCTTGGCCTTTGCTGGCGTGACAGGCTCATTGATGTTCGAGGAGTTCAGGATGACCTGACTGCCTGGAGCCAGGCGCACGAACTCCTGGCACGCATGCAGGCTGAAGGAGAGGAAACACAGCTGGTCCATCATGTCCATCTCGCGCGCCAGTGCCAGCACCTTCTCGATGACCTCCGTCTCCTTCTGCGGAGTGGCATGCGGCTTCAGCTCCAGCGCCAGCTTCATCTGGGGTGTCTGCTTCGCCTGCTGGAACCATTCGCGCAGGGTGGGTATCTTCGCACCCAGCGGAAGCGTGTAGGCGAGGACTTCTGCCAACGTGCTTCCCTGGCAACTCAGCTTTCCTTCGATATGGTTGTCGTGGCGCACCACCAACCCGCCGTCGGATGTCATGTGCACGTCAAACTCGATGGCCTCGAGGCCCATTGTCCTGTGCAGGCGCTGCGCCTCCCTCAGGGCATCCAGGGAGTTCTCGTCCACCTTGGGGTTCGTGTAGAATCCTCGATGCGAGAGGATGTGTGGCTGGGCGAGAGCCCACTCGCCTATCATCAGCATAATCGCTGCCACCAGCAGCCTGCGGACGGTCTCCTGCCGCGTGCTGAACAACGGATTTCTTCTGCTCTTTTCCATATCTTTGTCGAACATACCAACTGCAAATTTACGAACAATAATTGAAATGGGGAAAGAAAAGGAGAGAAAAAAATCGGCCAAGGAACAAGACCTCGGCCGATGAATCAAATTAAAATTTTAATTTAACATGAAAGTGCCAGGGAGAGAGTCTCACGACTATCATCTGGTATGAAAAAAAATACATGGCTTCACAGCCTTTTTTCTATAGGGTTCCCTGCTTCAGCTGCTCCACAAACTCGTCGATGCGGCGCAACTGGCGGGGTATGTCTATCTTCTGCGGGCAATGAGGGATGCAGACGCGGCACTGAACGCAATGGTTCGCCTGGCGCAGCTTGGGCACACTGCGGTCATATCCCACCAGGAATGCCCTTCTGGCCTTCTCGTAGTTCTCTGCCTGCTGACTCTCAGGCACATTGCCCTTGTTCACGCATTTGTTGTAGTGGACGAAGATGCCAGGGATGTCCAGTCCGTAGGGGCAGGGCATGCAGTACTTGCAGTCGTTGCAGTCGATGGTGGGATAGCTCTTGATGAGTTCCGATGTCTCGCCTTCCAGCCATTCCTGCTCCTCCTCCGTCAGTTCCTCCAGGGGAGAGTACGTGCGTATGTTGTCCTCCAGATGCTCCAGGTAGGTCATGCCGCTCAGTACCGTCAGCACGTTCTTCTTCGAGCCGATGTAGCGGAACGCCCAACTTGCCACGCTGTTCTCTGGCTTGCGCTTCTTCAGGTGGGCCACCACGTGGTCAGGCACCTTGCTCAGTCTTCCGCCCAGCAGGGGCTCCATGATGACGGCAGGGATGCCTCTCTTCTCCAGCTCTGTGTAGAGATACTCGCCGCTCCTGCCCAGGTCGTCCTCGTTGTGCCAGTCGCAGTAGTTGGCCTGGATCTGCACGAAGTCCCACTGGTACTTGTCGTTGTTCTCCAACATCCAGTCGAAGACAGCCACATCGCCGTGGAACGAGAATCCCAGGTTGCGGATTCGTCCTGCCGCACGCTGTTCCATGAGCCAGTCCAGCAGGCCGTTGTCCAGGAAACGCTGGTGAAGGTTCCCCATGCCGCCTCCGCCGATGCTGTGCAGCAGCAGGTAGTCGATATAGTCTGTCCTGAGGAACTTCAGGCTGTTCTCGAAGATCTTCTTCCCTTCCTCCAGACTGTACTGCTGGGGGCTGAAGTTCGAGAGCTTCGTAGCGATGTAGTACTGGTCGCGCTTGTATCCGCTTGCCTCCAGCGCCTCGCCCAGCGAAGCCTCGCTCCTGCCGCGGCAATAGGCTGGCGACGTGTCAAAGTAGTTCACCCCATGGTCCAGGGCATACTTCGTGAGCATGTTGATCTGCTCCTGGTCCAGCTCGTCGCCCGACTCTCTGGCACTTGCGCCCTGCAGGGTGGGCAGTCTCATCCATCCGTAGCCCAGGATGCTCACCTTGTCCTTCGTCTTGGGGTTGATGCGGTACGTCATCTTGTTCGTGGGCACAGGTCCCTCGTGGTGACCCATGTAGTCCACCTCGCCGTCCTCACCGCCTTCGCCCTTCATGCCGCAACTTGCCAGCGCTGTGGTGGCTGCCACGGTTCCTGAAAGCTTCAGGAAATCTCTTCTGTTAATATCTTTCTTCATGTAAGCTATCGCCTAAATGGTAAATCGTAAATCGTAAATGGTAAATGGTAAATCGTAAATGCTTAAATGGTAAATGTTAGATGGGACTCCGCCTGCGCCTGAGCACCTACTGGAGCGCAAGAAATCGTAAATGGTAAATCCCTAGATCATAAATGGTAAATCGTAAATCGTAGATGGTAAATCCTAAATGCTTAAATGGTAAATGTTAGATGGGACTCCGCCTGCGCCTGAGCACCTACTGGAGCGCAAGAAATGCTTAGATTTCCCTATGCACCTCATGTCCTTCCACATAAATCGCGCTGTAGGGACGAGAGGGACACAAGTTCTCGCAGGCGCCGCAGCCGATGCACTTCTCCTCGTTCACCACAGGGATCATGAGCAGCTTCTCGCGAGGAATCTCCTTGCCGTCAGCATCCACCCATCTCCATCCGTCCTGATGCACACCACTCTGCAAGGGAACCATCTGGATGGCACCAGCGGGACACTTGCGCGAGCAGAGGCCACAGGGACGACCATCCTTCACGGGTACGCACGTCTCACGGTTCCATACGGCGTGGCCCACCTGGATGGCGGTGCGCTGCTCGATTGTGACGGGCAGAATGGCACCTGTGGGGCACACCTGAGAGCAACGGTTGCACTCTGGGCGGCAGTAGCCACGCTCATAGCTCACCTCAGGCTGCATCAGGCGGTCCAGCTTCTTGCTGGGGCGCAGCACATCGTTGGGACAGCTGTCCACGCAGAGCTGGCAGGCGGTGCAGTGGGACTGCAGGTTGCGGGCAGAGAGAGAGCCAGGAGGCGTGATCCGCTTCTCCCGCTTGGGAGCCTTCTTGTCGATGATCTCAGCGAAACCGCCGTCCGTCGTCTTGTCGTCCGTTATCTCTTCCGTGCCTTCCTCTTTCTCCTGGGCGCGCAGCATGCCGACTCCTATCAGCAAGGCAGCCGAGGCAAGGGCGGCACGTCGTCCCTGGTCCACTGCCTCGTCCTTCTCTGTCTTCTCTGCCTTCTCCACCTTCTCCACCTTCTCTTTCGAGGGAGCCAGGGGCTTCAGGTCCACGTGGGTGTAGTGCAGAGCGTCCTTGTCGCACAGCTCCAGACAGTTTCCGCAGACCACGCAACGGCTGTAGTCAATCTCCTGCCCACCCTTCACGTCGATGGCGGCAGCCTTGCAGTTGCGCTCACACTTGCGGCAGCTGATGCACTTCTCCTTGTCGATGACAGGCTTCAGCCAAGCGTTGCGCGAGAGCAGACCCAGCAGGGTTCCCACGGGGCAGATGGTGTTGCACCACGTCCTGCCGCCTCGCCATGCCAGCACGGCTATCACAGCCCATACCACCACCACGATGCCCAGCGTCAGACCACTCTTCAGCCACACGTCCACCTCATAGAAAGCATAGCTGCCATAGTGCTCAGCCAACTGAGCCAGCAGGTTGTTGCCCCATTTGTAGAGGGGAGCCACCACACTGCCCACGATACGTCCGTAGGTACTGTAGGGAGCCACCAGCGCCACCAGCCATCCCAGGTTCAGCGCCAGGGCGAGACCAGAGGCAGCCAGCACGCCGTATCTCAACGTGTTCTTCGCAGGGCTGTAGCAGTACTTGTTCTTCTTGCGGCGCAGCCAGGCAATGGCATCCTGCATCACCCCCAGGGGGCAGATGACAGAGCAGTAGATACGTCCGAAGAGCAGCGTCAGACCCACGATGAAGATCAGGGCACCCACGTTCACCGCCAGCAGCGCAGGCAGCAGTTGGATTTTCGCCATCCACCCCAGGTAGGCATGGGCAGTGCCAGTAAAGTCCACCAGCAGCCATGTGATAAGCACCCAGAAGAGGATAGCCAGGGTAATACGAATCTTTTTCAGCATAACAGTATTCGAGTAGAAAATTTAAAGTTCCAGATAGGGCATATTCACGAATATTCGTACAAAATTAACAATTAGTTTCAAAAAGAAGTGCAAGCGCACCCGTGTTTTTTCAATATTTTAACACAAATTGCACCTGCACCTCCTTCTTCCAGCGACTCAAAATCTCCTGCGGACCAAGGGAAAGGGTTTCTCGATCAAAAAAGCAAGTCGAACTCCAGCGAGCCTCCAACCACCACTCCACATTGTGCCTTGCAACATCTCTCCATCGGGCACACAGGACAGTGTGACAGCCATGACCATATAAAGGAATGGAAAAACTTGAGTTGTAGAGACTGGGAGTATAGAAGTAAATGCGAGAAGCGTACGTTTCTGTATGAAACCAACTTGCCAAAGCGGTCAAACGAAGGTGGTCCACCTGCCCCAAAGATGATAAAGGCACCACACACTGCACCTGCTCGCCCACAGCAACCCCTGTGCTCCCTCGTACTTGATGCAGCATCCCTATCGTCTTCCACGTCCATGATTCACGAACTCTGCTCTGACCTACGGCTGTTCTTTCTGGGGTGTATTGCCACTGCAGTTTCATACGATGGTGTGGCTCCATGACATCTCCCACTTCCTTCCGCTTGATTTGATAGCGTACCTTAAACGTATGCCTCCTGCTGAACAGACTGCCTAGCTGTACCATACCTTCCTGTCCTGTGCTACTGTGGGTCATGCCATAACGTGGCCAAGGATGGTGGAAGAAATCGAGATAGCCTGCAAGATCCCAACCTTGTGCGAACTGCCCTTGCAGATTAAGCATGACTCCACTCTCATTCTGCACACAGCCAGCTCCTGCATTCCCTGCCGCTCCACCAGAATTGAACCCACCTGTACTCTCCGACAATGCGGATGCACCAAAAGAGTAGTATCTCTTTCCATAATACCGTTGCAAAACACTGACCGTCCACTGCCTGCTGGCTGTCCATTTAATCCTGTTCAACGTAGCTACCCCACCTTGTTCCCAGCTGTATGCAGTTTCACCTGTAAAAGCCCAACGATACAACTGGTATCCATAATTGACTCCTGCCACAGCAAACTGGTTGCCTCGTGGAAAGTACTTACGATACAACATCTCGCCTGGATTCAAGGAACGGGAGAAATGAGTATAGAGAACAGTAAGGCCCACCTTTCCCTCTGCTTTCGAACCCAAAGCATGGAACTCTGAAGATTTCTCCGCCACCGGTATAGAATCCTGAAAAAAAGTTTCACGTTGAGATGAAAGGGAAGCAGTCTTCCATTCAAGATGAGCGCCTACAAGTGCGTTGTTCACATCATGACGAGTAGCACGCTCTCGCAGAGTTCGATGGTATCCTGTGCGAAGAAAAGTCTGGACTTGACCATCACCGTTGAGGGTAGCGTCAACCTTGCGATAACTGAAGAGAGAGGTCAGCTGGAGCTCCTTACTCAGACGAAGGGTAAAGGCAAGGCCACGCAGAAAATCAGTCTCGCTCATGCTCGCCATGGGACGAATGCCTCGACCGCTGCTCCCCAACAAATTACTCTTGCTGAAAATGGTGCCAGATCCAAACACAAGGCCCTCGCCGAATCCTGCCCGATAATCACCTACCACAACATTGGAAAGGAAACCAACATTCTTAAATTGGACATAGCCACCATAAGAGTCATAAAAACGTTCGCCTGGATCTTTCTCAACGCGCAATCCTGCCTGAAGACGATGACTGTTACCCATCTGATAGCGGATGCGGTGATAAAGAGGATTACCCACATACGTATCATCAAGATACCCCCGACGATAATATAGGGGGACATCGAGGCGCGAGCTAAACGTCCCATGGAGATTGCTCAATAGTGGAAAAGATTTGTTCTCTTTTTCCTGACGGGCATAAACGAAGAGGGTAAGGGCACGACGAGTGTCCTCGTCTATCAAGGGCAACAAGCGCAATTCCCCCAACGTCTCCATCTGGCCATGAAGATAGATATAAGCATGGATCTGCTCAATCTGGCTGTCATCGAGCATAGGGAGCCGACGTAGATCTTCTCGAGTGGCAGTGTTGATGTTAATGGGATGCTCGTGAAGCGTCTGCAACTCTTCGACATACTGAACCCATTCCTCGCTATCGGTGTTCTCTTCGTCAGTCGTAATGGACTCGAGAAAGTCTGACCATCCGTAGGCATCCTCCTGTGCCCAAGCCTGGAAAGCTATAGGGAGAAGGAAAACAAGAAGCAATTTCCCCCTTTTCACTCCGTTTCGATCTCGATTACCCCTTCGCGAAGCATTTGGTTGTGGTCGACAAACCAGCCTTTGAGGGGTTTCTTGCCGCAGAGGATGCGGGTGATCTTCTCGCCTGTGCCTGTGCGGCGGATCTGGACGCTGCGGTCATCGCCCATGGTGAGGGTGACACGGGGGAAGAGGGGAACGGTGACGATGTACTGGGGATCGGCTGGGGAGTAGGTGTAGAGGCCGATGGCGTTGAAGACGTACCAGGCGGAGGTCTCGCCTGCGTCATCCATGCCTGCGTAGGCAAGGTGGTCTTCGCCCATGTCGTAGTATTTATCCATGAGGATGTTGAGGATGTGCTGGGCCTTCTCTTGCTTGCCGATGAAGTAGTAGGTGTAGGGGACGCTGTGGTCGGGCTGGTTGCCGTGGCAGTAGTTGCCGAGGAAACCGGTGAGGTTCCACGCTTCGTACTGCCGCCAGGGCTCGCTGAAGAGGGAGTCGAGTTTCTGCTCGACGGCCTGGTGGCTGGGATAGAGGGCAATCATGCCTTCTGGGTCGTGGGGCGCGAAGAAGAGGCTCTGCCAGGCGTTGGCCTCGCGGTACATATAGGCGTAGTAGGGATAGTAGGGGTCGAAGTCCTGGATCCACTCGCCGCTGGCTATCTTGCCGCGCCAGAAGCCTGTGGAGGGGTCGAAGAGGTTCTTGTAGTTGCCTGTGCGGCTCATGAGGAGCTTGTAGTTCTGCTTGTCGCGGAGGACTTTGGCGAGCTGGGCTACGGCATAGTCGTCGTAGGCGTATTCCTGGGTCTTGGTGACGGCTGCCTTGTACTCGTCCTCTGTGGGGACGTTGGTGGTGTCTTTCTCTGCTATCCATCCCTGGCGGATATACTCGTCGAGGAAGGGACGGCCGCCTCGTCCTGGGACGGTGGCGTTGCGGAGGAGGAGCTGGTAGGAGCGCTGGAGGTCGAAGCCTTGGATGCCGCGTGACCAGAGGCCTGCGACGAAGGTGCTGGCGTGGTCGCCATGGAAGAAGGTGGGCATGTAGCCGCCGCGCTTCTCGCCTTTGTCTGTGATGGAACGGACGACGTCGATGGCTACGTCTGGGCTGAGGAGGCCCAGGAGGATGAGCTTGTTGCGGTAGGTGTCCCAGAAGGAGGGGTCGGTATAGTAGCGGAAGTCGCCCTGGACGACCTGTCCGCGGACATCGAGGTACTGGCCGTTGGTGTCGCTGCGGAGGGCGGGCCAGAGGAAGCAGCGGTAGAGGGTGCTGTAGAGGAGGCCTCGCTGGCGCTGGGTGCCGCCTTCGACTTGGATGTGGCTGAGGAGGCGCTCCCAGGTCTGGTCGGCTTCCTGGCGGACTTGCTGGAAGGTCTTCTGGAGCATCTCTGCCTGGAGGTTCTGGCGGGCGTTCTCGATGCTGACGAAGCTGAAGCCGAACTTGACTTCGAGAGGGGCTGGGCCTACGTTGTCGCGGAAGTCAACGAGGGCTACCTGGTGCTTGGTGTCGCGCTCGATCTGGACGCTGGAGACGGGGAGGTTGCTGACGGCATAGAAGTAGATGCGGCCTTCGCCATCCTGATAGCCCTGGAAGCTGTGGTCGCCTGCCTGCTCGATGTGGTAGCGGCGAGGACGGTTGTTGTTGCGCGTGATATCAACAAGGAGGCGCTTGGGGTCGGTGGGACGGAAGGTGTAGCGATGGTAGCCGCAGCGGAGGGTGCTGGTGAACTCTGCCTGGACGCCATAGCGCTCGAGGTAGACGCTGTAGTAGCCTGGATGGGCCTCCTCGCGCTGGTGGGAGAAATGGGAGGCGTAGTTGCGGGGGTAGAAGATGCCTGTGACGGGCATGACGGGCAGGTGGAGGAGGTTCCAGTGGCCCTTGGCGGTATGGCCGAAGCCGTAGATCTCGTGGTCCTCGTACTGGTAGCCTGCTCCGCTGTGGTACTTGGTGATGGGGGTGAGCTGGACCATGGCATTGGGGAGGGCTGCCCCTGGGAAGACTTCCGCACCCCAGGCGCGCTTCTCTTCCGTATGGGTATAGCCGAGGTCCTCAGGCTGCCAGAGGGTGGCGGTGCCCAGGAGGGGGTTGACGTACTGGGTGAGGGAGGTGCTCTGGGCTCGCAGGGTGGCTCCGCTGGTGGGAAGGAGGATGCTCAGGAGGATCAGGATAGTTTTTGTTTTCATATTTCGAAGTTTTCTTTTTAACTTTTTACCTTTTCACTTTTTCACCTTTTTCATCTTTTTCATCTTTTATTTAAGTAGACAGTAGTTAAGTAGATAAGTAGTTAAGCCGATAGTTTTTGCGACGCTAACCTTTTTAACTTTTTACCTTTTCACTTTTTCACCTTTTTCATCTTAGATTAGATTGGGGGTAAAATCGTTGTCGTTTTCGCCGCGCTTCATCTGGTCGTAGAGTTGGGTGAGGTGCTCTGCGATGGTGACATCGAGGTAGCTGATGCCCAGCTTCCTGCGCACGCGCTGGCGGGACTTCTTGACACTATCGGGCAGGATGTTGAGGAGACGGGAGATCTGGTGGGTGCGCAGGTGGATGAAGGTGTAGATGCAGACCTTGAGGTCCGTGGGGGTGAGAGAGGGATAGGTGGTGCGGACGAGGTCGAGGAGGCCTGGATAGTCGTTCTCGAACTCGAGGGAGAAGGTGTCCCAGCCGGTCTCGTCTGTGAGGTGGGTGCGGATGACGTTCTTCACCTGGCGCGCCACGTCCTTGTCGCTGTCTGGGGTGTCCTGGCTGACAATCTGGCTGATGGTGTTGAGGACGTTCTTGTGGTCAGCGAGGATGATGTTGGCGGTGGTGTACTTCTCGTTGCGCTGTCCCATCTCTTTCTTCAGCTTCTCGTTCTCGTGGATCTTGCGCAGGGCTTCCTGGCTGTTCTTCCTCCACTTGTAGAAGCTGTAGAAGGCAAAGATGACGCAGACGATGAGGGCGAAGTTGAGGAGGAGGGCAAGGATGGTGCGCTCGCGCTCGCTGCGGACCTTCATGTGCTGGATCTGCTTCTCGTTGTCGGCGATGCTGCGGATGACCTCCTCAGAAATGATGTTCTGAAGGGTGCCCACCAGGGAGTCGTTCGTCAGGTTGCTCTTCTCCATGTAGTAATAGGCGCTGTCGGGCTGGTTGAGCTGGGCGAGGAGCTGGGCCATGACTTTGTAGGAATCGTAGCGGCCTGGGAGGTCGCATTGCTGGATGCGCGCTGGCTCGATGCAGGGCTGCAGGTAGTGGCGGGCGCTGTCGAGCTGGTGGGTCCGCAGGAAATACTTGCCTCGCAGCTTGCAGCAGAGGGTGTACTGGAGGCCCTCAGGATGCTTCTCTGCCATCTGGAGGGCACGGCGGCTGATAAGGTCTTTCTCCTCGAGGGAGGTGGTGAACTCGCAGAGGGAGCGCAGGATCTCGATGTGGAGGAGGGTGTCGCGCTGCACGAGGGGCTCGCTCTCTGCCTTGCGGAGCATGTCGAAGGCTTGCTGGTGCTGCCCCATGGCGTAGATCTGGTGGGCGATGCGGCGCACGTAATAGCAGCGGTATTCAGGACGGCCGTGCTCCTCGAGCGCCTTGTAGGGGACCATGAGGACCTGGTAGGCGCGCTCGTGCTGGTTGAGGCGGTCGTAGACATTGCCCAGATAGTAGCAGACCTGGAACTGGCGCCCTATGTCGCCTATCTCTGTGAAATAGTCGAGGAGGGTGCGCAGGATATGGTAGAGCTGCTGGAGGTCGTTGAGGTATAGGGCGTTCGCGCGCACGATTTGCAGGCGCATGTAATCATATTTATAAAGGGTGGTGTCCATCAGCGCCAGCGCCTGGTTCTGGAGGCTGATGGCCTCTGCCCCTCCTCGTGTCTCTGCATCGCAGATGAGGGTGCGCCATCGCAGGACCTCATCCTCTGGGTGCTGGAGGGAGAGGCGATACAATTCCTTGACTACCGCTTTTTGGTCGTAGGAACCTATCATCGTGTCGAAACGATGGAGCAATTCAGCGGATTCTGGGGTACAATTGGGCCAGATCTCGCTCGTGCGAGAAGGGGTACAAGCCACAAAAGAAATGAAAATTAAAAGAAAACCTGTGGCAATAATTGCATTTTTGACATATTTCATGCCGCAAATTTAAGTTTTTTCATACAAAGCACCAAGTTTTAGGGGGACAAAATGGGGGACAAACAACTTGTACCCCTAATTGTACCCCACATAGATGAATCAATTTCTTTCATATCCATTTAAATTTGCATCGAAATTTCTTATCTAACCTAAATTCCTTGCACTAGGTTAACGCTGAAATGCAATAACAAATGGATTATGTTGTACAAGCTCTCTTAAAAAAATGAATTCCTCGATCATGAGGGTTCTTTTTTGGTCATAAAACTTATTAGTGTTAATTGATATGTAGTGTAAGGTGGAAAAGGTGCGACGTGAGTTGCGCCTTTTCTCTTTTTTTTACCTTTTTTCCTTTTTACCTTTTTACCTTTTCAACTTTTTACCTCCTTTAACATCTTTAACTACCAAGAGGATGGGATTGTGAAGGAAAATGATTATCTTTGCAATGAAAAAGATACGAAAAAAGCTCTGGGAAGATGAAAAAGACACTCTACATGGGACTGCTGCTGTGGATGGGAATGAACGCGTGGGGACAAAGCTTCCGCTTTGCGCAGATGACAGACATCCACCTGAGTCCTGGCAACAAGGAGCACGAGGAGGACCTGAGGAACAGCATCCAGGAAATCAATGCTGAGGAAGGCGTGGACTTTGTGCTCATCACTGGCGACATCAGCGAGAAGGGAGATCGAGAGACACTCAAGCGGGCAAAGGAACTGTTCGACACCCTCGAGCCTCCCTACTACATTGTGATGGGAAACCATGAGACGAAATGGAGCGACTCAGGATGCACCGCCTGGCAGGAGGTCTTTGGATACGAGCGCTTCCAGATGGAACACAAGGGAGTGCACTTCCTGGGATTCAATACTGGACCCCTGATGCGTATGGCCTACGGACACGTCGTGCCGCAGGACCTGAGCTGGCTGGACGAGGAACTGGGCAAGCTGCCCAAGGACGCCCCAGCTATCATCGTGACACACTACCCCCTGATGGACGGCGATGTGGACAACTGGTACCAGGTGACGGATGTGCTGAGGAAATACAACGTGAGACTCTGTGTGGGCGGACATTACCATGCACTCAGGAACCTCTCCTACGACGGCATTCCTGGCGTACTGATGCGCTCCAACCTGAGGAACGAGGAAAAGAAGTCTGGCTTTGGTATGTATGAGGTAACGCGCGACAGCATACGCGTGATGGTCCACAACCAGGGAACAGCACCCTTCCAGCTGGCGTGCTACAGCCTGCGAGGACCCATCAAGGACCTGGAGGGCAATATCCTGGACCCCAAGGCAGGAGCGAACCACTATCCCAGCATGGAGGACAACAACGTCTACAGCAACGTGAGGGAGGCATGGAAACTGGAAACGGGCGTGGGTGTCTACAGCAGTCCTGCCTACAGCAAGGGACGCGTCTTCGTGGGCGATGACTTGGGCATCCTGACAGCCTACGACGTGAGGGACGGCAAACAGCTGTGGCAGTTCAGGACGAAAGCACGCATCGTGGGCACTCCAGCCGCAGCAGGAGGCATCGTGGTGACTGGCTCTGCTGACCACTGCATCTACGGCCTCTCTGCCAAGACAGGCAAACTGCTGTGGAAGGTGGAATGCGAGGCGCCTGTGCTGGGGGCAGTAACCATCCAGGGCAGCAGATGCTACGTGGGGGCAAGCGACCACAAGATGCGCTGCATAGCCCTGAAGACAGGGCAGGTGGTGTGGACACTGGACGGAGTGGAAGGTTACATCGAGACGAAGCCGCTCGTGACGAAACAGCACGTGGTCTTTGGAGCATGGGACAACCATCTCTACAGCGCGAACACCCAGGACGGCACGCTCCAATGGAAATGGAAAGTGGAGAAGGGAAGCACCCACTACAGCCCTGCAGCCGTTTGGCCTGTGGAGGCAGCAGGGAAGGTCTTTGTGACAGACCCTGACCGCGCCATGTCTGCCATCGATGCGCAGACGGGAAAGACGGTGTGGCGCACGAAACAGTCGATGGTGAGGGAAACCATCGGCCTCTCGAAGGACAAGAAACGCGTCTACAGCAAAACGATGAACGACAGCATCGTGTGCTACCTGACGGAAGGCTCGCAACCCATCGAACTGTGGGCGACAGCCGTAGGATTCGGCTATGAACACGCGCCCAGCATGCCTGTGGAACACGATGGAACCGTCTATGGCAGCACGAAGGAGGGCATGATCTTCGCCCTGGAAGCCAAACAGGGACACCTGCTGTGGCGCCACAAGATAGGAAACTCGCTGATCAGCACAGTAGTGCCCATTGGTAAGCATCGCATCCTCTTCACCAGCTCTGACGGAGTGATAGGGATGCTGGAAGAGAAATGACGATGACGAAAAATCGACGATGACGATAACGAGGACGATGAATCGACGAAGTCAAAAGGTAAAAAGTTGAAAAGGTAAAAAGTTGAAGGCTGCGGTTAAACGAGAGCAGAGTCAAACTTGTTTGAACTATGCCGAGCGTGAGCAGTCTCGACGAAGTCAAAAGGTAAAAAGTAACGGCTTAACTACTGTCCGCAGGACGAGCGAGGCGATATCTACTTAACTACTTAACTACAAAGATTTAATCGATTATTAACCACATAAACAAAAAGAAGATGAAACAGTTCTTGAAACCAATTTTAGCTGTAGTTGTATTCCTGTTCTTCCAGATGGTGGGAGGTGGTGTGATGTTAGCCATTCAGGGATTCAAAAACCCTGATTCACTCACCACAGAAGGAATGACAATCAACCCAACCCAGCTGGGCATCATTCTGATTGTAACTGGATTGCTTACCGCTCTGACCTGTTGGCTCGTCCTGAAAATGATCAGGATGCGACAAACCTTCGACGCTAGTCGCATCAATTGGAGCATGGCCTGCGTAGCCTTTCTGGCTGCCATCGCAGGAATCTTCGCAACAGACCTGATAAGCGAGCAGTTGAACCTGCCCAACCTGATGGAAGAGCAGTTCTTGAATCTGGCACACAATTTCTGGGGCATCCTGAGCGTAGCTGTCGTGGGACCTGTTGTCGAGGAACTTGTCTTCCGCGAGGGCATCCTGGGCCACATGTTGCGCAAGGGGGTGGAACCCTGGACTGCCATGATCGTCTCTGCCATCCTCTTTGGAGCCATCCACATGAATCCTGCCCAGATTCCTTTCGCAGCCATCATGGGACTCCTGCTCGCCATCATCTACTACAAGACGGGCAACATCGTCATTACCAGCCTCATCCACATCTTCAACAATTCCCTGGCAGTGGTGGAGATGAACCTGCTGGGCGAAGAGGCTAAGACCTTCTCCTACACGGAAGGAATGGGAGGGAAATTTGTGGCAGGAGTCGCCATCATCGTAGGCATCGCCCTCTGCATCATCTTGCTTCAGAAGTTCTGGAAGAACGTCCAGGAACCTGTCTATGTACCCGTCCCTGCCGATCTGCCTGAGTCAGACGAGGAGACCTTCCAGGAAGTCTAAGAACCATCAAAAAAAGTCTACCGCCATGCCTAAGCTGCTGAAACTGTCGACGCTGCTCCTTTCCCTCTCCTGCTCCCTCGCCTTCGCTGCTGAGCCGCGATGGGACAACGAGGGAATCACCCTGGGCGACGAGAAGGAGGAGCTCTATCTGCCCCTGCTGGAAGGACAGCGGGTGGCAATCTTCAGCAACCAGACAGGATGCCAGAAATCAGACAAGCACGTGCTCGACGTGTTGATCGAGAAGGGAGTGAACGTGACTACCCTTTTCTCGCCTGAACATGGATTTCGTGGCACAGCAGACGCTGGAGAGCGGGTGAACAGCAGCGTGGACGAGAAGACTGGCATCCCCATCCTCTCGCTCTACGACGGGAAGAAGATGGGACCCAGCGACGAAGCCATGCAGGGATTCGACGTGATGGTGGTCGACATCCAAGACGTGGGATTGCGCTTCTACACCTATTACGTGACCATGCTGCAACTGATGCGACGCTGCAGCGAATGCGACAGGAGAGTCATCATCCTGGACCGCCCCAACCCCAATGGACATTTTGTGGACGGCCCCATCCTCGACATGAAGCTAAAGAGCGGAGTGGGAGCGCTCCCCATCCCCATCGTGCATGGCATGACGCTGGGCGAGCTGGCCTTCATGGCGCAGGGAGAAGGCTGGGTTCCTGCCTGCCGTTTGGAGGTGATTCCCTGCTCAGGCTACACCCATCAGAGCCTCTATGCCCTCCCCATCGCGCCCAGTCCCAACCTGCCCAACATGCGGTCAGTCTACCTCTATCCCAGCCTCTGCTACTTCGAGGGAACGCCTGTCTCGCTGGGGCGTGGAACGGAAGCTCCCTTCCAACTCTATGGGCATCCCAGTTTCACTGGCTATCAGTTCTCCTTCACCCCTGAGAGCCGTCCCGGCGCCAAGAATCCCACCCAGCTGGGGAAGGAGTGTCATGGAGTGGACCTGAGGGCTTTGGACATGGGAGAGCTGCAGCAACTCAAGCGCATCGACCTGAGCTATGTCGTGGACGCCTACATGCGCTATCCCCAAAAGGAAGAGTTCTTCCAGCGGGAAGGCAGGTTTTTCGACCTGTTGACTGGTCAGACGCGCATCCGCGAGATGATTGCTTCAGGAGCCTCTGCTGCTGAGATAGAAGCCTCGTGGAAAGACGATGTGGAGCGCTTCAGGCAGCAACGCAAGAAATACCTCATCTATCCAGAATGAACGGTCTTCACATACCAACCATCATGGGACATTTCATCCCACTCACTCTGGTTTTGTGTTCCAACGTCAGTCTGGAGTCTGACTATATCATAAATTTAGAATGACGCTACCTCGTTTCCTGCTCCTTCTTATTCTCCCTTTTTTTCTCACTCCTCCCTGCCAAGGCCGCAGATCCAATCTCTTGTCATCGCTCAAGTCCCCCATCCTGCTGCGTGGTAATGATTCCATTGCCTATCGCGACCCTGCCGTAGCCTACCACCATGGCACTTTTTTCCTTTTCTATACCGTCACTAAGACTACACCAGACAGCATCTACAGCTTTGTGGCACAGAGCCAAAGCAACGACCTCGTTCACTGGACTATGCCTCAACCCATAACGCCTGCCTCCCAGCTCATGGGCTTCTCCAGTCCTGGCAATGTTATCCGTTATCGAGGGCAGTATGTGCTGTGCCTGCAGTCCTATCCAAGGCCCAACTACCTTCCTGGGCAAGGAGTGCGCTACGGCAATGACCAAGCGCGCCTCTTCATCATTCGAAGCCACGACATGAAGCACTGGTCGCAGCCTGAATTGTTACGGGTTAAGGGAGATGTTCCCGTCTCTTCCATGGGGCGGATGATAGACCCTTATCTGATTCAGGATAAGGATGAGCCAGGAAAATGGTGGTGCTTCTACAAGCAGAATGGCGTCAGTATGTCTTACTCCCATGACCTTACGCACTGGACTCCCTACGGAAGGACAGACTGCGACGAAAACGTTAGTGTGCTGGTCGACAATGGCGAGTATGTTCTCTTTCACTCTCCCCAGAATGGCATTGGCGTGAAGCGTTCGACTGACCTCTTGCATTGGCGCGACGACGGTCCCCTTATCATCCTGGGACAGCAGCAATGGGAATGGGCGCGTGGCCGTATCACAGCCGCCACCGTCATCGATTTGCGAAGTGTGCGGCGAATCGGATGTTATCTGATGTTCTTTCACGGTTCTGGCCCATTGACTGAGCCAGAAGGCGATTTCGACCGCAATGCTTCCCTTGGCATAGCCTGGAGCACAGACCTCCAGACTTGGCATTATCCTATGTAGTTGGCAAGAGTGATAGAGGAAGAACAATCACTTCCAATGGACTTTGCAAATTAAACTAAGTTTTATTTGCATTATTGCTCGCTTAATTGTACCTTTGTAGCACGAAAAAAAAATAATGATATATCATGAGAAAGCTATTGATTCTGTTGTTATGCTGCAGTACTCTGCAAGCTCAGGAGCATTTTCAATCTTATAAGGGCTATCCCTCACGCAGTGGAGAAATAGACATCCGTACTGGTTTCCAGAATCCGCCCAAGGGATATGGCAATGTGCCTTTCTACTGGTGGACAGGAGACACCCTGAAGTTGGAACGCCTGCAGGAACAGCTCGAAATCCTGTCTGATGCCTCTACAGACGGACTCTGCGTGAGCTACAACCATACCCATGCTGCTGTCGATACTGCCCTGAATGCGGCAGGACACGGCCCTTGCGGACGCGTGCAGAGCGGAGCGCCCTACGTGATGAAGGATGATGCATGGTGGCAGATTTGGAACACTTTCTCTGGCCAGTGTGCTGACAAAGGAATCGGACTGGGAATGGATGACTACGTCGTGGCGTGGCCGCAGAATAAGGAGTTCATCGACGACGTGTTGAATCTGCCTGAGATAAAGAACCACAAGGGAAGGCTGAAAGTGCGTCTCATGGGACCTGACGAGAAACGGCCTGCCCACACGCTGACCGCCAGGAAGAAGGAGGGGACAGACAGCCTTGTTGTCGTCTACACAGAGCCTGCGCCAGAACTCAGTCCAACCTTTGGACAAGAGATGATAAACCACTACTTCCAACCCTTCGTGGACCACATGGACGCGCATGGGAGGGAAGGAATGAACTACTTCTTCCAGGACGAGCTTCAGTATCACCTGAACCTGCACTCCTGGACGGACGACCTGCCCCAAGAGTTCCTCAAACGCAAGGGATACGACATCGTGCCACTCCTGCCAGACCTCTTCGACGTGGACCTGAACGAAGCGCAGAGGGACAGGATTTCGCGCACACGACTGGACTATGCGGAAGTAGTCACCCAGCTGGCAGAAGAGCGCTACTTCCAGCCCATCTACAACTGGCATGCTGAGAAGGGCCTCATCTATGGCAGCGACAACGAAGGGCGAGGCATGAATCCCACCCAATATCTGGATTACTTCCGCGTGGAGAAATGGTTTACAGCCCCAGGAAACGACGCTCCAGCTCGAGGAAGCAGTTTCGTCCAGACGAAGGTGTCGAGCAGCGCAGCACACCTCTATCAGCGTCCTCGCGTGTGGCTGGAAGCTTTCCACAGCATGGGATGGGATGCGAATGGAGCCTTGCTTACCCACCAGCTGGACCATCACCTCATCGCAGGCGGCAACCTGCTCTGCATGCATGGTCTCTACTACTCCACCCATGGAGGATGGTGGGAATGGGCACCTCCCTGTTTCCACTTCCGCATGCCTTACTGGCCCCACATGAAAGTGTGGCTGAAATATGCAGAACGTCTCTGTTTCCTGCTCAGCCAGGGCATCCATGTGGCAGACATTGCCATCCTCTACCCCACAGAAACCCTCCAAGCCTACCCTGGCTCATCGCCCAACCTCTCCTTCAATGTGGGCAATGAGCTGAGCCCTCATGGCATCGACTACGACTTCATCGACTACGCCTCACTCCAGAAAGCCCAGATCAAGGACCAGCATCTGACCATCTCTGATGAGAACTATCGTGTGCTTGTCCTGGCAGACACCAAAGCCGCCCATGCTGAGACACTGCAGAAAATCCAGGAGTTCGCCTCCAAGGGAGGCATTGTGATCGCTTTGGGCAGCCTGATGAAAGAGGTGCAGAACGATGACCGCATCATCAAAGTGGAATCCCCCCAAGAGGTGCGCCAACTGGTGCTCGACAAGACGACGAGGGACTTCAGCTCTTCTTCAGCAGAAGGTCGCGTGTTGCATCGCCACGTGGGAAACCAGGATGTCTATATGGTGATGGATATTCCGCATGGAGACGACCTGTTCTTCCGTTCCAAGGGAAAGGTTGAAATATGGGATGCACAGCATGGAACCATCAGAGAGACTTCTATCCTGAGGACAGACGAGCATGGCACCTGGGTACATTTCGATGGCGAGAAGGAAGCCTCGCGCATCTATGTCTTCTCTCCTGGCACTCCCACGTATGAGAAGAAAGCAGTTGAGGAGAACACCCCTGAAAAGATCATCCCTCTGGTGGGCGACTGGGACATTACCATCGTGCCCACGATGGACAACAAATGGGGCGATTTCCGCCTTCCTCCCTCTCCTGGCAAGATAGGCGTGGAGGCTCGCGAGATGAAGACTTTCTTCCTGCCAGGAACAGGAAATCTACGCGTGGAGGAACTGATGGGCGCCACTGATGATACAAACTACATCTATGGATACGGACCTTATATGGAAACTGTCAATGTCTCCAGGCACCGTTCCATCGACGAGGTCATCCAGGAAGCTCTCAGCACGAATGCGAGAATCGCTTGGCGGCCCTACGTATTCTCCTGGCAATATGGCGTCTTCGATAGTCCTGGCGGACAAGGATATCATGGACTGAAAGCGAAAGTGGAGAGCAAGTTCCTCATTCTCGACCAAGGAGAACATCAGCTCTTCAGGACCTACGTCTATGCGCCAGCCGATGGCGTTTATCGCAAGGTAGTCGAGGGCGTGCAGCCTTTCTGCATTATCCTGGATGGGTTAATTCGCAAGGAAAGTACCGTCACATTGAAGAAGGGGTGGCATCGTCTGCTGGCCGTCTATGCCAACACCAGAAGCACAGGATACAGCCTGGAGGGAATGCGAAGCAGCAGCGTGGACCAGCGCGACCGCTCGATGGTGATGTTCTATCCAGTTGATGCGCCAGAACCCCAGACGGTAGGCGAATACGAGCCCATCGTTGCATCGAAATGGTTTGGCACCAGCTTCCTCCCCTTCGACATCCATGGAGGGCAGAGAGGACGCTGGCTCTACCGTTTCCCCACAGCACCAGGAACCTCTCTCATGCACTTCGATGTGAAAGGCAAGATACTGGGCATTTGGGTGAACAGGAAGAAGACAGCGCTGCCAGATCGCGAGGGCAACCTGAAGCTGAAGGAAGTGAGTCCTCACCCTGTAGATGTTTACGTATTGGGGCAAGCAGACCTGGGCGTATCAGGAGCTGATTTCTTCCGCGAGCCTGTCAGCATGACCTGTCAAGGTGGCAGGATACCTGTGGGCGACTGGACGCAGCAGGGTGCCCTGAAGTTCTACTCAGGTGGAGTAAGCTACAGGCACGCCTTCCGGCTGGACGACACGAAGGGCCCCATCCGCTTGGACCTTGGTTCTGTGGATGCCACCTGTGAAGTGGCTGTGAACGGACGCCATGTGGATGTCCTCATCAATGCTCCCTATGTGGTCGACATCACAGATTTCGTCAAGGCAGGAGACAATGAAGTGGAAGTCCTCGTGTACAGTTCGCTGGCAAACCACTACCTGACCATTCCCTCGCCCTACAAAGGAAGGCCTCACGCAGGGTTGTTGGGACCCGTCAGGATAAGAAAGTAAGGTGACCTGCATCGCCACCCCCACCAGTGGAACAATCAAACATCTTCACTTATGAAATCTCATAAGGTATACAGCATACAGAGATATCTGATGGTCTGCCTCATCGCATTGATGGCAATCACCAGCGCAGAAGGGGGAAAGAAGAAGGTTTACATCACCTATGTCCTGCATGGCAACATGAACTATGACCGCTATGTGCGTCCCACCATCTGGAGGGAATTCCCCATCATCTACGACAATCTGTTGGACTTCATGGACGAGCATCCTGACTTCAAGGGACAGTTGCAATTCAGCGGCCAAACGTTTGGATCGCTCCAGCAGGCGGCTCCAGAGGTCATCCAGCATGCCTTGAGGATTCACCAGCGAGGACAGCTCAATCTGACAGGCACCTTCTACAGCGAGCCTGTGAACGTGAACATGGATGGCGAGACAAACTATCGTTGCGCCTGGCTTGGCACCAGAATCATCGAGGACAACTTGGGAGAGAAGACGGATGGATTCTATCTGCAGGAGCGTGCCTATCATTCCCAGCTGCCCTGGATCCTGAAGAATGCTGGCGTCAGCTGGACTCCCATCATCACCAACGACGATTCCTGGTTCCCCTTCCGCTTGCGAGGCCAGGACGGCACCCTCAGCGTATGTGTCCCCATCATGCGAGAGCGCAGCAAGATTGGCGAGCAAGCCACCAGAGCGCCCAAGAATGCGCTCATCTGCATCGAGGAAGACTATGAGATTCCCCAAAGCTTCACCACCACCTATCAACTTGTTGCGGATTTCAACAAGGAGAGCAAGGACGTGGAGATCATCTGGATTACCGTCAAGGAATACATCAAGCGGTTTGGAGTGAAGGAAGAGAAATACGTGGACCACAGCGCCAAGGCCCTGAACAAGGAAAACGGAACCTATTCCCGCTGGACAGCAGACCCGCTGGACATCATCCTGCAGGACCAGACCAACCAATCCATGAAGGACTTTCGCGCCGCCAAGATTGTGAACGCACTTGCACGAGAGCAGTTTGGAGTAAGACTCGATGAGCCCTTCCTCTCCAGCGATGTCACCCTGCCCCACTCCGCCTTGACGTGGAACATCGAACGCGCTGACCTCTACCCAGACATCGAGACGCGCTATCTGGCTCGCGATGGAGAAGTGACCCTGCTGAGTAAGGCAGAGCACCTGTTGCTGTGGGCTGTCAACAGCGATTCAAAGGGATGGTATCCCCTCTACGAGAAACGTTGCGAGCGTCTCAACTCGTTCCAAGGAAGCAGCACCCTGAGCAAAGCCATCATCCAGAAAGGGATGAACCTGCTCTGCAACCAGATGAAGCTCAACGGCTACGACCAGTTCTACCTGCTGCTGAACCTCGAGCCAGAGCGCACCAAAGAAATCCAGCTGGAGACTGACGCACCCTGCGACCTCTTCGACTACACGAGTGGAGAGAAACTGCCCAGCCAGTGCACCCTCGAGGAGGGCAGATACAGAATCCAGGCGCTGGCAACCCTTCCCTCGTATGGTTACATGGTGGTGGGAGCCAAGCAGAAGGAACGTGCCCAGCGATTGGAATGGACTCCAGGAACCTCCATCAGCCAAAACGGAATCACCCTGACAGCCCTGGGGGATCACGTCCAGATGAAAGCCAATGGGCAAACCAGCGAAATCCGCCTGGCGCCCATGAAATTGAAGGTGCTGGCAGAAATGAACGATGGGAAAGGCGATGACGCCTGGCGCCCTGCCACTCCTTATGGAGAGCCACGTATCCAGATCTGCACCAACGGCTTATGGCCCCAGCTGAGAATCGAGACACAGTTGGACTGGCTCATCCATCTGCAGGAGATTTTCACCATCGAGAACGATAAAGTCCGCGCTCATCTGCAGTTCGTCTTCCCCCATCCCACGTTGGTGCGAGGCCAGGAAAGCAAGGAAGGCTTCAGTTTCAACCCAGAGGGAATCGACCTCATCATCCAGACAGGAAAGACAGGGTACACAGCCTTCGACATCCCCTTTGGCATCAACGAATACAAGACGCCAGGCGTTGGATACTTCTGCCCACTCAGTTCCCTTTGGCTGCAGCAGGAGCAAGGCGGACTGCTCGTTTCCCCCCAGACAGGCGAACAGGCATTCTGCGTGGATAGCGAAGCAGGAACCATCCGCCTCTATATGGGTTCCTCCACCACCTCAGGCCCCATCCGCGACGTGGGCCTCACCTTCCGTACTCCAACGGATGTGCAGCACGAGTTGGCATGGTATGCAGAGCCTTTTCATGGAACCTACCATCATGAAATCATCCTGTATCCCTACCAAGGAACATGGCAAGAAGCCCATCTGCCCCAGCGAATCGCTGAATTCAGGGAACCCGTATATACGCACCTCTCGTCAGGTTCCATCCAAGCCACAGGAGAGACCCTCCCCACGAAAGCCTCCCTCGCCAGCATCTCAGCTCCCAATGTGGAAATCACCACGATGGACTACACCTCAGCAGATCTCCAGTTCCGCATGAACGAACGTGAAGGGAAGAAAACCCAAGTAACCCTGCAGATAGCAGGGAAGACATACCAAAAGGATGTCCCAGCCTTTGGGATAGTGGAAGGGGAATAGGGAAAAACATACTCTAAAAGGCATTCAACCAATGGCAGGGTTAAGGTAAAAAACATTCAACTTTTTCTAGGGAAAGACCAAGGACATTTTGCATGTTGCACGTTGCACGTTGCATGTTGCATTTGCAAAAATCGGAATTGCGTACCAAAAGGGGAGATTTTACCTTTATATTATATATTATATAATATAAAATTTCATCCCACACTCTCTGAAACAAAATGAAAAATCAGAAATGCAAATGCAACATGCAACACACAACATGCAACCTGTCTTCATCTGTCCCATACTGCCCGCATATCCATTGGGCTGCTACAAGTGACAACAACTATTGCTGCGATAATGGAGGATATACTGTATATCCCCATTTGCGGGCAACATTCGACAAAGCCAATGCCCTACGCTCGAAGTCATGCCAATCCTTTCTCTCAGTCTGGCTCCAGCCCGTTTCTGCAATAGCGAAAACACGCGGATAGAGCATCATCTCCGCATGCCAGGCATCCTGAACATGCTCTGTCCACAAGTTGCCCTGAACGCCCAATACATGATGCGCATCAGCCTCAGAAACACCCTCTGTTATCGGCTCGAAGGAATAAACTTTTTCCAGAGGCACATGGCGGCCAACAGGTCGAAACTGGGCAGGGTCCTGATGATAGTCCAGATAATAGTAATGCGTGGGCGTGAAGATGACATCGTGCCCTTCACGGACTGCCTGCAGACCAGCCTCTATGCCGTGCCAGGACATTACGGTAGCATCCGGAGCCAGTCCGCCCTGCAGGATTTCGTCCCAGCCGATAATGCGTTTGCCATGCTCATGGGCAAAACGTTCCATTCGTTTGATCATGTAACTCTGAAGCCCTTCCACGCTCTCCAACCCCTCAGCCTTCATCCTGGCTTGGCAATCCGGACAAAGCTTCCAGTTGTTCTTCCTGGCCTCGTCCCCGCCAATATGGATATACTGCGAGGGGAACATATCGAAAATCTCCAGCAGAACCTTCTCCAGGAACTCGAAGGTGCTCTCCTTGCCAGGACACAGTTCCCAAGGGTCTTTTCCTCCGCCAGGCAGGCTGCAAGCCAGTTCTGGGAAGGCATATCGCGTCTCGTAGTTATGGCCAGGCATCTCAATCTCAGGAATCACCTCGATGTGCCGCTCGTCGGCAAAGGAGAGGATGTCGGCTATGTCCTGCTTCGTGTAGTATCCGCCGTAAGCCCCAGGCGTTCCTTCCTCCACGAAAGGCCCGCCTATCTCGTTCTTTTCCCAGTCCCAGAAGAAAGCCTGAGGCCGCCAAGCCGTCAATTTAGTGAGCCTGGGATAGGCATCAATCTGCACACGCCAGCCAGGATTGTCCACCAGATGGAAGTGGAAGCGGTTCATCTTCAGCAGGGCCATCATCTCCAACTGCTTCATCACGAACGACTTGCCCTGGAAATGACGGCTCTCGTCGAGCATCACGCCCCTGTAGGGGAAACGCGGCCAATCGAGGATGGTGCAGCAAGTCAGCGTGCTGTCCACTGAGGCCATCATCTTGAGCGTCTGACGGGCATAGAACACGCCCTCCTCGTCGGCTGCCACAATCTTCACGCCCTTCTTGCCCAACTCCAGCCAATAGGCCGACTTCAGCTGCCAATCAGCCAGTTTCCTGCCTTCCAAACGACGGAGGAGCGCCTTTGGAGAGATGCGGACCTTCTCGCCCTGTCCAGCCAATTTGTCCAGCGAAACGCTTCCAGGACGAACCGAATACTCTACTGGCGCCGGTATCAAGTTTGTCGGCTGTGGTTGGGCGTTCATCGGCCCGAATGCGAGAGCAAGTGCTATGAGAATCCTTTTCATGTCTATGTGGTATTTCGTGTTTTCTTTTTCAGGTTACAAAGGTACGAATAAGCGAAGGAAATGCAAAAGGAAAACCTGTTTTTTCTGTCTTTTCTTTTTCTTGATTTGTCCATACATTCACAACCTGATTTTAACAACAAGGCAGTGAAATGGCTTGCCTTCCAAATAATTCCATCAACAAAAAAGACAAATCACGCCAAATCGCGCCAAACCACGACAGCACCTCATCAGTTCTTCGTAACTTTGCTGTCGCGAAGGTACTACCGCTCGACCATACAATTAAAAGGAGTTTTATTGTATCGCGCTCGCTTAAACGTAACTTTGCATCATGTTAGAATGAGGAAGACAACACGTTGAAAGTCCGGAATCAACACGTTGAAACACTCGATCGAACACGTTGAAACACTCAATCGAACACGTTGTATCAGCGGATTCAACGAACTCTGAGTAATCGAAAAAAGCCAGAGTACTCAGAGAAAGAGAAATTGAAATATTGCACGACGAGGAATCGACGATGACGATGACGATAACGATGACGATGACGAAGACCGCTTAAATGGGACTCCGCCTGCACCTAAGTCTAGTGGAGCGCAAGAAATGGCTAAATGGAAGACCGCTAACCCTCAATAGACCAAAAGATACAATGCGGCGGCTATGATGGCTCCAAGGACCGGACCAACGACAGGCACCCAACTATAGGACCAGCCACTGTCGCGCTTGCCTTTGATGGGCAGAAGGGCATGGGCGATACGAGGCGGAAGGTCGCGGGCAGGATTCATGGCGTAGCCTGTGGTACCTCCTAGGGACATGCCCAGGGCTATGATGAGACAGGTGACGGGGAAGGCGCCAAGGCTGCCCATCCCAACGGGTGTATCGCCTGCGTGACCCATGTTTCCATCAGTTCCCAAAGCGAGGATAATGAACACGAGCACGAAGGTGGCGATGACTTCGCTGAGGAGGTTGTTGCCTCGCTTGTCGATCGCTGGCATGGTGCAGAAGCATCCCAGCATACCATCAGGGTTGTCCTGCGTGGCATCGAAATGGTACTTGTAGAAGGCCCAAACGAGGACGGCTCCCAGAAATCCACCTGCCAACTGGGCACAGACATAGGGGACGACGGATGCCCAAGGGAAAGTGCCTGCCATAGCGAGGCCGACACTGACGGCTGGGTTCAGATGGGCACCGCTGTAGGGACCTGCGATAAAGACGCCGCACATGACAGCGAAACCCCATGCGAAAGAAACGACGACCCAACCGCCGCCCTTTGCCTTGGACTTGTTGAGCGTAGTGGCTGCACACACTCCATCTCCCATCAGCACCAGTACCATAGTGCCAAGGAACTCAAAAACACATTGCTGAAATAATGTTGTTTCCATTTGTATTCGAAATTTTTATGGTTAATTCTGTCGGATTGTCCTCTCGATGGCGTCTTTCCAACCAGCCTGGAGCCTGGCCACCTCTTCTGCGTTGGCTTGGGGAGTGAAGACGCGCTCAGCCTGCCATTGCTGGCGGATATCGTTGAGCGAGCTCCAGTACCCCACGGCAAGACCTGCCAGATAGCTGGCTCCCTTGGCTGTCGTCTCCGTTATCTTGGGACGGATGACGGTAGTGCCCAGGATGTCGGACTGGAACTGCATCAGCAGGTTGTCGCACGATGCTCCACCATCGACCTTCAGTTCGCTCAGGGAGATGGCTGCGTCGCGCTCCATAGCCCGCACGATATCCATCGTCTGGAAAGCGATGCCTTCGAGAGCGGCTCGCGCTATGTGGCCGGCGGTGGTACCTCGAGTGATGCCGTTGATGGAGCCTTTGGCATAGGGATCCCAATAAGGTGCTCCCATGCCCGTCAAGGCTGGAACGAAATAGATGCCGCCATTGTCTGGAACGGTAGCTGCCAGAGTCTCGATGTCGCTGGAAGACTTGATGATGCCCAACCCGTCCCTGAGCCATTGCACGACACTACCGCCCACAAAGATGCTGCCCTCGAGGGCATAGTTGACCGTGTCGCCTATCTTCCAGGCAACGGTCGTCAGCAAGCTGTTCTGGGAGAGGATGGGATGCTCCCCTGTGTTCATCAGAAGGAAGCAACCAGTTCCATAAGTGTTCTTTACAGACCCTGGAGCCACACACATCTGCCCAAAAAGGGCTGCCTGCTGATCGCCTGCAATGCCAGCGATGACAATCTGGTGGCGCAATTCAGGCAGTTGGGTATAGCCGTACACCTGGCTGCTGGAGCAGACCTGAGGCATCATGGAAAGGGGTATGCCCAGGAGCTGAAGCAGGGAGTCGTCCCACTGCAGGGTGTTGATATTGAAAAGCATCGTGCGACTGGCATTGCTGACATCAGTCACATGGACCTTGCCACCCGTCAGTTTCCACACGAGCCAGGAATCGACCGTCCCAAAACGCAGTTCCCCACGCTCTGCCCGCTCGCGGACTCCAGGGACATTCTCCAGTATCCAGCGTATCTTGGTGGCGCTGAAATAGGCATCAACAATCAGGCCTGTCCGCTGGCGGATGTCTTCGACCAGTCCAGCCTCCTTCAAACTGTCGCAATACTCGCAGGTGCGACGATCCTGCCATACGATGGCGTTATACACAGGCTCGCCCGTTGTGGCATCCCACACGATGGTAGTCTCCCGCTGGTTGGTGATACCCAGGGCAACGATATCACCTCCGTCGCTCCCCACCTGCCTGAGCGCCTCGAGCATCACATCGCGCTGGGAAGACCATATCTCCTGTGGATCGTGCTCCACCCAACCTGGGGTGGGGAAATACTGGGTAAACTCTCTTTGCGCCACAGCACAGATGTCTCCCTTCTGGTTGAAAAGGATGGATCGCGAACTGCTGGTTCCCTGGTCGAGGGCTAAGACACACTTTTCCATATTATATATTGTTACATGGTTGTTTTGTTCTCATTCAAAGGGTATGTTGTCAAACTGTCCAAAAGGGCAACAAACGAAATCCGTAGTTCTGAAGTGAGTTTCATTTTCTCAGAAAAGCAGGTTACTGAATGCAAATTTACTCTTTTTTCCTCAAAAAACGATGGGAAACGGATTCTTTTTCATAAATTTACACCATCGAAAACCTAAAAAACGATTCACTATGACGTCTCATCTCCATTTTCTGAAATCCAGCTGCAGGATGCTGCTCTGCATCGTGCTGTGCCTGATCTCTATCCATTCGTATGCTCAGGATGCTCCCCTACGTCTGGGTGTGGCAGGAGTGACTCACGGCCATCTGGGCGAAGTGGCACGACGCATCGGACGAGGAGACTTCCAGGTAGTGGGTGTCGCTGAGCCCAACGACACGTATCGACAGCACAACGATCTGGTGGGCAAGGTGGACGCATCGCTTTTCTACAAGGACTTGGGCGAGATGCTCGATGCCACAAAACCTGAAGTCGTGGTGGCCTATGGATCGATCCTGGAGCACGAGAGAGTGGTGGAGGCATGTGCTCCCCGCCATATCCATGTGATGGTGGAGAAGCCGCTTGCCACTACCCCCAAAGCTGCCAAGCACATCCAGAAAATGGCAGAGGAACATGGAATCATGGTGCTGACAAACTACGAGACGACGTGGTACAGCACCAACCAATATGCCTACCAACTCATCCAAGAGGGGAAGATAGGCGACCTGGTACGCATCAACATCTATGACGGACACGAGGGGCCCAAGGAAATCGGATGCAGCAGCATGTTCCTGGAATGGCTTACTGACCCCATCCAGAACGGAGGCGGGGCAATCATCGACTTTGGCTGCTATGGCGCGAATCTTGCCACTTGGCTGATGCATGGGGAGAGGCCCAAGAGCGTCTATTGCGTAACGAAACAGCACAAGCCCAGCATCTACCCCAAGGTGGACGACGATGCAACCATCGTGGTAGAATATCCCAGTACGACCGTCCAAATCATGGCTTCGTGGTGCTGGCCTCAGGGACGCAAGGACATGTATGTCTACGGCTCCAAGGGAAGCATCTTCCAAAAGACTCCCACACAAATGGAAACCTTCATCGACCGCAAGAACTCAGGACCTTTCGAGGCACCCCGCTTGAACGCACCCATCAACGATTCCTTCCGTTTCCTGAAGGCTACTGTAAGAGGAGAACACAAACTGCCCCACTACGATCTGAGCTCGCTGGAGAACAACATGCTCGTAGTGGAGATTCTGGATGCTGCACGCAAAAGTGCAGCAACGGGAAAAGTGGTGAAACTGAAATAAGGGGCTCCCCCTACTCTACCCTTAGGTTTCCTGCACCTGAAGCTTGGAGTCCTGCTTGTTGATGGCAGAAACGATGGTCTTGCGCACCTCCATAGGATGCTCGATGCGATGAATCTGATGGGAAGTTCCGCCTGATCCAACCATCTCGATGCAACCTGTGCCCAACATGCGCTGCCAGAAGGACTGATAGAAATTGACCGTCTCGATCTTGTAGAGAGGAATCTCTGTCATCTTCACGTTGAGGATTCCCTCTTTCTGAATGAAGCGGTCTGTGGTGACAGCAAACTCTGTGCGCGTGCGAATCAGGCGACCCACCAGATAGACGATGAGAGCAACCAAGACAGACACTCCAGCTGCGATGTAGAAAAGAGGATTGGGGACCATGACTCCCGCCACAACGAAACCTATGCCCAAAAGGAACAGGAAGATGCTGGAAAAGATGTATTCACAAATAGAAACCCAATGGAGGCGGCCATTCAACACGATGTGCTCGCCTTCTTCCAAACTGCTTGTAATATAGTTTGCCATACGCTAAGAGACGTTTTTCTTTTGAGTACAAAATTAAGGAAAAATCAAATACACTCCACTTTTTTTCAGAATTATCTTACAGGAAAACCTCATTTCCGTGTGGCTACGGTCAGGTCTGTCAAATCCACGAAATTGCTTCCATCCACTGAGGCAGAGATTACGAGTTGAGCCGTCCCATTCCTCAAGCGGCTCATGCCCTTCACCACAGCACTGTAGCGAATCACCTGACCTGCTCCAACATATTCCAGACAAGTAGAGGGAGAGAAACCAATCTGCTGGTTGTTGCTGGCCTCGTAGATGGCTGGCTCGACAGAATAAAGATCATTCCTTGACACGTTCTTCAGCTCGAAGTAGAGAATACACTCCTCGTTGCGATGGAGCGTGCTGGTCTTCTTGCCTTGCTCATTGCGGAACGACACGTTCTGGACTTTCAACGGAAGAGACTCGCGAGAATACGAAGGCATGCCCTCGCCAGCAAAAGACTTGCGATTACGGTTCTCGATGGCATTCGTGATGGCTGCTCCAGCAGCTGCACCAGCCAGAATGCCGATAACAGTACCCCTGTCGTAACCACGTGGTCCACCTTTGAGCATGCCAACACTTCGTCCCACAAGGGAACCAGCCGATGCTCCAGCCATCAAACCTGAATATTGAGAATAAGAGCATGAACCCAGGAGAAGCATTGCGGAAAGCAAAAGGGAGAGAGATTTCTTCATTGTCGTCATTTTCTTATATGGTTTCGTCTGCTCAATGCCATTATCACAACGCAAAGATAAAAACTTTTTTCCACCAAATGCAAAAAGTTTGCCTAAAAGCGAGGTCTTGCTCAACGTTTTTTCATATCTTTGCTTCACAATAACAGGATTTAATGTGCATTATGAAACATAGAAGATATTCTATCGCATTGGTTGTGGCAATATTGGTTTTGAGTGCTTGCTCGCAAACATCAAAGAGCCGCGCTGAAGAAATGCTGGAAGAAGCAGTAAAGCCAACCCTCTACGACCCAGAAAGTTACGAATCTCGAGGAACTCACCTGGACAGCGCATTTGCTCCGCTGGACAGTCCTGAGCTGATGGACAAGGTGGAAAAGATTCAGAGCGACAAGAACGAGATGGCTGCCCTCCATGCACAATTGGACAGTCTGCTTCGCACGAAGGTTAACAAGAAGGAAATCACAAAAATGACGGACAAGATGGAAAGTCTGTCAGCCACCATCCAAAAGGAATCAGTTGAGCTGATCCAATTCCTTCAGGCTCCACGCAAATTCATTGGCTTCAGAGCCTTTCACACTTATCGCGCAAAAATCCATTCTGAGAACCCAGAGGTAGGTCGACTCATCGTCTATTTTGACCCTGACATTCTGGTTATCCAACGAAAATACGACGCAAAGGACCTGATGGACAAAATGAAAATGCTGAACGAGTTCCAAGCAGGAATGGGAGAGAAATAGGGAAGGCAAAGAAAAGGAAGAAAAATCTTACTTGACCACTTCCTGCATGATACGTTCTGCCTCAGGCTGGCGGAACTCTGCCTGACGCTGATAACGGACAGGAGAGACACCATACATGAGCCTCATGACTTTCTCACGACCACGGATGGCATCCTTCTGCGGATTGTTCACTCCATAGGTCTTATGATGGCATGACTCCAGCCCCAACAAGACTAACAAAAGAGCCAAAACAGCATTGACAAGTTTCAAAAGCCTGTTTCTAAACATGACATACGCTCTTTAACATCCCAACGATAGCCTTATCTGCCTCACACCAGTCCAAATCGTCCATTTCCTCGAGGCTGCACCAACGGAAAGACTGATGCTCCTTGCATTGGAACTCAGGAGAAACAGCTGAGCAACGGAAAGCTTGCATGCTGATGGTGAAATCTGGATACGTATGCGTCACCTCGCCCAAGAAATCGCCAACCCTGACTTCATAGTCCATCTCTTCCAGCAATTCACGATGCAAAGCACGCTCTGGACTCTCGCCCAACTCCACCTTACCACCTGGGAATTCCCACTTGCCTGTCGTATAGACATACTTGGTCTGCCCCTTCTGCATGCAAAGGAAACGACCATTCTGTTCTATCACACCACACACCACATGATAACGCATGTGAGGAACTGTACGATCGCCATGCCCCAGGACTTCCTCCCAAGGCTTCACAGTCGACAATTCACCTGACTGATCGTCCTTTCTGGTCCAATAACTTGCCATAATATCTTTTTATTTGTGGTAAAGTTAGACAAAACATTCCATTCCGCCATCATTTTAACGAACTTTTTGTCTCTGGAAGGGAAACAGTCAATGGTGGCTTCACCTAATTTCTATCTCTATGGGCAAATGATCAGAGTTTTGAGTATGGATAACGGCACGTTCCTGCAACTGCAAATGATGATGCGAGGATTGATATAGACCAATATAGTCGATGCACTCCTTGGGAGTATCTGAAGGGAAGGTCAACATATCGACGCCTGAAAGCAGAGTGAAATGCTGCGCCATCGCCTGAATGAAATCGCTTTGAGGAGAATCGTTCCAGTCGCCCGCCAAAAGGAAAGGTTTACTGTAAGAACTGGCAGCCTCAGTTATAAGAGGAATGGATGCCATACGGTCTGCTTCTGTGAGAGCCAAATGAGTGCAAGCCATCACATATTGCTTCAGTTCGATGATCAGCAACACGCGAGCTTCTCCCTTGCCTGGCAAAGGAATGCGTCGAACGGAGAGGGGCTTTTCTCTGCTGAGGATTCCCACTCCATAGCGTCCTCCCTGGAAGTCGATGGCAGGAGCAAACGTCATATACATCCCTGTCAGTCGAGCCAGTTCATTCGGCTGGTCCACAAACTCCGTTCTCTTGCAGCAACTGTCCAACTCCTGAAGGGCTACAATATCCAGATTCTCAGAACGAATCAGCTCTGCTGTACGCTCCAGATTTACCTGGTCATCCATTCCATGACCATGCTGGATGTTGTAAGACATGATTCGCTGGCCCCATGCAGGCATCAGGCTCAACAGAAATATAATCAACAAATCACTTCTCAATCTCATACGCATCAAGACTTTATTTCTTCTGCTTCTTCCACTTCTTCAGCGTCCTCTATTTCGTCTACAACCTCCTCGTATTCAGTAAACTTCTTGTTCAAGGACTCGTAATGGCGGAGACGCAACCCATAGAACAAATCCGAAAGTCCATTGAAGATACAGCATACTCCCAGAATAGTGAAGGGAAGGGCTGCAGCCTCGTGATAATACGCCAAAACGAAGATTCCTGCAAGAATCAGCAGGACAGGAACCACGAAAACGGACCACTTGAGAGGTGCTAACCTGCGGTAATGGAAAACAGCTATCAACTGGCCTATCCCCAAAAGGAGTATCAAGGCACCCAGAAGATACATTAAACCCTGAAGAAAATATTCAGGATAAAGTCCCAAAATGACACCTGCCAAAAGGCATCCAATCCCTACAAGAGGAAACGAAGGACGGATTTCCGCATTACGACTGAAACGCGATATGATATTCGTGAGGACTGCATACAATCCAGACAAGGCGAACAAGGCACCAATCACCTGGATGAGAAGCGTGGGGGTATCTGGATTCAGAATCAATAACAATCCCACCATTAATGTGCAAAGCGAACGAAGAAGATAACTACTGATTGATTTCATTCCCAAATCCTGTTACTATAATTAATATATAATGTATACGTTTCACCCAACTCAAACAAAGAGTTGTTTTGAGATAGCAAAAATAAAGATTATTCTTGAAACATCAAACAAGAAGACAAAAAACTTTACTCTGCTATACTCATTTACCGTTTATGCGGATGACACGAATACCCAATTGAGTTGGATGTTGTGACATATATTGCTGCAAAGTCATTGGTTCATATACAACCTTCTTATGAATGCTGCTTGCGTTGAACAGATGCAGTTTTCCATCCTTTCCCCATTCCGCTAATCCAAGATGGCAAACGTCTAATCCGTCCTTACTGGTCACAATCGCCAAGATATCGCCATCCTGGACATACTTTAGCGTTTGCTTATCACGCCCAACCAAAGAACTGGGAATATAACGAACGACCTTGCCAGAAGAAGCTTCCTCATAACAACGGATCTCCTTCTGCAAAGCGTCAGAACCTTTCAGCATCGGATATGAATTAGGATGTTGGCTCATATAATGAAGGTCCAGCTTCTGTGTTTTCGTAAATGGGAAAAAATTCCCTGAAGGAGTTGCATGCTGCTCGCAAACCAGTTTCAATTCCTCATTACTGTCAATCCATTGGCTGAAATAATGATTGCGACTTGCATAACCATCACGATGTCCTCCCCTGTAACGCACCTTCTCGAGCCATTCCAAGTAATCTGACCATTTCTGACTACCATGTACAGTTGTCAGGGTTAAAGCCACCACAGTCTCGACAAGTGTCGTGCAATCCAATTCATAAAGATTAACTACCAGCTTTTCCGTCTTGTTCTTCTCCAGCGTTGCTGCCACATACGGTACGTTCTCCAACTGATGAGCATAAAAAAGAGGCAGATTGGTTCCCTGCTGAACAGCAGCTCCCTTGCTCAACAATTCCACAACGCGAAGGCTATCTGCCTTGGTATAGACAACTTCTGCAGCAAAACCTGGCAAGCAAAATGCAAGACAAAGATACAAAAAGTGAATGCGCATCATTTTTCTTCTTCAGGAAGTTTAAGTAAAGCCGTAACGAAGAATGTAACCAAACAGAAGGCCATGATATAGATAAAGAATTGGTAATAGCCCAAGCTATCTGACATCCAACCTGAAACCATACCTGGCAGCATCACTCCACCCAGATACTGAAAAGCAGTACAAAGGGAGAATACTGAAGTGCTGCGCTCGCCATGAGCAAAACTAACCAAATATAATGTATAAGCAGTAAATCCAAGACCATAGCCAAGCTGCTCGACGAACACGCATGAGCCAATCAGCCATAGATTCGTGCTCTGAACATAGCTCAAATATACATAAACCACATCAGGGAGCGTAATGCATAGAACCAAGGGCCACAGACATTTCTTAAGACCATATCTCGACACAAGCCATCCGCCCACAAGCCCTCCTGCAAGCAATCCAATGACACCCAGCGTACCATATATGATTCCATAATTCACATCCGAAAGTCCCAGGCCTCCTTCTTCCAAAGAGCGCTTCAAGAAGAGGGGGACAATCTTGGTAAGCAATCCTTCTGGCAAGCGGAAAAGCAAAATAAAGCAAAGCGCTGTGATGATATGGGGCTTTTTAAAGAAAACGATAAATGTCTGACAGAAATCATGCCAGATGTTTGTCCTCTTTTCTTTCATCTCATTCTGCTCAACTACTGGCAACATTTGAGAATGATAAGCGAAAAGAACTACCATAAGAGCTGCAACAATAAGGAAGGTAATAGACCAAGAAACAGGTATCCCAACCCCTTTTTGCTGCAACAGGCCTGCAAACATGACCAAACCTCCTTGACCTAATACCATTCCTATCCGATAAAAGGTGTTGCGGACTCCCACATAAAGTTCCTGATCCTGATTACTCAATCCAAGGATATAAAAACCATCGGCAGAAATGTCGTGAGTCGAACTGCTGAATGCCACAAGCATAAACAAAGCCAATGATGATTGAAGCCATGCTGAAGTTGGCAAGGTAAAAGCAACCAATGCAAGGGCGGCACCTATCAACAACTGCATAGAAAGAACCCACCAGCGTTTTGTCCGTATGCTGTCGATAAAAGGACTCCAAATAGGTTTGATTACCCAAGGTAAACCCAACCAGCTTGTATAAAGCGCAATCTTGGTATCTGACAACCCCATTTCCTGATACAGTACGATAGACATCAACATCACTGCAGCATACGGTAGGGATTCGCCCAAATAAAGAGTGGGAACCCACATGAATGGTTTTACTGGTTTCATCGCTGTTACGTCTTAGTTGTTTCCTGTATTCACTTTAGAATACCCCACCAATCTATCATAACGTGCTCCCTGGCCTCTATAATAAACAAAGGTGGAATATTCATTTTCAGTCTCATAAAAATCGCCCATTGTACGGCCAGTGGCCCCATCCTCCTGACGGAATTGATATCCGTAATACCCCTGTTTCAAATAGATGGCAACTTCATACTCGTGCTTCGAATCATTATATTCCATCATACACGAAGCATCGAAAGGTTCATTCGTCCATTCCCCACAGACATACACATCACCTCCTGGCAAACGTGGGGTCGAAAGAATGAAATGAACCCATATATACTCTGCCGTGATTTCATCATCCTCATCATCAGAACTTCGAAGGACATAAATACCATTCTGATCCTCAATATAAGAATAATTATGTTGGACTTTCTCTGGAAATAACGTTGCATGGTAATATGGCTCAAACCATTCCATCTTGTCAACTCCCATCGCAGTTCGATTCACATCCAGAATCTCGAACTTATGGAACTCGTTTCCTGCAGGGAAGATGAGATTGCGGTTGTGAGTGAACTCAATACCTGTCGTATTACGTATGTTGGGAACCTGCAAGACAACGCAATTGTCCCATCGACGGTTCTGCATCACCACAGTAGTGATCTCGCGCTGGGGATCAACGACATTCAGAGTGCCATAACCGATAGCAAGACTGACCTGCTGATTTCCTTTGTTGAAATCAATGTCAGTATTGCCACTTACCTCTGAACGGATACTCACAACTTTCTCATAAATAGAGAATCTGGCTTCCAAGACTGATTCTTCCACACTAGAACCATCCTCATAAATCTGAACCAGGTAATTGCCACTCAACAACAAGGCAACGTTTTCATTGGGAAAACGCAACGAGTAATGAGTATAAAGTTGAACTGTATTGAAACTCTTCTCGTAATTCTCGACAGGCTGGTCATTCAATCCACTAAGGAAGTCACTCTCGAAAATCTCGTCAGAGGGAGTCCAATCTGATCCGCAATGCTGGATATGGTATATATAACGATGATACTGATGGCTCAACTCATCCCATGAAATTTCTATATGTTGATGTTTTCTCAACTCCATCACAGGAGGAAGCAAAGGGTTCTCGTCGACAATCACCTGCAACGTGCGGATATTATCACCGTAGATTTTCCCTGCTTGAGAAAAAACTTTAGAAGGCATCAAAACGAGAAGAATCAGATAGAAATATTTCATGGTTGTCTTCAATTCACAATCTATTCACGACATTGACTGGATTTCCTGAGAGAAATGACTTGATGTTTCCTACGCATATCTGCATAAGACGAGTCCGTGCTTCAAAGGTAGCCCATGCAATATGAGGAGTAAGATATACGCGAGGAGCAGAGAGCAAAGGATTGTCAGAAGATGGAGGCTCTTTCGACAAAACATCTGCAGCGAATGCACCCAACCGATCTGAAATCAACGCTTGTGCCACTGCCCTTTCATCAATCAGGGGACCGCGTCCTGTGTTAATTATAATTGCTGATGGCTTCATCCATTGAAGTTTCTCTGCAGAAACCAAATTTTTTGTCTCTTCAGTAAGAGGACAATGCAAAGAGAGAACATCTGAATGGGCAAACAATTCTCTCATAGACACTTTCTGAATGTATGGCGGCAATTCCGATGCTTCTTTACTGGTGAAGACAATAACGCTCATACCTAAGGCATTTGCAACTTTTGCAACAGCAGAACCTATCCGGCCCAATCCCACTATTCCCATCACCTTTCCATAGAGTTCTATCAACGAGGTATCCGTATAACTGAAATCGGAAGAGCGGGTCCATGCATCATCACATAGAATCTGATGCGAATAATGAGCCACACGATTCGTCACATTCAAAAGCAAAGCAAAGACATGTTGAACAACTGACATCGTGCTGTAGGCAGGGATATTAGTAACCACGATTCCCAAATCGCTCGCCGCATTGATATTCACAACATTATATCCAGTCGCCAACACGCCCACATAATGCAAAGTGGGAGAAAGTTCCTTCAGGATAGCACTTGTCAAAACGACCTTGTTGGTAAGAATGACCTCTGCACCTAAAGAACGTGCAATTACATCGCAAGGTGATGTGCGATCATAAATGGTGACATCACCCAACTCCTCCAGTTCTTTCCAAGAAAGATCGCCTGGATTTAAAGTATAGCCATCTAATACGACGACTTTCATAATGGAACTATTCTATCAAACCAACCTCCAGCCACTGCTGCAACATAGCTTGGGCATCCTTCAGGGCAGTCTCACGATCCACTTCGTATTCCTGCATCAAAGCGTCAGCCATATCCTCTGCAGAAAAGTCCTTACCTAATACGGCACGCCACATCAAAGCGGCACTCTCATTCAAACTGATGACTTTGCTGAAATCAATGTTCTCTTCGCCAAATGCAACGATAATATTCTCCTTGCATACAGTACGTAACTCAAAACCTTTCTTAATTTTCATATTTCAAATACATGCTTTATAAATAAACAACAAATATCTGCGAATAGGACGAAGTCTCCGCCATATCTTAATACGACGTCTTAAAGTCTTGTCACTCGCAAGAATCACCCTATTGGGACGTATGTATTCAGTCACAACGCCACATACATTTTCACGCAAGCAATGCTCAAATCCTCTCAGGTTGCCATCTCCTTGCAAAGTTACGTTGTTGCCAGTAATATCCATAATCCGATGTAAGACATAATGTCCTGGGGAATCTTGCGCCAACACAGCATCACCCACATGAAGTTCTTTTGGGAAAGCCAGTTTTACCCGATCCCTGCCATACTCGATAAAAGGACGCATACTGTAACCTTTCACCCAGATAATTGCAGTGTGTCCTTCTGCCAGTTTCTCACTGACAAGTCCCAAAAAAATATCATTAGGAATCTCATGACGATTTTCCTGTACACATATACCATTCCTTTTTCTGTATGCCTTACGCCAAGGATACATCAGAATGCTGGCAAGTTTTTCAAGAATACTTTTAATCATCAATTTACAGAAACTGTATCGTGGCATAATATGGCAGCCTCTCCATTGGGAAGGCAGCCCAATTCATACAAATTACAATGCTCTATCAATCCTGTGATACCATCGCAAATACCTTTGTAGACACGGCTATCCCACTTCATGTTGCTCATTGCTGGCAATAAAACAGTGAAAGACTCAACAGGACCCAGCTTTCGAATCTCATTCTTGGGACGCTGCTGTATACGTACAATCGCACCAATCGGAGCCTGAATGTTACGATAACAAGGAGTTTTACCACTCCAAGGACTGCCATAGATGATTGCCTTGCCATCCACGACACGAACTACAGGATTATCATCATTCATAAGGTCACAACCTGGGATGTTGTCATACCAAAGTCTTGTATGAGTACTTTTACCTGTGCCACTGGGAGCTGTCATCAGGTATCCATAGCCGTCACAACGAATGACTGAGGCATGCATCAGCATTGTCATCTTTTCTGCAGTAGCAAACGCGTAAGCCATCATCATCGCATTGTTAAGACCAAAGTTGCGCTGAATCCAAGTCTTGCCCTTAATGGCTACCTTAATCTCATTAAAATCCGACGTAGACTGCATGTGGCAGCACAAAACGCCATTCACGTCAGTCACTATGAACTGATATGCTCCGTTGGGGAGCAGATATACCCCATGATTGCTTCCGCCACAATCAAATTGGCCAATCTCATGACCCAGTTCGTCGAATTTGAAGGAATCGTCGACAATCACTCTAAACAACGGCACATCATCGGAATCCTTCAATTCAAACGGTCTGAATGAAGGCAATAAAGATTCATCGTTGTTGTCATCCACAAATTGGATTTCAAAAACATGATCACCAACTTTATATTGTTTCGTCTTCATAATATCTCTTGTAAATATCCCCCATTTATCAATACTATATTCTTATCACCAAACTTTTATCTGAACCATCTATAAGAACCAATACTTTCTTTCTAGAGTTCTTAAAGATTATTTCTGTTTCTCCTTTTTCTTACCTTTTTTCCCTTTTGCTTTGCCTGCCTTTTCCACTTCCTCAGACACAACAGGAGCTTCATATTTCTCTGAATGGAACCTGAAAACATCAGTATTCAAGATGGAGAACTGCAAAGAAGGATTAGCACGATATTTCTTGCAAATCTTGGAATAAAGTCTTTCTACCTTCTTTTTTTTCTCATTGAAATAGACGACACATGTCATATTCTCTTTGTGCATAGAATCCTTGAGATATGTCTGGAGCTGAATTCCATATAATGCTCTTGCCTGAAGGAATTTTGTATGGTCATCAATCGTAACAGAATCCACCAACTGCATATCCGTAACATATGCTACGGAATCCAGGAAGGAAACGCCAAAGCCAAACATATATACTTTTGTCTGGCGAGGTTTAACTGCAAAGGCATGAGCCACTACCAGACATGCCAACAAACCTAAAATGGTTTTATTTATCTTCATTCTAAATATTTTTCAAAATCTTGCTCCTATCACTCTGACAAAGACTATATCCAACGACGCACTCGCACATTTTGTCATGTTTTCTGTCATATCAGGTTGCCCCATAGCGACAGAATATAATCAAGGGCACAAATATACAAAGTTTCCCCGAAATTGGCAAATTTCGGGGAAACAATCCTATAATAAAGGTAGAAATACCTCTTTACTCATTTAAGTCAATCACGTAACTTACCTTACGCCCACTTGGAGTCAAAGCTTTGATCCACAAAGTTCTATCTGTACTCTGATTAGCACTCTTGACAGCTTCTTCCCAATCTTGTTCTGTGGTCATCTTCTGGTCATTAACCTGCAGAATGATGGTTCCCTTCGTTGCACCCACAGACTTCATCTTACCGTTACGTATCGCATTAATTGACAATCCGTAATCTATGTTCATAGTCTTCTTCTCTTCCTCTGTAACAGGTTTCAGTGATACGCCAAGTTGGTCAAGATCAACTTCTTCCATCACCTTCGTTGTGCCCTGAGTGTTACGCAAAGTCACAGTCACCTTCTTCTCCTTTTTATCACGCACATAAGTCATGTTAACTTTGTCGCCAGGACTATGCTTAGAAATAGCCTCCTGCAATTCAGACATCTTGGTAACCTTCTTGCCATCGAATTCTGTAATCACATCACCCTTTTCAATTCCTGCGTCTTGGGCCGCACTGGCATCTGTAACTGTAGCCACATACACACCCTCGATGACACCAAGATCAATCTCGTTGCCCTTTGCTTTCTCTGCATCAATGTAGTTTGATACATCTTGTCCCTGTACACCCAAGACAGCACGCTGTACTGTACCATAAACTTTCAGGTCAGAGACAACCTTATTCATAATACTGGTTGGAATGGCAAAGCCATAACCGCTATAACTACCAGTCTGGCTATACAGCATGGCATTGATACCAACCAATTCGCCCTTTTCATTGACCAAAGCTCCACCACTGTTACCTTGGTTGATAGCAGCATCCGTCTGGATGAAGCTTTCGATGCCATTTGCACCCAGAGAACGTGCTTTTGCACTTACGATACCAGCGGTCACTGTACTTGTCAGGTTAAAAGGATTTCCAACAGCCAATACCCACTGGCCAAGCTTCAAGTCATCGCTATTTCCAATGGCTATAGCAGGCAGATTCTTAGCATCAATCTTTATCAAAGCCAAGTCTGTAGTCTCATCACAACCAATAATGCGACCCTTAAATTCTCTGTTATCATTCATTTTCACTTCAATCTCATCAGCATCACCTACCACATGATTATTGGTAACGATATAGCCATCCGTACTAATGATTACCCCACTACCTGACGCATGACGGTCAGGAGTCTTGTATTCCCGTTGCTGTGGGCCGCGATTGCCGAATCCGAAGAAATCTCCAAAGAAATCACTGAATGGATCCATTGTTTGTACACGTTGCGTCTTTCCTGTCTGTGTTACCTTAATATACACAACAGAATTCACAGAAGATTCTGCTGCTGCTGTCAAATCAACCAATCCACCTGTCGCAACAGGAGCAGGTGCAACATTGGGAGTTGCTGGTACATCTGGTGCCTCAGCCCGTACGACTGATGCTGTCACAGCACTGCTTGCCAATACTAAAGCTGCTGCTCCCAACCATGTTTTAATTGTCTGTTTCATAACTTTATTTAGTTTAATTGTTAATACATATAATTTACACACTCAAAAAATCCACTGCAAAGATACTGCCTAAATCCTTTTGTCGTGCAGGTTTTGTCAGAGTTTTTCCAATATTTAACACTGCCACAAATGCGATTAACGATAGTTAAAAACAAAGAGGGGGCATTTTTGCATTCATTTACTTACAAAGAAAGACGAAATGACAGCAAGAATATTTGGATTTCAACTTTTATTTGTATCTTTGCCATTGAAAACAGTGGACTGGCTTGCCGCTGACCCTTTGGGGGAAGAGGAAAGTCCGGGCAACACAGGGCATTCCGCTTCCTAACGGGAAGAGATTCGTGAGAGTCTGATAATGCAGAAGAAAACAACCGCCAGGCAACTGGTAAGGGTGAGAAGGCAGGGTAAGAGCCTACCAGGCTGGTAGTGATATCAGTGCTGTGCATTCCGGAAGTTGAAAGTTCATGTATACCGGCGAACAAAAGAGAAGATGGCCCGTCTGAGTCGGAGGGTAGAACGATAGAGACTTGTGGTGACGCAGGTAGTAGATAAATGGCAAGCACCTCTTTATATAATGAGGTACAGAACCCGGCTTATAGGACCACTGTTTTTTATTATGAAAAAATGAAGTTACACAGCATAAACCACATCTGGAACGTCGACGAGTCCCGCTTCTCCAGTTGGAAACGATGGAATCTCAGGATGCTGAAGCGAACTATCATCATCGTGGAGAGTTTTAACAAAAACAATCTCTCGAGTTACGCTTCAGCACTTACCTACAGCACGCTACTGGCTGCCGTGCCCGTTTTGGCTATCGTTTTCGCCATCGCACGCGGATTTGGTTTTGGGACCATGATTGAGGAACGCATACGCGAATCTCTTCAGGCAAATCCAGAGATTACAGACACCATCATGAATTTCGTAGACTCCTATCTTCAGCATACTCAAGGTGGTGTATTCATTGGCGTTGGTTTGATTATCCTGCTATACACAGTCGTCTCACTCACCACTAACATAGAGAAGGCATTCAACACGATATGGCAAGTCCGCACACCTAGAAATGTCTATCGACGGATAACTGATTACATCAGCGTCTTCGTGTTACTGCCTATTGCTGTAGTCATCACCATGGGAATCAGGTTGTTCCTGATGACGATAACGAACGTCTTTCCCGATTACCAAATAGTAAGCAATACCGTTGAATCTATCCTACGAATCTCACCACCCATTCTGATTTGCTTCGCTTTCTCACTTCTCTACACATTTATGCCAAACACGGAGGTCAAATTCCGTCACACCATTTTTCCTGCCATTTTGGCAGGTATTGCATTCCAATTGGTAGAATACATATACATGCACTACCAGTTGAAACTGAGCAGCTATAATGCCATCTACGGATCCTTCGCAGCGATACCTATGTTCATGCTTTGGGCAAACATATCTTGGAGCATTTGTCTCATTGGCGCACAAATGTGTTATGCTAACCAACGGATGGAGGACTATGCCTTCGAACGTAACAGCAGGGATTTGAGCAGAAGATACAAAGATTCATTGAGCCTGCTTTTAATGTGCAGAATCTGCAAGAAATTTGCCCAGGGAGGAACAGCTTTTACAGTGAAATCATTATCTAGCGACACACGTCTTCCCCAAACACTGGTCAGCATCCTGCTGGATGAATTAGTCAACATGCAACTCTTGGTGGAAACCCACAACGAAAAAGGTACTATCACCAAATATTTGCCTGCTTTTGACATTCATCGAATGACCATCAGCATGGTAATGAAGCAAATAGACAGCTATGGTGCAGATCACCTCTCCCGCTCATGGCAAATATCAACAGAAGAATGGGAGAAATTGCGTCACTATAGAATTTCTAATGGAAACAAACTATTAATTGAAGTATAAGAAGGCCTATGAGTACTTTAACAATCGTCATCTTGGCATGGCTGGCTTTTGACTTGGTTGTATACCTTTTCATGTGGTTCGAGACTATTTACTACAAGCATGATTTGCCTACCGTATACAGGAAAATCCTGGACTCATTTACGGAAGAAGAATAAACTGAGCCAACGGTAACAAACAAAAAATGCACCGCTTTTGCGATGCATTTTTTTTCTTTACTAAATCCGGTTATTTCTACTTAGCATAGGAAACAGAACGAGTCTCACGGATTACCGTAATCTTCACTTGACCAGGATAAGTCATTTCATTCTGAATCTTTGTTGCAATCTCGCTACTCAACTGCTCCGTCTGTTTGTCGTCAATCTTATCTGCACCAACAAGGACACGAAGCTCACGACCAGCTTGGATAGCATAAGTCTTCACTACACCAGGATAACTCATGGCTATATTCTCCAAGTCCTTCAGTCGCTTGATGTATGCTTCGACTATCTCCCTGCGAGCTCCTGGACGGGCACCACTGATAGCATCGCACACTTGTACGATTGGAGCCATCAGCGTAGTCATTTCCATTTCATCGTGATGAGCACCTATGGCGTTCACGATATCTGGTTTTTCCTTGTATTTCTCTGCCAACTTTGCACCATATAATGCATGAGGCATCTCAGGTTCCTCATCAGGCACCTTACCTATATCGTGAAGCAAACCTGCACGTTTCGCTTTCTTTGGGTTCAAACCTAACTCTGATGCCATCACAGCACACAAGTTAGCAGTCTCACGAGAATGCTGAAGCAGATTTTGTCCATAGCTGCTACGATACTTCATCTTACCTATGAGACGAACCAATTCTGGATGAAGACCATGAACACCCAAGTCGATAGTAGTGCGCTTACCTGTTTCGATAATCTCTTCCTCCACTTGTTTCTTCACCTTTGCAACAACTTCCTCAATACGAGCAGGATGAATACGACCATCTGCCACAAGCTGATGCAATGCCAGGCGACACACTTCACGACGAACAGGATCAAACGCGCTGATGACAATAGCTTCAGGAGTATCATCTACCACGATCTCAACACCTGTCGCAGCTTCCAACGCGCGGATATTTCTGCCTTCACGTCCAATGATACGGCCTTTCACTTCATCATTCTCGATGTGGAACACTGTCACGCTGTTCTCCACAGCTGTCTCCGTTGCCACACGCTGGATGGTCTGGATGATGATTCGTTTTGCCTCCTTGTTGGCAGTCATTTTAGCGTCATCCATGATTTCGTTGATATAGGCTGCTGCATTTGTCTTTGCCTCATCCTTCAACGTTTCAATCAACCGTTCGCGAGCCTCATCAGCACTCAAGCCAGATATTTCCTCCAGTTTGGTACGCTCTTGCTCCAACAGATTGTTCTGGCGAACTTGCAGTTCTTCCTCACGTTTCTGGAGCAGCGCCTGCTGGTTCTCTACCCGCTGGCGCATGGATTCTGTTTCCTGACGTTTTCGATTCAGGTCATCCTGACGCTGATTCAGGCTCAGCTCACGCTGCTTGGCACGATTCTCAGCCTGCTGTATCTGCTGGTTACGCTGCTGAACCTCTTTCTCCAACTCTGCCTTCTTGCTCAGGAACTTCTCCTTTACTTCCAGCAATTTTCTCTGTTTGATAACTTCCGCTTCTTTCTCTGCACTGGCACTTGCCTCAGCAGCCAATGCCTTACGTTTTGATGGAACAAAAACCAAATACCAAATAGCGACAAGTACCAAAAAGGCCACAATGCCTACTATCAGCGCTATTATTATCTCTAAAGTCATGAGTTTTTTTTATTTAAGTTAGTAAATTGGGGTCACTAAATCACACTTTCACATTTTCTTGAGTGCGGACTCCAACTCTACAAGCAAAGGCTGCAAACGATCCTTGACCGGTTGCGTATCCGAGGATGTTTCCTGTCGCTTCAAGCGTACAGCAATATCCAATATAGTCATCATTAAGTACAAGTCTGTACTTTGATTTGGATAGTTTCCTGTATAGTAGTTGAACCTCTCCTTAATCAGCTTCTCTGCCTGCCTGTAGATGAACTCGTCCGATCTACGGATGGTCATAGGCAAGGTCCAACTGCCGATCTTGAGGGTTATTGATAAAGTATCGCTCTGCTGTTCCATATCGATTCGTTATTCCACTTTAAGCAAGGCGATGCACTTGTCAATGTCTCGCACCATTTTGGAGATCCGACCTCGAATCTGTTTCTTGTCATCATCAGCCAGATCTATATATTTCGCTGTCTTCAGGCGCTGGTATTGGTTCTTCAGATCTTCGTTCTCAATCTGCAACGTGAGGATCTCGTCCTCGCGTTTTCCCAATTTCTGCAACAACGCGGCATTCTCCTGCTGCAATTGCTTGTACTGCATCAGAAGCTGTCGTGTACGGGTTTCAAACCGTACGACCAAATCCATCAGTTGTGCATCCATCACCTACTAATTTATCTTATTTGTGGACAAAGTTAGAACTTTTTTTGTACAACACAAAATTATTCCTCGCTATTTTTGCGAGGTTCCTTCTTTGCCAGCATCACAATCGTGTGCACGTATTCCGTCATCCAAGCCTCGCTGTAGCCCAACATAGCCTGATATTTACGAACAGAGACACATGTCCTGCGAACACCTTCATCCTTCCAGTCATTCTTGTTCATCACTTCGTGTATCTGCTTGGCTACCATCTCTTTGAGAGCACTGCGGAAGAAGGAAGGCAAGCGGAATTTCCACTGCATCAAGTTTCCCATCAGCATCATCAGATCCTGACTGAAACCTTGGAAAGAGTAAAGATAACTCTGCACGTCCTGAACTTTCCTGCAATGTTTCTTCACGCTGCTATCCACCTCAGCGAAAAACTCCTGACTCACGCCATAGATGTCCTGAATTAGTTTCTTACAAGCTTTCTTCTCACCGAGACCCAGTTTATTGTTGACTGTGGCGACGTGATACGTTTGCTTGAATATTCTCAAATCAGGCAATGCTGCCAGATTGTTGATTCCCAGTTGCGCAGCTATCACGGACTGGTAATACACGCGAATGAGCAGCATGAAATCCTCCATACCACCTACCCGCATTTCTTCCTTGGACTTACGTCCGAATATTTTACTTAGAAAAGACATTATTTGTTATCAGTAATTTAAATTTGTCAATAAGCATTCTCTTCTTTGTGAAGAAGCATATTCAATATCGTACGATAGATGATGCGTATGTCAAGCCAGAAACTCCAGTTCTCGACGTACCAGATATCCGCATGAACACGATCTTCCAGCTGGCTCAATTCCTTGATCTCACCCCTGAAACCCTGGATCTGAGCCCAACCTGTAATGCCAGGCTTTACCCAGTGGCGCACCATATAGCGGTTCACCAGCTGACGATATGATTCCGTATGCGACAACATGTGAGGACGAGGACCCACGATGGACATGTCGCCCTTGAGTACATTGATGAACTGCGGAAGTTCGTCTATGTTTGTCCTGCGCATGAAATCGCCAAAGCGGAACTTTCGAGGGTCATCCTCTGTCGCTTGAATCTTATCCGCCGCATCATTCAGGTACATCGAGCGGAACTTGATGCATTCGAACTCCTTACCGTTCAATCCACTCCGCTTCTGGAAAAAGAAGACAGGACCTGGGCTTTGACGCTTGATGATGATAGCCACAAAGACGTAGATGATGGGGAAGATGGTCAGCAGGAAAAGACCGCTGAAGAGCACGTCGAAGACACGTTTGACGATGCGGTTTCCCAAGTCGCGGAGTGGCTCAGGACGAGAGGAGAGCATGATGGTGGAGCCGATCGAGGATACCACCATATTGCGACGCAGGAAGTTCACATAGATAGGCAAGGCGAAGAAGCGCGTCACGCTATTCTCGCAATGACGATACAATTCCAGCATCTGACTCTTTCGCATGGAAGCCATCGAGCAGTAGACAGAATCGATATGGGGATGTTCCTGCAGATACCCCAAAGCCTCAGCAACACTTCCCAGACGGCTGATGCCAGATGGAGTCTGCTCTATGTTGTCGTCCGTGAAAATGCCATCCACCACCAGTCCATACTCTCGCTTCTGGAGACTCTGGTAGAGATCCTGCAATTCATCTACAGCACCTATCAGGATCACGTGATTCTGGTTTCCGCCCGTTGACCGCTTCGTCTTCACCAAGCCACGCAAGCACATGTGCTCGATACTCAATCCCAGGGAGAACAGCAAGAAGAAAGCCGACACAAACATACGGCTGATCGTGGCGCCCTTCATCAGGAAGAGTACGACCACGAAAAAGGCGATGTAGGCCAGAGCCGTCAGGAAACACCTTTCCACAATATGGTCGCCTCGAACCACACGACGCAGGAACAAAGGCGGCATATAGACTGCTATAGGCACATAGCAAAGGACGGCCAGCAGCATATAATTGTGGAGGTTCATGTGAGCCACCTTGTCAGGGAAGACGAGATAAATGGCTCCATAGGCAGCAAACAAGCAGAGGGCAAGCACCAGCATGTCGCACATGGCAACAATGACACGCATTGTCCTCGACTCTGTGACATCTTGTTTTCTCATTCTTACCAGCTTAATTATCCATACAGGGAGCAGGGCAAAGGAGCCCTTTCACCTGTTATCATGCAAAGATAATCATTCCAAGGCAAACAACAAACTCTTTTAACCAAAAAAGTAAAAAAAGAGACATATTTTCCTCCTTTCGAAGGACATATACCTGCCAAGACGCAAAAAAAGATGGCGAGAACTGACTCTGGAGGAGCACGAAAACGTTGCTCGAAACAAGCCTTCTGATTGAGTCAAAAAAGACAACACGTTGAAAGGACAAAATCAACGTGTTGAAACGGGCAAATCAACGTGTTGAAACCGTCGAGACAACACGTTGTGTTTTTTCAGCTCAAAAGTGAGGCTTATGCAGGGGTTCTTTTGCTGCTCCTCTCCGATGAAGAAAGACTCTTTCGAGGCTCGAGCCGACAGGCTGGAATCAAAGCAACTCTGGCAACTGGAAAAGCCTGGTCCCATTGCTTCCCTTGATGAGAATCGTCTGGCCCTCGAGGGGCGATTCCTGCAAGGCTTCCTTTACAGCCTCAACGTCCTTGAAGACTGAGACCATAGAGGAAAAGTTCGATGCCTCAGATGCTTTCTGGAACTCAGGGCCAACCAACCAGATGGTTTCCAACCTTGAACCAGCGAGCCGCTCCACTATCTTCCTGTGTTCCGCATAACTCTCCTCGCCCAGCTCCCGCATGTCACCCAGGATGACCATCTTGTGTGCTGCTTCAATCATCGAGAAGTTATCGAGCGCAGCAGCCATGCTGGTAGGATTAGCGTTGTAGGCGTCCAGCAGCAGGTGGTTCCTGCCCGTATCGCGATACTCGCTTCGGCTGTTGGTGGGCACGTAATCAGCGATTGCCTCGTCGATCTGCTCTGGCGAGACTCCAAACTTCAATCCAACCGTAACTGCAGCACGCACGTTTGTCACGTTGTAGGCTCCCACGAGGTGAGTCCTGATTGTATGCCAAGGTTTCCAGTCGTCCTCTCTCCAACGGACGCAGAGGAACGGGTTGCACTCCTCCACTCTACCCTCCACGTAGGGGATAGCCGTCTCGTCCATCACGAAATGTCGCTCAGCAGCCATCTCGCGCAGAACGTCATCCATCCCATTGATGAAAATGCAGGCATTGCGTTCCTTGAGGCTGTCATACAATTCCTCCTTCGTTTTCTTCACTCCCTCGAACGAGCCAAAGCCCTCCAGATGAGCGCTTCCCACATTGGTGATGAGCCCATAGTCAGCCTTCACCATCTCGCTCAGGAAGGCAATCTCGCCTGGATGATTGGCTCCTGTCTCTACGACGACGATGTCGTTCTCGCTTGTAATGCGAAGCAGCGTGAGAGGCACGCCAATGTGGTTGTTCAGGTTGCCTTCTGTGAAGAGCACATTATGAGCCTTGGACAGAACTGCTGCGACCAGCTCCTTGGTCGTAGTCTTGCCGTTCGTTCCAGTAATCTGCAGGATGGTTCCTCCCCATTGCTCGCGATGGTATGCAGCCAAGTCCTGGAGGCTCTTCAGCGCATCGTCCACCAGGATGCAACAGTCATCGTTGGCATACTGAGCCTCATCGACGACAGCCACAGCACATCCCTTCTCCAAAGCGGAAGCGGCATACTGGTTGCCGTCAAAGGTGGCCCCTTTCAGCGCAAAGAAAATGGAATCGGCAGGACAGTGCCTGCTATCAGTGGTAACCTGAGGATGCTGCAGATAGACAGCGTATAGTTCTTTTATATCCATACTTTGTTCTTTAATGTTTTGCCCAGCAAAGTTACACCATTTTTTTCATATAATTTGCTTATTTTATAAATAATGTATAACTTTGTGGCAAAGTAAGGTGAAAAGACGATGAAAGGACTCTTACCATACACGCTGAACATCGACGGCGAACTGCTGAGTTTGTCTGAACCACAGGTCATGGGCATCCTGAACGTGACACCCGATTCCTTCTATGCCGACAGCAGAAAAGGGACGGAGGCTGAGGTGGCAGACAGGGTCACCCAAATCCTGGAGGAGGGAGGCAGCATGATAGACATTGGAGCATACAGCAGCCGCCCTGGTGCAGACGAAGTGAGTCCTGAGGAAGAGAGGAAGCGATTGGCGCTGGGGTTGAAGACGATTCGCAGGATTGCCCCACAGGCGATTGTCAGCGTCGACACCTTTCGCTCAGACATCGCGCGCATATGCGTAGAAGAATATGGTGTACAGATCATCAACGACATCTCTGGCGGAGAAATGGACCAGAAGATGTTCCAGACAGTAGCGGAACTGAACGTTCCATACATCCTGACGCACATGAAGGGAACGCCCCAAACGATGCAGGAGAATGCCACTTACGACCATCTGATGGCAGAGATGCTGCAATACTTTGGGGGCAAAGTGCAAGAATTGCATGGGATGGGTGTGAAGGACATCATACTGGATCCTGGATTCGGCTTTGCCAAAACGCTGGATCAGAACTACGAACTGATGAATCACCTGCAAGATCTGAAAGTTCTGGGTCTGCCCTTGCTGGTTGGAGTCAGCCGAAAATCAATGATCTACAGGCTGCTCGACTTCACAGCTGAGGAATCCTTGAATGGAACCACCGTTCTCAACACGTTGTCCCTCATGAAGGGAGCCAACATTCTGAGGGTTCACGACGTGAAGGCCTGTGTGGAAACTATAACAATAATCAAAAAGATGCTTTCATGCTAGACTTTGGAATAAAAGACCTGATCGACATCTTTCTGGTAGCGCTCCTGCTTTTCTCCAGTTACAAGGTGATGAAGCAATCGCGCTCTGTCAACATCTTCTATGGTGTGCTCATCTTCATCAGCTTTTGGATCATAGTGAGCAAAGTGTTGGAGATGAAGCTGCTGGGCAGTATCCTCGATCAACTGGTCAACGTGGGAGCCATCGCTGTCATCATCCTCTTCCAGGAAGAGATACGTCACTTCTTCTACACCCTGGGGACCCACAAGAAAGCAGGACGTTTGCTTCACCTGTTCCACTATGGTCACAAGACCAACGAGGACGGCATGAGGCATGACAGGGAAACCATCTTCCCCATCGTCATGGCCTGTCTGAACATGAGCAAGCAGAAAGTGGGAGCCCTGATCGTGGTGCAGAACGACCTCCCCCTGAACGATTTCATCCGTACTGGCGAAACGGTTAACGCACGCGTCAGCCAACGTTTGATAGAAAACATATTCTTCAAGAACAGCCCTCTTCATGACGGAGCAGTAATCATCTCCAACAACAAGATTGCTGCAGCTGCATGCATTCTGCCCATCAGTCACGACCTGGACATCCCCAAGGAGTTTGGCTTGCGCCATCGTGCAGCAAAAGGTATCAGCAAGGAAACGGACGCGTTGGCCATTGTGGTCAGTGAGGAGACAGGCAACATCAGCGCAGCCTACAGCGACGTACTTCGCACCCACCTGACTGCTGAGCAACTGGAGGTCCTGCTGATGAGAGGACGATTCTGAACGAGAAACGAGAAGATAGAAACCATATAAAAATCAAAAAAACATCATGACATTAATGGAGAAAATCATCGCTCGAGCCCAGAGCAACAAGCAGCGCATCGTGTTGCCTGAAAGCCTGGAAGAGCGAACCCTGACCGCCGCAGACAAGTCGCTGGCCGACGGTTTGGCAGACATCATTCTGATAGGCAACCCATCAGAAATCTTTGCTTTAGCAGAGAAACTTGGTCTGAAGAACATTGGTAAAGCAACAATCATCGACCCAGCCAGCAGCCCCAAAACTGAAGAATACGCTCAATTGCTGTATGAACTTCGCAAGAAGAAAGGCATGACCATCGAGGAAGCACGCGTGAAAGTTCTCGATCCATTGTATTTCGGCTGCCTCATCATCAAGAGCGGCGATGCCGACGGTCAAATCAGCGGTGCTCTCAGCACGACAGGCGACACCCTTCGCCCTGCCCTCCAAATCATAAAATGTGCTCCTGGCATCACATGTGTCAGCGGTGCCATGCTCCTGATCACCCAGACTCCCCAATTCGGCGAAGACGGCGTATTGGTAGTAGGCGACGTGGCAGTAACCCCCATGCCAGATGCAGCACAGTTGGCACAGATTGCCGTCTGCACAGCCCAAACTGCGAAGAGTGTGGCAGGATTTGCTGATCCCAAAGTCGCCATGTTGAGTTTCTCCACCAAAGGGAGCGCCAAGCACGATGTGGTAGACAAGGTCGTGGAAGCCACCCGATTGGCTCGCGAATTGAACCCAGACCTGAAAATCGACGGAGAACTGCAAGCCGACGCTGCTCTTGTCCCAAGTGTAGGTCAGAAGAAAGCCCCAGGCTCAGAGATAGCAGGCAATGCAAATGTCCTCGTGTTCCCTTGTCTGGAAGTGGGAAACATCAGTTACAAACTTGTCCAAAGATTAGGCAATGCAGATGCTATCGGCCCAATCCTGCAAGGTATTGCTCGCCCTGTGAACGACCTCTCTCGCGGTTGCTCCGTAGACGACATCTACAAGATGGTGGCCATCACAGCCTGTCAGGCAATGGATGCTAAATAATAATAGGTAAACAGAAAAGAAAGAACAATGAAAATTCTTGTACTGAACTGCGGAAGCAGTTCCATTAAATATGCATTGTATGACATGACAGACAAGTCTGTCATCACGAGTGGAGGTATTGAGAAGATAGGAATGCCCGACTCCTTCATCACCATAAAACTCAATGGTGAGAAGCATAAGATTGAACATCCCATCAGCGAGCACACAGCTGGTGTGGAATACATCTTCGAGGTTCTCACTCAAGGAGACTATGCTGTACTGAAGAACCTGAGCGAACTGGATGCCGTAGGTCATCGCATGGTGCATGGTGGAGAGAAGTTCAACAAATCTGTGCTGCTGACTCCTGAAGTCATGGAAGAGTTCGCAGCCTGCAATGACTTGGCTCCTCTGCACAACCCAGCCAACATCAAGGGAGTAAATGCAGTGAAAACATTGTTGCCTGACATTCCTCAGGTTGGCGTGTTCGACACAGCCTTCCATCAGACGATGCCAGATTACGCATACATGTATGCCCTTCCTTACGAGTTGTACAAGAAATATGGTGTACGTCGCTATGGCTTCCACGGAACCAGCCATCGTTATGTTTCTCAACGTGTCTGCGAATACCTGGGCATTCAAGCAGAGGGAAAGAAGATCATTACCTGCCACATTGGCAATGGTGCCAGCATCGCTGCTGTGAAAGATGGCAAATGCGTGGACACCTCAATGGGCCTTACACCCCTGGAAGGTCTTATCATGGGAACCCGCTCTGGAGACATCGATGCTGGCGCTGTGACATTCCTGATGGATAAGCTGAATCTCGACACCAAGGGGTTAAGCAACCTTCTAAACAAGAAATCAGGACTGGCTGGCGTAAGCGAACTGTCAAGCGATTTTCGTGATATTCTGGCTGGCATCGCAGCAGGGAATGACAAGGCACGTCTGGCAAAAGAGATGTACACCTATCGCATCAAGAAATACATTGGCCAATATGCCGCTGCAATGGGTGGCGTAGACATCATCGTGTTTACTGGTGGTGCTGGCGAGAATCAATGGGAAGTCCGCGAGGGTGCCACTACAGGATTGGAATTCATGGGCATCAAGATGGACGAGAAGAGAAACCGCGGCTGTCGAGCTACGGAAGCGATTCTTTCTGCAGACGAAAGCAAGGTGACCGTCTGCTGCATTCCTACGGACGAAGAACTGATGATTGCAATGGATACAGAGGCCTTGGTTTAAACCAGGGTCTCTCCTTCCACATAATTCTCCATAAACATATTCTCTCCATCGTACACTGCATAAGTGAACTGACTTATCCAGTCGCCCAGGATGAGAAGGCGGCACTGTTTACTCAACATCAAATCCAATTCGATGTGTCGATGGCCGAATAGGAAATAGTTCACATCTGGATGCTCCCGCAGATATTTCTTTGCGTAGAGGACCAGACATTCCTTATCCTCTCCCATATAGAGCGGTTCCCCCATGTTCCCTCTTTTCTGGCGACTATGCTTGGCCCAAGTCAAGCCAAACTGCATTCCCCAACGTGGGTGAATGCTGCTGAAGAGCGTCTGGCAGATCTTACTATGGAAGGCAGCACGAATTATCTTGAACTTCCAGTCTGGATCTCCAAGCCCGTCTCCATGAGCCAGATAAAACACCTTGTCGGCCAATTCAATCGTGATAGGTTCTCGATGGAGGATGATTCCACATTCCTCCTGCAAATAATCCCTGCACCAAATATCATGATTGCCAGTGAAATAATGGACTTCTACGCCCATATCCGTCAGCTCGCTGACTTTTCCTAAGAAACGGGTGAATCCACGAGGGACAACCATCTTGTATTCATACCAGAAGTCGAACATGTCGCCCAGAAGATAGACAGCGCTGGCTCGATTCTTTATCTCATCAAGAAATCGAACCAAACGTCTCTCTTGCTGCCGATGGTGGGGAATGGCCCACGAGCCCAAATGAGCATCCGAAATAAAGTATATGTTCTTCATCACCTAAATCAAGCCAAGTTCCAGTTTTGCCTCCTCGCTCATCATATCCTTGTCCCACTCTGGCTCAAAAACCAGGGTGACATCCACCTTCTTCAAGTCTTGTATCGTCTCCAGTTTCTGACGTACATCCTCCATGATGAAGTCAGCAGCAGGACAGTTGGGAGCCGTTAATGTCATGTCGACAGCCAATTCTGTTGCATCACTGTTCAATTCAATACGATATATCAGTCCCAAATCATATATGTTCACAGGAATTTCCGGGTCATAGACAGTTCGTAAGACCTCTATGATCCTTTCCTCTGTTTTCTGGCGGAGTTCAATGTCCATCGCTTCTTTCATTTTCGTTCTTTTACTGCAGTCTTCCATTTTCTGAGTAACTATAGAAATCCCCATCTGCCAGAATCACGTGATCCAGCAAATGGATGTTCATCAAGCGACAAGCCTGAAACAACTCGTGCGTCAAGTGGTCATCCTGAGTACTTGGATTCGTACTTCCACTGGGATGATTATGACACAACGCCACCACTGGAGCATCCGATAAGATAGCCCTTTTCATTGCCAGGCGAATATCAACCGCTGTCCCTGTGATTCCTCCTTTGCTCAGGAGTGTCTCACCAATGACTGTCAGGTTCTGACGCAAGAGTAACAGATGGCATTCCTCAATCGACAAGTCCTGCATCAAGGGCAAGAAGAAATCATACACATCGCGAGAAGATGAGATACGTTTCTTCTCATGAACGTTTTCTGAGAGCCGACGCTGGGCCAATTGACAGGCAGCCAACACTGTGATAGCCTTAGCCTCACCCATGCCCTTGTATTTCATCAGGTCTTTCAAAGTAGCTCGTCCAAGCAGTTTCAGGCTATCGTTATAATCTCCCAAGATCTGACGCATCAAATCCACAGCAGAGATACCAGGGATACCACTTCCTATCAGAATTGCCATCAATTCTGCGTTGGAGAGAGATTCTGCGCCTTTCGCAATCATCTTCTCGCGTGGCCTATCGTCTGATGCCCAGTCTTTAATTGTCTTCATTCGTAAAAGTTCTCCTTAAAAGCCTGCAGATCCTCATTCCTGCCACACACGCAACGCAACCACCAGGCACGCAGGAATCCTGTGCCATAGCCAAGCAACTGAGTAAAACTGGATAATACACTCAAAAGGCCTATCTTCAAGTTCCTGTTCCTCACAGCACCATCAAGAAAGACAATCAGTGCATAAAGCAGAAGGGGCAACAGGGCAACGCCCATCAAGGTTACCCCCAAGAATACTCCCATCATAGGTCCTGTAACACAAGAGGGTGTTTGGATGCGATGCAAAGCCACAACGCTCAATAGGAGGAATAGCAATCCCAGCAAAGCCATCAGCAAGAGGAGACCAACTCCCAAGGTGAAAAAAGCAGGCAAGAGATGGACCAGTTTCAGGCTTTCAGGATATCTCTTATAGAGATTGATTCGTGCGATGCCACTGTTGTGCACTTGCTTGAAAAACTTTTTCATGTCCGTGCGGCGCTTATGCCATACCCATGCATCAGGAAAGAGTCGACAGGCTGCTCCACTTTTGAAGATACGGATACTCAGGTCAATGTCCTCGCCAAATCGCATCTTGCTGAAACCTCCCAGCTGGCGATACAAATCCGCACGAATGCCCATATTGAACGAACGCGGATAGAATTTGTCCAGTTTCCTCTTGCCACCTCTGATTCCACCTGTAGTGAAGAAACTCGTCATGCTGTAGTTGATGGACTTCTGCACAGGAGTGAATGACTCATGTGCTCTGTCTGGCCCGCCAAAGGCTTCGCAAGGATTCTTCCTCAACTCGTTCTCCACTGCTTGCAGATACCCTGAGGGCAAGACACAATCACTGTCCAAAAAGATCAGATACTCCCCTTGGCTACGCTCTGCGCCATGATTTCTCGTCTGCCCTGGTCCAGAATTTGGTTTAGTGAAGTATTTCACGTCGAGGCTGTTCCCATATCGATTCACCACCTCCTGGCAAGGAATTGAGGAACCATCCTCCACGACCACAACCTCAAAGTCCTGAAAAGTCTGACTCACAAGACTACCCAACAACTCATCGACTTCGTCAGGGCGATTGTAAACTGGTATGATCACAGAGTATCTCATCTCTTTTCCTCTCAAAACTGAAGCCCAACAACAGTTTATTCGTCGTCTTTCAACAACATGACTTGACTTGGCAAAACGGATGCAGTAATGACAGCTATCACACCAGGCACACTGATGATGAAACGCTTCTCCCTCGCACCCTTCACGCGCTGGAAGGTACCAATCATACCTGCACATGGACCAGCCAGAACACGAACCCGCTGACCTGGATTCAGCTTCAAAGTGGATGGATCCATAAACAACAGCCTCTCATCCTCGCTGCCACACACGCCAATGAAATCCTGCATCTGCTTTTCAGGAACAATGGTTGGATAAGACCTGTCGCTCTCGCGCGTTATCATATACTGCAGATAAGGCACATCCTTCTTGAATTCCTGTATAAAATCTTTGGTGGTATGAACAAATATCAGACTACTGATGGCAGGAGCTTTCATGACCTTTACCCGTCCGAAACACTTCTTCTTGACAATCTTCATGGGGATAAAAGTCTCCACCTGAGCTTCATGCAGCATATCCTGCACTTTCAGCTCACGACGATAGGTTACACGCATTGCAAACCATTGAAGCTCAGAAGTCAGATTTCCCATTTTGTCGGATAGAGGAGACTCGAACTCCCGACCCCTACGTCCCGAACGTAGTACGCTACCAACTGCGCTACTATCCGAATCTTGCAATAAACGAATGCAAATATACAAACTTTTCGTTGGATATCGAATGAAAGGATAAAGAATTTTATATTTTGCCAACAAAATATTGTGCTAATATTTTTTATCTTTACCTTTGCAGCCAAAATCTGACGGTGTCATAGCTCAGTTGATAGAGCAAAGGACTGAAAATCCTTGCGTTCCCAGTTCGATTCCTGGTGACACCACACGACTAAAACATCGGATACTTCCTAACGTTTTTTTGTTGTTATTCATATTTTATTCGTCAAATATGCGGTTTATATGCAAAAAAGTTGTATCTTTGCACCACAAAACTGGAAATTTATGCAGGATAAGCAAAACAAGAAAACGAGACTTCAGGTAATACGCATGATCGTAAGCTCTCAGCACGTAGAGAGTCAAGAGGAATTGCTCATCGAGCTTGACAAGGCAGGATTCCCATGCGGACAGGCCACTCTCAGCCGTGATCTGAAGCAGTTGCGTATAAGTAAGGTTCGCGGGCGGAACGGACACTCCGTCTACGCTCTGCCACGTGAGGGGCAGTTCGTGCCAGTTCCCACCCAGAAAGAAATCAACAACACGAAGTGGAACATTCGAGCCTCCAACAATCTGCTGGTCATCCACACACCGCCTGGCCATGCAGGAATGGTTGCCTACGACATAGACTCTACTGAGAACTCCATGATACTAGGGTCTGTTGCAGGAGACGATACGGTGCTGATTATCCTGACAGAGGACGCAGACCGCGAAGAAGTAATTTACCAGATGCAGCGGCTCCTGCCACAATTGAATTAACCCTCTCATTTTTCTCACATATCTTTATCTCATAAAAGAAAATGGCTAACAAAACAGCTATAAAGGTGGTAGTGGCAGACGAAAGCCACGAGAAATATGTCGACACCATCCTGAAGACAATCGAGGACGCAGCAAAGGTCCGTGGGACAGGTATCGCCAAGCGAACGCATGAATACTTGACTGCCAAGATGCGTGAGGCCAAGGCTGTAATCGCCCTCGACGGTGAGACATTCGCTGGATTCAGCTATATCGAGACGTGGGGCAACAAGGAATATGTTACCACATCAGGTCTGATCGTGCACCCCAACTATCGTGGTTTGGGACTCGCCAAACGCATCAAGGACATGACATTCTCCTTGGCGCGCACACGATGGCCACACGCCAAGATATTCTCTCTGACGAGTGGTGCTGCCGTAATGGCAATGAACACCCAATTGGGCTACAAGCCTGTGACTTTTGCTGACCTGACAGACGACGAGGCTTTCTGGCGGGGATGCGAGGGCTGCATCAATGTGGATGTTCTCCATCGTACGCAACGCAAGTACTGCATCTGCACCGCCATGCTCTACGACCCTGAGGAGTATCTGCCTGCCAAGATACCCAACAGTGTCCTGGAGAGAATCAGGAGAATCGAGAAGGCAGAGAAAAAGGAAATAAACGGATAATACATTATTATATATAATATGGAAAAGAAAAAGGTTGTTGTCGCTTACAGCGGCGGATTAGACACCAGTTATACGGTCATGTATTTAGCCAACGAGGGCTATGAGGTTCATGCAGCATGTGCCAACACGGGAGGTTTCAGTGACGAACAGTTGAAGACAAACGAAGAAAACGCCTACAAGCTGGGCGCCACGAAATACGTTACTCTCGATGTTACCCAAGAATATTACCAGAAGAGCCTTCGCTACATGGTCTATGGCAATGTGCTTCGCAACAATTGCTATCCCATCTCTGTCTCCTCTGAACGCATCTTCCAGGCTCTGGCCATCGCACGCTATGCTAAGGAGATTGGGGCAAGCGCCATCGCTCATGGCAGCACAGGAGCAGGGAACGACCAGATTCGTTTCGACATGACGTTCCTCGTCATGGCACCTGGAGTAGAGATCATTACCCTGACTCGCGACAAGAACCTCTCGCGCCAAGAAGAGGTGGATTACCTCAACGCCCATGGGTTCAATGCCGATTTCACCAAGCTGAAATACAGCTACAACGTAGGCATTTGGGGAACCAGCATCTGTGGTGGCGAGATTCTCGACAGCAAGCAGGGCCTTCCTGAGAGTGCCTATCTCAAGCATCCCACCAAACAAGAGCCTGAACTGCTGAAACTGGGATTCGAGAAGGGTGAGCTGGTGAGTGTCAACGGCACGAAGTACGAGGACAGGATTGAGTCCATCCAAGCTGTAGAGAAGATTGGAGCAGCCTATGCCATCGGACGCGATTGCCACGTGGGCGACACCATCATAGGCATCAAGGGACGTGTAGGCTTCGAGGCTGCAGCTCCCATGCTGATCATTGGTGCCCATCGCTTCCTTGAGAAGTACACGCTCTCCAAGTGGCAGCAATACTGGAAGGACCAGGTGTCCAACTGGTATGGCATGTTCCTCCACGAGAGCCAGTATCTCGAGCCTGTCATGCCTGACATCGAGGCGATGCTCGAGAGCAGCCAGCGCCACGTGAATGGCGAGGTGACACTGGAGTTGCGTCCCTACAGCTTCCAGACCGTAGGATGCGACACTCCTGACGATCTGGTGAAGAACAAACTGGGCGAGTATGGCGAGGGTGCTAAGGGCTGGACCAGCGACGAGGCCAAGGGTTTCATCAAGGTTACCTCCACCCCATTGCGTGCCTATTATCTGGCTCATCCTGACGAAGAGAGATAAGGCATGGTGAAGGTTGGAATATTGGGCGCTGCCGGCTATACGGGCGGCGAACTGATCAGGCTGTTGCTCAACCATCCCTACGCAGAGATTGCCTTTGCCAACAGCGAGAGCAATGCAGGAAACCTGGTGAGCGAGGTTCATGAGAGCCTGGTGGGCGAGACGGACCTCTCCTTCACGAGCGAATTGCCTTGGGAGCAGACGGATGTTGTCTTCTTCTGCTTTGGTCATGGCAAGAGCGAGACATTCCTGCGCGAGCATGAGATACCCTCCCATGTGAAGATCATCGACCTAGCGCAGGATTTCCGCATCGCTGGCAACCACGATTTTGTCTACGGACTGCCAGAGACGCATCGCGAGCAGATCCGTCAGGCGCAGCACGTCGCCAATCCTGGCTGTTTCGCCACCTGCATCCAACTGGGACTCCTCCCCCTGGCAAAGGCTGGACTGCTGACGCATGATGTCAGCATCAACGCCATCACAGGCAGCACAGGGGCTGGACAGAAACCCAGCGCGACTACACATTTCAGCTGGCGAGACAACAATTTCAGTGTCTACAAGCTCTTCTCTCATCAGCATCTGCATGAGATTTGCCAGACACTCAACGAGTTGCGTCCCTCCTCCGCTCCTCACATGGTGGACACCCTCGACGAAGGATTCTCTGCCCAGGGCATCACGTTGGATTTCATCCCTTATCGTGGGGATTTCACACGAGGCATCTTCTGCACTGAGGTGGTCACCCTCGACCAGGAAGCGGATGCAGAGCAGATAGCCGCTCTTTATCGTGGATTCTACCAGGACGCTGCCTTCACTCACTACAGCGAGAAATCCATCAACATGAAGCAGGTGGTGAACACCAACAAGGCCCTTGTCCATACAGAGGTCTTTGGGCGCAAGGTGGTGGTCACGTCCACCATCGACAATCTTCTCAAGGGAGCCGTGGGACAGGCCATCGAGAACATGAACCTGATGTTCGCCCTCCCTGAGCGCGCAGGACTCACCCTCAAGGCTTCCGCATTTTAGAAAAAAGAAAACGAAAACAAAACTATGGAACTTTTCAATGTATATCCCCTCTTTCCCATCAACATCGTCCAGGGAAAAGGATGCAAAGTCTGGGATGCAGAGGGAACTGAATACCTCGATCTCTATGGCGGTCATGCTGTCATCAGCATAGGACACTGCCATCCCCACTATATCGAGATGATGTCTGCCCAGTTGCAGAAGCTGGGTTTCTACAGCAACAGCGTGGTCAACAAGCTGCAGGTGGAATTGGCCCACAGGTTGGGCAAGGCCAGCGGCTACGACGACTACAGCCTGTTCCTGATAAACTCTGGAGCTGAGGCCAACGAGAACGCGATGAAACTGGCCAGTTTCCACACAGGCCGCAAGCGTGTCCTCTCGCTGGAGAAAGCCTTTCATGGCAGGACCAGCTTGGCTGTCGAGGTCACCAACAACCCCAAGATCATTGCACCCATCAACGACAATGGGCATGCCACCTACCTGCCCCTCAACGACCTGCCAGCCTGGGAGGCTGAGCTGCGCAAGGGCGACGTGGCGTGCTGCATCATCGAGTGCATCCAGGGTGTGGGAGGAATCCGTCTGGTCACTGCTGAGTTCATGCAGGGACTGCGCAAACTGTGCGACGAGACGGGCACCGTCCTCATCTGCGATGAGATCCAGTGTGGCTATGGACGCTCTGGGCAGTTCTTTGCCCACCAGCACTTTGGTGTCCGTCCTGACCTGATCACTGTGGCCAAGGGCATTGGAAACGGTTTCCCCATGGGTGCCGTCCTCATCCACCCCAAGTTCGAAGCTGTCTATGGCCGCCTGGGCACCACGTTTGGAGGCAACCATCTGGCCTGCACAGCCGCCCTGGCAGTGCTCGACGTGATGGAGCAGGAGCATCTGGTCGAGAATGCCGCCTTCGTGGGGCGCTACATCATCAATACCCTTCGCGACATGCGGTTGCCCCACATTCAGGATGTGCGTGGCGAGGGACTGATGATTGGCATCGAGCTTGACCAGCCCTACAAGTCCATCCGCGAGCGTCTGCTCTTCGAGGAGCACTGCTTCACTGGCTGCAGCGGCACGAATGTGCTGCGCCTGCTTCCGCCTCTTTGCCTGAGCATGGACCAGGCAGCGGATTTCATCGAGAAGTTCAAAAGGTGCATCAACAATAATCTCTAAGGCACGCTATGGCAGAAGACATCAGACATTTGGCCCAGCGGCTCAAGGGGCTGCGCGAGGTCTTGGAGATTCCTATCGAGCAGATGGCACAAGTCTGCGAGACCAGTGTCGAGCACTACCTGAAGATGGAGAGTGGCGAGGCTGATCCTGGCGTATACCGTCTGAGCAGGGTGGCCAAGAAATTTGACATCTCGCTCGATGTACTGCTCTTTGGCGAGGAGCCACGCATGGTGGGCTACTTTGTCACACGCAAGGGACAGAGCACACAGGTGGAGATGCGCAACGACTACAAATACGAGGGACTCGCCAGCGGATTCAAGGACCGTAAGGTGGAACCCTTCTTCACTACCATCGACCCTCTTCCTGAGGGTAAGAACCGCAGCAAGAACTGCCACGACGGACAGGAGTGGGACTACGTTCTCAGCGGTGTGCTGGAGATCACCATTGGCGAGAAAGTCATCGTCCTCTACCCTGGCGACTGCATTTATTTCGATGCTTCCAACCCTCACTGCATGAGAGCCATCAACAATGCGAGGGTGGAATTCCTTACCGTAATCATCTGACCTTATGAGCAATCCCATCATAAAAAGATTCCTCAAGCAGACAGAATTCTCCTCTGAAGAAGATTACAGCCAGCATCTGGAATTCATCATCCCCAAGAACTTCAATTTCGCCTACGATGTGGTGGACGAATGGGCAAAACTTGCTCCACAGAAGATTGCACTGCTGTGGACCAACGACAAAGGTGAGGAGCGACGCGTCTCCTTCCTTGAACTGAAGAAACTGAGCGACCAGGCTGCCTCCTACCTGCTCTCTTTGGGCATCGAGCGGGGCGACATGGTGATGCTCATCCTGAAGCGCCGCCTCGAGTGGTGGATATGCCTGCTGGCGCTCCACAAGATGGGAGCCATCGCCATCCCTGCCACCCACATGCTCACCAAGCACGACATCATCTATCGCAACAATGCGGCTTCCGTCAAGGCCATCATCTGCGTGGGCGAGGAATATGTATTGCGCGAGATAGAGAAGTCCATTCCTGACAGCCCTACAGTCGACACGTTGGTTTCCATAGGCCCACTGGTGCCTGAGGGTTTCCACGACTGGCATGCTGAGATAGGCAAGGCTCCTCAGTTCGTCAAACCCAGGTTTGTCAACACCAACGAGGACACCATGATCATGTACTTCACCTCTGGTACGACAGGGGAGCCCAAGATGGTGGCGCACGACTTCCTCTATGCCCTGGGGCACCTCACGACAGGTGTCTTCTGGCACAACCTCCACGAGGACAGCATCCACCTCACTGTGGCTGACACAGGCTGGGGAAAGGCTGTCTGGGGGAAGTTCTACGGCCAATGGTTTGCTGGAGCCTGCGTCTTCGTCCACGACCACGACAAGTTCACAGCCGACAAGATTCTCCACCAGATCGAGAAATACCATATCACCTCGCTCTGCGCTCCTCCAACGGTCTATCGCTTCCTCATCCGCGAGGATTTCTCCCAATACGACCTCTCCTCCCTCAAGTACTGCACGACGGCTGGCGAGGCGCTCAATGCAGCCGTTTACGAGCGGTTCTACGAACTCACTGGCATCCATCTGATGGAGGGATTCGGACAGACGGAGACCACCATGACGCTGGGCACGATGCCCTGGATGACACCCAAGCCTGGCAGCATGGGAAAACCCAATTCGCAGTACCAGATCGAGCTGCTGAGGCCTGACCTCACGCCCTGCGAAGATGGAGAGAAGGGCGAGATAGCTGTGCGGATTCCTGTTGGCGACAAACCTGTGGGGCTCTTCAAGGAGTACTATCGCGACCTCAAGCTTACCCTCGAGGTCACCCACGATGGCTACTACTTCACTGGCGATATGGCGTGGCGCGACCAGGACGGCTACTACTGGTTCGAGGGGCGGGCGGATGATGTCATCAAGAGCTCTGGCTATCGCATTGGGCCCTTCGAGGTCGAGAATGCCCTGATGACCCACGATGCTGTGGTGGAATGTGCCATCACAGGTGTGCCTGACGAGACGCGCGGCATGGTGGTGAAGGCTACCGTCGTGCTGGCTCAGGAATGGAAGGAGAAGGCTGGTCCTGACCTCGTCCTCGAGCTGCAGAACCACGTCAAGCAGGTCACAGCCCCCTACAAGTACCCTCGCATTGTGGAGTTCGTCGATGAGTTGCCCAAGACCATCAGCGGCAAGATCAAGCGCGTGGAGATTCGAGAAAAGGATTTTGGTAAAAAAAATATGGGTTAGAGGTTATGGGTTAACGGTTAGAGGTTATGGGTTAGAGGTCATCGTCCTCGTCATCGTCAAAATACTATCGGCTTAACTACTGTCCGAAGGACGAGCGAATGCGAGACTCTGCCTGCGCCTGACCACCTACTGGAGCGCAAGAACTACTTAACTACCCCAAAATGGTAAATGGTAAATGATTAAATGGTAAATACTAAGATGCGAACATTCCTCAACGTTCAAGACCTTGGCGACCTGCAGCAGACACTCGCTGAGGCACAGGAGATCAAGCGTGACAGATTCAAGTATGTCGAGATGGGACGCAACAAGACGGCGCTGCTCGTCTTCTTCAACAACAGCCTGCGCACACGCCTTTCCACCCAGAAGGCTGCCCTGAACCTGGGCATGAACGTCATCGTGCTCGATGTCAACGCAGGGGCGTGGAAGCTTGAGACAGAGCGGGGCGTGGTCATGGATGGAGACAAGAGCGAGCATCTGCTCGAGGCAATCCCTGTCATGGGCAGCTACTGCGACATCATTGGCATCCGCTCCTTCGCTGGCCTTGCGGATCGCGACTACGACTATGCTGAGACGGTCTACAACCAGTTCGTGCGCTACAGCGGACGTCCTGTCTTTGCTATGGAGACAGCCACCGTGCACCCTCTCCAGGCCTTTGCGGACCTCATCACGATTGCTGAGACGCCTGTCGAGGGCCGTCGTCGCCCCAAGGTGGTCCTCTCGTGGGCACCCCATCCTCGTGCGCTGCCTCAGGCGGTTCCCAACTCCTTTGCCCAGTGGATGAACGCTGCCGATGTGGACTTCGTGATTACTCATCCTGAGGGCTACGAGCTCGACCCTGCCTTCGTGGGCAATGCTCCTGTCGAGTACGACCAGATGAAGGCTTTCGAGGATGCTGATTTCATCTATGCCAAGAACTGGAGCTGCCCTGGTGTGACTCGTCCCTCTGACTATGGCAAGGTGCTGGGCGACTACCACGATCGGCTTGATTGGACCGTCAGCAGCCGCCAGATGGCTGTCACCCATCAGGGCCACTTCATGCACTGCCTGCCTGTGCGTCGCAACATGATTGTTACTGACGAGGTCATCGAGGCTCCCAGTAGTCTCGTCATCCCTGAGGCAGCCAATCGAGAGATCAGCGCCACCGTCGTTCTCAAGCGCATGCTGCAGAGCCTCTAAAGCGTTTTTCTCCTTTTTCTTTTGGTCAGACGAAAAAAACTCTGTAACTTTGCACTCGTTATCAGGGGTGCGCCATCGTTTGGTGGCGCTGAGATTAGACCCTAACATCTGAACCGGATAATGCCGGCGTAGAGAGTATGAACAAAAAAGTTACTTTTCCGTTTTTCGTCTGATATGAACAGATTATCGATTGTGTCGACCCTCGTGGGCTGTGTCCTCGTGGGGTCTCCTGCCCAGGCTGCTGAGCCTGACTCCATCCAGGTGCGCCAACTGGGCGAGGTAGTAGTGAAGGCCGTCCAGGCGCCACGCAATGCGCCCTTTGCGGTCAGCAGGATTCAGCAGCAGGAACTCGAGGAGTTCAGCCGCACGGCTCAGGAGTTGCCCGTCCTCTTCTCGCGCACCCCAGGCGTGATTGCATGGAGCGAGAACGGGTTGGGCACAGGCACGACCTACATGCGCATCCGTGGAGCTGGCGACAGCCGCATCAATGTCACCCTCGATGGCGTCTCCCTCAATTCGCCTGAGGACCAGTGCGTCTTCTGGGCCAACACGAATTCTTATGCCACCCTGCTGAGCAACGTGCAGATCCAGCGTGGAGTGGGCACCAGCACCAACGGCGACGGTGCCTTTGGCGGTTCCATCGCACTCACCACACGCGCCTCTTCCTATCGACCCACCCTCGACCTCACCACTTCCTACGGTTCCTACAATACCTACAACGCAGGTTTGAACTTCTCCACTGGCATGACGGGCATACGCTTCCCGCGTGGCATCCTCACTCTCGATGGAGCTTACCACCATACGGGGACGGATGGCTACATTCATGGCACGGCTGGCAACAGCGGAAGCTACTATGGAGCCATCACCTGGATCAACCCTGATGGAACACTTCGCATCAGCTACAAGAACATTGGCAACTACGAGAAGACAGGGCAGGCGTGGAACGGTATCGATACGGGCGAGCTCCTCGACTGGAACTATGGAGGTGTGGGCACTGGCATCTTCTCCTATGCTGACATGCATCGCGTGGGACTGGGCCGTTTCAATACGCTCTACGAGCACCTCAACGATGCCTACGACCCCGCTGCAGGCACTTCGCGCTACCAGATGGCCGACGGCTCTCTCTGGCCTCGCACGACAGACAATTTCTGGCAGAACCACAACCTCTTCTCTGTCGCCTGCCAACTCAGCGATCATTGGACCACCAGCGGCACCATCCACTATACCCACGGCCACGGCTACTACGATGAGTTCCGCTACGACAACAAGCTCTCCAAGTTTGGCATAGCCAACCTCACCCTTCTCGATGGCTCCACCCTCAAGCGTACTGACTTCGTGCGCCAAAAGGGCCTCACGCAAGACACCTATGGCTTGATCTGGAACGCCAACTATCAGGACAGCCACTGGGACCTCATCGCTGGCGCTTCCTTCCAGACCTTCCAGGGCATCCACTACGGCTATCTTACCTATGTCGCCCATCCTGAGCTGCGCCAACTCCTCCTTGCCAACGGCCGCTGGCAGTACTACGACAGCTCAGCCGACAAGAACGATGTGGGCATCTACCTGAAGGGTACCTACCACATCACACCCTCCTGGGAGGCCTTTGCTGATATCCAGTACCGCTATGTGGGCTTTGCCACCAGCGGCATCAACGATAAGTTCTATGCCCTCGACGATGGTTCCTATGCCAACCAGACGCTCGATGTCTTCAAACGCTATGACTTCGTCAACCCCAAGGCAGGCTTCAGCTACCACCACGCTGGCCACAATGCCTACGCTTCCTATGCCCTCAGCCATCGCGAGCCTGAGCGCAACAACTTTACAGACAATGGTGCCTATCCTCCCCCTCATACGGAGAGTGTCAACGATATCGAGCTGGGCTACAGCTTCACCCACGCCCGCTGGAACGCAGGAGCCAACCTCTATGCCATGCTCTACCACAACCAGTTCGTACAGACAGGCCAGGTCAGCGACATAGGCGAGTCTCTCACCACCAACATCCGCCGCAGCCACCGCCTGGGCATCGAGCTCACAGCAGGCTTCGCCCCCACCTCCTGGCTCTCCCTCCAGGCCAATGCAGCCCTCAGCCAGAACCGCATCAGCGACTTCGACGAATATGTCGAGGACTGGGACTGGACCAACGGCGAGGAGTTCACCATCAACCACTACGACCACTCCACCCTCGCCTTCTCCCCCTCCGCCATCCTCAACGGCTTTGTTGACTTCCACTACCGCAGGTTCCAGGCCAACTGGCACACAGGCTACGTCTCCCGCATGTACCTCGACAACACCGCAAACACCCAGCGCTCCCTGCCCAGCTACAGCCGCACAGACCTCACCCTCAGCTACGACCTCCCCTGTGGCACTCGAGGCCTCAAGACCACCCACTTCAGCCTCCAGCTGGGCAACCTCTTCAACCACCACTACGCCGCCAGCGGCTGGGTCTACAGCGCCCTCTATGCCAGCGGAGGCAACCCAGAAGGCAACCGCTACACAGAGATCGGCTACATCCCCTCCTCCGGCTTCACCCTCCTTGGCAACATCACATTTAAGTTTTAGAATCGGTTAAAGGTTAAGGGTTAGAGGTTAAGGGTTAGCGGTTAAGGGTTAGCGGTTAGCGAAAACCCAACCCCTTGCCCACTAACCACTAACCGCTAACCACTAACCACTAACCACTAACCGCTAACCACTAACCGCTCATGCTCGATTTCCTCGGAACCACACTCGGCCTCCTCTATCTCATCCTCGAGATACGCGAAAACCACTGGATGTGGGTCGTAGGCTCCATCATGCCCCTCATCTACATCTTCGTCCTCTTCGACAAAGGACTCTATGCCGACTGCGGCATGGAAGTCTACTACTTCCTCGCAGGCATCTACGGCCTCCTCTACTGGCTACGCCATCGCACAGGACAGGGCGCCACCCAGCGGCCCCTCCCCATCAGCGTCACCCCCACCCGTCTGAGGCTCCCCCTGCTCCTCCTTGCCCTCCTCCTCTGGGTACTCCTCGCCCTCTTCCTTCTCCACGCAACCGACAGCACCGTCCCCTGGCTCGACGCCCTCACCACCGCCCTCTCCATCATCGGCCTCTGGATGCTCTCCCGCAAGTACATCGAGCAATGGTGGGTATGGTTCATTGTCGACGCCATCTCCGTAGGCCTCTACCTCTACAAAGGCATCTACGGCCGCGCCCTCCTCTACACCATCTACACCCTCATGGTCTACTTCGGCTACCGCCAGTGGCAGCGCCGCATGCGCCAGCAAGAATCCAAAGTTGATTTAGAAGGTTAAAGGTTACTCCATTTACCATTTAGCCATTTACAATTTACCATTTTGGTTAGAGGTTAGGGGTTAGAGGTTAGAGGTTATCGTCATCGTTATCGTCCTCGTCCTCGTTATCCTCGTCAACGTCATCGTCATCGTCAACGTCATCGTTATCGTCAGACTCCCCCCCCAAAAAAAATTCTCCCCCCCAGCGAACTGGGAGGGAGGCGAAAAACATAATTAATTTAAACCTAATACATATGAAAAACTAGAAGGACTCTCTCAGCTCTTCTTCGCTTTCTCTGCTGCTTCAGCAGCTTTTTTTGTAGCCTTTTCAGATTTTTCTTTAGCCTTCTGTGCAGCATCAGCAGCCTTCTGACTAGCCTTCTCAGTCTTGATAGCCTCATCGATGATCTTCTTCTTGTTCTTCACCTCAGCCAGCTGAGCCTTCTTCTCCACCATTTGGCTTGCCAGAGAAGAATCCTCAGGATGCAGTTTCTGCTTAGCTTTCAGAGTCTTTATTTCCTGATTCAGGATCTTCAGTTCCTGCTTATACTGGTCACTCTTTGCCTTGTTGTCGCTCAGGCTGTCAGCGTTCACCAGGAGGGGAGCGCAGAGCATCAGCGCAGCGATCAGATACTTAATTTTTTTCATATTCAGTCAAGTTTTAATTGTACGTTTTTATTCCTTTATTAATTCATTTATTCATCTTTCAGCATGCAAAAATAAGTCATTTTCTTCATACGACCAAATTTTTCACTTTTTTTTTCATTTCAGCCCCCAAACTCCCTTACCGCGAGCGGACCAAACGGAGATGGTAGGAGGCTTTTGCACCTGCATTTGAAACAGTCGTATTATTTGTAAAAGAGAAAGATTTCAATCCATCCTCGCAAAGATAACGTACAGTATTATTCTTTTCATCTACTTCAGATAAAGGTGTTCCGCCCAAAGTTTGCAATGCCTCATTCAAACTGGTTAATTTGGTTCCACCATACAGGTTCTTTAACTCCTTTGCCTCCTCTGCAGTAGGTATCCTCCAGCCCGTTAATCCTCCTTCAGTATACTCAGCTGCTATTTCAACTGCTTGCTTAGGATTTCCTTCGTTTGCAGCAGAAACCACATCAGTCCATTCCATCAAAGATAAATAGAGATCCTCTGTAATAGCCAAATGTCCATTGACATTCTGTTGGGCCCCTTCTGCATTTGGTCCGAAGTCAAATTCCACAATTTCCACTTCTCCCCAATCTTCCATATAAATCAATCCGGTAACATCGAACGCATCATTACCTCCTTGGTAATTACCAACAAAATTATATGGTTTATTCCGTTCCAAAGGCTTTCCATAAACGTAACTATACGATTTCTGTTCCGTATCACTCGTTATGGTTAAGGTAAATGTGGTGGTAGATCCTACAGAAGGGTATACCATCACCTCACTAGTCGTCCACGCGTCATTTTCTTTCTTCAATTCAAAAGATTTTGCTCCTGAACCAGAAAGTTCTCCATTCAATTCGAGTGTTGTATAGATGGGACTTACCGTCACGCCTATACTTTTTATATCCTCTGGCAAACCAGACAAGGTCATGCTGATTCTGGCATTTTGTTGCACCATCGTGATGTTCACACTTAACGCTTTGGAAGCCACCGTAACATCTGCATACCCCAAAGCAGTCGCATTTTTTGCCACAATTCTGTATGATCCAGGACTCAATTTCAGATTCAATGTCTGGTCACCCTCGTTCAAAGTCTGCTCCGCCACTTTCTTTCCAGAGTTATCTAAAGCATAGATACTAATAGGAAAATCTTCCTTCGAGAAAGATGTGGTTGCACGTGTTGTAATCTTTACGTTCTGTTTCTCCATCTCGCTCGACAAATCTATCTTTTCACAACTCGTCAAAATCCATGGGAGGATCAACAGAAAGACACCTAAGAAAAATGTATACTTTTTCATAATTGTATAATTTTTTTTACTAACTCAGAAAAGATATCTTTTCAAAATATCCGTTTATTACACTAAACGACATTACTTCTTTTTGGGGGAAAAACCGCCCCTACGAACCAATCGCAAGGGCGGCTAAAAATCAGTTAAAACAAGAATATTCACTTCACGCGGCCCAGATAGGAGCCGTCGCGACTGTCGACCTCAACGGTCTCTCCTTCTTCGATGAACAGGGGCACACGGATCTCTGCACCAGTCTCGACACGGGCAGGCTTGAGGGTGTTGGTGGCGGTGTCGCCTTTCAAACCTGGCTCTGTCCAGACTACCTGCAGATGTACCTTGACGGGAACATCGGCATAGAGAACGGTCTCTGTGCTGGCATCTACCACTACCTCGACGTTCTCGCTCTCTTTCATGAACTTGACGCCGTTGACTTGGTCAGGGGCGATGGTGATCTGCTCGTAGGTCTCGTTGTTCATGAACACGAGGTCGTCGCCATCCTTGTAGAGATACTGGTAGGGACGACGCTCCACGCGCACGTCCTCGAGGCGCTCGCCAATGTTGAATCGTTTCTCGATGACTCCACCGTTGACTACGTCCTTGAGGGTGACGTTCATGATGGTGTTGCCCTTGCCTGGCTTGCGGTGCAGGAAGTCGATGCAGAAATAGAGCTTGCCGTCCATGCGGATGCAGGTGCCCTTCTTGATGTCTTGTGAATTAATCATAAGGTCTTTTCGTTTTGAATATGTTACTGTTGTTTTTTTGTCTGTTTCGACTGAATTCGGAGACAAAGGTAAGAAAAAAATGTGAAAAGAGAAACGTTATGGGAGAAAAATCAACGGAAAGTTTTGCAGATTGAAAAAAAAGTCCTAATTTTGCACCCCGAATCCAGATTATTGAACAACAATAAAACGATTATAAGATATGAAGAGAACTTTTCAACCCCACAACCGTCGCCGCAAGAACAAGCACGGTTTCCGCGAGAGAATGGCTACCAAGAATGGTCGCCGCGTATTGGCCAGCCGTCGTGCCAAGGGCCGCAAGAAGCTGACTGTTTCTGACGAGACTCACGGTAAGGACTATTAAGCATTGACTGCAGGATTTGCAGAGATAAGGAAAGAGGCAAGCGGGGCTTGCCTCTTTTTTTTGTCCAAGTGTAAAAAACGGTTAGCGGTTACCCCATTTACCATTTACAATTTACAATTTCTTGCGCTCCAGTGGGTGCTCAGGCGCAGGCGGAGTCCCATTTAAACGGTTAAGGGTTAGAGGTTAGCGGTTAAGGGTTAGAGGTTAGCGTCTTCGTCATCGTCATCGTCTTCGTTCTTTTCTTTTGCATTTCGCTCGTTTATTCGTACCTTTGGCTACCGCCGAAGGTACTAGCACTCGGAAATGAAAAGAAAAATAAACTTTTCTTTTGCATTTCGCTCGTTTATTCGTACCTTTGTCCCCAAATATGCGCTACGCGCGCTCGCATACATAAAAATTATATGAAGGATTTGCTGAGGAAGTTATTCAGTCCCATCATCTGGGGAAACCTGCTGGCGATGGTCGTGGCAGCGGTGCTGCTGGTGTTCCTGGTGTGGCAGGGAATGCGCCTGTACACCCATCATGGGGAGAAGATTGAGGTGCCCAACGTGAAGGGTATGCTCCTGGAGGACGCTAAGTTCAACCTGGAGAAGGTGGACCTGGAGGCGGAGGTGGCGGACAGCAGCTACAACCGCAGTCTGCCGGCTGGAACCATCCTGGACCAGACACCTGCGAAGGGCAAGAAGGTGAAGTCGGGCAGGACAATCTTCCTGACAATCAACAGCCGCGAGATGCCTACCCTGGTGATGCCTGACATCGCTGACAACTGCTCGCTGCGCGAGGCACAGGCGAAGCTGAAGGCACTGGGATTCAAGCTGGGCAACGTGGAGTACGTGCATGGCGACAAGGACTGGGTGATGGACGTGAAGTGCGGCGGACATCATGTGGCAGCTGGCGAGAGGGTGTCGATCGATACGCCTGTCATCCTGGTGGTGGGCAACGATACGGATGTCTTCGACGAGTTCGAGGAGGATTCGCTGGAGGTGGACACTCTGATGGACATCAGCGGCTTGGCTGACTTTGAAACGGAACTGGATGAGTAGCACCCTGACGGAAACGGACTTGCTGAGTCCTCTGCCTCTGGCGGAAGCCGGATGGGACGACGAGGAGGACCTGGAGGACTGGGGCGCTGAGTCGCAGGCGGCTCCCACAGAGCATGAGCATTGGCGCATCGTCTCTGACAAGGGGCAGGCGGTGGTAAGGGTGGATAAGTTCCTCATGGACCACATGCCTGACACGAGCCGCAACCGCATACAGAAGGCTGCTGAGGCAGGCTGCATACGGGTGAATGAGAAACCCGTCAAGAGCAACTACAGGGTGAAGCCTGGCGACGTGGTGACGCTGGTGCTGGACCATCCCAAAAGGGACTGGGAGATCGTGCCTGAGGACATCCCTCTGGAGGTGACCTACGAGGACCAGGACCTGATGGTCATCAACAAGCCGGCGGGGATGGTGGTCCATCCTGGCTGCGGCAACTTTAGCGGAACGCTGGTGAACGCCATCGCCTGGCACCTGCGCGACGACAAGAACTTTGACCCCAATGACCCTACGGTGGGGCTCGTGCACCGCATCGACAAGGACACGAGCGGACTGCTCCTGGTGGCGAAAACGGCAGCGGCCAAGACGCACCTGTGCAAGCAGTTCTTCCACCACACGACACAGCGGCAGTACAATGCCCTGGTGTGGGGACATTTCCTGGAAGAGGAAGGTACCATCGAGGGCAACATAGGACGCAATCCGAAGGACAGGCTGCAGATGGCGGTCTTCCCTCCTGACAGCGAGATTGGCAAGCCTGCTGTGACGCACTACAAGGTGCTGGAGCGGCTGGCTCACGTGACACTGGTAGAATGTAGGCTGGAGACGGGGCGAACCCATCAGATCCGTGTCCACATGAAGCACATCGGCCACACGCTCTTCAACGATGAGCGATACGGCGGTGACGTGATTGTGAGAGGCGAGAAGACTGCCAGTTACAAGGCCTTCATCCACAACTGCTTCGAGCTGTGCCCCCGCCAAGCGCTCCACGCGAGAACCCTGGGATTCCAGCACCCCACGACGGGCGAGAACCTGTTCTTCAGCAGCCCCATCCCGCCTGACATGGAAGCCCTCCTAGAGAAGTGGAGAAGGTACGTAGGAGCGGCCAAGTCATTTAACATTTAAGCGGTTATGGGTTAGAGGTTATGGGGTAGCTTCATCGTCCTCGTCCTCGTCAAAAGCATTCGGCTTAACTACTGTCCGAAGGACGAGCGAATGCGAGACTCCGCCTGCGCCTGAGCACCTGCTGGAGCGCAAGAACTACTTAACTACTGAACTACTGAAAACCTAACTACTGAACTACTAAAAATAAATAAACAAGATGTCTAAAAATACGAAAAGAATAATCGCAATTGTATGTGGAGGTGACACCTCTGAGCACGATGTCAGCCTGAGAAGTGCTGATGGCATAGAGTCTTTCATGGACCACGAGAGATACATCACCTATAAGGTGGAGATTCACGCTGGACGGTGGGAAGCTATCCTGCCCAACGGAACGAGGGCCATGGTGGACCGCAATGACTTCAGTTTCGAGGACGAGGGAAAGCGCATCCGTCCTGACTTCTGCTACATCACCATCCACGGCGCACCAGGCGAGAACGGCATCCTGCAGGGCTACCTCGACCTGATCGGTATGCCCTACAGCACCTGCAACGTGCTGGTTGAGGCGATGACCTACGACAAGTTCGTGTTGAACAACTACTTGCGCTCCTATGGCGTGAGTGTGGCTGACAGCATGCTCATCCGTCAGTACGAAAGCGAAAGGGTGAAGGACGAGGACATCGTGAATCGCATCGGCCTGCCCTGCTTCGTGAAACCTGCCCGTGGTGGCAGCAGCTTTGGCACTACGAAGGTGAAGACCATCGAGGAGCTGCGCCCTGCCATCCGCCTTGCCCTCCAGGAGGGAGAGGACGTCATGGTGGAGGCTTTCATGCAGGGAACGGAAATCACCTGCGGATGCTACAAGACGCGCGAGGAGAGCATCGTCTTCCCCGTCACGGAAGTGGTGCCTGCCAAGGAGTTCTTCGACTACGACGCGAAATACAACGGAGAGGTGCAGGAGATCACGCCTGCCAGGATCAGCCAACGCCTCAGCAAGCGGGTGCAGATGCTCACCAGCATGATCTACGATATCCTGGGCTGCTACGGCATCATCCGCATCGACTACATCATCACGAAAAAAGACCATATCAACATGCTCGAGATCAACACTACGCCTGGCATGACTCCCACCAGCTTCATCCCCCAACAGGTGAAAGCCGCTGGAATGGAGATGAAGGAAGTGCTGACCGACATCATCGAGGACCGACTGAGCAATTATTGCTGACGCATGGAATACGAGTATCTGCCTGAGTTTGACTCCATTCGCCCCTACAACGACGATGAACTGAAGGGGGCGCTGGATTCGCTGCTCAAGGACCGCCAACTGAACGTGATCCTGAAGGGAGCCGTTCCCTGGCTGCCCCGCTGGGCTCGCAACGGCATCATCCGCATGGCCTTCATTGGAGTGAAGAGTCCTATGGACTTCCAGGTGCGCTTCATGAAGCCCATCGTGCGATACATCCTGCGCAAATGCAGCACTGGATACTCCTTTGGACACGACAAGATCAAGGCAGGAAAACCCAGATACACCTTCATCAGCAACCATCGGGACATCGTCTTGGACAGCGCCATCCTCGACGTTATGCTCCACGATGCACACTTCCCCACCACCTGCGAGATTGCCATTGGCGACAACCTACTCATCTATCCCTGGATAGAGACCATCGTCAAGATGAACAAGGCGTTTACGGTCAAGAGAGGGCTCGCCTCGCGTGACCTGCTCAACAGCAGCCTCACGATGAGCAGATACATGCACTACGCCATCAACGCCAAGCACGAGAACATCTGGATCGCCCAGCGCGAGGGACGGGCGAAGGACAGCGACGACCGCACGCAGGAGAGCGTACTGAAGATGGTGGCGCTGGGTGGCGAGGGATCGCCTGTCGAGAGGCTGCGCGACATGAACATCGTCCCCCTGACCATCAGCTACGAATACGACCCTTGCGACTACCTGAAGGCAATGGAGTTCCAGATGAAGCGCGATGATCCGTCCTACAAGAAAACGCCTCAGGACGACCTGAAGAACATGGACACGGGTATCCTGGGCTTCAAGGGGAAGGTGCACTACGAGGCAAGCCCCTGCATCAACGAGTGGATCGATGACTTCGCTGAACTGCCCAAGACGGAGGTCTACAAGGAAATCGCCAAGCGCATCGACCACGAGATCCATCTGGGATACAGGCTCTTCCCAGGCAACTATGTGGCACTCGATGAGTTGAACGGCCGCAAGGATTATACAGACCACTACACGCCTGAGGAGAAGCAGAACTTCGACCAATACGTCGAGAAGCAGCTCAAGAAGGTCAAACTGGAGAACCCTGACTGGGACTTCCTGCGCGAGCGCATCCTCACGATGTATGCCAACCCAGTAAAGAACAAGTTCAAGGCTATGGCAGCCGGCGAAGAGCCTGAGCCACAGCCTGCCCAACCATCAGAAGAGGTATGAAAAGGCCACATTTCCTTTCTGCTTGCCTCCTGCTCTCCCTCGCCTTCCTGCCCATGGGATGCTCCAACGACGAGGACGAGACGTACCCTAGCATCATCACGGAGTTTGCCGACATGAAATCCAATGAGAAAGGGACGATGGTGTCCTTCACGACGGACGACGGACAAACTTACCAGATCGCCAACCTGTTGGAAGGTTTCGTGCCCATGGCTCTCTTCCGTGTGGTTTGCGGCTTCGTGCCTGAGGGACAAAAGGCCAAGGTCTACCAACTGCAGGGTGCCCATCTCCTGCGCGACAGCCTCTCGCGTCAGCAGCACGATCCCACAGGAGTCATCAGCGCATGGCGGCGCGGACCATACATCAACCTCCATCTCGCTCCCCTCACGCAAGGCGGAACGCAGTACTGGGGGTTCATCACAGACAGCATCCACCCTCGACATCCCTACCTGAGCCTCCACCATCGCCAAGCCAACGACCCCCTGTCGTACACCAAAGACGTTTACGCCACCATCCCCCTGGACAGCATCGCTGGCTACGAGGCAACGGATACCATCACCCTCATCATCGAGACCTTCAAGGGCTCCAAACGATACGATTTCAAACCTTAAATGATTGCTTGACAACAACACGACAATTTATGAAAGAATTTGCTGTTCTACTGGGCGTCATAACACTTTCCATCATCGTGATTGGCATAAAGTTCAAGTTCTATTCCTTCATTTTCGGCGAGGACGGACTCTTGGGCCCTGAGGATCACTCCCTCAGCCACGAGATAAAGAACTTGGTCAAGCTAAGGGATCAAGGCCTCGTAGATGCTGAGAAATACGAGGAGATGAAGGCGGAATTACTCGTCAGGTACAGCGAGTCAAGCAATAACGCAGACAAAGAAATCCAGAAGATTGAGAAGCTGCAAAAGCGTGGAATCATCACTCCTGAAGAACTCGAGGAGATAAAAAAGCAGTTCCTCGAGGTGAATCAATAGCTCGCACCTTTCAGGATAATTCACGCTTCTTTTGATGGTATGTGAAGAAAAAAGTGTATCTTTGCAGAACAAATGGACATTGAATCGACAAAGGGCAACATTGCCGTTCTGATATCAGGTGGAGTGGACAGCGCAGTCGTGGTCCATCTCCTCTGCGAGCAAGGCTACAAGCCTGACCTCCACTACATCCGCATTGGCATGGAGGGCGAGGACAGCAACTGCTCAGCTGAGGAGGACATCGAGCTCTCGCAAGCCACTGCCCGCAAATACGGACTCCATCTCGAAGTGACGGATCTACAGCAGGAATACTGGGACCAGGTGGTGGGCTACGCCATTGAGCGCGTCAAACTGGGACTCACACCCAACCCAGACGTCATGTGCAACCGTCTCATCAAATTCGGCGCCTTCGAGCAGAAGATTGGATACCAGTACGATAAGATTGCGACAGGCCACTATGCGACACGTGTTGAACAGGACGGCCTGACCTGGCTGGGAACTGCCAAAGACCCCATCAAGGACCAGACGGATTTCCTGGCACAGCTCGACTACAGCCAGCTCCAGCACACACTCTTCCCCATCGGCCATCTGATGAAGGACGAAGTGCGGCAGATCGCCATCGATGCCAAACTGCCCAGCGCCCGCCGCAAGGACAGCCAGGGCATCTGTTTCCTGGGCAAGATCAACTACAACGATTTCCTACGCAAATTCATGGGAGAGCGCGAGGGGAAAGTCATCGACATCGAGACGGGAAAAGTCATCGGCCATCACCAGGGATTCTGGTTCCACACCATTGGCCAGCGCAAGGGACTCGGCTTGGGCGGAGGACCCTGGTTCGTTGTGAAAAAGAACGTCAAGAAGAACATTATCTTTGTGGCTCACGGATGGGACACGCAACTGCAGTATGGCCACGACTTCCGCCTGGCTGACTTCCACTTCATCACCCAGAACCCTTGGCGCGAGCCGCCTCACGAAGTCCCCATCCAGTTCAAGATACGTCACGTAGACCACTTCCTGCCTGGCATCATCAGCCTCGACGACCAAGGCTACCACATCCACAGCGATTTGCCCATCCAAGGCATCGCTCCTGGTCAGTTTGGCTGCATCTACGACCATCAGGCCCGCATCTGTTATGGCAGCGGCGAGATTGCCATCTACAAAGACTACTGAACAGGTTCTCACCTTTCCACGCTTAACTGAAACGAAATGCCTCGAAACGCAAGACTAAAGATACTCTCCCTGCTACTCCTCCTCAGCATCCCTGTGGCACTGGAGATCGAGGCTCAGAAAGTCCTGCGAGGAAAAGCATCCTACTACAGCGACCGCCTGCATGGCAACCTCATGAGCAACGGCCAGCGGTACCATCGCGACAGCCTTACCTGTGCGCATCGCAAATTTCCCTTTGGCACAAAGATCCGAGTCAAGAACGTCTCCAATGGCAAGGAAGTCATCGTCACAGTCACAGATCGAGGTCCCTACTCAAAACGTTATATCCTCGACCTGAGCCGGGCAGCTGCCTCTCAACTGGGCATCCTGCGTGCCGGCTTCTGCCAATGTGAAATCACCCCTCTCGATGAGAATCTGCCCCCCTCCCTCTTCCCTCTTGAGAACGAAGCGGAAGAGCTCCCCAGACTAAACCTCACCCCAGATTCGACCGCCACCTACCCAAACCCAGCCTGGCAGCGCGACACAATCACCAACTCACGTGCCACCATACTCCCCCTCCAAAAATAACACTCCCAACTTCTCTCCACCCATTTTCCTCCCACCAATCCCTTCACCTCCCCCAACCAATCCCTTCATCTCCCTCAACCAATCCTCGCTTCTCCTCCAACACTTCAAGTCCCCTCCCTCAACACGTCGATTTTCCAAGATCAACACGTTATAATTATCAATAGAGTGGTTTCAGGCGGAAAGATTCATCTGTTTTTCGCTTTGCAAGCGCTTTTTTCATAGAAAATAGTGAGATTTCGAATAATTTTCCGTACCTTTGCATGACTTAATGTGGATATCCGTTCCTTTCTCCCCTTTTCAAGGGAAGAAACTCAGGTTCCACAAGCCAACAAACGATAATAAAAAAAAACAAAACATAAATGAGATCAAAACTATTCATGAAATTTGCAGGTGCCATCGGGATGGTGCTTGCATTGGCTGCTTGCAGTACCCCCAAAGATGTCGCCTACTTCCAGGACAGGGCAGACGGCACCTCCATTGAGATACTCAACCAGCAAGTCATCCGAGTTCAACCTTCCGACAAGCTCTCCATCATTGTCAACAGTAAGAATCCTGAGTTGGCCAACATGTTCAACCTGCCCTACGTCACTCACCGTATTGGAGCCTTAGAGAAAACTTCCAACCTGTCTACAGGACAACAGATTTCCTGCTATACTGTAGACAATGAAGGGAACATCGATTTTCCCCAGTTAGGTAAGATTCGTGTTACAGGCATGCAGCGTCAAGAGATTGCTGCACTTATCAAGAGCAAACTGATTGAAACTCAACTGGTCCTCGATCCTGTTGTTACGGTTGAGTTTGCCAACCTGTATTTCTCCGTTTTGGGAGAAGTTACTCACCCTGGCCGTTTCACCATCGACCAAGATAAGATTTCCATTTTGGATGCCATCGGTATGGCTGGTGACCTCACCATCAATGGTAAGCGCCAGAACGTCACTGTCTTCCGTGACAACAACGGCAAGAAAGACATCTACACCCTTGATCTGACTTCTGCCTACAACCTTTATTCTTCTCCAGTTTACTACCTTCAGCAGAAAGATATCGTATATGTAGAGCCCAATGACAACAGGATTCGCCAGTCTACCATCAACGGTAACAATGTGCGCAGTACTTCTTTCTGGATTTCTGTGACCTCACTGCTCACCTCCATCGCCGTACTAGTCGTGAACCTCACAAAATAAGACGACGGCGAAATTCTTTGTAAAACAAAATAACACAATATCAGCAATATGGCAATTGATAGAACTAATTTAGAGAACAACGACAGCGCATTAGACCTGCGCGCACTTTTGATGCAATGTCTGGCCCATTGGAGATGGTTTGTTCTTTCTCTGGCAATCTGTTTGGGCGGTGCCGTTTATTATATACTCAAGACCCCTCCCGTATTCACACGTTCGGAATCCATCCTGATTAAGGAAGAAGGTGGTGGCGGTCGACGTTCTTTTTCATCCCAACTCAGCAGTGGAGTCGACCTGGGTATGTTCAACAACCATACCAACGTCTACAACGAACTGGAGTTCATGAAATCCCCTGCCCTCATTCTCGAGGTAGTCAAGCGACTCAATCTTGAAATGAGCTATACAGAGGACGGGACCTTCCATCTCAACACCCTTTATGGACGCAACCTTCCCATCAAAGTCTCTATCCCCGATTTCCCTGACAACAAGGCATGTTCCTTCACCCTTCATATCAGCAAGGGAAAGAAACTTACCCTCTCCAAGTTCACCATGAGTGGTCAAGAGGAGATTGACGAAGCCATTCAGGCCAAAGGGCAATTGGGCGACACCATCTCCACTCCTGTCGGATTAGTGTGTATCGAGGAGTCTCCTTATTTCAAGAAAGAAGACAACGAGGATCGCACCATCTACGTTAACCGCAGCAGCATGTTAGGAAGCATTGGTGCATGCCTTGGTAGATTGGGAGCCGATCTTCTTAGCGAAGAGACCACCATCGTCCAACTTGTATACCAAGACGTTTCCATCCAGCGAGCAGAAGAAGTGCTCAACACCCTTGTTTCCGTCTACAACGAGAATTGGGTAAAGGATAAGAACCAGATTGCTGTCAGCACCTCCAAGTTCATCAACGACCGTCTGAAGGTCATTGAGGAAGAGTTGGGTAATGTAGATACTGATATTTCCTCCTACAAGAGTGAGAACCAGATTCCTGATGTGGAGTCTGCTGCAAACATGTACATGAACCAAGCCCAGCAGGCCAATGCCCAAGTGATGGGTCTTAACAACCAGTTGTACATGGCTCGCTACATACGCGATTTCGTTTCCAACGCAGCCAACAGCAACCAATTGCTTCCTGCTAACACAGGTATCGCAAACACACAGATTGGTACGCAGATTACCGCTTACAACACACAGTTGCTCCAGCGCAACAGCCTGGTAGCCAATAGTAGTACCAACAACCCATTGGTTCAGGACATGGATGCCAACTTGGCTTCTATGCGGAGTGCTATCCTCTCCTCTATCGACAACGAAATCAATTCGCTCAATACTCAGATTCGCAGTTTCCAAGCCAGCGAGCAGCGCAGTACTGCCAAGATTACCTCCAATCCTCAGCAGGCCAAATATCTGCTCTCTGTTGAGCGTCAGCAGAAAGTTAAGGAGTCCCTCTATCTCTTCCTGCTCCAGAAACGCGAAGAGAACGAGTTGTCACAGGCCTTCACCGCCTACAACACCCGTATCGTCACTCCTCCTATCGGCAGCATGAACCCCACAGCACCTGTTCGCCGTAAAATTCTGATGGCAGCATTCCTGCTGGGTATGGCCATTCCCGTTATCATCATTTACTTGCGTGAGGTCTTCAACAATCGAATCCGTGGCCGTAAGGATGTTGAGAAGCTCAGTCTTCCCTTCCTTGGCGAGATTCCATTCTACGGAAGAGGACGTCGCAGGTGGTGGCAATTCTGGAAGAGCAAGAAAGTGCCCAAGAGCCGAACCATTGTGGTCAAGTCAGGCAAGCGTGATGTCATCAACGAGGCCTTCCGCGTCCTCCGTACCAACCTGGAGTTCATGGCAAATAAGACCGAACAGGGCAACGTCATCCTCTTCACCTCGTTCAACCCTGGTAGTGGTAAGTCCTTCATCAGTGTCAACACAGCCATCAGTTTGGCAATCAAGGACAAGAAGGTTGTTGTTATCGATGGTGATATGCGCCACGGCTCCACCTCAGCTATCATCGATTCTCCTGAGGTCGGTCTGAGCGATTACCTCAGCGGTGCAGTCAATGATCTCCAGAGTATCATCGTACATCCACAGGAATATCCCAATCTGGCGGTTGTACCCATTGGAACCATGCCTCCCAACCCCACAGAGTTGCTCTTCAGCGAGCGTCTCGAGCAGATGATCAGCCAGTTCCGTACCCAATTCGATTACGTCTTTATCGACTGTCCTCCCATCGAGGTAGTAGCCGACACACAGATTATCGAGAAGTTTGCCGACCGAACCATCTTCATCCTGCGTGCAGGCTTGTTCGAGCGCAGCATGCTCCCCGTATTGGAGAGTCTCTACGACGAGAAGAAGTACAAGAACATGTCCTACATCCTCAACGGTACCTATAGTGCCAACAGCCGCTACGGCTACGGTTATGGTTACGGTTACGGTTACGGATATGGATATGGTTACGGATACCAGTACGGAGGCAAGAGCAAGAAGTCAAAGAAGAAGGAATAAATCGTTAATTTGACGAAAGACGATAACGATGACGATAACGATGGCAATGAGCCAAACGCATGGAAAAGAAAGCGCGGAACTTTCGTGAATACGAAGTTTGGCAAATTGCCGTCGACTATGCCACGGACGTATACGAATTAACAAATACAATGCCTTGGTTCGAGAAAAAAGGACTTTGTGATCAGCTCCAGCGTGCAGTTGTATCAATAAGTTCCAACATGGCAGAAGGATGCGCCCGCCCGTCTGATATGGATTTTTGTCATTTTCTGGATTTGGCACTAGGATCAGCTTATGAAGCAGAGACCCAAATAATAATTGCTAGAAATGTTGGATATCTCAACGAAGAGACTCATATCTCCTTATTAGAAAGACTCCAATCCATTGAACGGCAAATAAATGGCCTTATAAGATCCATACGTTCAAAAAAAACATCGTCATAGTCCTCGTCAACGTCAATTAGTAGTCATCGTTATCGTCAACGTCATCGTCAATTAGTAGTCATCGTTATCGTCAACGTCATCGTCAATTAGTAGTCATAGTCCTCGTCAACGTCAACGTCAACGTCATAAAATGCTTTTTTTCAAAAAGAACTATCGCAAGAGTGGAATCTTCCAGGGATTCACGGAATGGCATTGCCACGTCCTCCCTGGGGTAGATGATGGAGTAGAGACCATGGAGGAATCCCTCCAGATTCTCTCCTGCTACGAAGAGCTTGGCGTGCAGCAGGTTTGGCTCACGCCCCATATCATGGAGGATGTCCCCAACACCCCCAGCAAACTGCGCCAGCGCTTCGAGCAACTCTGCCAATCCTATCAGGGCCCCATTGCCCTCCATTTAGCAGCCGAGAACATGGTCGACAACCTTTTCCTCGAGCGTTTGGCAGCCAACGACCTACTCCCTTTGGGCAGCAAGGGCGACCACCTCTTGGTAGAGACCTCCTACTTCAATCCCCCCTATCGTTTCCGCGACATCCTCGAGGACATCAAGTCTCGCGGCTACACACCCGTTTTGGCTCACCCAGAGCGTTACATGTACATGGACAACGCCTATTATCAGGACCTCAAGAAACGAGGCATCCTCTTCCAGCTCAATCTCATGTCCATGCTTGGATACTATGGAGAACCCGTTCGCAAGAAGGCACAATCCCTCCTCTCTGCAGGTCTCTACAGCCTCACAGGTACCGATATCCACAGCTACGACACCCTTCAGGATGCCTTGGGCGATAAGTCGCTTACCAGCAAGCAAGTCGCAGCCATCAGCCAGATACGGTGGAGATAAACGTCCCTCCTCCCCCATAACGAGAATGCCCCCAGCCTCACTTCCAATTACAGAAGGATGCTGGGGGCATTCTTTTTCGCCACCGCTCGAGTCGGTTAGCGATCATTGTCATTTACCATCTAAGCGGTTATGGGTTATGGGTTATAGGTTATCGCCCTCGTCATCATTTTGCTGTCTTCGTCTTATATTGTCCTCGTCTTACTGTCATCGTTATCGTCTTCGTCATCGTTTTCGTCCTCGTTATCATCGTCATTTGGTCCCAATTAGAGAGGAGAATCCAAAATCTCGTATTTTGAATGCTGACTCTTGTATTCAGGTACGATTTCCTTCATCTTAGCCACAATCTTCATGTCGTCGAAGGAAAGAGAAAGAGCGTAGAGTTCCTCCTCATTTGCCAATGCTAAATCATAAGAACTCTCCCTCACAGTAGCCACCTTAATCTTTGGATGCATAGTAGGTTTCGTCAGCTCCGCATCACTGAGAACCTCTTCATAAAGTTTCTCGCCATCACGCAAGCCAGTGAACTTGATTTCAACATTCCTTGCTCCACTCAAGTCAATCATACGTTGGGCAAGCTCCACAATTCGTACTGGTTTCCCCATGTCGAAAACAAAAATCTCGCCGCCCTTCCCCATTGCTCCAGCCTCAAGCACCAACTGACATGCTTCAGGAATCAGCATAAAGAAGCGAATGATTTCGGGATGAGTCACCGTCACGGGTCCTCCCTTTCGAATCTGCTCTTTGAAGAGTGGTATAACCGACCCATTCGATCCAAGCACATTGCCAAATCGAGTCGTCACAAACTGCGTGATAGCAGGTGTACCGTCAGCCTGCAGAATCTTCTTCTCACGATTCTCTTCATGAATCGCCCTATCAAGACTCTGACAATAGATTTCACAGATACGCTTCGAACACCCCATCACATTCGTGGGGTTCACCGCCTTATCCGTGGAAATCATCACAAACTTCTTCGTTCCGTACTTCACGGCAAGGTCAGCTATCACACGAGTTCCACAAATGTTATTCTGCACAGCCATCCCCGGATTATCCTCCATCATCGGCACGTGCTTATACGCTGCTGCATGGAACACATAGTCAGGCCTGTGTTCAGAGAAAATCTTCTCCATACATTCCTTGTTTGTGATACTTGCCACGATGGTCTCAGCTGCAATATCCGGATGTTTTTCAGCCATTTTCAGACGAACATCATGCATCGGAGTCTCAGCCTGATCCACCAATATCAATTCGGCAGGTTCAAATTTAACCACCTGTCGAACCATCTCACTTCCGATAGACCCAGCAGCACCTGTAATGAGGATATTCTTTCCATGCAACAGATCTCTTATCACCTCCATATCCACCTCAATCTTGTCTCTTGGCAACAAATCCTCAATGTCCACCTCATGCAATCTGTTGAATTGCAAATGAGAACTTTTATCCCACGTCTCAGCCGAAGGGAGCATCATGATTTTTATTCCAGCACTTATCAAAGCATTTACCAAAGCATCATTCTCACGGAAGCGGTCTGAACATAGCGGAGAAACGAAGAGGGCGGAAACACCCTCACTTTTCATCATCTTTACCGTATCCTCGTTTGCCTCACGCACCTTCACTCCCATCAGATATTTACCTACAGCTTCTCTTTCATCTGTCAGAAATCCCTTGAGAGTATAACGGCGAGGGGAAATGTTCTGCAGACTTTTAGCAATGGACACCCCTCCTTCACGTATACCATATATAAAAGTCTTTGTGAGGGTCTCCTCTCTAATCAAAATAGCATACATGTATCCGATTAGAATTCTGATGGTCCACAGGAGAATCAACGATAGAATGAACGTATAGAAAATAATCTCCCATTTGGGCAACGATTGAGTTATCTGCATTGGAATCAAGAAGAACACCATAGCAGTCAATACCGTTCCTATAACCACTGCCCCAACAACCCTTACCAAGTCGGAGAAGCTTGAATAACGGATAAATCCGGAATAAGTATGGAACACGCGCATACCAATGAAATATAGTGGTAGCATACATGTCCACAAAAGCACATATTCCCAAAAATGTGATGCAATATTTCCTCCACCAAGGCTGAAATACAATGCCACCATTCCTGAAACAACAATAGCAGCATCGTCCACCAGCAGGATACACCAATAAGGCAATGCGTTTCTTGAGAAATACCAATCCGTTTTATTTAATAGCCACTTCATGATAAATAACAAAAGAAAATTGAAACCTTTTATCTAGTAATATGTCTGATTCGTGTTCAAGAAATCCAACTTTTTAGATATTCTTGATAATATCCACGTAATTACCTATCACATACTCCACATCCTCATCCGTCAACTTCGTATGCAACGGCAAGGTCACCTCATTCTCATACAAGTGATATGCATTCGGATAGTCCTTGATGTCAAATCCCAACGCCTTGTATGCCGTCATCATAGGCAGAGGCTTGTAATGCACATTACAAACAATTCCCCTCTCCGCCATCTTCATGATAACCTCTCGACGTTCCTCATCACTTCTACCCATCAGACGAGTGATATACAAATGCCCACTTGAAGAGTAATCCTCCCCATAATGATCCATATACTTCACTTGGTGGTTATCGTCAAGGTTAACGTTAAGGTCATCTATCGCCGCATTATAACGTCCGATAATCTGCCTACGACGATCAAGCATCTCCGGATACCGCTTCAGTTGAGCCAAACCAATGCCAGCCATCACGTCCGTCATGTTGCACTTGTACCACGGCCCTATCACATCATACTCCCAAGCCCCCATCTGTGTCTTCGCCAGCGCATCCTTATTCTGCCCATGCAATGAGAGCAACTGCGCCAACCGATAAAGCAACTCATCCCACGTCTCCCCCTCCATCTTAGAGACAGTTGGGAAATAGTTATCGTTATCGTTAATGTCAACGTTTTCGTTTCCAAAGGGCAAGTCCCAAGTCAGAGCCCCACCTTCAGCCGTAGTCAGATTCTTCACAGCATGGAAACTGAACGACGAAAAGTCCGCAATCGCCCCCGCCATCCTTTTCACCTTCCCGTTAAGGTTAAGGTTATCGTTATCGTTATCGTCAACGTCAGCCTTCCGCCACGCCCCAAAGGCATGCGCATCATCCGCAGCCACGACAATCCTTCCAATCTTCTTCTGGATAGCGTTTGCCGGGCAGAACAAGTCCCTCTTCGCCTCCACAATCTCAAAGATCCTGTCGTAATCGCACATCACTCCACCCAAGTCCACAGGGCAGATCACCTTCGTCCGTTCCGTGATAGCCTCCGCCAGCTTATCGTAGTCCATCTCCACGCAGTCCTTCTGCGAATCCACCATCACCACCTTACAGCCCACATGCTGCGTCACCGATGCGGTAGCCGTGTAGGTATAAGCAGGCACGATAACCTCATCCTCCGGCCCCACGCCAATCAGGCGGAGCGCCATTTCCATTGCCGCCGTGCCACTGTTGAGGCACGCAACCTTTCGCGTACCCAAGTACATTGAGATAAGATGTTCAAACTCCTTAGTCTTCGGCCCCGTTGTAATCCAGCCACTACGAAGAGCCTCAGCCACTTCAAAAATCTCAGCCTCCGACATGTCCGGAGGCGAGAACGAAATATTCCTCAGTTTCATATATTTTGTTTATTACTATAAATATCATCCATTATTCATCACGATCCATTCTCTGAAGAAAGGATCCTCCATTTCGTACCGATCAGAATATATCACATACCCATCTTTCTGAAACGGCGTGGACTAATCAGCACCAAATGATTCGAGCTCCAAAGGAACTGACAAATATACTTCACTTCCTGTATCCTGTCCGTAAAGTATTCCTCCTCCACGATAGTTCCGAACTTAAAAGGATTCTCAATATTACGCATTATTTCGTTACAACTATTTTCGTAATGCAAATATACATAAATAATTTCACACAGAAAGCACAGATATCACCGAAAAATGAGTGCTTAATTCAAACCTTGTCCGCCATAGCCCATAACCATTCATCTCCCCCCATAACCAATAACCCATAACCAATAACCCTTCATCTCCTTTTCTCCTCAGCCACACTCTTAATCACCTCCACATATTTCCTCGTCCCCACCTCTTTCGTCAGGTTCTGCAGTATGAACTGGCGCCCGTTTCTACCATATTCCTTACACAGTTCAGGATTCCGATACAATTTCAGAATAGCTTCCTTGAAAGCCTCCTTATCACCTGCCTTCGTGAATATTCCACATGGCTTCGCCCCCACGTTCTGGTTACCGTCAAGGTCAAGGTTCTCATCAACGCCAAGGTCAAGGTTAAGGTTATTGTCCTGGTTATCGTTATCGTCAAGGTCAAGGTTAACATTTCCCTCCACGATGTCCTTCAATTCCCCCTCATCAAAGTTAGCCAGCACAGGACGCGAAGCGCTCATGATGCTCCACGTCTTGCTCGGAACGCTGTTTGCACCTACTCCAGGTTTGGAGATTACTAAACTCACATCGCCCAAACTGAACACATGAGAGATATCCTCGTAGGGTTGGAATGGCAGTAGAGTTACATTTTTAATGTTTCTTTCCTTGATCATCTTCTCCACCTGTTCCTTGTAGGCTCCCTCTCCCACCAGCACGAACTGAATGTCCATATTTGTTTCTAACGACTCCGCCACCTCCATCAACATATCCATATTCTGCGTCAGTCCTATATTTCCGTTGTAGGTAATGTAGAACTTATCTCGACTCAGCCCATACTTGTCGAAGAGTTTGTTCTCGGATCGCGGTACGTCAACTACAGCTTCTTCATCCACCCAATTATAGATGACCTCAATTTTCTCCTCAGGAACCCCTTTGGCCATGATGTTTTGTTTGAAATCTTGCGAGATGACGATAATCTTATCCGCATTGCGGTAAGTGAAGTTCTCGATCAAACGACCTATCTTCCAGAGCAATCCACTTTTCTTTGCAAGACTGGTTCCGACTAATGAATCAGGAAAAATATCTTGAAGATTATATATAAAAGGTATATGACGAACTTTTTTCACTAATGCAGCAAGTGCTCCTTGAATCGGAGGTGTGCTATAGATAAACATTACATCACAACATCTAGCATCTTTAGCAAAAACACCTCGATTAAAGTGCTTTATTGCACAAAGGAAATAGCGTAAAGCACGCATGACAGGATTCTTACCTTCTGCAAACATAGAAAAGCGATGCACCACAAGATGTCCCCCTAGCCGTTTCTCATATTTTATTTTTTTGTATTTCTTACGAATGTCTGCATCAATACCACGACAAGGAGTTGGGGTATAACTCACCATATCCCATCCCTGATTTGTATAAGCTTGGTTTAAGTTTGCGCCCAAATATCCACTCGCAGCTTGTTCAGGATATGAATATGCTAAAAGAAATAAAAGCCTCATCTACAATATTATAATTAAAAAACTTCATCCTGATTAAATCTCTACTATTTCACTAATTTTACAATCAACAAACGGTACAATTGCCGTTGCCCACGCCATGCCCACTCCAAAGGCACTAAGCATCAGTTTCTTATTACCTTGCATTTTGTCTTTTAACTCACTTACAATGGTCAATGGAACTGATACCGATGAGGTATTGCCATACTTATGGATGGTCCATGGAATTCGCTCTTTGTCAAGTTTCATTTTCTTGGCAATATAGTTGTTGATGAAAGCATTAGCTTGATGGAACACATAATAATCCATTTTCTGGATGTCCTCACCTGATGCAACCATCAATCGCTTAATGTCCTTGGGAACTTCAATTATCACAAAATTGAATACATCAGCTCCGTTCATGTGGCCATGTTCATCACTACGGATATTACCATACTCATCAACAACCTTCTCAAGAAGGGTCTCTACAGAACTCATGTTCCTATAACCACCAGCAGGTATCATAATGAGTTTACCACGTGAGCCATCGCTATTCAACGAGAAATGGCTTTCGCCAAACTTCTCATCCCTCTCAATAAGCGCTGCAACACCAGCATCTCCAAAAATGAAGGCTTCTCGCCTATCCTTGCGACTATACACCTTTGAGCGAGTCTCACCATCAAGGAGTAAAGCTTTATGGAAACCATTGTTCTGCATCATGGCATATACAATGCTAAGAGCACTAATAAAACCAGAGCAACCCAAAGAAATATCAAAAGCCATCGTTGACATAGATAATCCAAGCCTATTCTGGAGCAGAATGCTGGTAGCCGGCATACGATAGTCAGGTGTTTGCGAGAGGAATAGCAACAAGTCAATTTCTTCCTTGTTGATGTTGTTGTCGGCAATCAGTTTCTCAGCTGCTGCATAACAAAGATCGGAGGCGCAGGTTTTTTCATCAACAAACCGACGCTCTATGACACCAACTTTGTCAACAACCTTCTTCACCTCCTCTTCCGGCCAAATGTCTAGGTCATAATGATAATTGTCAATAACTGTTTTAGGCACGCCTGCAGCGATAGCAGTAATACCCACATTGTTGTATTTTAATATTGCCATATTTATCTAGTCATACCACCATCAATAACCAGTTCAGTGCCTGTAACCCAAGCACTGGCATCGCTAAGAAGATAGATGATACCGTATGCGATTTCTTCTGGTTTGCCAAATCTCTTCAAAGGATATAGCTGTCTATTGATTTCCCATTGCTCCTCGGTAATGTTTGATTTACCCTCTTTTAATGGTGTTTCCACCATTCCAGGCAGTACTGCATTACAACGAATACGCTTGGCTGCAAGTTCTAAGGCTGCGTTCTTCATGAATGAAGAAAGGCCTCCTTTAGTTGCGGAATACATACTGTTTCCAACTGAGTTCCTACCACGTGCTGATATAGAAGAGGTAAAGACGATTGAGGAATCTTTAGCAATTTTCTTACTCTTGACAAGTAAATGAGTAAGCATGATAGGGGCTGTCAAGTTAACATTCATAATGTGGTCCAAATTATCCTTTTTGATAAACTGAATCACAGACATAATGTTATAGCCGGCATTATTCACGCATCCGTTAAGAACTGGGATTTCATTAACTAGATGCTGAATATCATCCTCATTTGACAAGTCTGCAAGTATTTGAATATGGCCGTCACCTTCTAACGAATTAAAAGTCTCATTCAGCCTTTCCTCATTACGGCCAGTAATGACAACTTTTGCGCCCATCCTTGAGCATTCTATTGCCGTTGCCTTACCAATTCCAGAAGATGCACCAGTTACAAGGATAGTCTTACCTTCAAGGGAGAAAGGATTATATGCTACATCCATTTTGATTCTTCTTTAGGTTCTTCAACTTCAACTAATTCCGAAATAACCGTATTGTCATCAGATACAAATGCAACAGTACCCCATGAGAGACCGACGCCAAAGCCACAACAAATAAACTTTGTAGGGCGGTTCTCAAATTTTCCTTTCAATTGTGTAACAATTGTAAGAGGAATACTCGCTGAAGAAGTGTTACCAAAACGATACATACAGGAAGGAACACGTTCTGGATCCAACTTCAGTTTCTTAACAATCTGGTTATTCATCTTCATATTGGCCTGATGGAAAATGACATAGTCTGCATCCAGATAATTGAACTCAAATCGCTCAGCTAACTTCTTTACAGATTTAGGAGCAGTCGTAATACCAAACGAGAATACATCCATACCCTTCATATGAGTCTGGAGTCTATGCATTTGTTTGCCTTCTATTTCCTCTAATTTAAAAGAGTCTGCTGATACTTGATTACGGCTACCGCCATCAGGCATAATAATAGCGTCGTAACCACTTCCATCAGTACCAAAATGGAATTTAAAGCCATTTGCCCCTTCTGAGTATTCAATAGCTGTAGCTGTACCAGCGTGGCCAAATAGCGGATCTAACGAGCCTTTAGCACGTTTCTTTGCATCTCCCGCTAACAGCAATGCTTTCTTTATTGCGCCTGTTGAAACAAGTGACACCACATTGCTCAAACCATAGACCCAACCAGAACAGCCAAGGGCAACATCTTCTGCATAACATTCTCTGCTTAAACCTAATCTATCTTGCAGAATGCAGGCAGTTGCAGGAAGCACGTAGTCTGCCGTCTGAGATACGAAAACAATAGCCTCTATTTCACTTTTATCCCACTGAAGGTCACTAATTAGTTTTTCAGCAGCCTCAAAGCACAAATCGGAGGTTGTAAGCGTATTAGACACATGACGTTCGAGAACTCCAGTTGCTTCAACGAAAGCCTCCGGGCTGTATTCTGAGGAAATGCCATCATCTTCTGATGGGGTTAGATTGCTTGCCACGAATTTAGGAACGCCGGCAGAAATTCCGGCGATCCTAACATTTTTAAACTGGACAAAAGCCATAGAATTAAAGTTTGCTCTTTACGTTGTTGTACAAATCTTCTACTGTCACAGAGTTCTTTACATCATCACCCTTCAAGGCTACATCAAACTCTTCGTCCACCATTGCGATAACACTCAAACCAATAAGGCTTGACCATTCTTCAAGGTCATGGAAAACTGTTGTTGCAGTAATTTCACTTGCATCGGTTTCATCAAACTGCTCTGCAAAGAGCTCTACAAATTCATCTAAACTTTTCATAACTAATGTTTTTTAAATCAATACTATGGTTACTAAAACTATTCAATTTTATACAATTTTGCTGCTGGCGACATGTATTTGCCTGGCTCTTTTATGTTTTTTGCCACAACGCAGCCCAAGCCTATCCACACATCGTCTGACAATCGTATGTGATCTGCCACGATCACACAAATGCCAATAAAACATCTCTTACCTATCACACTAAATCCAGCTGAATTAAATCTGCCAGATATATAAGTATGTGAACCTATGAAATTATTATGTCCTACATTAGAGCCTCCATGTATAAAAACGTTATTATCAATTACAGTCCCTTTATCTACAACTGTAGCGCCCCCAATAAAAACGCCTTCACCCAATCTCACATCCGAAGAAACCTTAGCTGAAGGCATGATGATATTGGCGAAAGGTACTTTTCTTTTCAGCTCATCATAAAATTGTTCCCTCAAATCAAACCGAGTATAACCCACACCGATGAAAATCTCATCGAAAAGATTGTTCTGATAGTCTTCTATTGCATCAAGGACTTTACCAAATACCGGTCGACCATTTACCATGTTACCTTTGGATTCCACATTATCGTAATACCCTACTACTTCAAACTCTCCCGTTTTTAAGGCAAAGTCGGTGATTTGCTCTGCGAATTCTTTTGTTCCAATAATTGCTAATCTTTTCATGTGAATATCTTATTCTATTGTAACTTCAATTTTTCTCATAGCCTCCTCACAATTCTTGGACGCATCATCTGCTGTCATACCCTCCGCAATCACAAACCCAATTCGGTCATTACTACACTCGATGGGCGTGGATTCATCACCAACACCTTTCGTGAAGGTAATCTGTATTACGCCTGGCTTTTTCTTGGCATCATCATCACCTTCGATTGTTTTAATTGTACCAAATGGTACTTCAAAGTAACGAATAGCAGAGCCACAATGTAATGTGGGCGTAATATCCGGTTCATGACCTAAAGCCACATCAATTGTAGCTTTTATCATATCAACACCTGTGCTCAACGGTACCAAATGAGTAGTGATATTGTCGCCACCCATGCGAGCACCAAGCTCTATCATCACAGGCCCACGAGTCGTAACCTTCATTTCCACGTGAGCAGGTCCTTTATCTATCCCAATGGACTTACATGCCGCTTCTGCCACACTTCTAATCTGCTGTTGAGTTTCCGATGGAAGTCGTGAAGGTTGTGTATGCCCCATCTCAACAAAGTGCGGTGCACCTGTGGTAATCTTATCTGTGATTTGCAGTATATTCACTTCCCCATTCACCACCATCACCTCAACAGACACTTCAGGTCCATCCAGATATTCCTCCACAATCACCTTCCCGTGTCGACTGCAAGAGTGAGCATATTCGTAGTTAGCTAACAATTCCTGAAAGGAGAACACCTTTGCCACCCCATGACTGCCAGCATTGTCCGTAGGTTTGATGATGCATGGAAAAGAAACATCCGCCTCATGTGTTTTCAGTTCTTCTAACGAGTCGGCTACAACATACCAGGGAGAAGGCACATTATGTTCTTTAAAAGCCTTTATCATCTCATATTTATCAGTCGCTTTCACAGCTGTCTCGTAGTTGATACTATGCAGCTGCAGTTTGTCCGAAGCCTTGGCAACACCCCTCATAGGCATATCCGTAGCCAGCGTCATAATACCATCCGGCTGATAATCCTCAGCTGCTGCAAGTACGGCATCCTCATCCATTGTGGAAGCATTATAATACCTGTCAGCATACGGAATCCCAACAGCCTGTGGATTAAAGTCCACCACAGCCACATGCAACCCCATCTCTTTCGCTTTCAGTATGGCTGGCAATTGGAGCACAGACGCTCCCACTATCATCAGTTTTTTCATAAACACAAACTTTGACTTTAACTTTAACCTTGACCTTTCTCTTTTCTAATCGAGGTTATCAAAGCATTGAGCTGTTTTTCTATGGAAGTAAGTTTAGTCACCAATTCGTAGTAATGTGTCTCATCTAGATATCCAACATTCTTTGATATCTTTAACTGAGTCTCCACTTCAAACGCTGAACCTAAGGCAAAGTCCAAGAAATGAGCAAAGTCTCTATCAGAATAACGAGCCGCACCTTCTGCTATATTGGAGCTTATTGAGACAGCCGCCCTCTGCAATTGGTCACAAAGCCCTTTCTTTTCAAACCAAGGCATTTTTCCTGTAACTTCATATACGTATGTGGCATAGTCCACCGCCTCATTCCATACTTGGTATTCTCTAAAATTTCTTGGTCCCATCTATGGTTAAAGTTAAGGTCAACGTTAAAACCCAGGGGTCAAAAACTCGTATTAATATTCTTCCGTTTTAATACCGAAATAACCGTCTGCCACAAGATTTTGACATCCATCCAAAAGGAGATGTTATCAGCATAATAGGCGTCCCACTTGAACTTCTCGTCCTGAGTGATACTATTACGGAAGTATGCCTGAGCGTAACCTGTTACTCCTGGCTTTACACTATAGCTCTTTTTGTATGTCTCACTCATATCATCCACATTACTTTTGTTACTCCACAGTTTCGGTCTTGGCCCTACGAAACTCATGTCACCCAACAGAATGTTAAAGAACTGCGGGAACTCATCCAAACTTGTTTTACGCATAAAGCGTCCAATAGGAGTGACACGAGGGTCATTATCACTGTTGAACGTGCTGCCATCCGCATTTTTCAAGTCTGGGCTATTTACATACATGCTTCGTAGTTTGAACATTTTGAACGGTTTGTAATTCTTCCCAGCCCTAATAGCATTGTAAAATACTGGCCCATTATCAGTCAAACAGATAATGGGAGCAAAACAAATAATGACTAATATAACAAATGGCAGAGCCACAAGTCCAATTATAATATCTATATATCTTTTTATAAAACGCTTATACATAATTGTAAAAAAACAGAAGGGAAAAGGAAGTTCGAATTATTTGTAATTCATCTTGTCGCCTATAGAACAATTTAATCAGTGCGGCAATCGTTATATAATTTATTTTATACGAGAGAATACTTCTATTTGATTATTTGCTCTTTGAAGAAAATCAATTTTTGATATATTATATCTTAACTGGTTATAGAATTGAATATCTGTCATTTTTATGACTGCATCACATAGGGATTCTTTATTGCGATAATCAAAAATTAATCCTGTTTCTGATGTAACCAAGTCCATACCACATCCAACACGATCACTAACAATAACAGGCAGGCCATTATTGAGAGCCTCCTCAACAACTAAACCCCAAGTCTCATTTTTACTTGGCAAAATAAATACATCATGCTTTTTATATACTGTTGATAACAATTTGTTGTCTATAGCCCCAGTAAAAGTAATGTTATCATTAGCTATTTTTTTTAATTCTCTTTCTAATTCACCAAAACCAACAATTGTCAAGTTTAGATTAGGAAGAGTATTGAAGACATTAATTAAAAACTCCAGATTTTTAACAGGAATTAATCTTCCAACAAATAGGAAGTTTTTCACCTCTCTTAACGGAACATAATTTGGTTGAGATAAATAATTAAGTATTCCACATCCACCCGTTTTAACAATATCCCCCTTAAAACCTAAAGCTTTTGCAAGCATGGCATTAGCTTCTCCTGGAACATATACTTTTGACATTCGGCTAATAAAAAACCTTTTAATTATGGCTTTAAGACCAGAGGCAATAGATTCATATATTGTACTCTCAATTATTGTTGAATTATTAATTTTACCAAAAAGAATTGCAAGTACAATATTGGGAAGTCTATCCCATCCTCCAAAAACTATTTCTGAAGCCTTATTTTTATTAAACCAATTAAGGATTCTAGTTGTCTGAGATATTTTGCATCCTAGAATAAAAGCATGGTCAAAATTTATTTGTCCATGATAAAAATCTTCATTCCTTGATTGAGAAGTTCTTTCTGTAAATATAACAAAAATCTTGCATCTATTTGCTACCTCATTCCACAATCTAATCTTGTAGAAAGAAGGCAAGCTAGTAATAAACACTTTATCATATACCATGGTTAAACTCTATTTCTTTTACAGTAATCATCAATGATTGAGTTGAACATAATTTTATGACCTTCTATAGCATTGTCTTTAGCAGAAATTTCTTTATAAAACTCTTGTACTTTTAATTGCAGTTCATGGTATTCTTCGTTATTGAATGCTGCAATTTTTTCAAGGGCACATGTAAAATCATTAATATCATTTAATGAGCAAACAAATCCAGCCTTATCGTTAATAGCATTCCAAGGAGTTGTATCCTTGCTTAAAATAACAGGAACACCATTTGCAAGAGCTTCTGCGATTGAATGCCCATAATTCTCATTAATCGTCGGGAATAAGAAACAATCATATTTACGAAAACACTTTCCCACAACTGTGGGATCTAGTTCACCACAATAACTAATAGTAACATTACGAGGAGCAGTTTTTGCTATTTCCATACATTCCTTCAAATATTCCGGTTGTTCTAGCGGCCCATATATATCAAACTGTACTTTTGATTTCATTTTACAAACCGCTTGAACTGCGAATTTTATATTTTTAACCATTTGAATTCGAGCTATAAAAACAACTCGCAATTCCCCTTGTTTTTTATGATACTCCGAACGAAGTGATTCCAATGGAACAGCAATATTTGGCACTAAAAAAATCCTGTTCTCTGGAGCATCAACATATTTTTTTAAACCAACAACTTCATCATTGCTTGTTGCATGGTAATATGTTTCTCGATAAAACCCAAGCAACTTCGTTAAAAACAAATAGGGCTTCTTTTTCCATGCTTTGATCTTGATCCGATCATGACTAACTTCACCTCGAGGAGATAGAAGAATAGGTATACGCATTTCCCGGCCTAATTCGATAGTCTTTAATTTTATTCCAGGAACAAGAATACCTGCAAACCAAATTAAATCAGGCTTTATTTCTTCCAACAAACTTCTCAAAGCTGCTTTATCGTAATTCAGTTCGTCGGCAGCAATATATTTTACCATAGCTCCTTCAACAAGTTTCCAACCTTCATGCAAATTGGGGAAAACAGCTTTAGAGCCAACGTCATGATTCCGTGCCACAATATAAAATTCGAATTCATCAGAACATGTTTTCACGACATTTTTACAACTTGTCAATGGACCACCATACTTTTTTGCAGGAACATAATAACCATTGAAAATCAGTATTTTTTTTCGCTTACACATAAAGAGAACTATTTGAATATTCAACTATTTTAAATCAAAATCGTAGCATTGAGACAGAGTCAACCAAAACATAAAACAAACCATACCTCCTGGGGCAAATATCCAGCCTTCTCCCCATCCATGTCCAAAAAACATCCAAAAGGAGGAGTATGCAATGTTCGCTTTTACAAAGGGTTGCTTCTTAACTCTTTTTAGGGCGCCATATAATAACACAATATAGGCTGTTATTCCTATGAGTCCTGTTTGCGCTAATACAGCTAAATGTGATGAGCCTGGTTCAATCTGACCCGATATCTTGTTATACACATCTCCTGTGTTTATATCAATGGATGCAAAACCCACACCCCAAAGGGGAGATTCTGAAAATTCATGAAGTCGACTTTTAAACTTTGCTTCTCTACTATTGAAACTGCCAAATTGCTCTTTGGTTATTTCCATCTTATTCTTTAACCCAGAAAAAGCCACATCTGCTATTGGGATTAATATCAATATAAAAATGATAAATATATATATGACCTTGTTAATGTTCAGATAAGAGTGTCTGTTAACCAATAACTTATAAAAAAGCAATGAAATACCCAAAGCTAATCCAAATAAAGCAGCACGTGATGCAGAAAACAGGCAGGACATAGAGCATATAAAAAAAAGAATCAACCTATATGCTTTATTATATTTTAGGTATAAGTTGAAATGTACGAGTGCCGTTAAAGCAGCAATTGGTCCAAGTATCATAGAGTGGTTAAACAAACCACTAAACTTGCCACCAACATTCATATAATCCTCGTATAATTCCATCGAACCTTCTCTGTTAAAAGGCATCATATTGATACCCAAGAAAAAACAAAAGAAACTTAATACTGTAAGAATGGAAAAACCTATTAAAATATACTTGAAAAGTCGCTCTCTATATGCGAATGCCGCCTGAGACTCTATTACTGGCGAACAAACCATTGTTATAAAGAAAAAATAAGCTGCTCTTTCTTGTGACCTAAACAAGGGAAGTATAGGTAATACTAACACATTCAGAAAAATTATAACATATAAAAAAAACATTTGTTTATTTAATCTTATACCACTACCACCTTTATAAAAAATGTACAACAGTGATAATGCACAAGAAAAATAATAAAGATAATGCTTTCCTGGAATCATATATAAAAAACCAGAAACAAGAACACAAACAGATAGTGCTGTTAAAAATGCTATTATCTTTCCCAAAACTGTTATTGAGAATGATAATTCATAGTCATTAAAAAAGAGACAATTAAAAAATCTTCTCATAATTATATCAATTATGTTATGGGAAATGCTTCTGCAATACAACCTTTAATTACAGTATAATCCGGATAATTTCCTTTAGTTGTACTAGATGCAGCGACCAAACAATTGTTCCCGATACGAGAACTGCCCAGTATAGTAGCATTTGTACAAATCCATGATCCATCCCCAATAAATACATCTTCAGATTTCCCTTTACCAGCAACATGATCGCCATAAAAATCTATTTCATGACTTCCATTCAAGATGGTTACTTTAGATGAAATATCACAATTTTTCCCTATCAGAATTGAGGATGAAACATGAATAAATGTATGAGGACCGATAAATGTGTTATCACCGATAGCTATATGCCCGCTGCCAATTATGTAGACACTTGAACATATCCTAACGTTAGCTCCAATTCTAATCCCACTCATTCGGAGCAAAAAATTTTTAATGCCGAAACATCTGGTTTCTGGCAATAAATGTATTATTTTGTTTGAGAAGTAAAGAACTGCATTATTTATCTTCATAAAAAATATCACAAAGCTTAGTTAATTAGACTAAAATGATTAAACTGATTATACAATATGTACAAAATCAGTTCAATATAATCAAAAAACAATTTTCGAAATTCAATATTTCAAAGAACAGTTTCATTCATTGTTGAATTCAGCTTTACTTATAAGATGCAATCATTTTGGGGAGATTGTTATTGTCAAAACGATTACTCAGATATAATAAAACAATCATAAAGAGAAAAGCTACAAAAGAACCAGAACTTGAAGACAACATGGATGCTTGAATAGTTTTTACATTGGCCAGACACCACCATGACAACAAAATAGCCGAACTATCGCGACCTAAACGAAGGAAAAACATTTGCCAGTTTTTTCCCTGAGCGACAAACTCGTACACCACTACACTCGACATACTTGAAAAAATGGAATGTGCACAAGAAATGATAAGAACCCAGTGAAGGTTTGCAAAGCTCTCGCCATAAAAACTAGCAATAAACTTTGACAACAACGCAATGAAAACCCAGGGAATAAGGGTGCAAGATCCATTGATCAGAAGCATTTTTTTTCGTAAGGTGGTGGTTGATTCTGATGAGGAAAAATAGGAAAGCATCACATTTTTCATCACTCCAGGAATGAACAACATGACCGAACTCCATTGTGATGCCGCAGACAAAATGCCCATTTCACCATAGCCTCCATAGAAAATCATCAGATAAGAACTTGCAAGGTGAACAAAAGTGTACATGCTTTCTTGCAAGGCAATAGGAATGGAGAAAGACATGATTTCCTTGGTGGAGGTTGCTTGCTCGGAAGGTGCTGGAGGTATGGTCTTTAAAACCTTATTTGTAGAATAAAAGTTAATGACGGCATTGAACAACATGGAAATCAACAAGGCAACCAATGCACCCTCAAATCCCCCCAAATAAGCAAGAACACCAGAACTCACAAATGTAACAATTCCCGCATAAGTGTTATTTTTTGCTATTTCCTTGAATTCTTTAAACCCTGAAAGAATTCCAATCTGCGTAGTGTTGACAGCGTTAAAAACAACAATCAAGGAAGTAAGCCTCAAAGCATTGTCCATCTCTGGAGCCTTTAGGAAAACAGCTATCGGCTTTGCAAAAACAAGCACGCACAAGGCAACTACTCCACTGGCTATCAGAGTAATTCTATAAATAATTCTGATAATGTGCCGTATTTCTCCTTTATTGTCAGCAAAACTCTTTGCAATATATCTTGTTCCTGTATATCCCAATCCAAGGGTAGAAAAGACTGCAATATTAATTAAAGTGTTTTTTATTAAACCATATTGGCCAAACAACTCTTTGCCCAAGAACCTTGCAACGAGAATACCTGCAAGCAAAGAAAGCCCCTTACCCAAAACACTCCCTAGCAAAGCCCAAAATGAGTCTTTAAACAATGGGGCATTTTTCAGTTTCTGAGCAAATGTATTAAGCATCGAAAATAATGTAAATAGAACTATTATCCTTTCGAAATAACTTTGCCGAACAATGCTTTGGCTAGCACATCACTTGTTCGTATAACGTTACTAATTACCAAACAAAAACCTACAATTAACAAGGCAAAAAACAATCCTACAATCAATTCAACTATGGGGTTGTTGTATAGCATAAAGAAATCGCCCAACATGGAAAGATTCTTGGGTAGTAAAAAATAATGCAACAAATAAATATCCAAAGTTCTTTGACCTATATATTGTAATCCACGCCCCACAAAAGTGTTATTGGTAAACGAATTTTTATATTGTTTGAAACAAGCAAACACGATGATTACACCTAAAAAACCAAGAATTGGCTTTATGATCGAACCTCTTAATTGCCAGACGAGTCCCCCTAAATCTGCCATTAAACACGATAAGGTTTGCAGAACGAAGAACAAAATAATACAACTAGTAAGAAACCATTTTCTGACTAAAAGCGAATTAAACCGCTCGTATTGCCATTTTACGAAAACACCAAACAAAAAGAAAATGTAGTATTTATACAATGGAATGGAGAAAAAGCCACTAATCCAGGACCCCTTCCAAGGGCAATAAGAATGAACCGAAAATAGTGACAACATGTATATAAGCAAGCCCCCTCCCCCGATTATTAAAACTTTTAATTTTCTTTTCTTGGTGATATTACTAATGACAAAAGATATTACAAAAAACAAGAAATAGAAGAAAAGGACAAAGGTAAACCAATAGCCTCCTTTATAAGTATGTAACCACATCTCTCCGAGGCTTGATTGGAACAAAAACGCATAGATGGTTATGAAAATGACTGTCGGAATTATTTGTACAATAAACTTCTTTTTGACAAATTCTAAAATTCCTTTTATCTGGGAAAACTTACCGCTTTTATAACACAAAAAACCACTTAAGAAAAAGAACAACGGCATTCTAAAAGATATAAAAATCTCATTAAAACTAAAATTGGGATTGCTTTTGAATGAAATGGTCAATACATGACTAAACACCACTAACAACATGGTGAACCCCCTCATTGCATCTATGAACTCAATTCTATCCTTTTGTACTGATACTGACATTTTCAATTTGATTATTGTTCGACATTCTAATAATCTTCTCACCAACTAATGTCTCTCGGAAGAAGACACCTCAATCCGTAAATTACGCACCATCTTTGGCGAGGCTACGCAAGACGTCGTGTTTGAGGAATTCAATGAGTATAGCATTGAACACTAATGGTTTATACTTGCTCCTCTACTCCACGGAAATAAACATTGAGTTCATGGAGATGCTCTAAAAGTGTGCTAAGGGCTCCACCTACGAAGCCACATCCAATAATTCCAACATTAATCATTTTATATAAACTAAAGTGTTATTTTTTTCGTTAGTTTTGTCACACAGAAAGCACAGAAATCACAGATAATGATTCGTGTTCATTTATTTATTTTTACCACCCCAATATCCCCAAATCGAGGTTAGCAGATAGGACAGACGGGAGTCGCTGAAACAGATGTTGTACTGCCAGCCACGGGTGGACCAACGTTTCATCCTATCGAAGAGGGTCTCATTCTCAGCTACGCGGGCATGATGGAAACAATCCTCGAAAACTTTTTCTGTCAGCTTGGTATCGGTTTCCAAAACTGGGAAGATGGAGGGGGAGAATCCGAACTTTTCCACACTAATCTGGTCAATGCAGGAGAGGAAACAGTGCATATTGTAATGGCGCGCACGCTCCACCAGCCAAGACCAATCCACCTGGGTTCCCTGCTTCTCCACAAAGAATGCCCAATCCAAGATTTGACGCAAAGACATCCCTACGGAAGAGAAGTGCAAAGCAAGATGACGAAGAAGGAAAAGGGCGTTGAGATTGGGCGAGGGGAGATAGATGGCTTGCCCCTCAATCTCGAGGGTATGGCTACGGTCCTGCGCCAACTGCTTGAGCTCAGCCTCCAACTTACGGTTGGAGCGACGAGTGAGGGTGATTACAAAATCATAATGATTCTCCACTAACGTTTCCTCCCAATCAAAAGTGGTGTGATGTTCGTGCTCATCACTTATCTCAATAGCCTTCTCTTCGTGGATAGCACGGTCTGCCTCTCGCCATTTGCCAAAGAGATAGATGTCGATGTCCCCACAGGGGCGCAAAGCTGGCTTGGGATAGTTGAGACTGAGGCCATGTCCCTTGAGGAGCATCATGGGGATGTCGTGCTGGGCATAAAAGCGGGCCAGATTACCCACCGCCTGTTCATGCTGACGGTAGAGCTTGCGCTGATGATTGGGCATTCCCAGGAATTGCAGACGGGGGATATTAAGCTCTCTGGCATACAGAGGATCGAGTACTGCTTGCGTGGCGGCATCGACCTGGGGATGGGTGTCGTAGTATATTTGCAAGCCATCACTTGCCAGAGCTGCCAATCCCTGCTTGTTAGCCAGTTCTATCAGGCGGGGCCAATTGATATGGTCTGGGAAATGGGGATTCGACTCCTTGCCGATGCTGAGACGCACCAGCATGAGGAGGGCTTGCGTGGTTTTGCTTAACGAAAACTTCTGTTCTTGTTGCATAGGACTAGTAATGTCTCACAGATAACACGGATTAATTTCACACAGAAAGCACAGAAAGCACAGATATTTTATTGTCCCGCGGAAATAAAGGAAATGATTTTTTGCAGATGACAATCCTGGACAGGATTGCTTTATTCTGTGAATAAAGGTTTATGTTTTTTTGAAGCATCTTGAAAGCGAGCTTTCAGAAGTGCTTCGAACAAATATAAACTCATCATCTGCAAAAAATGGGTGCTGCATCATTAGCATATTCCTTTCTGTGAATTTCTGTGAGTTCTGTGTGAACTAAGTTGAAATAATCCTTTCTGTGAATTTCTGTGAGTTCTGTGTGAACTAATTTACTATACGTTTTATGGAATTGAGGATATCATCTGTGTTGAAATTCACAAGAAGTCCTGTCTTCTTATTCATCAATCGAAGATAGGTGAGAAGCTGCTTTGAATACACATTTTTCATTTCTTCGACTGATTTCAACTCTACGATAACCTGATCTTCCACAAGGATGTCTAATCGTAGTTCAGTCTTCAATACAGTGCCTTTATAGCAGATGGGTACCTGCTTCTGGCGCACCACAGACAAACCACGCTGCTCCAGTTCGAGCGCCAACGCTTCCTCGTAGACCGACTCCAGCAATCCTGGCCCAAGAACTGTATAAACATCATAAACAGCTCCACGAATCTTGTATGTTATCTCGTTGTCTGTCATTTTTCACACGGAAAACACGAATTAATTTCACACGGAAAGCACAGAAAGCACAGATGAATATTAAATCCAAAAACAAACGCAGCGACCAAAAAAACTGTATAGGGTTACAACAAATAAAGAACTAAAATACTATTTTTTGTCTTCTATTTGTTGAACAAGGGCTCGGATATAATTCTCTGAAACATTGCTGATGTCACTCTTGTCATAGATAGTCATCAGCGTTACCAATACTTCATCCTCCGGCTGCTGCTGAATATTGTATGTCAGTACACGTGAACCTCCACTTTTTCCTTTACCTTTTGAAGCGATGGCCATGCGGTATTTATAAGTATGTTGACCAAGGGGCTCACCTCCGAATGGATCGGCTTCCAACTCTTTCAGGAAGGTTTCATAGTCGGACTGAAACGATGGATATTTCTTACGAAGAGCCTTCGCCCCTCGTTTGAACTCGTCCAAATAGCCAATAGTTACTTTCACAGTTCTTCGTCGTCAAAGAGGTTGCGAGCATCTGGATGCACCTTTCCCGCATGCAGTTCATCAAAAGCTCTTGTAAGACTCTCCTTGACCATACGCTGTTGTGCCTTGGTTTTTTCTTCCTCTGCGAGCAGACGCTTGGTAAGAGCCTTACGCACCGCCTTTGTCTGACCCTGAATGAGTACCCAAAGGGCATCCACAGTGCTCATTTCTGTTGTCTTAGATTGTACTGTCGTAATCATAAAAAAAATCTTTTTCTATTTATCCGATTTAAGGATACATATTTATATAGTTGAGGTCACACAGATAACACGGATTTAATTTCACACAGAAAGCACGGAAAGCACAGATTTCTTTCGAACACAAATTAATTTCACACGGAAAGCACAGAAAGCACAGATGTTTTTATTGCTCCGCAGAAATAAAGGAAATGTTTTTTTGCAGATGACAATCCTGGACAGGATTGCTTTATTCTATGAATAAAGGTTTATGTTTTTTTGAAGCATCTTGAAAGCGAGCTTTGAGAAGTGCTTCGAACAAACATAAACTCGTCATCTGCAAAAAATGAATG